>NZ_JBFTZJ010000016.1:0-185483 GCF_056406855.1 Mucilaginibacter sp. P1_A3
GTAATACTTTAAGAAACTTCGGGGATCAGTATCATGTGCTGAATAGAAATCCTTGGCAAACCTAAAAATGGAGTGCTCTCCGCGTTTTACCTGCTCATATTCTGTAATTAGAAAACGATACTTATTCAGGTAGTTCCGCTTTAATGTAAGGTCATTGTTAATGTTTCGCATAACATTTAGCTTTATTCCTTAAAGCTAATTCTGTTACCGAATTAGTTGACCTTTACAATTGCGAGGTACGAAGCAATCGCTACATAGGCAGGTCGAACTTGTATAGTCCCCTCTGTAGAGCTTAGAGATTGCTTCGTGCCTCGCAATGGCGATCTGTTTATCACTCCGGTTCAGATAATCTAAATCATACAACCTCTGCCACCACAAAAGTACTTCCCCCCACAAAAACCAGGTCATTTTCACCGGCATTGTGTTGCGCTGATTGCAGGGCTTGCTTTACCGAAGGGTAAGCCTCCCCGTGCAAATTAAAGCTTTCGGCTTTAAGCTTTAAGCTTTCGGCTTCCAATCCCCGTGGGATATCTGGTTTGCAGAAATAGAAGGTAGCATCTTTGGGCAACATGGCTAATACTTTGGTAATATCCTTATCGTTCACCATACCAATTACAAAATGGAGGTGCTGGTAGTCAACAGCGGCAATATTTTTCATTACTTCCTCAATGCCATCTGGGTTATGCCCTGTATCGCAAATGGTAAGTGGGTTTTGGTTCAATGTTTCCCAACGACCGTGCAAGCCGGTTAAGGTTTTTACCTGGGAGAGCGCTTTACGGATATGGTCATCACTGATATTGAATCCCTGCGAGCGTAATTCTTCAACAGCAGATAAAACCGTTTTTACATTTTTAAGCTGATAAGAGCCGGTAAGGTCGAGATTTAAATCTATAGTCGGATAGTCGGAAAGTCCGGAAGTCGGAAAGTTTTTTTTGACTTTGATGTTTCGCGGTCCGGTTTCCGTAAAACCATCCAACTTTTCACTTTCGGTCTTTTCGACTTTCGGACTTTCGGACTCCCACGTATCAGATGCAAACAAAATATCAGTCACTTCCTTTGCCGCTTTATCAATAAATACCTGAGCTGTTTCGGGCTGATTTTCGCCAATAACTACTGGGATGCCCGGCTTAATGATGCCGGCTTTTTCTGATGCGATGAGTTGTAACGTATCGCCCAAAAGGTTCATGTGGTCCCAGCCGATATTGGTAATTACTGATAACAGGGGAGTGATGATATTGGTGGAATCCAACCTGCCGCCAAGACCGACCTCAATAACGGCAATGTCTACTTTTTCATTAGCGAAGATTTCAAAAGCCAGGCCCACGGTCATTTCAAAAAAGGAGGGCGCTATCTCATCAAAATCACCTTTGTGGGCGGCAACAAAATCAATCACCGTTTGCTCGCTGATCATCTGCCCGTTTATGCGGATCCGCTCTCTGAAATCTTTTAAATGTGGCGATGTATATAAACCCGTTTTATAGCCCGCAGTTTGTAAAATAGCGGCAAGCATATGCGATGTGGAACCTTTACCATTGGTGCCGCCAACATGTACACTTTTAAACCGATCCTGCGGATTGCCCAAACGTTTACAAAGCTCAATGGTATTATGTAAATCGGCTTTAAATGCCGAAGCCCCGTCCCGGGTAAACATGGGGAGTTGGGTGTAAAGGTATTGGATGGTATCTGAGTAGTTCATTTGGGAAGTTGGCAGTTTTCAGTTGGCAGATGATGGTAGAGAGTTCAGCAGCAACTATTGTTAATTAAAGATGCAAAGCTATTAATTGACTATGCAAACTGCAAACTACCTACTGCAAACTGATGACTATTAATTCACCTTAAATACAAATACAACGGTACCTACCTGTGTTTCTGGTGCGGAGTCGAGCGGATTAAGCTTGGAATTTTTAACGGCATCTTCGCATTTCTGGAGCAGCGCTGCATCAGATATGGTTGTACCGCGCGCGCCGGCACGTGCATAAACCACGTTGCCATCTTTATCAACCCTGATATCAACCATAATCTTGCCGCTTTGGCGGTTATCATCACTCACAGCAGGACGGCTTACAAAGCTACGTTGCGACATGTTGAGGTTACCGCCGTTGCCAGATCCAGTTCCGTTATAGTTATTAGTTAAGGTTGTTCCGGTTGGTTTACCCTGGTTGCCGGGTTTGGCGCCTGTTCCGTCGCCTTCACCGGTGCCTGTGGTTGCCTTGCCTTTATATAGCGCGTTTTGGTTTACTACAGGCTTAGCTACAGTTTTTGTAGGCTGGGCCGCGGTTACCGTATTGGTAGGCTTTTTGGTTGGAGTCGCCACTTCAGGGGCGTCCTCGTTATTTTGGGTCACAACAGCTTTGTCGCTGCTTTCTGGCTGCGGTTTTTCTTCGGTTGGTTTTTCGGGGGTAACCTTATCCGGTTTGGTATGGTTTGCTTTTTCGGCTACAGAAGGCTCTTCGGTGCTCATATAGTCGCTGCCCATACCTTCATCAACCGTGCCGTAATTTACCAATATGCCACCGGTACCATCCTCGGTTTTGGGTGGGTTTTGAAACACGATAAAATAACACGCGGCTATCAACACAGTCATGATTATGCCTGTTGCTAAAAACGCTTTCGGATAGTTATTTTCTTCCCTGTATTCCATTTTCTGTATCAAGTATTTAGTATCAAGTATCAAGACAGCGTCTTTGTTAGTATAGGGTCAAGTATCAGGACGGCTGCAATAATTGATTGTAAGCTCATAAAAAAAATCTTGATACTTGATACTAACTACTTGATACTTTCTATCCCTTCGGCTCTGTTGCCAGAACCAGTTTGATGTTTAATTTTTGTGCTATATCCATTACCTGTACCACATCCTGTATGGCTACTGTTTTATCAACATATAAAACAATGGTAAGTTCTGTTGCCAGTGTTTTATAACCCGAAAGGGTAGTTTGCAGGGCATCTACCGGTATTTCTTTTTTATCAACGTAATATTTCAGATCCTTGGTTACCGAAACTGTTATTGTTTTTTTTGATACTGATTGCCCGCTTGATGATTTGGGCAATACCAGTTTTATAACGTTAGGGTTTGTAACTGTTGACGCGATGAGGAAAAACAAAAGCAGGAAGAACATGATATCGTTCATGGCCGAGGTGTGAACCTCTGCCGATGCACCTCTATGTCTTTTTCTTAAATTCATTTGCTCGGCTCCTCTAACAGGTCAATAAATTCAATAGCATCGGTTTCCAGTTTCAGGATCACCTTATCAACCATCATATTTAAAATATGGTAGCAAACATAAGCAACTATACCCACCATTAAACCAGCGGCCGATGTTACCATTTTTACATATAACCCTCCAGATATAACGCCCATACTGATGTTATCTGTTTTTGAAATATCATAAAATATTTTAATTACCCCGGCAATGGTACCCAGGAAACCAAACATGGGTGCAATACCGGCTACAATACCCAATATCCCTATGTTTTTTTCCAGCTTGGATACTTCCAGCTTGCCTACGTTTTCAATAGCGCCTTCAATATCTTTTATAGGGCGACCGATACGTAATAAACCTTTTTGCAGCATGCGGCCCAAAGGCGAATTACTGTTGCGGCAAATAGCAATGGCCGATTCTAAATTACCGGTGTGTATGCTTGAACGTACCTGGACCATCAGGTTCGATTCGTCTCGTGAAGCTTTGCGTATGGTGAAAAAACGTTCGAAAAATATAACCAGGCCCAGTACGGCCAGTATACCGATAGGCACCATTACCCAACCACCCTTTATCAACAGATCGCCAAAACGTAATTCCTCTGGAGGTTGTGCCAACTGTGTGGCTGTATGATTAGCGGTATCTACTAAATGTTTTGCTGTATCTGTTACTTGCTGTATGAATAATAAAGTCATTTCTGAGTGTTAGTGAGTTGTTGAGAATATGAATCTTTGTATATTTTTTTTGAATCAATTAATTTTTGTCTTGCTGCTTCGGCTTCAGCAGAGGAGGCAAAACTGCCAATAATAACCTTAATCCGCGGACCGGTGCCCGGGCCTGTTAATATTCTTGCTTCAACTCCCCTTGCTTTCAGGTCTTTTACAAACAGCTCGCTTTTTGCTGCTGTTTTAAATGAGCCCGCATAAATTACGAAAACAGGTTTAGCAACAGTGTCTGTATTTGCCACAGGCTTATTTAACGCCGAATCGGGTTGGGAAATTGCTTTTGTGCTATCTATCGGTGTATTGGCTTTTTTTACTGTATCAGTATCGGGTTTAACCACCGGCGTTGCCTTTGGCACAGTAGGTAGTTGAATTTCTTCGCCTTTAGAAAAGTTTAGCAGGCTGGGTTTGTATCTGTAAACCCCGAATAATGCAGCCGCCAAAACCACTACTATAATTGAAATAATGACCCAGATGCTTATACCACGTTTTGGCTCAGATTCTTCTTCAGTAAATTCTTCTGGCAAATCAACTGGCTCTACAGGCACTTGAAGCTCCCTTATTGGTGGTGGAAGCGGCAAAGGCTCTGTTGCAGTAACTGCAGCGGCAGCTTCCTGTATTGGTGGCGGTACCGGTGCAGATGCTTGTACTTCGGGTTCCGCAACCTGGTTTAATTTTTTTATGCTAACGGCTTCGTAACCATAAAAAAGCGCATTATCGGTATTGGTTACCTGCGATTTAAAGGCGATTTTGCCCTTATCCATATAAAACCAGCCTAGGTCGGCAAAGGGTACTTCCTGCAGTGAAACTTCTTGTTTTAAAGCGGTTATATATTTATCAGTAAAGTACTTTGATGAAGCCAGCGAAATCTTTTTCTTTTCGGCAATGTACTGGGTTAAGGTATCGTCGCCCTCAAGTGTTTGCGGATCAAATTGTATTTTATAACCGGGCGGATAAAATTTACGCTCTGCCTCATTATAGGTAGCACTTACACGTACGTGCACAAAATAGCCCAGGCCTGGCACGCTTATTTCGCCGTGCTGGCCCAACAGTTCACTTAAATAGTTGGCTATATCCATTTGCTAAAAGTACGGTTTATTGTAAATATCAAATTCTTAAAACGAGAAACCGACGCCGCCAAAGATATTAAATCCGTAGTTAGGATAGTATATCCAGGTTTGATATCCTGAGTTTAAAATGTTATTTGCCTGTGCAAACACGGTAATTACCGGTGTTACGCGGTACTCAACACCTCCATTCAGATCGGCAAATGAGCTGATAGAACGGTTTTGTGTTAACAAATTGGTGTTTGGGGTAGGCGTACCTAATGGCCCTGGCACAATTCCGAAAGGCCTGTCATAAGCGTCTCCACGGATCAGTAATGAGCCTGTTATGCTCACTTTGTTATTGATATGTATGGCGGTACCGGCGGTTAATAAAAACTTGGGCAGGTTCCAGGCCTCTTTTTCGGTGTTCATTTTATAGTCCTTAAACTCAACGCGACCAAAAATATTTACATCATCGGTTGCTTTAAAGTCCAGCTCGCCATTAAAACCAGTTACGCGCGAGCGGCCATTATCATATATCACAATAAATTTATAGCCTTCATTAGTTTGATTGCTTACCAACAGCGGCATATCTTTTACACTATTGCGAAATACCGATGCCTTGAAACTAAGCCCGGGAGCCAACGTGCCTTTTAAACCGGCGCTGATATCCAACTGATCAACAGAGTTTTTAAGCTGGATGTTTTTATCGATATAAGGATTGATGGCGGCAAAATCACGGATGGACGCGCGGTTGATATCGCCCTTGGCTTCTACAAACAGGCGCACATATTTAGGGATCACCTGGTACTCCAGCTTAGCTGCCGGGAATATGAAGAAGCGGTTAAAATCACCAAATTCCTTTTCAATGTTTACACCCGCGTCAATTTTATAATTGGTGCCCTGGAATTTAATATAGGGGTTTAACCTCAGGATGCTGTTGTTTAAATTGTAAAGGCTATCCTTTGGATTGCTTAAATCAATAGATGCGCTTAAGCCAGTATAAAATTGCTTAATGGTTTGGTTTAAAAATCCGGATAACACAATGTTGCTTTCCTTTGCCTGGTAAGCATTGCTAAACGAATAACCTTTTAATTTTACAGCGTATGTAAAATCGTTTTCAACATCTTTAAAGTTTTTGGCCAGCTCAACTTCACCGCTTATTTCGCTAAAGTGTTGTTTTTGAGGAGCGAATGTTAACGGGATGGAATCAGGGTGACCATAAAAATAAACGCCCTGGCGTTTGTAGTTGATACGACCACTGATATTGTTTTCTGAATTGATGCTTTTAATGAATACACCAACCTCATCCTTGCTTTCGTTTTGTTTTTCCCATGATCCGGCTTGCGAAAAATGTTTCAGGAAACCACCAACCTGCAAAGCCTGGTCGCGGCCGTTGCCAAAATAGGCTTCGCCAAGTAGGGTTTTTAAACTACCAACACCAGCTTTAACATAATTGTTAAGTAGTACAGAATCCTGCTCGGCGGGTCTTTTTTGTGGGTCGAGGTGTTTTATTTCAGAATCCTGGTCAAGTTTTTTATCTAAAGTAGTATAGGTAAGCGGTGCTTTAAACGGCGCTTTATCTTCCAGATCGGGGTTGCGGCGAATTTTAACAGCATCGGCTAATACCGGTTTGTATGCTGTGGTTATCACTATTTCTTCGGAAACACTGCTGCCATTTGATGGGTTTGTACCATTACCGCCTTTTTTGGTAGTATCCTGGCTTGCTTTTGCCGCTGCATCGCCCAGGCTTTTTGAAGCGCCTGCATCAGCTTTTTTTGTGCCCGGCTTTGTAGTTGCTTTTTTTACGGGTTTGGCGGTTGCTTTAGCCGGGGTTTTTGCCTTTGCTTTAGCTGCTGTTTTTACTATTGCCTTTTTCGCGGGTTTCTTTGTTTGCGCTTGTGCAGGAACAAAGTATAATGCTATTATTAAGGTAAGCAGCGTGTAGGTGTATCTTGAGTTCATTGCTTGTCTTCTTTTTTATTATTCTTTGGGATCCTGTTAGTTTTGAGATGGAGTTTTAGTGGTATCTGCCGGTGCCGATTTATTAGTATCGTCAGTAGCAGGAACGGCAGGTGCAGCGGTCTTGCTTGTTTTGCCTCCATTTAATACATCCAGTTTTTGTTTGGCTGTTGATAGTATCTCATCGTCGGCCTTATAGTTATCAATAATGCTTTGCAGCGTTGCCTTAGCCTGGAAATTATCTTTTAAAGCCTTATAATTATCAGCCAGCAAAATATAGGTTTTAGCTATCCAGTAATCATAGTTTGGCATTTCTTTAGCCAGGTCAAAACACATTTTTTGCGATGTTTTGTAACGGCCTTTTAAATACTCTACAAGAGCCACATTGTATTTTGCTTCGGCAGCGGCTACTGTTTTGGTGTTGGTAATGGTGTAATTAAGTTCCTTAACAGCAGTTGTGGTATCGCCGCGTTGCAGGTAAGCCTTACCAGCATATAAACCGGTGCGGAACTTATCTTCCTGTGCCGATTTTTCGTTTTCCCTAACCAGTTTTACGTAGTTAAGTACATCATCTGGCATTTGCATTTCAGCGTAGCAAAGCATCAGGTTATTAACGGCAAAAGTATAATCGGCCTTGTATTCGGCGTTTGTTTCTAACCTTTTCAGGAACACTACGGCTTCATTATATTTTTTCTGTTGGATGTACAACTTGGCCATCGCTATGAGCGATTTTTCACTGTAGGCACTTGTCCAGTCGTTTAGTATCAAATTGTAATCGGCAACGGCTTCCTGCGTTCTGTTCAGGTTGGTTAAGCTTTGCGCCCTTATAAACCTTGCTTGTTTTTCATAGATCTGTTTTGCCGGAAACTTATCAAAATAGGCATTTACAGCACCTAAGGTACCTTGCCAGTCGCCTTTTAAATAAAGGTTATTGGCCGCGGTGATCATGATGCTCTCCTGGTCGGCAGTGGTATAGTTACCAATTGGGGTAGTAGTAGCGTAATTGATAAATGTTTGCGCGTCGCCCTTATCGGTGTATATTTTTTCTATCTGTTTAAGAGCTTGCTTGGCTTCATCGGTTGATGAATAGTCCTGTATCACTTTTTTAAATGATTCTACAGCCAGGTCATCATTGCCGGCATTGTAGTCAATTAAGCCAATGGTAACCAACGCACGCGGCACGTAGCTGCTGCGCGGATATTTCTGGATCATGGCCTGCAGGTCTGTTTTGGCCTTATCCCCATCAGTTTTCAGGAAATAGGTATAAGCAATCTCGAATGATGCATCATCCGCGTAATCAGAATTAGGGAACTTGTTCAGCACATCATTCAGTGTACTTATCTTGGTATCAAGTGATCCCTGTAAACCCTGGATCATACCACGCTGAAATAAAGCGTAATCCTCGCCCTGGTTGTGCATGGCAATAATGCGGTTGTAATATTCCAATGCCTTGCCGTAGCTTTTTAACACAAAGTAACTATCGCCAATACGGGTTATAGCATCGTTTTGTGTGCTTGCATCTTTTACATCGCCGGCTAAAAATTTCTCAAAGTAGTTAGCGGCCTTTTTATATTGTTCGCCATAAAACGCGGCGTAAGCTAAAGCATAGTTGGCGTAGTTGGCCACATCTGTTTCTTTAGCCTCGGGCATGGCCAAAAACTGTTCAAACGTTTCAACCGATTCGGTGTATTTACGTACCTCATACATGGATTCGGCCATCCAGTAGGTGGTAAGTGCTTCTGTTTTACTATCAACAGGGTTTTTTAACGAACGCAGGAAAATGCCGATAGCGTTTTCAAACGCGCGTTCATTATAAAACTCCAATCCGCGGTAATAGGTAACTTTTTGGTAGGCTATCTGCGCGCTTTGCGATTTATTGGGGATGGGTTCCAGTATATCAACCGCTTCCTTGTAATTGCGGGAGTTTAAAAGTTCCTCGCCCAGTAATACCTTCATTTCATCGTTACGGCGCGAGCGCGGATAATTTTTAAGGTATAATCTTGTAGCCGCAAGTGCATCAGTATTAAAATCAAGCTCGTATGATAATTTGGCGTACTCATACAAGGCATCTTCCTGTAGTTGCTTATCATAAGTAAGCCTTGATGCATTAAGGAAAGCGTTGCGGGCGCTTTGCTTATTATTCATCTTCAGGAAAACATCACCAAGGGTGTAATTACCGCTTTGGCTGTATATATCTTTTTGCTCCACCAGTTTTTCCAGCTCGGTAGACGCCTGTGCATAATTACCAACTTTATAAAAGGTATAGCCTATTTGGTAGCTATCCTGCGTGTTTTGGGTACGACCCTGGTCGCGGTCCTGGAAACGGCCATAGTATTTAACCGCGTTATCATAATCTGTTTTAGCAAAATATGATGCCGCTATGATGCGCAGCATTTCGGTTTCGTTTTGCTGATGTGTGCTGTTTACAATAGGGACAGCGTAATGGATCACATCATCATAGCGTTTATCTAAAAAGTAAACGGCAGATATGTAGTAAGGATAGCTGTTTTGGTATTTTTTTGAATTTTTTAGCCTTTCAAAATTTACCAAAGCCAGGTGATAATCTTTATTAAGGTAAGCTATGTAAGCAAAGTAATAGGTGGCATCCTCGGTAAATTCAGTCTTTTTGGCTTTTACCTCGGCAAAAAGCAATTGGGCATCCTTAAAGTTACCTATAGAAAAATAGGCATAGCCTTTTCTAAACTTGTATTCGGTATTATCGTGCCCGTTAAGTTCAACTGCCTGTACTTTGTCAAACCATTCCAATGATTTTTCATAATTGCCCTGTTTAAAGTACGATTTACCAATCTGGAAATAAGCTTGCCTGGTAAGCGGGTTTTCGGGATGTTCTTTAATGAAGCGCAAAAACATGCTTTCGGCATCGTCATTATTTAAATTGAGTGCGCAAAAAGCCTCGTAATACTGGCTGTTTTCTTTAACCAGCGATAGGTCTGATTCAAACTGCGGTTGGGTTGTTGTTTTAAGCCGGGATGCTTCGACAAGGCGGAATTGCTCGGCAGCAGACACGTATTTACCTTTATCCATCAGATCAATAGCTGAGTGATAAGTGCGGTAAACTTTGGCAGATGGGTTTTGCTGGGCAAGGGCGTTTGAAGCAATAAATACCGGGATTAGCAGGGGGATGTATCTTTTTTTGATCATAAAGCGCATACTAACGATGGTGCTAAAATAGCGAAACGAAAAAGGGTAATTCACATAAGTAGTTAACAAATGTGGAAAACACTTTTATTAACGAAGGTAATACTAAACATGATATGTGTGTGGAAAACTTTAAAATTGAAGCACATTCCACAGCCGTTTGGCGTTTGGGCCAAAAGTAACTAATTACCATAATTTGCTGCAATTTTTTTGAATATTGGACGTGAGGAATGATATATTTTGCTGGGTGTTTGTTTAATTTTTGCTATGATCCTGATAAACAATTGTAAAAAACGCTTAATGTACAGGATGGTCATGTTGATGATTATTTTGGTTCACGCTATGTTTTGTAAAGCACAAAAAACAAACGGCCCGATTGTTTTAAATGATCAGCAATTTTTGTTTTCGGCAACGGAGTTTTATATAGCCGATGTGGTTGATGACCGTGATGACCGTAGTGCTGTAGCCTGGTTACTCCCCGCCACACAGGTAAACGGGCCGGCGTCAAAATACACCCTCGACCTGAAAGATGGTGCCTCATCATCTATTAAACAATTCATCAACAAGGGGCTTGCTGTTAATAAGGCCCTGCGCCCCATCACTATCCATATTAAGAAGCTGCGACTGGAAGAAACGCTACAGGCAGGGGGGCGAATTGATGGAAAGTTGGGCGTGGTATTTTCTTTTGTGTTACGCCGGAACGGGAATGATGTGCAACTGATTGATTACAAAGGAGGATCAAACTATGTACGCACCTGGGGGCAGCAAATGGATGTAGTCGGGTTATTAGGTAATGTAATTCAGGGTGGAATGGTTTATTTTAATACCTGGATAAACAAACAGGCTGATACCAACATCAAATTGGCTAAAGGGGTAAAACTTGTTTTTACTGAGTACACAGAACAACCCGAAGGTGATACCATTTATTATGCGGCTAACCGG
Organism: Mucilaginibacter sp. P1_A3; assembly: GCF_056406855.1. Taxonomy (NCBI): domain Bacteria; kingdom Pseudomonadati; phylum Bacteroidota; class Sphingobacteriia; order Sphingobacteriales; family Sphingobacteriaceae; genus Mucilaginibacter; species Mucilaginibacter sp. P1_A3. The sequence continues at coordinate 11,029 of NZ_JBFTZJ010000016.1, forward strand.
CCGATAAAATGGACCGATTTTCAGCAAAAGCCGCCCACAAGTAAGTATGAGGCCCAGGTTTTTCCCAGCTTTGGTTATGACGAGGAAGTGAAGATGGTAAAAGGAATAATTAATATTCATTTGAGTTTAAAAAGTTACCTTCCTAAAAGTGCTTGCTGGGTAAAGGAGGGGGCACAAACCGCCTACAACCTTAATCACGAGCAAAGGCATTTTGATATAGTAAAAATAGTGGCCATGCATTTTAAGCAACTATTGCTAAAAGAAAAGCTGACCATTGAAAATTATGATGGACCAATTAATGTGCAGTTCCTGGATTCGTTTCGTGAAATGAACGATATGGAAAAGCGCTATGATGACGAAACCAGCCACGGGATTGACCATGATGCACAGGAACAATGGAACAAGAAGATTGATAAGGAATTGGGAAGTATCAAGTAGTTAGTATCAAGTATCAAGACAGCTGCATTGAGGTTTTAGAGTGCTACTATCCAGATATGTTTTGAAAAGTTTTGCTACTAACTATTTGCTACAACTTTAATTTTCATTTATTTTTGAAAGTTTAAAAACTTCGTTATATTTGTACATGGAATTGGCAGAAGGAAAGCTTAAGTTTATTGAGGCCTGGGGTAAGTTGGGATCGGAGTGGGGGATAAACCGTACTATGGCCCAGGTGCATGCTTTGCTGCTGGTTTCGCCGGAGGCTTTAACTACCGAGGAAGTAATGGCCGAATTGAGTATATCCCGTGGTAATGCCAACATGACTCTGCGCGACCTGATTGACTGGGGCCTGGTTGAAAAACAACATAAAACAGGTGAGCGCAAGGAGTTTTTTTACGCTGAAAAAGACACCTGGGCAATTGCACGCCGGGTAGCCGAAGAGCGTAAAAAACGCGAGCTTGATCCGGTTTTAAAAATACTGTCGCAGTTATCAGATGTTAAAGGGGATGAAAAAGATCCGGCCTATAAAACTTTTAAAACATCTGTTGCGGATATTAATAAGCTGGCAAAAAATGTGAACAAAACCCTGGAGACCATGCTGAAAGCCGAAGAGAGCTGGTTTTTTGGATCGATATTTAAAATGTTCAAGTAACATTTTTTTTAATTTTATATTTCAATTTTTCCTGAAAATTCAATAATTTATATATAATAAAAATCACACAATCATGAACTACTTTATTTTAACTTATCTTGTTTACCTGTTGGTGAGCATTGCATTAACAGTATGGGTTGCCAGGGTATTATTTAAAAACGGGCGCATTTTCCTGGTAGATATTTTTCACGGAAATAATGAACTGGCCGATTCTGTAAATAAACTATTAGTAGTTGGTTTCTATCTTATCAATATAGGCTATATGAGTTTGGCCCTGAAAGAAACCGGCGGCATACCCAATACCCAGGTAGTGGTTGAGGTACTGAGCTATAAATTAGGCTGGATCATCCTGATATTAGGAGCTATGCATTTCTTAAACCTGGTAGTGTTTTTTAAATTGCGTAACCGCGCCAAAAGGGATAAAGCTTTTGATGTTAATATTTAAATATAGGTTGTATAAAACAAAAAAGCAGGCTGCAAATTGCGCCTGCTTTTTTGTTTTATATAATGAATTTATTTAAGCTGCTAAACCCAACTGTCTTTTTACACTGCGCAGTAAAACATCAATATCAAAGGGCTTGGCTATAAAATCATCGGGGCATCCTTCTTGATTTAATGAACCGGAGGAAACATAGTGGCTTGCAGAAACCAGGATAACAGGGATATCATGCGTTTCTTTACCGGCCTTGAGATGTTTGCATAGGTCGCGGCCATCTAAACCGCCAAGCATAATATCCAGCAGTATCAAATCTGGCTGATGTTCTCTTATCGTGTTAAACAGGTTGTACCCGTTTGATAGTGTTTCCACCTCATAGCCAGAATCTTCAAGTATATATTTTAAAACCTCTAATATATCGTTGTCGTCGTCCACCGCTAATATCCTTCTCATGGTAATATTTATTATGTATTCTATTAAATGGTGTGCTTATTAGTTAATAAAACGCATCATGATAATAGAAGCAAATGTTATACCAAGTTTATGCAGTGGTACTTAAAATGAGAATAATAAGGTAATTACACACTTTTTTTTGTTGGAATAGTGTAATAACTTTTTAATAATTTCAAATATTTCCTTAAAAAAGGTCAACAATAAAAAAAAATACTACACTAAGGTGGTGGAAATTGCTGCAAAGCTGCAGTTTAACTGATTATTCGTTATGCCCGGTAAACACATAGCTTGATTTTTTGCAACCTGCACAAAAGTATTTTCTGATAGGTAAAAAAAATAAAATATTTTTGGCGAACCAGCTTCTGTGCATTTGGAAATGGAATTGCTTTCCGCATTTTCCGCAATAATATACTTTTCTCGACATTGTTTTATAGTGCCTGCCTTTTATAAAAATAGGCGGGGCTACCAAATTACGATATCCCAATTATAACGGATGTAAAAGTTATAAAAAAAATACGAATACGTTAGTATAGTGTTTTGGTAGTTTAATTATTTAACAATTAATTAAACAAATACATATCGTTTACGCTGGCATCTATAGCAAATGTATCTTTTTGTAGGAAGAAAGAATAACAGGTGTTTTACAAAGAAACCTCTCGGAACCCTATTGTCGAGTTCTATTTTGCATTTGGGACATATAGGGAGCTTTTTGGGGCCCGCGCTGACGCTTTCATGAGAATTTATCGGTACAACCATAATACAATCAGGGGTTTATTGTATTTACTAATCTGTTTAAAAATCTACTAAACAAAGATATTAAAATTGCTAATATCTTAACTATCAGTATAAATTATTATGTGATTTTGATTATTGGCTAATAAAATTGAGATATTCTTAATAAGAGAGGCGTTTATACCACTTTTTTTAATATTTATCGATTTTGCCTGGAGAAGATAGGTAATTTGATAAACCTGGATGTAGTTTTATACCCCACAGTTATGGGCTGGAAACTGAGCTGAGGATGCTTTAAATATTATTTAATCAGGCTATTAACCTTTTCAACAAGTTCAATAAGATCAAAGGGTTTATTAATGATGCCATCGCAGCCATAATTTAGCAGCTGGTCTGTATTACTTACGTAAGCAGAAAAAATAATAACAGGAATATTGGCAAACTTAGGATGAAGCTTAATGCTTTTACAAATTTCGCCCCCATTTGTGCCGGCAACGCGGTAATCTAATATAACCAGATCGGGATTAAACTCTTCAATCAAAGGCAATACTTTATCGCTCTCAGCAGTGCTGATTACTTCAAATTGCTCATACGTGAGGGTTTCATGAACAATTTCTAAAATGTCCTGGTTATCATCTAATACTAAAATACGTTTTGACATAAAAAACAGTGAAAAAGTGTAAAGGCTAAAATGTAGTTAAGTACGCTGATAAATTATTTGAATCAGTTAGCGCGATGGCAGGGCTAAAAATTTGTTTAATAGATCAATAAACAAACTTAATCATTTTTCTATTAAGTATTGGTAATTACAATTGGTTTTTAGTAATTTATTTTTTGTTCTAATTAATAAATTATTAAATAAAGATTTTTTTTGCTCTGCGGTTTTGCTTTTTATACTTAATCGGGATAGGCAGGAATGGTTTCCTGATCTATATTGTATTGTAAAAGGTTTGCGCATATAAATCCTAAACTCAAATATTGTTATTACTTTAGGCCGCTAATATTTGCTTTTTAGTAAAGTCCCCGTCCTAAACGTATAACAGTTTGATATAATGGCACTATTAATTATTCTTGTTTGTATAATTCTGCTTGTTTTATTAGTGAGCTGGATTAAGTTAAATCCCTTTATCGCATTTCTGATTGTTTCCATAGCTGCCGGCTTAATGTTGGGGATTCCTGTAAACAAGGTTACTGCATCGGTACAAAAAGGGATGGGTGATATTATGGGTCAATTGCTCATCATTATTTGCCTGGGCGCCATGCTGGGCAAATTGGTAGCGGTGAGTGGCGCTGCCCAAAAAATTGCCGAAGTATTAGTTAAAGCCGTTGGTGAAAAATACATTCAATGGGCACTGGTTACTGCCGGGTTTATTATAGGCATACCCTTGTTTTATGGCATCGGCTTTGTGCTGATGGTGCCACTCATATTTTCGGTAGTGTACAAATATAAGCTCCCGGCGGTATATATTGGCTTGCCTATGCTGGCTTCCTTATCAGTTACTCATGGGTTTTTGCCGCCGCATCCATCACCATCGGCACTGGTGGTGCTGTTTCATGCAAATATGGCCACTACCTTTATTTATGGCTTAATGATTGCCATCCCGGCAATTATACTTGCAGGACCGGTGTTTGCTCAATTCCTAAAAAAAATACCATCAGAGCCGCTTGCTACATTCAGAGCAGAAGAATTGCCCGCAGATAAATTACCGGGTGGCTTCAATAGCTTTTTTACTGCCTTGCTGCCGGTTATGCTATTGATGCTAACCGCTTTTTTTCCGTACCTGGGTTTCAAAAACAAGGAATTATTAAAGGTTGTGGCCTTCCTGGGTGATCCATCTATTGTAATGCTGATTGCGCTTTTAGTAGCTACTTACACTTTGGGCATAAAACAAGGGAAAAAAATGAGCCAGCTGGCCGTTAATTATACGGATGCTATAAAAGATATTTCCTTAATCATGCTCATTATTGCAGGTTCGGGTGCTTTTAAGGAGGTATTAACTGCCAGTGGCGTGAGCAACCAGATAGCTACCCAGTTGCAGGCCTTTAACCTGCCTCCGCTGATATTGGGCTGGGTTATTGCCGCCATAATTCGTGTTAGTTTAGGTTCGGCTACCGTTGCTGGATTAACGGCCGCGGGCATTGTAGCTTCGGTAGTGCTTCAAAACCATGTGAACCCTAATTTAATGGTGCTTTCTATTGGCGCGGGGAGCCTGGCGTTCTCGCATGTTAACGATTCTGGATTTTGGCTGTATAAAGAATATTTTAACCTGAGTATAAAAGATACCATTAAATCATGGTCGGTGATGGAAACATTGGTTTCGGTTATCGGTTTAGTGGGTGTATTGATCATTAACCAGTTTGTAAAGTAATCATCTCCATGAAAAAGCTATTTAAGGCAGGAGCCATATTAACGCTGATGCTGCTGATGTACCATGTTGGCTTTGCACAGGAAGGTACTGCCGGGAGTTATTATACCTCGTTTGATGGCACTAAGATCTACTACGAAGTTAAGGGGGAGGGCTTTCCCGTTTTGCTGATCCATGGGTTTTCGGGTACGGGGCAGGGCTGGAAGAACGGTCCGCTTTTTAATGATCTGTTGAACGCCGGCTATAAAGTGATCATACTGGATCAGCGTGGAAATGGCCGATCAGACAAGCCACATACCGACGCCGGGTACGCTCATGATGCCGAAGCTAAAGATATTATGGGCCTGGTAAGTAGTTTAGGTATCAAAAAATATAATGTAGTGGGTTATTCGCGCGGCTCAATCATTGCATCGCGTATATTGGTTTTAGATAAAAGGGTGCAAAAACTGGTAATGGGTGGTATGGGCGATGCATACACCAACCCCGATTGGCCAAGGCGTGTGCATGCGTATAAGGCACTCACGGGCGATACCACTTTTCACGATGTGGATGGCATGATCAAATACATTCATAGCAATCCCTTGTTTGATGTTACCGCGCTTGCCCTGCAACAAAAATACCAGCCATCAACCAGTAAGGCTGAACTGGCTAAAGTGAAAATACCGGTACAAATAATTTGCGGAACAGAGGACAAAGGCGGTGGATCTGAAGAAGGGCTTCAGCAAGCCATACCGGGGGCTAAATTAACTTACATTCCCGGCGATCATAATATTGCAGGCAAAAGTGTACAGTTTTCTGATACAGTATTGGCTTTTCTGAAGTAAAAATGCAGTTGCAGCAGCGGCAAGGATTTTTGCAGCTACGAATAACCGGGATGCTGTTAGCGGAGTGTGATTTTTCTGATTGGAGTTGAATTGCTTATGTTCAATCGCCTGTTTATTAGTTTTTTACTTAAAAATAAAAGCTAAGCTGGCTATAGCAAACTCTTGCGATTAAATTCAAATAATCTCCTGCCGGGCGCTCCAAACGGCCCAGCGCTCATCACAAACTATATTTCGGCTTGTTATTTGCATGGGTATCAAATGTATATTTTGTCACACTTATCAGATACATTGTTATGAAAAAGTTAATCATATTCGCTTGCTTGTGTTTTGCGTTCCTGCTCACGTTCGCATCAAACATACAAGCGCAAACCACCAGGAAAAAAGGAATCAGCGATCAGGGTAAAGGAGCCATTATAGGCGGCGCCGGCGGTGCCGTTGCAGGTGGCTTAATAGGGCATAACGTTGGCGGCGCATTACTTGGCGGCGCGGTTGGTGCCGGCGGTGGTTACATCGTTGGTAATGAAATTCGCCGTTCCAGGGAGAAAAAGGAACGTGCGCGCCGTATTGCATGGCGTAGGGCGCATCCAAGGCATCACCGTCCTTACAGTAAAACCACTACTGTAACCACTGTTAAATATCAATAAGGTTAAAAAAAGTTAAAATAACTTAATAAGCCTGCGGTTATTTCAATCGCGGGCTTTTTCTTGCTATCTTAAGGCTCCACCGCATAAATGGGGGCTTAAGGAATAAGTTTCATTAAATGCTTAACAATCAAATTATTCGTTAAAGTATTGAGTAAATTATTAAAAAACACCAAACAGCATATTTAAGTATTCCGTTTAATATATAATGGGTAAAGCGTTTATAGTATTATTATTTTGTTCAATTCCCTACGTTGTGATGGCACAAAACGCCATTCCCATTGCCGATACCCTTAAAAGCAAAACGGATACTATTGCACAAAGAGACCTGATAGATATTTTCAGATCTGTGTTTAATATTAAGCCCAGAAAGGTATCAACCGTTGAGAAGAAAAAGTTCTATTTTTCTATTTTACCCATATCCGCATCAGACGGGCGAAGCGGCGGGAGGGCTTTATTCACTTCAACCACAGCCGGTTTTTATCTTGGCGACCCGGCAACAACCAACCTTTCCAGTTTTGTATTTACGCCTTATTTTAATTTAAAAGGCCGCTATGGTTTGCCTATCAGATCAAACATTTGGCTTAATAATAACCAATGGAACATAACAGGCGATACCCGTTTGCTGGTTTACCCACAGTTCACCTGGGGCTTGGGTGGCAATGCGCCCGAAGATCATAAATTTTTGGTTAATTACAACTATGTACGTTTTTACCAAACAGTGCTAAAAAAAATAAAGCCATATTTTTACGCGGGTGTAGGTTATAACCTGGATTACTATGTGGATATTGAAAACCAGGGTGACAATACCCTGCGTAATTTTAGCAATTATAAATATGGCACGGCCACAAACCAGGATGCTTTCTCATCAGGGGCTACGCTGAATTTATTGTACGATACCCGTAAAAACTCCATTGATCCATTACCCGGAGCTTACGCTAATATATCGTACAGGTTTAATACCAGGTTGCTGGGCAGCCATACCAATTGGCAATCGTTATATATTGATGTGCGTAAGTACGTTTCGCTAACCAATTCGGGACCTAAAAATGTGCTGGCCTTCTGGTCATACTATTGGACATCGCTTACACCTGGAACGCCCTACCTCAACCTGCCCAGCCTGGGTTGGGAGCCTTACCAGCGATCGGGCCGAGGGTTTAAACAGAATCGCTACCGGGGCCAGCGCCTTGCCTATTTTGAAACCGAATACCGCCGCGATATTACCCGTAACGGTTTGCTGGGCTTTGTGTTATTTGCAAACGTAAACTCCGTTACCGAGCCCGATAATATGAAATTTACCTTTTGGCACCCGGCCGCTGGCTCGGGGTTGCGGTTTAAATTCAACAAAAAAGCTGGCACAAATATCAGCCTCGATTATGGGGTAAGCCGCAACTATTCGTCCATAAACCTCAATCTGGGCGAAACTTTTTAAGTCCGGGTTCATGGGCAATAGTCCATTGTTAGTGGTATCTTTGGCCCGTAATTTTAATACCCTTAAAACCCGTTGACCACGGTCAATCGACCATCAACTAATAGCATATGACCAAAAAACGATACTTTTTTTTAATCCTCATATTAGGTTCGCTCACCGCTTTAGGGCCATTTTCAATAGATATGTACCTGCCTGGTTTTAAGGCGATAGCAAAATATTTGCATACCAGTACCGATCAGGTGGCACTATCACTTTCCAGCTTTTTTATAGGCATATCTGCCGGGCAGTTATTATATGGCCCCTTGCTGGATAGGTACGGGCGCAAAAAGCCTTTATATTTTGGTTTATGCCTGTACATCGTAACATCTATAGGCTGTTTCTTTTCCACCTCGCTGGAGATGCTGATCATTATGCGTTTTTTCCAGGCGGTGGGCAGTTGCGCGGCAGGGGTGGCCTCCATGACCATGGTACGTGATCTGTTCCCGGTAAAAGACAATGCAAAGGTATTTGCCTTGCTTATTTTGGTGCTTGGCGCTTCGCCCATGGTTGCGCCAACTGTGGGCAGCTATATAACAGCTGCATTTGAGTGGCAGGTAATATTTTTAATCTTAACCATTATAGCCGTGTTAATATTGCTGGCCGTTATATTCTTTTTACCGGAAAGCTATCAGCCCGACCCCTCATTTTCCCTAAAACCCAAACCCATCATCACCAACTTTTGGGAAGTGATGAAAAATCCACAGTTTTTTACCTACGCCATAAGCGGTGCCTTCGCCTTTGCAGGTTTGTTTGCCTATGTTGCCTCATCGCCTATCGTGTTTATAGAGGTATTTAAAGTGAGCCAGAAGTCCTTTGGCTGGATCTTCGCGGGGCTTTCGGTTGGATTTATTGGCTCCAGCCAGGTGAACAGCATGCTGGTGAGGAGATACAGCAGCGAACAACTGGTAAATGCATTTTTGATTTGTATGGTTGTTATTTCGGTAGTGTTTTTAATAGGGTCCTTTAATGGTTGGTTTGGGATGGGAGGCGCCATTGTTATGATATTTGGGGTTTTATGCTGTGTTGGTATCTGCAGCCCAAATACATCGGCGCTATCGCTTGCTCCTTTTACTAAAAATGCAGGCTCCGCTTCGGCGCTTTTAGGGGCGTTTCAAATGGCTGTGGGTTCATTGGCATCTGTTGGCGTTACGCTGATAAAAAGCCAAACCACTTTGCCAATGGCAGGGGTAATGGCCGCATCATCAATATTGGCTTTGCTGATATTGGTTATTGGCAGGAGGTTTATTAAGAACAAGGTGGAAGCAGTGGCGGGTGCGGCTGTTGTTAGTCACTAATGATAAAGCGCTAAAAATGGTGTTTGTATTATTAGGCCACGCTTACTTTATAATATCCCGTTAATTCTCCTTTTTTGTTGGCTGTTATATTCATGATAAGGGTATCGTGTCTTTTAGTGTCCTTATCAACCCTTAATTCGTAATCTTCGGTAATTGTTGTGGGGTTGGGCCCTTTAGGATATAGTGGTTGCTTGTGGATCGTATTTTCGACTTTTTTATCAAAAAACAGGTTGGTAGTAAGTACAGTTTCACCATTGATGTGAACTTTGGCGTGCAGATGTGTTAAGCGGTTGGTATACCAACCAGGGAATATGGATGTAAACTCGCATTTACCCTTGTCATCCGTTACCTGGTAACCTCTTAGCCAGGTTTCATTTAATGTATTTTCTGCTTTAAAATCCGAGTAATGACCTTCACTATCGCACTGCCAGATATCTACTATAGCGCCTTTAATGGGTTTGCAATGCTTATCCTCAACCATGAAAATATATTTTACCGACGTACCTGCTTTATGCTCCACAATATTTGCACGATTTAATTTTTCATTTTTATAGTAAGGGCCTTCCGGTACGGGCGGGGTGATAGGATCATCGCAATCTGTTAAAAGATCTTTTGCAGGGTTGTTTTTTGTTGAAGAAAAAAGACCTGCAAAAAAAGGGATACCTAATAATGAGATAAATTGGCTACGGTTCATTTCGGTAGGTTTAATTGAAAAATCGGTACATTAAAGTTAAATATAAAAGCACAGATTTTTCAAACCCCGTCAAAGTTTTATTTACATCAGCACCTCATCAATAATCCCAAATCCCTTAGCCTCGTCGGCTATCATCCAGTAATCACGGTCTGATACTTCGTAAACCTTTTCGTAAGGCTGGCCGCTATGTTTGGCAATGATCTCGTATAGTTCCTGCTTTATTTTGAGTACCTGGCGGGATGCAATCTCGATATCAGATGCCATACCCTGCGCGCCGCCAGATGGCTGATGCAGCATCACCCTGGAATGGCGTAAGGCCGCGCGTTTGCCTGCTGCGCCTCCGCATAACAGCACCGCGCCCATGGATAGGGCCATCCCGGTGCAAATGGTTGCCACATCGGGGCTGATGAAATGCATGGTATCATAAATACCCAAACCTGCATATACCGAGCCGCCCGGTGAGTTGATATACATCTGAATATCTTTTTTAGCATCTGTGGATTGCAGAAAAAGCAGCTGTGCCTGTATAATGTTGGCCACATTATCGTCAACTGCCTGGCCCATGAAAATGATGCGGTCCATCATCAGGCGCGAGAATACATCCATTTGGGCTACGCGCATTTCGCGCTCTTCGGTAATGTAGGGCGTCATGGCCGTAGGCAAGGCACTTTTTTCGACCCCTGAGATATAACTATCTACCTGCGAACCGGCAATAGCATGGTGCATGACCGCATATTTGCGGAATTCCTGTTTATCGATATTCATGAAAATATTGGTTTTGTGGTAAGCTTTGCCTTACCTGTTTAAAAATATGCGGGCTATTTTTTGTTTGAAACTGAGGTGTTCTGGTTGGGTGAATAATTGTTGATGTATAGCTTCTATCTCTTGTTTTAGCTGCCTGCGGCCATACTGCTGCACCAAAGTATAAACCTGTTTTTGGGCTGATACACTAGCTTGCAGCTCAGTATCCAGCAATAGCCTGGCATCAAATAATAATGTATCACCAGGATGCAGTTTGTTAAGCAGGTGGGCTTCTATTTGCGCTATGTTATTTAAGGAAGTCCTCATACGTTAATGCTTTTTGTTTAACAGTTTCCCTCACTTTTTCGATGCATTTGTATTTCTGCACCGTTGCCGAGCGCACGCCCGAAAAACCGAATGTTGCTGCCACCTCCGTCATCGGTAATTTATCGTAATAAAAGGAGCGGAGCAGTTCCATACAGCGCTTACCGGCAGTTTCTAAAAAGCGAAGCAACTTATGTTCATCCGGTATGGATACAATTTCGGTCGTGGAGTTAGCTACCTGAGCTTCATTAAGAGGCGATGTTTGGCTGCCTTCCTTATAGCGTTTGAGCCACAGGTATCTTGCGGTGCCATAAATATAGGCACCATTGCTGTTGTTTATGGCTAAGCCGGTAGAAGCTGTTTTTTCGTAATAACTGAGCAAGGCATCCTGGAAAACATCCTTAGCCTCATCAAATGACCCGCCGCAGCGGGATACATATTTCGCCACAGCCGGGAAAACTTTTTGATATAAGGCTATAAAAAGCTCCTGCCTTTTTGCCGCCTGTTCCTGTAATTTAACCGCATCCATTGTTTACTGTTTATTACTATGTGCAAGTTAAGGAAGATATATCACCTTTTTTTGAAGATTTTTGGAGCAAGGATTTTTGGATTAGGGAGCAAGGATTTTCGGACGAAGGAGCAAGGATTAACTTCGTTGAGTGGTTACGCAGTTTTTGGACAAGGAGGTAGGAAGGGGTTAGATCAGGATTCAAAGCGCGGTTGCAGATGGAATGTCGACGAAACCCCTCCCTGCCATTGCGCGCATTTCAACCGCACCCCTCCCATTGGGGAGGGAATTAAAAAACTTCAGGAAATCTATTCTATTCCCGCAGTTTGTGTCCCCACAAACTGCTGCTACCACGTTAATTGTGCAAGCTGTTTGTGAGGACACAAACAGCGGGAGGATATGACTTTATTTACTTTAACTACACGAACCCCGCAACACGCCACCCGCAACACGAACCTCCTAAAACTTACTCGCCCGTAACGCAGTTACTTTGGAGCCATCTGCTCCTATCGTTTCAAAAACAATTTTGCTTTCTGTTAACTCCGATACGGTGAAAACATAACTGCGTGTTTTACCGTCGGGTAGCACTTCTGTTATGTTCATATTGCTGCCATTAAGGGTAAAACTGCCGTGCGCCAGGAATTTACCACCCCATACAATAAGGAATTTCATTTCGGGGGTAAATTGAATATAGGGGACAACCTCATCCAGGTCGGCCTTTTTCATTGTATCCGGCGGACTGGCATTGGGATGTTCAACCTTTACGTATTTCCATTTGCCGGTAAGAGTTGTAACGCTAACCGATGGCTTGCATGATGTTAGCAGGAACAATACAACGGCTAATAGTAAAAAGCTATGTTTAATCATGACAGGTAATATTTTAGCCAAGCTATGCAATTGCCTTTAAAATTAAAAACAAAACTATTTGCCTTTTGCGCGTTTTCTCATCTGTTCTTCGGCTTTTTTTAGCTCGTCTTTTTCACTCATCGGAAAATCGGTTTTAAGTTCTTTGCTGGCAGGTCTGCTGCTTTCTGTTGATTTTGAGCCGTCTGTTTTATTTTTTGATGTTGATATGGACATGATTGCTGTGCTTTAGATATTATATAGAGAGGTATTAACTATATCAACCCATTGGGATCGGGAATTGTTTTTTTAGAATCGGTCGGCCGGTTAAAGTATTGACAATAAGTAGTGTTGTGAAAGTTGGGAATGGTTGCTTGTGTGGATACCATAGGTGTTAGGAAGAAATAAAAAAGCAGGGGCAATGTGAGATTCCTGCCTCGGGGATGGGGAGGTAGGGGTTAAGTCAGGCGTTCAAGTACGATTGCAGCATGTATATCGGCAAAACCCCTCCCTGCCATTGCGCGCATTTCAACCGCACCCCTCCCGTTGGGAGAGAATTAAAAAAAAACTTTTGAATACCGGTGGCGAGGATGCAAGTATCGGTGTTAAAGTCCTGTCTATCAATTAATCCCGGAAATTCAGGTTCAGGCGGAATGAGCGGACAAAAATAAATTAGTGGTAAATCATCACCGGTCAAAAAATAATTTTTAAAATTGTTGTAACAACCTATAACCGTAACTGTCTAAATGACACTAAATAGCCAAGGACTCCCTTCCAAAAGGTATGCTATTAAGTATTGTGAGGACCCGCACCTTAAGGGTTCCGTTAAAAAAATCAAATATTTAAATCTTTTAAAAAAATGGACAAATCAATTGTGATGTTATTTTATGCTGTGCCTGTAATTTTGGTGCTTGTAATGTACAAGTTTGTTTTACGGGTGTTTTTTGGTATGGTGATAGTGCCTGATGACCGTATTGGCCTGGTGGTTAAAAAGTTTACCCTTTCGGGAAAAATGCGCTTGCCCGATGGACGTATCATTGCTACCAACGGCGAGGCCGGTATGCAGGCTAAAGCACTTGCGCCGGGTTTATACTGGGGTATGTGGCCGTGGCAGTATGGGATTACCATGGAGTCGTTTACAATTATTGAACAAAATAAGCTTGGGCTGGTAAAGGCAAAGGATGGTGCACCGTTTGATACCGGCCGTGTGCTGGGTAAACCGGTAAACTGCGATAAGTTCCAGGATGCGATAGCGTTTTTGGATAACAATGGTCAAAAAGGTCCGCAGGCTGCTTTCCTTACACCGGGTAGTTACCGTATCAATACCTTTTTGTTCGAGATTGTGATGGTGCCTATTACACAGATCCAGGAAAACAAGGTGGGTATTATTACAACCCTTGATGGTGAACCTTTGGCAAAAGGCGAAATTGCAGGCTACTCTGTTGAAGGTCATAAAAACTACCAGGACCCTATTGCATTCATTAATGCCGGCGGCCGTAAGGGTTTGCAGGAGGATGTAATTTTGGCGGGTACTTATTACCTTAACCCATGGTTTGTTTTGGTGGAACAGGTGGATATGATCTACATCCCGATTGGTTATGTGGGTGTGGTTAACTCCTTTGTTGGGCCAGAGGGTAAGGATACCAGCGGGGATGCCTTTAAGCATGGTAACATTGTTAAACGAAACCAAAAAGGTGTTTGGGACGAGCCACTTGACCCCGGTAAGCATCCGGTTAACATTTATACCCACGCGGTTGAAATTGTGCCTACTACCAACATTGTATTAAACTGGGCCGATAGCCGTACCGAAGCGCATGAACTGGATAAAAACCTGTGTACCATTACGGTAAGATCAAGCGATGGTTTTACATTCAATCTGGATGTGTCACAGATCATACACGTACCGCGTAACGAGGCTCCGAAAGTAATAGCCCGGTTTGGTAAAATGAAAAACCTGGTATCGCAGGTGTTGGAACCTACTATTGCCAACTATTTCCGTAACTCGGCACAAAAGAGTGATGTAATTGGCTTTTTGGCCAATCGTATAGATAGGCAAAATGATGCTAAAGAACACATCAGCACAGTATTGTCCTCTTACAACGTGGTAGGCGTAGATACATTGATAGGTGACATAGTGCCGCCTGCTGCTTTAATGAAAACCTTAACCGACCGTAAAATAGCCGAACAGGAAAAGGTTACTTACGAGATACAACGCCATGCGCAAATTGAGCGTAAGGAATTTGAAAGTGCCAGGGCAGGCGCCGATATGCAGCCGGAGGTTGTAAAATCAACCCGCCAGGTAGAGATCAATACCCAGATGGCCGCTTCAAGGGTTGCCGCGTCACGTGGTGAGGCCGAAGCCAAAACTATTAACGCTAAGGCCGATGCCGAAGTGAGGATCACGATAGCTAAAGCAGATGCCGAAGCTAAAACTGTAAACGCCAAGGCTGATGCTAACGCTACAGAGGTAAATGGTTTGGCCGAAGGTGCCAAAATAAAAGCCATAGGTATGGCCGAAGCCGAAGTAACCAAACAAAAAACCGAAGCCATGGGTACCGAACAATATGCCATTGTACGTGTAGCCGAGGCCCTTGCCAGCAATGGAATTAAGTTAGTTCCCGAAATACTGGTAAGCGGTAAAGACGGCGGCGGCAACGGTATGATAGACGCCCTGATAGGCAGCGAAATGCTGAAAAAGTTACAGCGCGTTAATGAAGGTGGCGGTGTGAGTGGAGGGATAGTGAGCGGTGAGACTAAAGGTGAATAATGAATGATAAATAAGTACTATTTTATTGCTTTGCAATAATGGTTTTTATAAAGGGTGCATCTTCGGGTGCACCTTTTTTTTATACTTTGGTTATAGCGTATAAGTCAGCGATAAAGTGCAACCATCAGGCACTCAATGTTAAAGAGTTTTCATTGATGTTTTATATGATTGCAAAGCTGTTAATTTTAGTTAAATGCTGTTTTGTATAATTGTAGTTTAAATTTTATGTTTATTTTTATATATGCTTAAAAGGGTGTTTTTGTTACTTACGGGCTGCATAATTTCGGCAGTTGCATTGGGGCAAAGTTTGCATAGCGGTGTTGTATATGAGAATAAAACACGCGTGGTGCTGCAAAATATACGGGTTGAAAACCTAGGCAGCAATAAGGTTGTTATTACTGATAAAACCGGTGCATTTAGTATAGGCGGCAAAGCCGGCGAACTGCTGGTATTTAGTGGTGCTTTTTATAAGCCGGATACTGTGCTGCTCACCGGCAATAAACCGCTTGAAATATTCCTGACGCCTCAGCATAATATGCTTAACGAGGTAAATGTAACTGCTACAGAAGCCATACATGCCGGCTCATTCGCCGCGCCCGAGTTTCATAACCAAACGGTGGTGTATCATCGCGATAAGAATGGTGATTATGATGGCGGCGTCATTTTAAGGTTAAAGTATTTTAAAAAGGACGAGCGCAAACGCAAGCAACAGCAGGATTTTTCAATAAACCAGGACCAACAGGATCAAATAGTCAAGGTTTTTAATGCCGATAATATAGCCAAGTACCTGCCTTTAAAAGGCAAGGATATGGACGACTTTTTAGTTCTTTATACCCCATCGGCAAAAACCTATTTTAGTGCCGATTTTAACCTTGTGGTTTATCTGGATACCAGTTATAAGGCTTTTTTGAAGATCCCAGCTGATCAAAGGAATACGCAGCTGGATCAATAATTTCTGCAAGGGGAAACCTTTTAACAAAAATTATTCTTACAAAGGCCTTCACCCAACCTTGGTTTAACGGTTCACTATAACATTCCACAACCCTACAATTAAGAATCTATTAATAACAAGTTGAGAGGATAATAGTTCGTTTATAACCATATTTGTATAATTATAATTTTATAAACAAATTTGTTTATATTAGTCATATGGAAACTGTAATAGAAAAATATAAGGGCATTCATCCAGGAGTTATTCTGGAACGTGAGCTTAAGAAAAGGAACCTCAAAAAAGGCCCTTTTGCACTTTCATTACATGAATATCCTCAAACGTTAAACAGCATTACTAAAGGACAACGCGGACTGACGCCTGCACTATCTTTAAAAATTGACAAAGCTTTAGGATTAGAAGAGGGAACAATGCTTCTGCTTCAGACTTATTACGAAATAAAAAAGGAACAGCAGAAAGCTAATTTAGGGGAACGTCCTGATCTTTCAGTTATTCGAAAAACGCTGTTCTGGGATACAGATATCACTAAGATTGATTGGGAAAAGCAGTATAAAGCAGTTATTCAACGTGTGTTTGAACGGGGAAATGATGATGAAAAAAAAGAAATGCTGAGGTTCTACGGTAAAGATAAAATTAAGGCTATTACTGGCAGTACCAGGATTGCAAATAATACACTGCCCGTAATGGGACACGTAAAAGCAAAATAACATGCTCTATTGGAATACTGTAAATGCCCTTTTAAAACACTGTTTAATGACATTAATGGAGGCTGAAGAACTTAAAGACTTCAGACTTGTTGGCGGCACGGCGTTGAGCTTGTATTTGGGACACCGAATGTCTGTGGATATAGATCTTTTTACCGATGCAAATTATGGATCTATTGATTTTGTCGCTATTGAAAGATTTCTCAACAAAAGCTTCGGGCATGTAGATGGTGAGTTTGGAGGTAATCCGGGCATGGGAAAATCTTACCTTATTGGAACTGATCCGGATAACGCTATCAAACTGGATTTATACTATTCCATGGATCCTTTTTTTCAAGATGTGTTTCTGCAAGATGGTGTGCGCATGGCAACTATGGAAGAGATTGTTGCCATGAAAATAGATGTAGTACAAAGGGGCGGCAGGAAAAAAGATTTTTGGGATTTGCATGAATTACTAAGTCAATACAGCGTCGCGACCATGATCATTCTCCACAAGCGACGTTTTGAATGGACACATGATGAACGCCTGATTATAAATAATTTCTCGGATTTTGCTGATGCCAATGATGATTTGGATCCCATTTGCTTAAAAGGTAAGGAATGGGTATTTATTAAGGAAGATATTGAAGCGGCAGTTGCTGGTAGATAAGGTATTGTACTAAACACAAGTCAGCCACTACTCTGTCCACCACACAAGACTTGCGCTAATGGGGGCCGGTAATCAGTTGTTGAAACTTGAATGTGTATTACAGTGGCCTGTACATGATATAGGTATCTACAAGCCCCAATTGCAGGTGTCTGAAACCATTAGGGGTAGTGCCAATAATGGTAAAGCCATTTTTTTGCCAAAGCTTTACCGCATCATAATTGGTTGAAACCACAATGTTAAACTGCATAGCCTGGTACCCTTGTTCTTTAGCTATTTGCATAGAGTGCCGGCAAAGCAGGCTTCCTATACCTTTGCCCCTGGCATCAGGATGTACCATATAACCGCAATTGGCTATGTGATTGCCCAGCCCCACCTGGTTGGGCTTCATGATATAAGTGCCTAATATTTTATGGTCCTCTTCGGCAACAAAGGTTTGGATGGGGCTTGCAAACCAATGTTTTTGTAAATCGGCTTTTGGAGTTTGAGGATCAAACGCGTACGTATCTCCTGTTTGTATAACTTTTGAGAATATTTCCCAAACTGAATCATAATCTTGTTGAGTGGCCGGTCTTATTTCCATAACCTATAGAAGTGTGCTGATGCAATTGTAAAAATGCATCATATTGTTGAATTTTACCAGCGGGATTTACGCGGCAGGTGTTCGCCAGTGATGGGAAAAGCATCAATAAAAATGCATACAACAGCAATGTTTGTTTTTAAATTCCAACTGCCGTTGCATGCATTTAACCTATTGCATTTGCAGCAATTTACAATTCGTCCTTTTGTTCTGCTTCCGGCTCCTCCCGTTCAACGGTGATTGTACATTCGCCAATCAGCGCGGCTACTGCTCCTACGGCTGCCAATACTGGTGCCAGGAAAATGCCTACTATACCTACGGCCAAAGGAAATGTCATCAATTCTTTACCGGAATGATCTGTTATGGTTATTTTCCTGATGTTGCCTTCGGCAATTAGTTCTTTTACTTTTTTAAGCAGGATATCCCCGTTTAGGGAGAATGATTCTTTTGAGGTCATGACAGGTTGTTTTTATGGGGTTAATGTTTAATAATAAATTCAGTAAAATTTGCAGGTTATATTGATAACCTTTTGACGCTAAGTTGTTGAATTTGTTACCAATAAAATTTCGCCTCAAATAATAAATAGGCAAATGGCTTACCGTACAGGCAATCATTAACGCATAAAGCAGGTTTTCTCCATTAATTATTCATGAGGTTAAGTATTATGAACTAATAAAAAGTGTTATGATAGTACACTGTTTGTAAACTCCGGCCACTACCTTGCTGCAATTACGTTTTTAATCATTTTAATCTTTTTTGGAGTTTACTGTTTTACTATTTTTGAATAGAATTTCACAGAACATGGACATTTGGTTTTTGGCCCCCAAGGTAGATAGCAGTAGCCGAGTTTATTCTTTGACTGATTAAAGATGTAATAAACCTGGGCAGGCGGATGGTTAAGAAAAATAAAACCTAATAAGATGGAAACGCAAGTCATGAAAGTCACCCAACAAAATGGCGGATCTTATTCTGATGATGTGTTAGAAAAACGCGGGGGTAAAACAAGCTTCCTTGTTTTCAGGCAAAATAAATATAGCACAGTGCCCGTTGATCATATTGCTTTTTTTTATGTCACGTGCGAATCATCAGCACTTGTGTGCTTCGATCAGCAGGAATATGCTGTAAACTATTCATTGGACCGGATTCAGAAACTTTTGGCAAACAGTCAGTTTTTCAGGTTAAACAGGCAATACTTGATAAGTTTTCAGTTAATAAAGGATGTTGAGCATTATTTTGCAAGGAAACTATTGGTTAATCCCATTATACCTGTTTCCGATAAATTGGTGGTTCCTAAAGAAAAGGTAAGTGTTTTTTTGCACTGGCTCGATAACCGGTAATCTTTACAAAAAACAGGCAATTTTCAGGTCACCCTTAAAAAAGAAGTACGATCTTCTTTGAATTATTCCCCTCATTCCCTGGAGGCTATTAATACGTAAATTTCGTTTCTGGAAATTATAATCATCGCAAAAGTTAAAAAATTTTCGAGTTTAAAAATGTCCACCTCAGGAGGTATTTAGTCCACTTAACCTATTTGGTGCTGGATGCCGGTTGATGATATAAATATCTTTGCCAAAAAATAATGACACCTTAAAATTTACTACAAAACCGTTTAGCATACGCCATCAATTTGCTAATTGAATACAGTTGACATGGAGGATAGATGTAAGAAAGAAATTTTAAAATCTATACAATGGAAACCAGCACAGCAACTTTAGAGGAAGTGGGATCAGGCGAGTTGATCCGTCCTTTCCGGTTCAACTTTCCGCAAGCCGACCTTGATGATCTGAATCGCCGTATTTTAGCCACGAGGTGGTCTGAAAAAGAAACGGTAGATGATTTTTCGCAGGGTACGCCACTGGCCACATTGCAGGTACTTGCCGGCTATTGGGCTTCAAACTACGACTGGCGTAAAATAGAAGCAAAAATAAATGCCCTTCCGCAATTTATAACCAATATTGATGGATTGGATATTCATTTCATACATGTACGTTCAAAAAATCCGAATGCCCTTCCAATTATTATAACTCATGGCTGGCCCGCTTCTATAACTCACCAGATGAAAATCATCGGTCCGCTAACCGATCCTGAAGCGTTTGGGGGAATGGCGGAGGAAGCCTTTGATGTCGTTTTTCCATCGATGCCTGGCTATGGATTTTCTGGCAAGCCAACAAGTACAGGTTGGGGACCGGAGCGTATAGCGAAAGCCTGGGTTGTGCTGATGAAACGACTTGGCTACAATAAGTTTGTGGCACAGGGTGGAGATTGGGGGGCACTTATCACAGAACAGATGGCTGTACAGGCGGCGCCCGAATTGATTGGGATCCATACAAACATGCCCGGGGCGGTTCCGGCAGAACTTAACGAGGCCGCATTTACAGGTGTGCCGACTCCTTCATGGTTATCCGGAGAGGAAAAACAGGCCTATGAGCAATTGGTATTTGTATACCAACACGTATACTATGCCGCCTACATGGCATCGCGCCCGCAGGCACTGGCCGCGTTAGCAGATTCGCCGGTTGGTATGGCGGCATTTTTAATCGACTTTGACGCCCGCGGTTTAGATCTTATCTCACGAGCCTTTGCCGGGCAAAATGAATCCCTTACACGAGACGAGATTCTTGATAACATCACCCTTTTCTGGTTAACAAATACTGCTGTTTCAGCCGCGCGTCTTTACCGGGAAAATAAGCTGGCCTATTTTAGCCCAAAGGGGATCACTATCCCCGTTGCCGTGAGTGTTTTTCCTGATGAGCTTTTTGTGGCGCCACACAGTTGGGTTGCAAAGGCATATCCAAATCTCATTCATTACAATAAACTTGACAAAGGAGGGCATTTTCCTGCATGGGAACAACCAACACTGTTTGTTAATGAAATGCGTGCGGCTTTTAGTTCGCTCCGTTAATCTGTTGGGAAATGGTTTAAATACCATAAGACTGTTTAGAACGCTCAACCAATTTGATAACTAAATATTGTTTACATGGAGGATAAATTTTAAGAAAGCAATTATGAACGATCAACGCAGGGGGTGCCGCTCGCGACAATGAAGTTCCTTGCCAACTATAGGGCTACGGAGTATAACTGGCACAAAGTGGAAGTGAAAACTGAACAATACATATAATTAAAAATCAAAACAATGGAAAATACACATACAGAAGATCCACAAGTGGATACCCAGCTCACAAAAGTACTGTACACAGGCAAAACTCACACTACCGGAGGCCGCGATGGCGGATCAGCTATTAGCTCTGATGGTCGCCTGGACGTTAAACTTTCCAGTCCCGGCACTCCAGGTACTGGAACAAATCCTGAGCAGTTGTTTGCCGCCGGCTGGTCGGGCTGTTTCATGAGTGCGATGAAGATTGCTGCTGCAAAAATGAAGGTAAGGTTTCCGGCAGATGCCGCCGTTGATGCTGAAGTGGACCTGGCCCAAACCGGGGAGGATTACCACCTGCAGGCACGCCTCAACATTAGTTTACCTGGTCTGGAACGCGAAGTTGCTCAGGCGCTGGCCGATGCAGGTCACCAAACCTGTCTGTATTCAAAAGCCACACGCGGTAATATTAATGTAGAGATCAACGTGGTTTAAGCCGGATACTCCGTTGATAAATAGTCTGAATACTACAACGCCGTTTAGTCTGCCTAACCAATTTGTTGATAGACTACGGTTTACATCTAAAATAAATTAAGAAAGCAATTTTAAAATTTAAACAATGGAAACAATCACAGACACTTTAGAAGAAGTTGGATCGGCGGAATTGATCCACCCCTTCCAGACTACCTTTCCGCAGACCGACCTGGATGATTTAAAACGCCGCATTTTAGCAACAAAATGGCCCGAAAGAGAAACCGTAGACGATCAAACGCAGGGTGTGCAACTTGATACTATTCAGGCACTGGCAAAATACTGGGGCACAAGTTATAATTGGCGTAACGTGGAGTCGAGACTGAATGCTTTGCCCCAATTTATAACAGAAATCGATGGCCTCGACATTCATTTTATTCATGTTCGTTCGAAACACGAAAACGCGTTGCCAATGATCGTTACACACGGATGGCCCGGTTCTATCATCGAACAAATGAAGATTATTGACCCGCTTGTAAATCCTACTGCACATGGTGGAAAGGCGGAGGACGCGTTTGATGTCGTAATTCCTTCCATACCGGGTTACGGATTTTCGGGCAGGCCAACTACTACCGGCTGGGACCCTCAACATATCGCACGTGCCTGGGTTGTGCTGATGAAGCGCCTTGGCTATAAAAAATTTGTAGCACAAGGCGGCGATTGGGGCGCGCTCATCACCGAGCAGATAGGCCTGCTTGCACCTCCGGAGTTGCTGGCTATTCATACCAATATGCCTGGCGTATTTCAGGAGGACATTAACAACGCTGCATTTTCCGGGGCGCCGGCTCCCTCAGGTCTTTCAGCCGACGAGAAACTCGCTTACGAGCGTTTGCAGTTCGTATATCAAAAGGGTATCGGATATGGTTTTCAATTAGGATTGCGCCCGCAGACGATGTACGGACTCGCGGATTCACCGGTTGGTCTGGCAGCTTATTTCCTTGATCACGACGCGCGCAGCTATGAACTCATCAAGCGCGTCTTTAACGGACAATCTGAAGGCCTCACACGCGACGACATTCTTGACAATATCACGATCACCTGGTTAACAAATACGGCAATCTCTGGCGCCCGTTTGTATTGGGAGAACAAACTCGGGTACTTCACTGCTAAAGGTCTCACTATCCCGGTTGCCGTAAGCGTTTTCCCTGACGAACTCTATCCGGCCCCGAAGAGCTGGGCAGAGCAGGCGTTTCCTAAATTAATCCATTACAACAAGGTGGAAAAAGGCGGGCATTTTGCAGCCTGGGAACAGCCTAAGATCTTCACTGACGAAATCCGGGCATCTTTCAAGTCGTTTCGCTGATTTGATAAAACAAGATTAAGGGATTTTTAAACCGGGCCGCTGTTTAGAGCGTTCCGGTTTTTCTATTAGTGGAGGGTGGTTGCGAAGAACCGTTTAGTGTATTTTATATAGAGAATTGTTTTGAAAGCATAGTGCAGACCTTGCAACGACCGCAAGGTTATTTTGCAACAGCATAAGTTAAATGAGTTTGTTTTTAATAGCATTTACCTAATAATAAGCCACTACTGATTTGCTGTTTAAATTAGTATCACTTCCCGGCTGATCATAATAAAAACGGGCCTCATTAAAGCCATCGGCCTGGTAAAGCCCAAATTGTTTTAACAGTAAAGCGTTCAGATTTACAGATGATACTCCTAAATATTTAGAAAAATCAGGGAGTTTAACAGGCGTAAGATAGCCCGCTGCAGGTGAATATAAATTAAGCTGAAGGTATTTGGCAGAAGTAAAATCGATAAAATTGGCAAAATAATAATCGGAGGTACCGGTAATGGATGGTTTGAAATTAGCCATTGATGTCCCCGGCTTTAAAAACGAGGGATCAAAAGTATTGATAGCGGCGGGGATGCCGGTTTCTACTTGTTTAATGGTATAGTATAATTCACCTATTCTATAATTCGCGACTGTGGTATATTGCTGAAAAGGTTCATTGGGATAGTAAAAGTCGAGCTGGTTTGAGTTGCTGCTGATGTGGCCAAATGCATATGCGTTATCAGAAGATTTATCTTGTTTGGCAGAAACACGCAAATAAAAATTATCCCCCGGTGTGGTGTAGTTTTTTATAATGGGCGAACTGGTTACTTTGCTCAGATCAAGGTTATAATCTGTAGTTCCGACTGGTATTGTGAAGAAGTTGTAGGTCACTTTGTTATTTTTTAACATCTGTACCCATAGTTTGCCTTTATCAGAGCATTGTATTGGCGACAAAGAACTGCTATCGGCCGGCGTGTTAATTTCTGCGCTACCCATATCAGTGCTTATGTTTAATTTATCAAAACCGGATACATTTTTTAAATGCAGCTTTACCATTGAGAAAGGCGGATTAGTATAAGTCCGGGTATTGACGTATACACTTCCCTTTTTTACCTGTAAGTAACCGGTGATATTGGGAGTTGTATGTATGTCATCCGAAATTCTTATCTCATAAAAATTAAAGCGGTCTTTAGTAAATGGTTCTGTTGTTGAAAGCTTAAAAGATTTTGTGCCGGGTATATATTTCGTTTCAACTAATATTTTTCCGGTTTCATCTGTAGCAACAAAATAAGTAGTGGTAGCTGTATAGCCATCAGGTATTAGATTCAACGTGAGCAGGGTGCTTGACACAACAGGCACATCGTTATAGGCAAACGGACTAAAAACAACCTGCAACGTACCTTTATTGGCCACTACTGCCATGTTGTATTGGTTAAGTGTAACGATGCTTAGCCGTTTGCTCACCAGCTGGCCGGTTTCTTTTGAAACAAAGGAGATAGCACCCTGAACCCCGTTTTTTATATAGAGGTAATAGAAACCGTTACTAAGGCCGAGTTTATAAACTGCTGGCCCGTTATCTGCCTTAAATGTTGGTATGGTATTATCCTTAATAAATTTTTGATCTATCGTTATCAGGCCGTCGTTACTGGTAACGGTTAATGAAACAGCCTCTTTGTTATCAACGGTGTATGATTTCACCTGCCCTTTAAACCGCAAAAAGGTATCGGCAATTGCCGAAGGGTTTCCTGCAGATATGTTTATATCATATTTACCTTTATCAACTATTTTGGTGTAAGTAGTAATGTTTTTAATATCGATACTGTCCTTTATACGGGAGGCAACAGAATCCTTTGCATCTTTTAAATCAAATTCGAACGCTAAGTTACCGCCTACCACGTTTTTCCAGGTACTGTTGATAAACGCAGGGTAGCTGATATCTTTAATGGTTATCTGGGGCGTAACCGGTACAGGATCCATGGTTGAATCGTGTTTTGCACACCCGGAGAATATAAAGAGTATAACTGTTATTACAGGGAAGTATTTTTTCATTTCGATAAGGTTTCCACCAAAACTTAATTTAGGTTGCTTGATTTAAAGGCGTAGGTGTGCTTAACAACCGAGCCGGTTTTAGTTACAATTGCGGTTAAATTGTATTGATTATTTGCAGCTACAGTTACGTTGGCAATAAAAAGATCGCCGCTGCTGGCTTCGGTAAAGGTTACTTTGCCTCCCTTTGATCCCACAACGTAAATGAAATAATAGCCATTGGCTACACCTAAATTATAGGTTGTGTTTGTTCCGGTTGGGATAAAAGTTGGCACTGTGGTACTATCTATAAGTTTTTTGCTTATGGTAATAACACCATCAGTAGTAGTGGCCGGCATATTAATGGCAACATCTTTATTTATCACCACATTTTGGGCAAGGGCGTTAAATCTTATAAAGGTATCAGCTACTGCTGTGCTTTTTGTTTTTAATGATACATCATAAGTGCCTGCGATAACAGGTTTAGTATAAGTAGATAGCTTACTAAGATCGAGATCATCTGTTAATGAAGACGCAGTTAACGAGTCATTATTTTTAGCCGCGAAACCAATACTGGCCTGCCCGCCTAAAACTTGTTGCCAGGTACTGCTTACAACAGCATTTACCGCTAACTTGAACGAAACTTTAAATGTTTTAGAATTTGCCGGTATTTCAGTATGGTTTTTAGAGCAGCCACTGCAAATGACAGCTGAAGCAAAAAGTGCAGTTATAATTTTTTTCACTTGCGACGGTTTAAGTTATCGGAGTGAGGAGTTTAGCCACATTCCGATGCCAATTTAATAAATATTTGTTAACTTTCTATAGTAGCGAAATGGCTATTCAGGTATCTTTATTTAATGAACGTCAGTTGGCAGGATGGCAGCACTAAGGCCAGGTAGAGAGTAAAGAAAACGCGGAAGGCTTCCCAGCCAATGGAATATTCATTCTTGTGCTACTATCTTGAAGTGTGTCAGTTCAGCGCTGATGTATTAGCTAATTTTGTGGGGAGAATGACTATTCTTTACTCTTAATTTTCTGCCTTAAATTAGGCAGTTTGAATCGCTTGCTTTAAATTTTGAAATATCTCTATTCTGTTGCT
Source organism: Mucilaginibacter sp. P1_A3 (assembly GCF_056406855.1). NCBI lineage: Bacteria > Pseudomonadati > Bacteroidota > Sphingobacteriia > Sphingobacteriales > Sphingobacteriaceae > Mucilaginibacter > Mucilaginibacter sp. P1_A3. The sequence goes on from NZ_JBFTZJ010000016.1 coordinate 37,112, forward strand.
AATTATGATGGGGTATTAATATATATGTCTGGGAAAAATGTTATCTTAATTGCGAAATACTACCGTTAAATTTTTAGACGAAAACCGTAAATCGCAATTATTATAATGAAAAAAAATTACTTATTACTTATTTGTATAATCATCTTCGTGTCTTGTAAAAAGGAGGAATATATCAATCCAAATTCAATAATTAGTTGGGGTGATAGTTTAACCAAAGGTTCGGGAGGGGGGAGTGTATCATATCCAAAAAAACTAGCGGAACTAACAGGTCGCGATGTTATCAATGAAGGTGTAAATGGTGCAACCAGCACATCAATTAAAAACAAAATGTTTGCGGCACCAAATTTACATAGCTATCCCACTATCATTTGGGCAGGGCGAAATAACTATATGCATTCAGATACGATACTTAACGATATCGCTTCGATGGTAAATTCGTTAGGGCATTCACATTACTTAATTTTAGGAATAATAAACGGTGATACCCCGAACGAGTTAAAAGGCGCAGTTTATTATAAGCGTATTAAAGCTATTAACGATACTCTTGCAGCGAGATATGGTTTACACTATTTGGATATTAAACCTTATTTAATTTCAAAGAGAGATTCAACAAATATGAATGATGTACAGAATGCAAAAAATGATGTTATTCCATATACCCTTCGTTCAGATTTCCTGCACTTAAATAATAAAGGCTATGGTTATGTAGCCGAAGCTATTTATACTAAATATGATATTTTGGTTCAATAAGTTACTTTTCGGGGCATTCTGCAAAAGAGGTAACGGTTTTAGCTTATGGTGGTTGTTTTCGCCGCACTATTTGTTGATGATCTCGTTTTCTAAAAGGCTTTAACCGTCACTGTTTCCATGTAAAGTTGTTGCGGCTGTAATCGGGTATTAAATGCATATCCAGACCTCATGCTGGTGCGGTGAAAATACCGACCGGAGAGACTAAAATGACTATACACTGATGTAAAAGCTAATTTTGGTGAGGAGATTGAAATAATCTTATCCAAAGTTTCTTATCTTACTCCGCCTAAATCAATCGGAGATGAACACTGCCAACCATAACCTGATAGTTGCTTCAAACCTGGTGAGAGCATCTGCGTTTATTAACGCGGCCACTTATTTTATAGTTGAACCGAGGCCAGGAATAATCATAGAATTCCTTACCCTTGCCTTCACTATTCTAATCGCACGTTTAATACGAAAAGGTTACAAATGGACCAGGTGGGTTTTACTCTCTTTATCGATAATATCTGTTCCCTTGTATATTATAGGTCTATTTATGCTTAAGACAAATATGTTGTTACAACTACCTAACATCGCGATAAGCCTGGTAGAAACAGTAGCTGTTATATACTTATTCCTGCCTTATAGGGAGCTCGATTATGAGGAGAGTTGAAGCGTAGGAGGCAGGCCCTTACAATTTCTATATAGGATCAAAAGCCTGGTGGTTGGTTGTCAGATGGGTTTCATGCGACACGTGGCGCCAGCAATGTGAAGTATCGGAAAATCGACTGGTAATTAAAAATGAAAAAAGTCAAGATATATGTATATCAATAATATCAACATATTATTAAAAATAAATATACCGATTTGCATTGATAAAATATTTGCATATATTATATTTAGCTAGTTAATAAACCAAACATCTTGTCCTATGAAAACAATGAGAATATTGCTGTTGGCAGTATTGCTGCCTTTTGTTGTCAACGCGCAAACGGAGCATTCCAAAAACACACACAAACACGTAGCCGGCTCTGGAAGGGAACATCATAAAAACGACAGCCTTGTACGCGGCGTTTCGTTTAGTGTTTTTGTAGCCTCTGTTGCCGATTTTGCCGATAGCACCAAAAGGCCGCTTGCGAAAACTGCCTGGCAATTATGGAAGCACGAAAAATGGGCCGAACTGGAACAGTTTTTCAGCACAAACAACCTCAATGGCGGCTGGCCCCCAAACCGTGGCGCCCTGTCATTAAAAATGATTACGTTGCAGGCCGGCCTGTTGGTTGATCGCTATGGAGGTTATTACGATGCCGACAGCGTTTTCCAGGACCGCGGTACCTTTGTATCCAAGGTAGATGTGCCGTTTCCGCAACGCGCTTTGCCCGATAAAACCTTACAATCGCCATACAGGGTTTATAAAATTGTAAAACCTATCGACAGTGTAAAAAGAGGTCAGATTATCCCCTGGTTTAATAAGCCCGGTTTAGGTATCCAGTTTGAATTACCTTATAATATCAATGATCTGAAAAAAGGAGGGTATATTGCCGAACAAAAAGATAAAGAACGGCCCAAATGATAACCAATTATAAAAAGGTAAAGTCGCTCATATTTGATGGCCCCGAACAGGAGATACTGCACAAATCATTCGATTTGAGCCGTGAAACCACCCTGATCACCCCCATAAAACTAGGCGACTTTGCCAATAATACCCTCGAAGATCTACAGCACGCTATCAGTGCCGCCGACTTTGAATTCATTATAAAAACCGGAGCTTTTGTTACCGATGGCGGCTTCCTGAATCTATATAAAGACAGCAATAACCTCAGGTTGTATTACCATAAAAAAGGTAACACCATAGTTGTTTTTGCCTACGGCGAATTTCAACCCGGCCGTTATATGCTTTACCTGGAAGGTTTTTGGATAGTTGATTAGCTATCTATCTTAAAAAAGTCATCCCGCAGTTCCTTACGCTGGTGCACGCGTGCTGCGTGTACCCCACCATACAAGTCGAATTGCTTGGAAGATGAACGTAAAGTATTGGAGTTTCTTTGATCATTATTACATCTACAAATGATTGCGACCTAAACGCGGGGCACACGCGTGTCGAGTGTGTCCTGGTCGTTAACCCATTTCTTAAACTATAAACGATGGAAAAATGTTGCAGACCTATCAGCGGGGCTCGACACGCGTGCGCCAGCGGAGGGTTACCCGTTCCCGGAGAGCGTCTACTTTTTTGCGACCTTCTCTGCATCATGATTGTATTTTTTCACGGCTTCATACAATCCCTTTTTTTCGACATATTCAGTAGCCTTGGAATTACCGGTAACAATTTTCAACACATTATCCTTTGATAATTTTTCAATTGGCCCATCATTTAGCTGGATGCCAATTATTTCAGCAGAAACAAAATCCATTTTAGGTGCCCCAAATGCAGGGGTGCCAACCACGGTAAGATAAGTGCCGCTTTTGGCATAAACAGTTATTGCACCTGTTATTACTTTTATAGTCCACCCGCTATCAGTCGGCAATCCGGGTCTTGTTTCTTCATAGCCTTGATTATCGGGTATCAATGCAGTTATATTTGATGTTTGATCCGGATAAATTTTCTGAAAACGATGCAGGGTGTCTGATTTCGGGAACTTCTTATCTACAAATACCAGGAAATTTTTATGCAGAACGGTATCCAGGTACATGTAAGATTTGATCTTTTTTATATCGCCGTCTTTTAATATCACAATATATCCTTGTCCCTGCCCCGCATTTTTTCGCCAATTTCTGTTCATGTTCATTTGCATCTGCATATTCATTTGCATATTCATGAATTGTTGGTTCTGTTGTGCACGAACTGCTGCCATCCCAGGATATTGGGCGTACGCTTTATAAGCAGAAAAGCTGGATAAAATAATTATCGTAAAAAAAAGTATGATGTTACGGATATGAGGCATGATAAGGATATTTTACTGAACAAAGATAAAAAAACAAATAAATTTAAAATCTAAAAACCCGTATAACAGCCGTTGTTGTTGCCCGGGGCATTCTAACGAAAAATGAACATTATTTCCCGACAATTTTCTTTCGGTGTAAAATTCCCAGCTACCGCAAACATTTTTCTTCTCGCTGCCGCAAGCCTCTTGGCTTGTGCGCCCGCATGCAAGGTAATGAATATGCAAATCCCGGATGTTAGTTTCATCCTGGATTTTAAATTTAAGGTGAGTCTACTGGGGTACATTAATTTTAAATCATATTGGATTGTACTCAAGACATGGGTGATAAGGGGGGCTCTTTGCGGCAGCGGGCGAAAAATTACGCCATTACCCTTTGCCAGCATGTTGGTTACTTTGCAAAATTTAGGGTAGCCCCTACGGCGCAAATTTTATTTATTTGTCTGTTTGCTACAAACAGGTAGCTCCTGACGGAGCATTTTTGCCTACTTAAAGTTTGCGTTAGCGATTGCAGCGGATACCGGCCAATGTGGCTAAGGCTTGTGCAGTATGAACGTAAAGCGCGGGCCGCAGGTAACGCCATATTATAGATTTGAGACTTCTTTACAGAGTGGCGCAAAGCTCAGGCTTAAAGCGGCTCTGAGCTTAGGAATTGCTTCGTTCATTGCAATGGCAAATACTTTATTGCTTCCCGTATCTTACGAGGGTGACGGGTGGGAGAAGGCTCAGGAAAATTGGAATCGTGAGGATCTGTTAATCCTATAAATCCAGGTTCAGACAAAAGGAGCATTTGCTTGTTGGCTTTGCACAGTACGAGATTGCGTTGTTCCTGGTAACGACATAATAAATTCCCGTCATGTTGAACTTGTTTCAACATCCCATTTGCTAAGCCGGCTGCTAATCAAATCACCTACCTGTTCCGTGGGGTGCTGACAAGTTCCGCATGACTTGATGGAGATGTCATTGTCCCTTCACGCTCCTTGAATTTTACTGTCCCGCCTTTTTCAAACTATCGGCCTTAGCCTTCTTCGCCTTATCCTTAAAAAATCCTTTCAGGAAAAAGTTGTGTTGTGCGGCTTCCAGGTCGTCGTTTAGTTTGATGGAGCTTTGTTGCAGGTTGTTGAGGGTGGTTTGTACCTGTACGGCGCCTTTGGGGTCGTTGAGTAATACGCCAATGGCGTTATCTGTTCTGTTCAGCTTATCGCTGGCTTTGTTGAGATTATTGGTTAGGGTTGATGCATTGGCGGCGGCGCTTTGCAGTTGGTTTACTGCCAGCCTGATCCGGTTAAATGTGGCGGTATCGGTAAGCAGGTTATCGGCAAGGCCGCCTTTGGTGTTTAATTTATTGCCGAAATGATCAAGCTGTACGGCCATCCGGGCTGCACTTTGGGTGGCTGCCTGTAGGTTAAGCATCGATGCGCGTAACTGATCAGCCATGGTGTTATCGGCCATTAAAGCGCCAACGGTACCTTTCCCGGCCAGTATCTGGTGACTGAGGGCTTTAAAATCGGTAGTTATAGCAAGCAGATTCTGGTTGTTTTCCTGTAGGGTTTTGAGCAGATCATCTGTCGAAAGCATTTTTTCGGCCTGCAGCACATCGCCATCCTGCACCTCGGGGGCTTGCGGACTACCGCCATCAATCACAATAATCTTATTACCTATCAACCCATCCGAGCTGATTTTTGCCTGGGCATTGCGGTGGATGTATTGCTGGGAGGCTTGGTCGATACTCATAAAAACCTGTACCTGTGATGGTCCGGTAAACCTAACTGCGCTGATGGTGCCTACCTTTACGCCCGAGAACCAAACGTTGTTCCCTTTTTTTAGCCCGGCAACGTCGCTAAAAACGGAGCTGAGCTTGATGTTTTTTACAAAAGACTTTTGCTGCCCGCCAAGTGTGAATACGCCAAGGATAAACAGGATTAAGCCGAGAGCTAAAAATAGGCCTACCGTAATTGCTTTTTTATTTTCTGATGCGTCCATGATAATGGTATAATGTCTTTTCTATTGAATAAAGTTGTAGTCAAAAAAAGGTTTAATCCGGCTGTCGGTAGTATCAAATACTTCTTCGAAAGATCCGGTACGTTGAAACTGCCCGTCGAGCAGCATGGCAATGCGGTCGCCTGTTTGCTTGGCGCATGTTAAATCATGCGTAATGATGATGGATGAGGTGTTGTAGCGTTCCTGTACTTCATTAATCAGATCGTTGATTTCGATACAGGTGATAGGGTCGAGGCCGGCGGTAGGCTCATCATACAGCATAATCTCGGGGTTCAGGATCAGGGTACGCGCTATCCCGATCCGCTTACGCTGGCCGCCCGATAACTCCGAAGGCATCTGGTTAATGGTTTGTGACAGGCCCACGGCATCAAGAACAGTTTCAACAGCGGTGTTTATTTCCTGGCGGGTAATGCCCTTGCGGTTACGTACTAAGGGAAATTCCAGGTTTTTGCGCACCGTCATACTATCATATAAGGCGCTGTTTTGAAACGAGAAACCTATCCTTACGCGCAGCTCCTGTAATTCTTCTTCGCGGATATGGGCAATGTTATGACCCAATACATTCACCTCGCCCTTATCAGGACTTAGCAAACCAGATATTATTTTGATCAACACAGATTTTCCCGAACCCGAGCGGCCCAGCACCACCAGGTTTTCGCCCTGGTAAAGATCAAGATCGATGCCGCGCAAAACAGCGTAATCTTCAAAGGACTTTTCAAGTCCCCTTACGCTGATAACCGGGTTGGTATGGTCTGCTTTAACTATTTTCTTCTCCATGTTTCCCTTTGTTTAACGGAACCAGCTGGTTATCTGTACTATAATAATTTCTTCAATAAACACCAGGAACATGGCGGTAACCACAGCCCCGTTGGCTGCTTTACCCACACCCTCGGTTCCCTTGCTGGAGTTAAAGCCTTGGTAGCAACCTACTATCCCAATAGTAAACCCAAACACAATGGATTTAACAAGCGATGCCACAAAATCGGTAAAAGTTAAGGGATCAAATACTTCCTGGATAAAAGTGCTCCAGGTAGTGCCCTCGTTTTGATTTACATTTAAAAAGCCCCCCACAATAGCAATAAAACCTGTATAGGTAGCCAAAATAGGAATGGTAAGGGTGGTGGCAATTACGCGGGTACATACCAAAAATTTAAAAGGTTTGGTGCCCGATACTTCCATGGCGTCAATTTGCTCGGTTACCCGCATGGAACCCAACTCGGCCCCGATGCTTGAGCCAACTTTGCCCGATGCTATTAATGCCGTAACTAAAGGAGCCAATGCCCGCATAATGGCTATTGATACCAGGGAAGGCAACCATGATTGAGCCCCGAATTGTGAAAGCGAAGGCCTTGATTGCTTGGTGAATATCACCCCCACTATAAACCCGGTTACGGTGATTAATGTGAATGAGCGTACACCTACTTCAAAGCATTGCTTCATTATTTCTTTAAATTCAAAAGGGGGCATAAAGGCCTCTCTGAAAAAGCGCAGAATGAATTGGTTGATGCGGTATAAGCTGATAAAAAAGTCGGTGATGCTTTGTCTTAGTTTCGATCTTTTTTTTACTGCCGCCGGTGTGGTGCTTTCTGCTGTATCCATTAAATATGATATAGTAGTTTTTGATTCATTTATATTATGGTTAATCTACAATAAATATTTACCAATTGTTTTGCTGGTGAGTATATTATAGGGCATAATGTTAAACTGTTATGACTATTGTTTTTTGTGCTAATTTAATGCCATAATAAAAGGATGTTTAAATATACGGGCTTTTATTGGCATAAGCCGGAGTTTTAAGTATTGACCGTTTGGGTTAAATGTTAAAACACCAATTGGGTGCAAACCTAATGCTTACAGTTTACATGCCGGTTAATGGAGTGTAAAATTTTAATAACCAATAATGATAGTTTTACATACAGTAATTTATCGCTCATTAATGGCAATTTATCGCTCTTTTATTGGCGCGGATCGCTCATTATTGGCAATTTATAGCTCATTATTGAAGTTTATTGATGGTGAAAAATGCTGTTTGGGGTGTATTTGGGGATGAAAATTGGAAGTTTATTGATAGAATAAAATGCTGCTCAGGGGCGAATTTTAGTTGGAGATTGATTGTTTATTGATAGAAAAAAGGTCTTTTAAGAGGATATTTGAGGTTGAAAAGCAATGAAATAAGACTGAATTATAATCTGAAAATTACGAAATGGTAAATAGTTAATATAATTTGGTTAAATTCGTATCAGGATTTTCTTCTTTTTAAACCTATACAATTTATGACGACAAGTAATGTGATGCGTGAAATAACGCCGCTTACCCCCAGTGATTGCTTTACCATTTTTTCGAGAGTTAAAAAAAAGTTCGACTTCCCCTTGCATTATCATGATGAATATGAGCTTAACCTGATCATTAATGCCAAAGGCGCCAGGCGGGTTGTAGGCGGCCATATAGAAGTAATTGATGATGTGGAACTAGCGCTGGTTGGTCCTAATTTGTATCATGCCTGGTTTACCCATCAATGCCTTAGCGAGGAGATCACCGAGGTAACCATTCAATTTCATAAAGATCTGTTTGATGAAAAATTTCTGAAGCGGAACCAGTTGAGCTTTGTGAAAAGCATGCTGGAGCGCTCGCAGCGCGGCATCGTTTTTTCGCCCGAAACCATACTTGCCCTTAAAGATAGGATCATCAGCCTGGATAAAAAGAGTGGTTTTGATTCGGTGCTGGAGCTGATGTCTATCTTGCATGATCTGTCTATCTCCCGCAATATGAAGATGTTGTCGGATCCAAGTTTTAGCAACGATAAGTTTTATTACAACAGCCGCCGCATCGAAAAAGTGTTTGAGCACATGAACGTGAACTATAACAAACAGGTTACCCTGGCCGAGGTATCAAAAATTGCCAACATGCCCGAGGCTTCTTTTAGCAGGTTCATCAAGAAACGCACAGGTAAAACTTTTATCGATAGCCTAAACGAAATCAGGCTCGGCCATGCCTCCCGCATGCTGATAGACTCCACCGCTACGGTTGCCGAGATAGCTTACAAATGCGGGTTTAACAATATCTCCAATTTCAACAGGATTTTTAAACGCAAAAAACTGTGTATCCCCAAAGAGTTCAGGGAAACCTACACCGGCAACCGGGTTTTTATTTAAGCGATTTGAAAATTTAAGGATGGCGGAATTGTGTAGATATTAAAATATAATGTTAAAAAAGTATTATAAAATTAACCTTAATAAGTTCACTTTTGAATCAACCAATTTAACTTAAACTGTGAAGGCGGCATGCCTGGCGGATTTTGATAAAAAGTCAGTAATTTTTTGAGGGTTTTTCTGGAAGGAATTTCAAAAAAAAATCAAAAAATCACAAAGAAAAAACAATAATCATGTCAAATAAATGAAGCTACACGCACTTGATGCTGCCATCATAGTTTTGTACCTGTTGAGCACCATTTTTATCGGCTTGTGGTACCGCAAAAAAGCCCGCGAAAATAAGGAAAGCTATATGCTGGGGGGTAAATCATTACCCTGGTATAAGCTGGGGCTAAGTGATGCATCCGATATGTTTGATATCAGTGGCACCATGTGGATGGTGAGCCTGTGCTTTGTATATGGCATGAAAAGTATCTGGATCCCCTGGTTGTGGCCGGTATTTAACCAGGTGTTTTTGATGATGTACCTCTCGCGTTGGCTGCGCCGCTCAAACGCTGCCACAGGTGCCGAATGGCTGGCCACCCGGTTTGGCAAAACAGGACCGGGCGTAGGCAATTCACATATAATTGTTATCGCGTTTGCGCTGCTTAGTTGTCTTGGATTTTTAGCCTACGGATTTATTGGGCTGGGTAAATTCATTGAAATTTTTATTCCCTGGGATTTGGTTAAAGCCTATGTTCCCTTCAACGTTGCGCCGCAGTATGTACCGCATGTTTACGGTATTGTATTTACGCTATTTGCTATGTTTTACTCCATTTTGGGCGGTATGCACAGTATTGTTCTGGGCGATATGGTCAAATACGGCATCATGTCTATTGCCTGTATCTGGATAGGTTTTATTGCTGCTCATAAATTAGTAGGTCATCATTTAAATGTGCCTGATGGTTGGTATAGCCCATTTTTTGGGAAAAACCTGGGCATGAGCTGGTCGGGTATTATTAATGAGGTTAACCAGAAAATTAAGGATGATGGTTACTCGCTGTTCGGCTTGTTTTTTATGATGATGACCTTTAAGGGATTCTTCGCGGCGTTGGCTGGTCCGGCGCCTAATTATGATATGCAAAAGATCCTGTCGACACGGTCGCCTGAGGAAGCCAGTAAAATGAGTGGTTTTGTGAGTATCATTTTGTTACCCATCCGTTACTCGCTTATCGTAAGCTTAACCATCCTCGGCCTGTTGTATTATAATCAAATGAACCTGAAGGATGCTACCGGCGCTATCGATTTTGAAAGGATATTGCCGGCTGTTATCAATAATTTTTTGCCTGTTGGCCTGGTTGGGTTGCTGTTGGCCGGTTTGCTTGGCGCTTTCATGAGCACATTTTCGGGTACGATGAACGCGGCACAGGCTTATATCGTAAATGATATCTACATTAAATATTTTAACCCTGCGGCATCTACCAAAAAAATCATCGCCATGAATTACCTGGTAGGTGTGGTTGTGGTGGCGGTAGGGGTTATTCTTGGCTTCTTTGTAAAAGATGTAAACAGCGTACTGCAATGGATCGTATCGGCGCTTTATGGAGGCTACGTAGCATCAAATGTGCTCAAGTGGCATTGGTGGCGCTTTAATGCCAATGGCTTTTTTTACGGCATGCTGGCTGGTATTCTATCCTCTATGGTGTTTTCGCTGCTTATTCCATCCGGCGAGCTGTTGTATTGGTTTCCGCTTTTGTTCTTCATCTCCATGGCTGGTTCGGTTATGGGCTCCTACGCCAGTGCGCCAACAGACATGGCTGTATTAAAATCCTTTTACAGCAATGTACGCCCGTGGGGTTTTTGGGAACCCGTTAAAAAACTGGTAATGGCCGAAGATGAAGCTTTTGTGCCAAATAAAAATTTCAGACTGAACATGTTTAATGTGGTAATAGGGACTATTGCTCAATTATGCCTTACCATATTGCCCATGTACCTCATTCTCAACCAAAAATTACCCTTGCTTGTAACCGTGGCATTGTTGGCAGTGATCATGCTGATACTGAAAAGGACATGGTGGAATAAATTAAAAGACTATTGATAGAAAGACATATATGACCCCTGAATTTAAACAAAGATTAACCCTGTTGCAGCAGGAACAACATCACCTGATAACAAAGCCTAACCAAATATCAGGTACCGGCAACGGTGTTTTTGATCGTTATATAAACCCGGTGCTAACAGCTGCGCATACTCCAATTTACTGGCGGTATGATCTGGATGCGGCAACCAATCCATACCTCATGGAGCGCTTTGGCATTAACGCCGCCTTTAATGCCGGTGCTATAAAATTCAACGGCAGGTACATCATGGTGGTGCGCGTTGAGGGAGTGGATCGCAAGTCTTTTTTTGCCGTAGCCGAGAGTCCTGATGGAGTCAGCAATTTTACTTTTTGGGAATATCCTGTCAATCTGCCGCAAACAGATGAGCCTGATACCAATGTATATGATATGCGTTTAACACAGCATCAGGACGGGTGGATCTATGGCCTGTTCTGCACCGAAAGGCGCGACCCTGCCGCCCCTGCACATGATCAATCAATGGCTGTTGCGGCCTGTGGTATAGCGCGCACAAAAGACCTGGTGCAATGGGAACGTCTGCCCGATCTTAAAACCAATTCACCGCAACAACGCAACGTAGTATTGCACCCGGAGTTTGTAGATGGTAAATATGCCCTGTACACCCGCCCGCAGGATGGTTTTATTAGTGCCGGCACCGGCGGTGGCATTGGTTTCGGCCTGACCGATAATATGGAAAATGCAGTTATTGACCAGGAAACTATCATCGATAATAAAAATTACCATACCGTTTACGAAGCAAAAAACGGCCAGGGACCGACACCTATCAAAACCGATCAAGGCTGGTTGCACCTGGCTCATGGTGTACGCAATACAGCGGCCGGCTTGCGCTATGTACTGTACATGTTTATGACCGATTTAAACAACCTCACCCAGGTTACGCACAAACCCGGAGGCTATTTCTTAGCGCCTGAAGGGGAGGAGCGTGTGGGTGATGTATCTAACGTGGTATTCTGTAACGGATGGATAGCCGATGAGGACGGAACGGTTTATATCTATTATGCATCATCGGATACGCGTATGCATGTAGCCACCACTACGGTTGCTAAACTGGTAGATTATGTGATGAATACACCTGAGGATGGCTTTAAATCGTCAACTTCGGTGGATAAGGTTTACGGGATTGTTGATAAGAACAAAAATATAGCACAGGAAATATTGTAGGTTTCGTAAGTGTCTATTCTCCGTAGAGACGCCTATTTGCGTCTCCCGCGTGCAAATCGGAAATGCAATTCCGCTCGTCTGGTGGGAGACGCAAATATGCGTCTCTACAGAAAATTGCCTCATTAAAAATGTCATTTGATTTACAAGTATGACGGATAACACACCCCTGCCACTGCACAAATTATCGACTGCACAGCGAACATTATTAAAAAATTATAAAACTGAGCTCACCAGCGAGTTAAGCAACATCGTCGCCTATTGGCAAAAATATACTCCCGACGAAGTAAATGGTGGCTTTGCTGGTAAGATAGATAACGATAACTACGTAACGCCCGATGCACCTAAAGGCTCGGTTTTAAACGCCAGGATCTTGTGGAGTTTTTCGGCGGCTTGTAATTTGAAGCCCGATGAAGCCAGTTTGGAAATGGCTAACAGGGCTTATGCCTACATCAATGCTCATTTTATTGATGAGGAATTTGGCGGGGTGTATTGGTCTGTTGACGATAAGGGCAATATGCTGGATACTAAAAAGCAGGTTTATGCCAGCGCGTTTACGCTTTATGCCCTTAGCGAATACTATATGGCCTCTGGTTTAGCGGTAGTTAAAGATCAGGCTATTGCCCTGTATCATTTGTTGGTTGATAAAAGTTATGATCAGCATCAAACGGGGTACATGGAAGCCTTCGCCCGCGATTGGCAGCCAATAAACGACCTGCGTTTGAGTCCCAAAGATGCCAACGAAAAAAAGACCATGAACACTCATTTGCACGTACTGGAAGCTTATACCAACCTGTACCGCATTTGGCCTGATAGCGAACTTAAAAAGCAAATTGAAACGCTGATAAATAATTTTGGCGATCACTTTATTGATGCCGAAACTCATCACCTCGTATTATTTTTTGATGAGGATTGGAACCGTAAATCGGATACGGTTTCTTACGGACACGATATTGAAGCAACCTGGCTATTGCTGGAGGCTGCCGAAGTAATTGCGGACCAGGGCAAGGTGGAGCAGATCAAAAAGATCTGTTTGGCAATTGCTGATGCAACCGTAACAGGCTTGGATACCGATGGTGGTTTATGGTACGAGTATGAACCTGCGAATGATCATCTCATCAAAGAAAAACACTGGTGGGTACAGGCCGAGGCAATGGTTGGTTTTTATAATGCCTGGCAAATCAGCGGCGATCAAAAATACCTCGATCTATCCATCAATAACTGGACTTTTGTCAAGACTAAAATACTGGACAAGCAAAATGGAGAATGGTTCTGGGGGATTAAAGATGACGGCAGCATTATGCCCGGAGAGGATAAAGTTGGCCTTTGGAAATGCCCTTACCATAACAGCAGGGCTTGTATTGAAATTATAAAACGGATAAATTAGAAAATTAATGGCATAGTGAGTTGTAAAATCCGGTGGCCTCTAAAGGAGAGAATGACGTAACAAAAATGGCTGTCATCCTGAGCCTGTCGAAGGATAGCGGGCAAAAGCCTCTACGCGCGAGTCTTCGACAGGCTCAGACTGACAGACCCACACGCCTCAAAATCCAATACGTCATGGGTAGGAGGATATATAAAAAAGGCTTTGATAAGGGCATTTATTGCATATTTGTTTGCGAATTGCAAGCCGCAATCTGTTATTGTTTTGAGGCTTGTTAAGCCGTAAGTTTAAAATAAAAGCTGGCGTTTTATTATGAGGATTTTTTATAGCGTAATTTTAATATTGATAATTTGTAGCTCGATGGCAAATGCGCAACAAATGTATGCTCCTGCAGATAAGAAAGCCACCCTCGAAACCAGGGCACTTTTCTACAGCATGCAGCGCTTGCTGGGGGCAGGGGTGATGTTTGGCCATCACGATGATACCGCTTATGGAGTGGGATGGAGGTTTGAAGCTGATAGATCTGACGTGAAAAGTGTTACAGGATCATACCCCTCCCTTTACGGCTGGGACCTGGCCCGTATTGAGCACGATAGTATTCACGATATAAACGGCATAGCATTTAAATTGCAAAAGCAATTGGTTAAAGATGCTTATGAGCGCGGCGGTATCAATACCTTTTGCTGGCATATGGATAACCCTGCCAATGGCAAAACCGCATGGGATACTACGAGCAATACCATAAAAGATTTAATTTCCGGCGGTATTTACCATGAAACTTACGTTCAATACCTGGATAGGGCCGCAGAATACCTGAAGGAGTTGAAAGGAAAAAACGGCGAGGCTATTCCTTTACTTTTCAGGCCATTTCATGAGCTTACGGGTAGTTGGTTTTGGTGGGGGAAGAAGCAAAATACTCCCGAAGAATTTAAAGCTTTATGGCAGTTTACTATTGATTACCTGCGCAATAACAAAAAGCTTCATAATTTACTGATCGTTTATTCAGCCGCCGATTTTGATTCTGAAGCTGAGTTTTTGGAACGATACCCAGGCGATGATTATGCAGATTTTATTGGTTTTGATAATTACTGTACCAAAAGTGTAACTGGCTATCAAGCCAAATTGGATAAACGCCTTGGTATTTTAGATGTTATTGCTACAAGTCATCACAAGCTGGCCTGCCTGCCCGAAACGGGTTATGTACAGATTCCGCAAGTTGATTGGTGGACAAAGGTTTTATTGCCAACCATGCTTCAACATAAAATAACATACGTAATGGCCTGGCGAAATGGCAATGTTAATCATTACTACGTACCCTATCCCAGCCAGGTAAGCGCTGACGATTTCGTAAAGTTTTTCAATAGTCCTCAGACGATATTTCAGAACAGGTTAACACCGTTGAGTGTTTATGGGAAACCTAATTTGGGGAAGTAGGGAACAAAAGCCTTCTCTAAATCTCCCCTGGTATGGGAGACTTTTTGATCTTTCGTCCTCTCAGGGTCTCCTTGAAAAGGGACCCTGAGGCCGCTTGATTGGTATAAACGATGCGTTTTCGACTTGCATGGAACCTCAGGATCAGGCCCTGAGGGATTGTAAATCCCTCTTGCAAAACTTCACACTTTAGTTACATAATATCACTACGCCTTTAATTATCAAATAGTTATTTTGAAATTAGATTTGAATAATGAAATGGTTTTGGGGAGGTTGATTTCAGGCAACCTTTTCTTAGCCACCTGGGGAGGTTGCTTGAAAACAGCCTTCCCTTAATTATAGAATCTTGCCTGCCTGTTTCCTTTCTAAAAAGGATAGATGATCATATTGAACAAAACGCCACAACTTTACACGCCTGCAAATAACACCGCTGTTCGAAGTCGGAGACTTCTAACAGCGGGAGAAACTCGTCAACTTAATTGCATTGGAGAGACCAGAGGGGACGTAAATTACGATTTTTTCAACACAACAACCCCCAATACACCCGCCAATAATGAAGCCAACAAAATGCCATACTTGGCCTGGTCAACCATTTCCGGATGAGTAAAAGCAAGTCCCGAGATAAAAAGCGACATGGTGAAACCAACGCCTGCCAGTAGGGCAACGCCCGTAATTTGTTTCCAGTTGGCCTTTGCTGGGAGTTGGGCACCAAATTTAACCATCAGCCAGGTGGCCATTAAAACCCCTGCAAATTTACCCGCCAGCAAACCAATGGCAACGCCCATACTTACCGGGTTCCTTATGGATGTAAAAAAATCGGCACCAATAATAATCCCAGCGTTTGCTAACGCGAAAAGCGGCATGATCACAAAAGCCACCCAGGGATGCAGTAAATACTCTACTTTTTGAAGCGGGGTTTCGGCATCCATACTTAGTTCCTTTATTTTTTCGATGGTATGGTGCTGTTCGGCCGTGGTTAGGGTGCTGTTGTTAGGGATCTGTTTTTCAAAATCAAAAAGCAACTTCTTTAAGCTTTCTGCATAATTTTTTTCGTTGATCCTGGTGCGTGCGGGTATAGTAAAGGCTACCAATACCCCGGCGATAGTAGCATGAACTCCCGAAAGCAGGAATGCCACCCAAACAGCAAAGCCTATTACCAAATAAAACGCGATGCTGCGAATGCCCATTTTATTGCCAATGAGCAGTATTACCAATAACCAAATACCTATTGTTAAGGGAACAAGCGCTATATGCGTGCTATAAAATATGGCTATTACCAGTACAGCGCCAAGATCATCGGCCACGGCTAATGCTG
This sequence comes from Mucilaginibacter sp. P1_A3, assembly GCF_056406855.1. NCBI lineage: Bacteria > Pseudomonadati > Bacteroidota > Sphingobacteriia > Sphingobacteriales > Sphingobacteriaceae > Mucilaginibacter > Mucilaginibacter sp. P1_A3. Next base: position 53,338 of record NZ_JBFTZJ010000016.1, read on the forward strand.
ACAAAAATACTTTTACAGAGGTTGGTATATGTTTACCTGCAAGAGAAAGCAGTGCAAGTGCGAAAGCAATATCAGTTGCCATCGGAATGCCCCAGCCATGTTCAGATTCGGTGCCTTTATTGATGAAAAAGTAAATGAGTGCGGGTACCAGCATCCCGCCCAAAGCGGCTACCATAGGCAATGATGCTTTTTTTATGGTAGATAGCTCACCTGCCATAAATTCGCGCTTTAACTCCAGGCCTATCACGAAGAAAAATAATGCCATCAGGCCGTCATTTATCCATAAATGCAGTGGATGATCGAGCATATAACTGCCAAAACCTAATGAAAATTTAATATCCCAAAGGTGATGATATGAATGCGCGAACGGCGAATTTACCCAGGCAATAGCTGCCAAAACGCTGATGAAAAGTACAATGCCACTGGTGTGCTCCTGGTGAATGAACTTATTTACCGGCTCGGTGAACTTATCAATTGGTAGCTTTTGCCTCATTATTTTAAAGTATCAATTAATTAGTATCACGGTTTAGTATTCAAACAGAAGGTTCGCGCTGCGTTATAGATAAGTTTTCAGAACCGTCCTTGCGGTTTTTAGAGCCGTGATTGCGAGGCACGAAGCAATCTCTACACAGGCAGGTCGACCTTATAGGGTCTCTCTGTAAAGCTTGGAGATTGCTTCGTGCCTCGCAATGACGATCAGAGAACGTTTTCAATCCGTAACCGGTTGCTTCGGGCTCGCTATTTTCCAATCCTTTATCCTTGTTCCAACAATCCTTACTCCAACAATCTTTGCTCTAACCTACAGTTTCCAAACGTTATTTCTGTTGTCCGAGTCGGCATCATAAGTAGTGCCCAATACTATTTGTTTTATTGGCCCTTTTGCAGTGAAACTTAGTGTGGTTATTTTGTTGCCCTTTGCCCAGCAGGCTATGCTTGTACCTACTGATTGTTTGCTGCCATCGGCGTAAAAAACAGTGAGGTGTACGGGTACCATTTTTGTGCCAATGCTGGTGATGGTAGCTTTGTATTTTGATGCCACATGGGTAACTTTAGTAATAGCCAGGTCTGGTATTCCATTATCGAAGAACCAGTTTTTCCAGAACCAGTTCATGTTGGTGCCTGCGCCGGCATTCATACAATTGAAAAAATCTAAGGGCATAGGGTGTTTACCATGCCAAAGGCTGATATAGTTATGCAGGGCTTTGGTAAACAATTGATCACCCAGCATTTCTTTTACATAGAGGTATCCCAGGCCGGGTTTAGGGTAATTATCGGTAAACCGGGCTATCCCCGTTAACGCGGGTGTAAGTGTCATGATAGGTGCGTCCTGCTCCGAGCCGGCAGAGGCATTTACCGCGCTCATGCCATAGGAGTCTACAATTTTAGGATCAATTTGCGGGCTGATGAGCCACTCGCCAATAGTTGCCCAGCCCTCGTCCATAAAGCCATACTTGGTTTCGTTGGTCCCCATATAAAACGGGAACATGGTGTGGAAAATCTCATGATCCGTCAGTTCTATCGCATCCTCAGTTTGCTCCAATGGGTTATCATTCACCATCATGGGGTATTCCATCTGGTCAAGGCCATCAAAAACGGTTTCATGCGGGTATGGATATGGCCATTTAGGGAATTTATAGCTCATAGTCTCCACCGTTTTGCGGGCATAATTCACTACCGCGAAGTAGTCTTTATGCGCCGGATTAAATACTGCATCGACACGGGTGCGCCTGCCGGTTTTAGGATCAACTACCAGGCTGCTTGCTTTCCATATATAATGGTTGCTGGTAGCAAAGGCCAGGTCGGTAACACTATCGGCCTCAAATTTCCAGGTATTAACAGGGTTCTTTTTAGTGATATCAGCAGCAGCTAAATCTGCCTCGGTAACAATATCAGTCACTTTATCATCAGTGCCGGCAGAAGTGATCAGTTTTACATATTTGGGGTTATAAACCTCATCAGCATTTTTAAGATTACCTGTTGCCCAAACCTGGTAATCTCCGGGAACGGTGATTTCGGCACTGAAATGACAAAAATCATTATAAAATTCTTGTGAACCCACATAAGGATATTCGTTCCATCCATCAATGTCATCATAAACAGCAATGCGGGGGAAAAAGTAAGCTATAAAGAAAGCACCGTCATCTACCTGCCCGGTACGTATATGCGATGTTTTGTTTAGTGTATAGGAGTAGGCAATATCCAAATGAACTTTTTGTTTAGAACTGATAGGCTGTATTTTTAATGACATATTAGTGCCCTTAATATGCAGTTTTGTGCTATCCAATAGCTGGTTATCCATACTTATGGATTTGATTTGTACTCCATCCGTCAGGTCGGTTGGTAATACCGCCATCTCTCTGATGCTGCCCTTTTGATAGATGTTTGGATAGAGCTTAAATTCAATCTTCTTAAGCGTATCAGGACTATTATTTACATAATCAATACCAACTGTGCCTATAAGCTGGCGGGTTTTAGGATCAAAATTTACTTTGATAGTATAGTTCGCCGTGTTTTGCCAGTAGCTTTTACCCGGTGTGCCGCTTTTGGTGCGGGTGCCGTTGGTATAAGTTTTTTGCAGGGTGGTAGTTATGGGTAAAGTTATTTGTGCCGATGCTATGGTAGTACCCGATAGTAAAACTATGGAGAGTAATTTTTTAAGGTTGATCATGAAGCCAGATTAATATCAGTTATATTTGAGGTAAATATAATAAAGAGAGAAATAATTCGGTTGAATTTAGCTTTTGATTGGCTATATATTATGCATAGCAGATCCATTATTCTCCTTTTTAAAGTACTACCAATTATAACAGAACTAAGATGACTGCAGAAAAAATGATCATTATTACAGGCAAGCAATACCTTGAACTTAAACAAAGTTTAGAAGGCGGCGAGGGGCTTACCTACAATATAGGCACCGAGAAACACCCCGAACTGGTTAAAATAACCAACATGTACATGGATACTGATGCCGATTTTACACGCAACTCAGGCCAGTTTGCCAAAATGAATGAAGGGCTTAATATTCAGGTGAAACTGGAGTATATTGTTGAATAAGATGTGCGCGAATTAATTGACAGAAGTAGAAACCTTTTTGTTTAAAGGTTTGCGATAAAAATTGACAATTGATGTATCATCATAATTGATTTCATTTTTTTCTACCCTGCTCTTGATATAACTAAACCTATCGTTATTAATTGAAAACAACGAACCAGATGCCCTTATAGTCGTTTTTTCATCAAAATAGATTTTATTCATTKTGAATATTTTGTTGCCGTTGATAATGAAAATTCCAAATCCAGATAAGTAATCTCTTTTAAATTCATTGTCTTTTACCAAAGTTTGGGTTTTGGTATCTATCACATATAAATCGGTGTATCCTCTACCGGTATCTTCATTAATTGCAATAAAAACAAGGTCTCCTAAAAACAACCAGCTACTTTTTTTGATCGAGTCGTTTTTAATTTKGCATATTCCCGGGAAGGTTTTTGCTAAATCAATGTGGTAGTCTTTGGGTATGCAAAGAGTTTTGTTATGTACAATAACGCAAGCACTGTCATTTTTTGAATATATATGAGCATCAGTGGAAAGCGAGTCTATGAAACTACGATTTGTAGGTTTAGATATAGTAACTGTATCTTTTGTATTTGGGGAATGGTTATAATTTGAACAAGATATCAGGCTTAAAACGAAGCCTATAATACATGCACTAAAACTTTGCTCTGGTTTCATTTCGGTCACTTACAGAAACATCAATTCACCACCCCCCTTTAAAGCCCATAGTTAGCGCATGGCGATAATTCTCCAGATCGAAAGAGTATAAATATGGAGCCTTATGTGCACCGCCTTTGCGGGGTTCTTCGGCGCGGTTCAGGATGCCAAAAGCCAGTATGCGGCGCTGAAAGTTGCGGCGGTCGAGTTTTTTATCCAGTATGGTTTCGTATAATTTCTGCAGTTCGGGCATCGTAAATTCCTTCGGCATCAGGTTATAGCCAATAGGTTGATAATTTAATTGCAGGCGCAGCGTATCTAATGCTGTTTTAAATATCAGTGAATGATCCAGTTGCAACTCGGGCACCTCACCCAGATCGCGCCATTCGCATATTTCAGAAAAACGATCAGGTGTTGGTGTTACTTCAAAAAAATCGACCAACGCATAATAACCTATTGATAAGAATCGGCTGGAGAACCAGTTTCGTTCAGGGGGAAGCATATCTGCATACATATCATTATGCACTTTTGATCTGTCCGGATCACCAAATACATGGAACTGCTCTAAAAATATTTCGGCAAGACCAGTCCGTTCCTTTAAAATACGGTTGGCCGCCATTTCAATAGGTTCACGTTTAAGCACAAAGCCACCGGGCAGGTACCATTTTTCTTCGTTATGGGTTTTTAGCAGCAATACCTTCATTTGCCCTTCGTGAAAGCCAAAAACTACACAATCAATAGAAATATGATCGAGATAGGTTTCACGGGCGTCGTCGCAATACTCAATAAGTTCTTGTTTGGTTAACATTTGTGCTATTCTACAAAAATACTTTGATTATTTAATTATAATAATTACAATTGTGTACTTTATACACAATTGTAATGTTGTTGTATTATAGCCAATTATAAACGGTAATTTTAAATTAAATAGTTATAGAGTGAATAATGGCGCTCTTACCTGCCCAATATTTTGTAAATCTATATCCCTACAACGTAAATTTAAATAATGGAAAAGTATTTTTCAACTCAGCTTATAACCCGGGTTATTCCGCTTTGTATAGCGTTGCTGCCTTTAAATAAGGTAATGGCCCAAACCCAAACCGAGAATACAAAAATGAATGTTTTTGTAAGCGGTTTGATGAAGAAAATGACACTCGACGAAAAAATTGGTCAGCTTAACCTGGTTACCAGTGGCGCGGCCACAACCGGAACGGTAGTAAATAAAGGAGTTGAAGAGAAAATAAAGAAAGGTGACATCGGCGGCGTATTTGGTGTTTGGGGAGCCGATAAGGTAAGAGCAGTACAGGACGTTGCCACCAAAAACTCCAGGTTACATATCCCGCTTATATTTGGTTTGGATGTTATACACGGGCATCGTACCATTTTTCCTATCCCGTTAGGAATGTCGGCCACCTGGGATATGGGTTTGATCAAACAATCAGCCCAGATAGCTGCGAAGGAAGCTACCGCCGAAGGACTTAACTGGGTGTTTTCGCCAATGGTGGATATAGCAAGAGATGCCCGCTGGGGCCGTATCTCTGAAGGATCTGGCGAGGATCCATGGTATGGCGGGCAGGTTGCCAAAGCTATGGTACAAGGTTACCAGGGCAGCAGCATGAAAAATAGCGATGCGGTAATGGCTTGCGTAAAGCACTTTGCATTATACGGCGGTGCCGAAGCGGGGCGCGAGTACAATACAGTAGATATGAGCCGCATTAAAATGTACCAGGATTACCTGCCACCTTACAAAGCGGCACTTGATGCAGGAGCCGGGAGTTTCATGAGCTCATTTAACACTATTGATGGTGTGCCTGCAACCGGTAACCAATGGTTATTAACCGATCTGTTGCGTAAACAATGGGGATTTAAAGGTTTTGTAGTATCTGATTATACTGCAGTTAACGAAATGGAGGCCCACGGCCTTGGCGATTTGCAAACTATATCGGCCCTGGCATTAAAAGCCGGTTTGGATATGGATATGGTAGGAGAGGGTTTTTTAACCACGCTTAAAAAATCATTAAAAGAAGGTAAAATAACCCAGTTTTATATTGACCAGGCTTGTCGCCGGGTGTTGGAGGCAAAATATAAATTAGGTTTGTTTGATAATCCTTACAAATCGATTGATGAGGCCCGGGAGGCAACGGATGTATTATCGCCGGCCAACCGCAGTGCCGCGAGAGAAATTACAAAACACTCTTTTGTATTGCTAAAAAATGATGCGCAAACATTGCCGCTTAAAAAAACAGGCAGCATTGCTTTGGTAGGCCCGCTTGCCAATAATCAGCGCGATATGCTGGGTACCTGGGTTGTTGCTGGTGATTGGGAAAAATCAATTAGTGTAATGCAGGGTATCAAAAACGTTGTGGGTAACGGCGTTACAATTAATTATGCTAAAGGATCCAATATTACAGAGGATACCACTTTTATAAAACGGTTAAACTTTGGCCCGGGAATGGTTTCTGTAGATAAAAAACCTGCCGACGAACTGCTGAAGGAAGCTATTGACGCGGCAAATAAATCAGACATTATTGTTGCAGTGGTAGGGGAGTCGCAAAGCATGTCGGGCGAGTCATCAAGCCGCTCGGATATCGATATTCCGGAGCCGCAGAAAAACATGTTAAAGGCATTATCAAAATTAGGTAAGCCAATGGTTATTGTACTTTTCAATGGCCGACCGCTTACTTTAACCTGGGAGGATGAACACGCCAGCGCTATACTTGATGTATGGGCACCCGGTACCGAAGCAGGTAACGCCATTGCTGATGTTTTATTTGGCGATTATAACCCGGCAGGTAAAATCACCGCTACTTTTCCGCGTAGTGTAGGGCAGATACCTATTTATTATAACCACAAAAATACCGGCCGGCCTTACGATGGCAAGGGGCCATCAAAATTCAAATCAAATTATTTGGATATCTCTAATGATCCGCTTTATCCATTTGGATATGGCCTGAGTTATACCACATTTGGTTACAGCGATGTTAAGCTTAGCAAAACAAAATTGAAAGGGAATGAAACATTAACGGCTACTGTAACGGTTACCAACACTGGTAAATATGCAGGCGAGGAAGTAGTGCAGTTATACATCAGTGATCCCGAAGCCTCGGTTAGTCGTTCGGTAAAGGAATTGAAGAATTTCAGGAAGATAAGTCTTAAGCCGGGTGAGGCTAAGGAGGTATCATTTACCATTACTCCGGAGCAACTGAAGTTTTACAACAGCCAGCTTAAATATGATTGGGAACCGGGCAAATTTGTTGTGCAAATAGGTACAAATTCAAATGATACTCATTTGGCATCATTTTGGTGGAATAAGTAAGCTTACAACCATTATGTGATAAGTTATTTTTTTTAATAATATATAATGCCTTATATGGTCTTTTAGTTTTTAAGGTTTAATGCCTCCAATAAAAAACGTCACACATCTTAAATGTGTGGCGTTTTTTACTTAATAAAGCTTTTTTTGCGGATGTATATGGTTCTCTTAAAACTCTATAAATGTAATATTAACATTTATTATTTTATTTATAAATGTAATATTAACATTTATAACGCCGGGAAAATAATAAATGTGGCAATGACATTACTACTAAAACATGATGATATTTTAACATGTAAGTGCGATAAACTGTGTAACATTGTTATAGCATAAACCTCAGCAAAAATCAAAAGGTTAAAACCATTTTGCATTAATATAAATGTCAAAACTTTGTTTTTGACGATACATTATCCGTAACGGCAGTATTTTTACTTTGCAAAAATTTTAAGTAAGTGGCGTTTTTGTTAATGATTTATTAATAAAATATTCACAATTTGTAATTTTCACGCTTTAAAGGTTTTATAAATAATTAATTTGCAAATCTGCATTTTTCACTTGTGTAAACAATACACTCTCTTTACATTAGATGCATAGCCAATATAAATTTCTGGAATACCAGGAACAACACAAATTCTGATATTATTATAACATTTAGTCGTGTAAACCTTAATATTTAAGGAACATGAAAAGAGGGTAACGGCGTAAGTTAAATTTGTTACAGGAAGTTAGTATATGATAAGACTTTTACATTCCAACATTTTCAAATCTTCATTTAGTGCCCGGCAGCTTTTTGCGCGCCAACCTCACGCTTTTTTTGTTCTCGCCAAAAAAATCGTTATGAGGCATGTTATAACCCAATTGCAAACTTAAAAAACACCAAATAGGCACAAGATCTTAAATCAAATATATTAATCAACTAAATCTCAATCTCATGTTTAAAAGTTTACTCCTAAAGGGAAGATTCCTTGGCGTGCTACTATGCTGCTTAGTTTCTTCATTGGTAGTTACAGCCCAAACAAAGTACAAGGGTAAAGTTATCGGCAGCGATGACAAATTGCCTATCATTGGAGCGTCTATACGTATCCAGGGATCTACTACGGGCGCTGTAACAGATGTTAACGGTGAATTCACCCTTACATTAACTGCCGGCCAAACACTGGTGGTTTCTTACATTGGTTATCAAACCAGCGAAGTTAAAGTTGGAACCAGTACTTCTTTATCAATTACCTTAGTTGCGGGTAGCAATGCCCTGAATGAGGTAGTAGTAACAGGTTACGGTTCACAACGTAAAAAAGACATCACCGGTTCGGTTGCTGTTGTTAACGTTGCCAACTTAAAAACTGTACCAGGTGGCCAGGCAGCTGCGTTATTGCAAGGCCAGGCTGCGGGTGTTACCGTTATTAACAGCGGTGCTCCAGGCGGTCAAAGTGCTGTACGTGTGCGTGGTATTACCTCAACCGGTAACTCAAGCCCGCTTTATGTAATTGATGGTGTTCAGGGAAAATTTGAAGACATCAACGCAAACGACATCGAATCTATCCAGGTACTGAAAGATGCTGGTTCTGCAGCTATCTATGGTGTACAGGGTTCAAACGGTGTAGTTGTTATTACCACTAAAAAAGGTAAAGCAGGTAAAGCAACAATTACTTACGATGCTTATTATGGCAGCCAAAAACCATTAAGTGATGGTTTCCACATGGCAGGCAGCCAGGAATATGCTGATGCACTCCAAAGATCAGTAGGTAGCGTACAGTACCCGGGTACTGGCGGTGCTATATTGAAAGATTATATTACTCCAACTGCATCAAACACTGGCGATCCTAAAACAGATCCGTCTACCTATAACATCAACAGTAACCAGATCACCAAAACCAATAAAGTTGGTACTGATTGGTTCCACGAAGTGTTTAAATCTGCACCAAGAACATTCCACAACATTACTGCGAGTGGTGGTGGCGAAAAATCAAGCTATTTGATGTCGGTAAATTACCTTAACGAGCACGGTACATTGCTTAACACGTATTTAAAACGTTATGCAATGCGTGTTAATACAAATTTTGCAGTTGGTGATCATATCCGTGTTGGTGAAAATGCTTATTTATTCAATAAGGATAACCCAACCATTGGTAACCAAAACGAAGGTAACGCTATTTCATATACTTATCGTCAGCCTCCTGTTATTCCGGTATATGATATCATGGGTAACTTTGCAGGTACAAAATCTGCTGGCTTAAGTAACTCATCAAACCCTGTTGCAATACAAACACGTGCAAAAAACAATAAAGGTTATAACTGGACAATGCAGGGAAATATCTTTGCAGAAGTTGATTTCCTGAAACATTTTACTGCCCGTACAAGCATAGGTGGTACTTTTGAAAACTATTACTATTGGAGCTTTAACCCAACTTCTGTTGAAAACGCCGAAGGTAATACTAACCCAAATACTTTCCAGGAAAGCGCTGGTTACCACAGCAAATGGATCTGGACCAACACGGTTACTTACAACCAAAAATTTGGTAAACACGATGTTAAATTGTTATTGGGTGAAGAAGCACTTAACGATAATCAAAGAGGTTTACGTGCAGGCAGATCTAACTACAGTGTATCAACCACACCTGTATATGTAGATTTGGATACAGGTTCGCCACAAGGTCAAAGTAACCAGAACATCGATATTAATTACTTAAGACTTTACTCATACTTTGGTAAGGTAGATTATGCCTACAGTGATAAATACCTGTTAAGTGGTACTTTGCGTCGTGATGGTGCATCAGTGTTTTCTCCGGCACACCGTTATGGTACATTTTACTCAATAACTGCAGGTTGGAGGATCTCACAAGAATCATTCCTGAAAGATGTTAGCTGGTTAAATGACTTAAAATTACGTGGTGGTTATGGTGAATTAGGTTCTATCAGTAATATTGATAAATTTAATGCAACAAACTTATACGCGGCAAATCCACAAAACTCATATTATGATATTGGCGGAACAGGTAACAGCGCTGTTTTAGGTATTTATCGTTCACAAATAGGAAACGCGTTAACCAGCTGGGAAACAGATAAAGTTACCAACGTAGGTTTTGATGCAACAATCCTGAACAATAAACTGGAAATTGGTTTTGAACTTTACAAGAAAGACATCTCTGGTTTGCTTTTCCGTCCAGAACCTCCAAATGCACAAGGTGGTGCAACTAATGCATTTGTTAATGCAGGTAACATCAGCAATAAGGGTCTTGATCTTAGTGTAACCTATCATGGTAATGTTGGTAGTGATTTTAAATTCGATATCACCGGTAATATAACCAGCTACAAAAGTCGTGTTATTAGTTTGCCAGAGGGTAAAAAATATTATGATCGCCCCAGCAGTGGTTCAACACGTATTGGTTCATTTACCAGGTTCCAGCCAGGTCAACCAATGGGTGAGTTCTTTGGTTATGTAGTTCAGGGCTTATTCAGAGATGCGGCCGATGTAAGCAGTTCTCCTACCCAGGAAAGTGCTGCGCCAGGTTTCTTTAAATATAAAGATGTTAATGGCGATGGTAAGATCACAGATGCCGACAGAACTTTCTTCGGTAACCCTAACCCTGATTTCACTTATGGCTTTACATTGAATGCTAACTATAAGAACTTTGATTTTAATGCATTCTTCTACGGTTCAAAAGGTAACCAGAATATTAACTATGTAAAATACTGGACAGATTTTCCACAAGTATTTAAAGGTGGCGTTGCAAAAGGAATCATAGCTAATTCATGGACTCCTACAAATCAAAATGCTACAATACCGGTGTTAACTGCTGCTGCAAACTTTAGTAACACAGCTGTATTTAATTCATATTACATGGAAAGCGGTTCATATTTAAGGTTGAAAACGTTAACTTTAGGTTATAGCATTCCAAATTCACAGGTTAAACAATTAGGTATATCAAGATTGAGAATCTATTTGCAAGGTGCTAACTTGTTCACAATAACAAAATACAAAGGTTTAGATCCTGAAATTCAACCATCTGACCTGAACAATAACACCAACTTCGGTATTGATTTTGGTAACTATCCAGCCAATCAGAAAACTTATTTAATAGGTGTACAGGCTACGTTTTAACAACTATTTTAATAGATACAAGTCATGAAAAAATTTCAATTAAAATTAATTATCCCGCTGTGCTTGCTGTTAATATGTACAGTATACGCGTGTAAAAAAAGCTTTTTAGATAAGCCGGCCCTGGGTCAGATTGACCCGGCTCTATTGTCAAACAAAGCGGGTGTTGAGAGTTTATTAATAGGTGCTTACTCGGAGCTGGATGGTTACGGTGGTGCTGGTGCAGGACAGTCTGCAGCCCCATCAAACTGGATGTTTGGTAGTATCACCGGTGGAGATGCCTATAAAGGTTCAGATCCATCAGATGGTGCAAATGACCAGACCCCGGTAGCAACTTTTAATTTACCGGCCACAAATGCGTTTATAGTTGGTAAATATGCGGCTCAGTATGATGGTGTTCAGCGTGCAAATGACGTTTTACGTGGCATTCCAAACGCGAAGGATCTTTCGGCTGATGATGTAAAAAGGATCACTGCTGAAGCAAGGTTTTTAAGAGGATATTTCTACTTTGAGCTGCGCCGTAACTTTTTTATGGTTCCATATGCCGATGAAACAATTGAACTTAAGAACGTTGGTGATATCAAAAATGATAAAGATATTTATCCTTTAATCGAAGCTGATTTTAAATTCGCAGCTGAAAACCTTCCTGAAACTCAACCTCAAAGAGGTCGTGCCAACAAATATGCTGCAATGGCATATCTTGCCAAAGTTTACATGGCTGAGGCAAAATACCCAGATGCAAAACCATTGTTAGCTACATTGATGGGTGCATCTGCTGTAACAGCAGGTGGACAACATTATGCTTTAAATGATCATTTTCAGCAGAACTTTAGCCCAGAGGCTGGTCAGAAAAACAGTGCAGAATCAGTATTTGCTGTTCAGGCATCTGTAAATGATGGTTCATTGGGTAATAACAGTAACCAGGGCGATAACCTTAACTTCCCTTACAATGGTGGTCCTGGTGGTTGCTGCGGTTTCTTTAACCCATCACAATGGTTAGCAAACTCTTACAAAACCGATCCTACAACTGGTTTACCGTTACTTGATAATTTTAACGCTGCACCAGTGGTAACAGATGTTACTTATACAGGTACATTAGATCCACGTATCGATATCACTATGGGTCGTAAAGGTATCCCTTATCTTGACTGGGGTCCACACCCTGGTGATGCTTGGATTCGTAACCCTGGATCTGACGGTCACTTCAGCCCTAAAAAGAACGTATACTCAAAAAGCGAAGTTGGTACTAACACAAGTACAGAAAATACCTGGACTTCTGCTTTAAGTACTTCAAACAACGTTAACCTGATCCGTTACTCGGATATCATTTTATGGGCTGCAGAATGTGAAGTTGAAATTGGTAGCCTTACCGCTGCTATGGCAGATGTGAACATGGTTCGTGAACGTGCACAAAAAACCAGCGGTTGGGTTTATTTAAATTCACCTTACGATGCTTCTAAATCAATTTATACTGTTCAAACTACACCGGCAGCTAATTACAAAATAGGTCTTTATACCTCATTCCCTGATCAGACTTATGCACGTAAAGCTGTACGTTTTGAACGTAAAATTGAATTGGCAATGGAAGGCCACCGTTTCTTTGACTTACAAAGATGGGGTAGTGCTTACCAGGCTGCTGAGATCAACGCATTCTTTGCAAGCGATAAGAGCATAGATATTACTTTGAAAGATGCTCACTTTACTCAGAATAAGAGCGAATACCGCCCTATTCCTCAAGCGCAAATTGACATTTCAAACTCAAAAGGACCAATTGTTTTAAAACAAAATCCTGGTTATTAATTTTTGATAACTGGTTTGATTATTCTAATTTAGGTGGAGATAATTATCTCCACCTTTTTTTATAGCCTACGTTTAAAATTCATGAAGAATATACCCCTGTTAAGCTGCCTGTTTATTTGCTTGTTAACGGCCTGCAAAAAGCCCACTTTGTTCAAACTCATTCCGTCATCACAATCGGGCATTACTTTTAGCAATACGATAGTTGAGGATGATAAAATAAACCCGCTTACCAAACTTAACTTGTATAACGGCGGTGGCGTAGGCATTGGCGATTTTAACAATGATGGCTTGCAGGATATTTATTTTGTGGGTAACACCGTATCAAACAAATTATACCTGAATAAAGGCGATATGAAGTTTGAGGATATAACGGCAAAAGCAGGCGTAGGTGGCAAAGGCGGCTGGGGCAGAGGAGTAGCTGTAGTTGATATTAACAATGATGGCCTGGCCGATATTTATGTTTGCTATACATTATTGGATGATTCTGTTAAAAGAACCAACCTGTTATATGTGAACCAGGGAGTAGGGAAGGATGGGATACCTGTATTTAAAGAAATGGCTAAGGAGTATGGTTTAAATATCAATGTACACTCAACCATGGCCTCGTTTTTTGATTATGATAACGACGGCGACCTTGATATGTACCTCACCGTTAATGAAGCTATAGCCAGTGATAATCAAAGCACATTTAGGCCAACAATAAAAGATGGCAGTCATAAAAGTACTGGCAGGCTTTACCGCAATGATTGGAATGCAGCTTTAAAACATGCTGTATTTACCAATGTATCAAAACAAGCAGGCATAACTATTGAAGGTTATGGCCACGCATCCAGTATTGTTGATATTAACAAAGATGGCTGGAAAGATATTTATGTAACCAATGATTTTTTACCCGATAACTTACTGTACGTTAACAATGGCGACGGTACTTTTACCGAAAGATCAAAAGAATATTTTAAACATACTGCCTTTAGCGCGATGGGGCAGGATTTTGAAGATGTAAATAACGATGGACTGGTTGACGCGTTTGAAGTTGATATGAACCCCGAGGATAACTTCCGTAAAAAGATGTTTATGCCGGCCAATAATTACCAGATATTTCAAAACTTTGATTATTACGGTTACCAATACCAATACACCCGTAATACTTTACAAATTAATAAAGGCCCGCGTCTTGGCCAAAATGACTCTATTGGCGCGCCCATTTTTAGTGAAACTGCTTTTTTAAGCGGGGTTGGCCAAACAGACTGGAGCTGGGGACCAATGCTTACCGATTTTGACAATGATGGTTTACGCGATTTAATTATCACCAATGGTTATCCGCGCGATGTTACCGATCATGACTTTATTACTTTCAGGAACCAGGCTTTTGCAATTGCTTCAAGCAAACAGATACTGGATCAGATCCCGATTGTAAAAATACCCAATTATGCATTTAAAAATACCGACGGGCTACAGTTTACTGATGTAACCAAAAGCTGGGGGCTTAGTGCACCATCATTCTCAAACGGAGCGGCCTATGCCGATCTGGACAATGATGGAGCTATGGATATGATCATCAATAATATTGATGACGAGGCCTTCATCTACAAAAACACAGCCCGCGAACAAGATAAAACTGAAAGCAACTATTTACACATACAATTTCATGGCAGCCCGCAAAATCTGGGCGGCATTGGCGCCTTTGCCAATATTTATTATGATCATGGTAAGCAACAGGTGTATGAGAATACGCCATACCGCGGTTATTTATCAACCATCCAAAATATAGCGCATTTTGGTTTGGGTAAAACAAGCCAGCTTGATTCTGTTGTGATACGGTGGGATAACGGCAAAAAACAGGTTTTGAAAAATGTAAAAACCAATCAAACCATTAAGGTAAATATGGCCGATGCCAAAGAGCCCTATACGTTTAAACAACCGGCGTTAAATACCAATTCACTGTTCCGCGAGGTAACAAAATCGGCAGGAATAACCTACAAACACCAGGAAAAAGATTATATTGATTTTAACGTACAAAAACTAATCCCTCATAAATTATCGCAATACACTCCTGCCGTAGCCGTTGGCGACGTTGATGGTAACGGATTTGATGATATGGTAATTGGGGGCACAACACATTATCCGGCACAATTACTTTTGCAGCAGCCCAATGGCAAATTTATTCAGCGTGATCTTTTACCTCAGCCAAAAAATACTGCCCCGGGTAATAACGCAATGGATATGGGTATGTATGTGGTGCCAAAAGCGGGAGTAAAGGATGAAGGTTTATTATTATTTGATGCCAACGGAGACGGTCATCCCGATCTTTACATTGCAAGCGGCGGTTTTGAGAGCGAACATGGTTCGGTTAATTATCAGGATAGGTTTTACCTCAACGATGGTAAAGGCAACTTTACGCTGCAACCAGATGCCCTGCCTAAAAACCTTACCAGTAAACTATGCGTAAAGGCGGCTGATTTTAATCACGATGGCAAACTCGATTTGTTTGTATCCGGCCGCGTTGATCCATGGAACTATCCTAAACCGGTATCAAGCTTTATATTGCGTAACGACAGTAAGAATGGCGTTGTACGGTTTACTGATGTGTCTGCTGCCATGGCCCCGGCATTGAAAGATATTGGCCTGGTATGTGATGCCACCTTTACCGATTTTAATAACGATGGCTGGCCCGACCTGGTACTTACCGGGGAATGGATGCCAATAACCTTCCTTAAAAACGATAAGGGCGTATTTAAAAATATAACAGCCGGTACAGGAGTACAGGATAAATTAGGCTGGTGGAACACCATTGCAGCCGGCGATTTTGATCATGACGGCGATATCGATTATATAGTTGGTAATACGGGGCTTAACACATTTTACAAGGCATCAGATCAGCATCCTATTTATATTACAGCCAAGGATTTTGATAACAACGGTAGTTACGATGCCTTTCCATCTGTTTTTCTGAAAGATCAGCAAGGTGAGATGCAGGAGTTTCCGGCCTTTGGGCGCGATGATATTGTTAAGCAAATGATTAGCATGCGTATAAGATTTCAGAACTACAGATCGTTTGCTGTAGCTACGATGGATACCGTAATTACCCCAAAAATGCGCGAAGGTGCCATCAGGTTAAAAGCCAATTATCTGCAATCATGCTATTTGCGCAATGATGGCGGCGGTAAGTTTACAGTTTTACCATTACCAATGGAGGCCCAGATGTCGGCTCTTTGCGGTATAACAGTTGATGATTTTGATGGTGATGGTAACCTTGATGTAGCCTTGAGCGGAAATGATTATGGTACCGAAGTTGCAACCGGCCGTTATGATGCGTTTAACGGGTTAATACTCAAAGGTGATGGGAAAGGCAATTTTAAACCGCTTAGTATTTTACAAAGTGGCCTGTATATCCCCGGCGATGGTAAGGCCCTGGTTAAGTTAAGGGGTGCTAAAGGTAATTATCTGTTAGCGGCTACCCAAAACCGGGATATGATGAAGCTATTTGAACTTAAACGCCCTGTTAAAACGGTTAGTTTACAGCCTTTGGATGCTTATGCCACTATAAAATACAAAAACGGTAAAATTACCAGGGAGGAGTTTTATAATGGTAGTTCTTTCTTGTCGCAATCCGGCAGATTTTTTAATATTGAAGACAATATGGCATCAGTAACCATAACTGATGGCTATGGCCACCAACGAACCGTACAGCTTAATTAATTACTTGTATATGAGATGTTTTAAAATATTTGCAGCCGTTGCCTGTTTATTCCTGGTTTATAGCTGTACACAAAAAAAGAAAACGGCTTTACTGAAAGATGCCGATGTACTGCATAACAATGTTGATCAGTTAACCCAGGTGATCATATATGACGTATTTTCTCCCCCGGTAGCAAGTCGTATTTATGGTTATACTACCCTGGCAGCTTACGAAACCGCACGCTACGCCAACCCGGATTATAACTCAATAGCGGCACAATTAAAGGGCTTTGGCAAACCACCCGAGCCAAAAAAAGATGTAAAGTACAATTTTACGCTTGCAGCCACCAAAGCTTTTTTTACAGTAGCCCACAAGATCACCTTTTCTGTTGATACACTGCAGAAATATGAAGATAAGGTGTACGCTATGTACAAAGATAATCTTGACGATTCTACCTACGCGCGTTCTATAGCGTTTGGTACCCAAATGGGGAAATTCATATTAAAACGCAGTGCGGTTGATAATTATCCTCAAACCCGTGGCAAACCTCGTTTTTTAGGTAATGAAGAGCCGGGTCAATGGCGTCCTACTGCACCAGACTATCTTGATGGCGTTGAGTTTTGCTGGGGTACTATGCATACGTTCGCGGTTGATACCTCAACACAGTTTAAGTTACCGCCGCCACCTCCTTTTAGCGAAGATAAAAACAGCGTTTTCTTCAAGCAAAATATGGAGGTTTACCAGTTGAGTAAAAATATTACTGAAGAGCAAAAAACAATAGCCCGCTTTTGGGATGATAACCCTTTTGTAATTCAGCATAACGGGCATATGATGTTTGCCAACAAAAAAATTACCCCCGGCGGCCACTGGATTGGTATAGCAGCTATTGCCTGTAAGCAAACACATGCCGATGTAGTAAAAACAGCCCAGGTTTACGCGCTTACATCAATAGCCTTGTTTGATGCCTTTATTTGTGGCTGGCAGGTTAAATATGAAACTAACTATATAAGGCCTGTAACCGTTATCAACGAAAAAATTGACCACAATTGGTTGCCCATGTTACAAACCCCTCCGTTTCCGGAGTATCCAAGTGGTCATAGTGATATCAGCGCGGCTTCGGCGGTAATACTTACCCACCTGTTTGGTGATAATTTTGCCTACCAGGATACCAGCGATTTAAAGTATATAGGGATGCAGCGCCATTTCGATTCGTTTTTAAAAGCTTCTGACGAGACCTCTATAAGTCGTTTTTATGGTGGTATACACTATCTCAACAGTGTAAACCAGGGCGCCGCACAAGGCAGGCAGGTTGGCGAATACATTTGGCAAAAACTAAAACTAAAAAAATAACTGTATATAGGTTTTTATGAATTTTAAAAAGAGTTACCTGGTTACTACTTACCTGCTTTTGTTTACTGTTTTAATATCATTTGTTACTTTAATGTATGGTTGCAAATCCAAACCACAGCCATATAAATTAACCGGGAACGTTAAGGTGGATGGAGAAAACCTGGTGCAGTTAAAATGCACCAGGTGTCATGCCTTAACACCTGTAGATGCCCTACCCAAAAATGTTTGGTTAAACCATGTACTGGTTGGTATGGCGCCCATGCTCAATATCTCTACTTATGGCAGCTCTTTCTTTAAAAGCAATTCTAAAGATACAACGGGTGCCAGCATTGTGGAATGGTTAGCCATAGTTGATTACTATAGGAAAATGGCGCCCGATACCTTATTACCTGCCAAAAAGCCTGTTCCGTTAACTGAGGATTGGGCTGGTTTTACATTAAAAAAGCCGGCGCCATTAAAAGCTACCAGCTTTACTACTACCATTGCATTTAACAGTGCAACCAAAAAGTTATACAGCGCCGATGCGGTAAATGAAAAATTATATACCTGGGATGCCAATTTAAAGGCCGACACGATAGCGTCTTTACCTTCTGCAGGTGTTGATATTAGTTTTGATAAAGATGAGACCGGAAATAATATCGGTTTTATCTCGGCCATTGGCAGGATGGCGCCTATTGATTTCCCTAACGGAAAGGTAGTAAAGCTTAACCTCGATGCTAAAGACGCGAACGGCGGCCAAACCTACATTGCATCCGATTTACCACGCCCCGTACAAACCCTAACGGGCGATTTTAATAAAGATGGGCTTAATGATGTGGTGGTGTGCGGCCAGGGTAATAAAAAAGGTGGTGTTTATTTATTAAAACAAAACAAGGATAAAACCTATACGCAACAAACTATTCTGGATAAGGAAGGGGCGGTACAGGCTGTAAAAGGTGATTTTAATAAAGATGGCTGGCCCGATGTAATGGTTTTAACCGGTACTGGTGATGAAGGGCTATGGCTTTTAACCAATGATCAAAAAGGTGGTTTTACAACAAGAAAGCTGTTAACTTTCCCGCCAACAAACAGTTCAACCAGTTTCCAGTTAGCAGATATGGATCATGACGGTAATCCCGACCTGGTTTATACCTGTGGTTATAACTATCATGATTCGCGTATTTTAAAACCTTATCATGGTTTGTATATTTTTACCAATACAGGCAACTGGAACTTTAAACAAAAATGGTTTTATCCAATAAATGGTTGTACAAAGGCCATAGCTGCCGATTTTGATGGCGATGGCGACCTGGATATCGCTACCATTGCTTTTTTTGCAGATATGCAAAATACGCCTGCCGAGGAATTCATTTACTTTGAACAATCAAAATCATTTGATTTTAAACCCCATGCAGTACCGGTAAGTAAATATGGCCGCTGGATGTGTATGGATGTAGCCGATTTGAATAACGATGGCAAGCTTGATATTGTATTGGGTAATTATGCTAATGGCTTTATGTTCATTCACGGCTTGCAACCGCAATGGGATCGTAACCTGCCCCTCATTGTACTGGAAAATCACATGAAAAAATAGGATTAATAGGTTAATGTTATTTTTAACTTATAATTCATCAAATTAAGGCTTTTTAAAATGATCGCTTTAGCAAAAGGTGATAAGTGCGTACATGATTAAAAAACAAAAGTGGTCTGCGAATAAGATCTGTTTAATTATTCTTTCGGTGTTTACTATCCTGGTGGCTTTCAATAGCTGTGGGGGAGACGGTTTATCCTCAAGCGATGAAAAATATCTTGCCGAAGGTAAAAAGCTTGCTCAAATACGTTGCTCAAGCTGCCACCAGGCACCAGATCCATCGCTTTTGGATAAAACCACATGGGATAAAAGCATCCTGCCGGCCATGGCGCCAAAATTTGGCTTAAGGCCCTTTATGGATGATTACCTGGTTTCTTCGGCATCAACCATATCTGCTGCCGACTGGCATAAGATCATGGTTTATTATAAATATTCGGCGCCCGATAAGTTGATTATTCCTAAGCCCGAAGCCGTGAAGGACTGGGCTGTTTTTAGCCTCCAACGTCCGCAAAAAGTTGACAGCGCTAATGGGCCGGCCAAAACCACTATGGTTACCTATAATGTAAACGATAAGCACCTTTATACCGGTGATGCCGGTGGTAACTTTTATAAATGGGATAAGGATCTTCAATCAACCCTTGTAAAGAAATTTAATTCGGCAGTAGTTGATGCCAATTTTTTTAAAACAGCTGCCGAACAAAACGGCGCTATCATAACCTGTGTAGGTATTTTGCCGCCAAATGATCGGTTGAAGGGGAAAATGATTAGCATCGGCCTTAACAGCAGATCAATAAATAAAGATTCCCTGTTAATTACAGATAGCCTGCCGCGCCCCGTAAAAAGCGCCTATGCCGATTTTAACAAAGATGGCTTGATGGATTATGTTTCCTGCGGTTTTGGAAATAACCAGGGTGGATTGTACCTGGTTCAACAACGGGCAAATCATACTTTTATAAGAAAACCTATCAGGGCGATGCCCGGCCCATCCCAGGTTTATATCAGCGATTATAATAACGATGGCTGGCCAGATATGGTGTGCCTGTTTGCCCAAGCCGATGAAGGTGTCTGGCTGTTTTTGAATGATAAAAAAGGTGGCTTTACGAGTCAGAATCTTTTACACTTTCCGCCGGTATATGGCTCAAGCAGTTTTGAAATGGTTGATTTTAATCACGATGGCAAGCTTGATATTTTATATACCTGCGGCGATAACAACGACTACTCGCCCATATTTAAGCCTTATCATGGGGTTTACATTTTCACCAATACAGGTAACTGGAAATTTAAGCAAACCTATTTTTATCATATCAACGGTTGTTCAAAAGCGATGGCCGCCGATTTTGATAAAGACGGTGACCTTGACCTTGCCGTGATCGCATTCTTCCCCAATTTTAAATACCTCCCAACCGAAGGGTTCACCTATCATGAACAAACCAGTAGTGGCAAATTCAAGGTTCACGAGATTCCAGTAAATACAGAAGGCCGATGGTTGGCAATGGATGTAAATGATATCGATCAGGATGGCGATTTGGATATTGTTTTAGGTAATTTTTCTATTGGAGGCGAAGGGCTAATCAATCAAAAAGATTACAAACCCAACTGGAATATGTACCAGCCTGTGATCGTGTTGCAAAACACGCTTAAAAAGTAGACCTAAAATTGTATTTGGTATCATTTGTATAACAAAAGGATAAATTAGTACCATAGCATCATGCTGTTTGTTAAGTAGTTTTACCTCTGTTATTTATTATCGGGAGATGTTTTTATGCCCATTTATTAAATGAGCGTCACATGCCCCTGTTAAAAAATCATTATGATGAAAAAAACTATTTATGCTGCCTTAGGTGTTTTAGTCGCGAGCGTTTTACCTTCCTTTTTGTTGGCTCAGTCTGCTCCTGTAAAACAGGTTAAGTTATCTAATTTTGATTTGCAGTCTTCGGCCCTGGTGGGTGCTACCGGTACCGAATTGTCAAGTATAAAATATCATTCGCCCGTGTACTGGTTTCCGGTTAAAGTGCCCTCAACTGTATTAACTGGTCTGGTTGCCAATAAAATTTATCCCGATCCTTACCAGGGATTAAACAATATGCTGATCCCCGATGCATCTGATCAGTTTAACAAGGAATATAACCTGGAGCAGTATAGCCATTTACCCAATGATCCTAATCCCTGGAAAAAACCTTACTGGTACCGTACAACTTTTAAAGTGGCTGCTGCTGATAAAGGACGCCAGTTTCAGTTGATATTTAAAGGCATCAATTACCGCGCTGCAGTTTGGCTTAACGGTAAGCAAATTGCCGATAGTACCCAAATGGCAGGCATGTTTGCCGAGCATAACCTGGATGTAAGCAATGCAATTAATGCTGGTGGCGATAATGCATTGGCTGTAAAAATATACCCTTTGGATTATCCGGGTTATCCCGCAAAAGAACAGTTGAAAGCTTTAGGTCCGTTTTATGAAAATGGCGGCCCGACCGGAGATATAGGTAAAAACGTAACCATGCTCTGCTCTGCCGGCTGGGACTGGATCCCCCCGGTGCGCGATCGTAATATGGGCATCTGGCAACCAGTTTTTTTGCGCACAACCGGGGCGGTAACCATTGGAAGGCCGAAACTGGTAACCAGCCTGCCAAACCTGCCTGATACCAGTATAGCTAAGCTATCTTTGAATTTAACATTATCAAATAATACCAACGCGGCTAACAATGGCAAGCTTACCATCAGCATAAAGCCCGAAAATTTTACCGGGCTGCCGGTTCAGTTTATGCAAGCTGTTTCCGTTGCTGCCAACTCAGGCAAAATGGTAGAATTAAATGCCGATAAGATAAGCCAGCTCATTATTCGTCAGCCAAAATTATGGTGGCCAAATGGGTATGGTAAAGCAAACCTGTATCGTATCCGCCTGCAATATGCCGATGTAAAGGGAATAAGTGATGATACCACCTTTGTTTTTGGGGTGCGTGAGGTATCATCCAAAGCAAGTATGGTGAACGGTTTTGTGCGTCGCCAATTTTACGTAAATGGTAAGTTGGTGCATTTGGTAGGTGGTGCATGGGTACCCGATATGATGGTGAACCGTGATTCGGCCCGTTATGATTATGAGATGCACCTGTGCCGCAACGCCAACGTAAACTTAGTGCGCATTTGGGGTGGAGGTGTTACGCCTCCTGATGCATTCTGGAATGCGGCTGATAGGTACGGACAGATGGTATGGTCGGATTTTTGGATCACCGGCGATACCCAGGGTGAGTTTAAAGGCTCGCCCGATTGGCCATTGGAAGGAAGCGTATTTGTAAAAAATGTAGAGAGCACCATTTACCGGATCCGTAATCACCCAAGTTTACTGGTATGGACGGGGGGCAACGAAGGCCACGCCCGTAAAGAACTATATGATAAAATGCGCAATGATATCATCGAACTGGATGGTACAAGGCCGTTCATCCCAAGTTCATCCGGCTTTGCCAAACTGCCCGAAGGATGGAAAGGCTCATGGCCGGATGATATGCCATCAGGCGTTTATAGTGGTGGTCCGTATGCCTGGAAAGATCCTAAGGATTATTATAAACTGGCAGATGCCGGCAAAGACTGGGTATTTAAGGATGAAACAGGTTTGCCATCGCAGCCGCCTTATACCACGCTACCTAAAATTATCCCTAATCTTACCTGGGATAAAAAACTGCCATTCCCGTTGAATAACAGCTGGGGGTATCATGATGCAGCAACAGGAGCAGGCCAATATGATAAATACTATGATGAAATGGCCAAAAGGTATGGTGCGCCGAGTGATATTGTCAATTTTTCTGACAAGATGCAGTTCATGAATTATATAGGCTACCAGGGTATTTTTGAAGCCGACGGACATAAACTGAACGAAACAGGTGGTGTAATGCTGTGGAAACTGAATGCAGCCCTGCCAAGTGTAATTTGGCAGATATACGATTGGTACCTGGAACCCAACGCGGGATACTACTCCATGCAAAATGCCTGTGAGCCTGTACATATTCAATATAACTATGATAACTCCAGTGTGGCTATCATTAACCGTACCCACCACGCAACAGGCAGCCTTGTTGCTACCGCCGATATTTTCGATATCAACAGCAAGCTCATCAAATCATCAAAAGTAGAGCATGTTGGTTTGGCTTTAAATGGAGTACAGGAAGTTATCCAACTAAAAGATATACTGGCAGGTACACAAGGCGTAAGCTTTGTAGTGCTTAACCTGAAAACGGCTACAGGCAAAGCGGTATCGCACAATGTTTACTGGTTATCGGCCAATGATGATTTTAAATCATTGAATGGTATGAAACATGCGCAGGTAAGCGCAAAAGTTTTAAAAACTGAAAAAGGTGTAAGCGAAAGCAAATGGACGGTTCAGTTTACAAATAATTCAAATCAGATAGCATTCTTCGTTCGCCCGCAATTGATGAAAAACGGCGAAGAGGTAATGCCAAGCTACTGGACAGGCAACTACTTTACCCTTGCTCCGCACGAAAGTACAATTGTATCGGTAAGCGCCCCGGTAGCTAAATTAGGCAGCGTTACGCCGACCATATTGGTAGAAGGCTGGAATTTGGATAAGCAAACCGTTGTATTAGCGACTAAATAGTTCGGTCCATCACAAACAACAACGCCCTGTTCAAAAGAACGGGGCGTTGTTGTTTATAAGATTTAATAATTTATATAATCTGCATATCTGAAATCATCAAATCTCCGGTTCCTGCTGGCTCAGGCAATGAAAGCTGCCTAATCCCCAGATAATATCTGTTGAATCAATACCCACCACTTCGCGATCAGGGAAACATTGCTGGATAATCTGCAACGCCTTATCATCATTAGCAGAACGATACGTAGGCACTACTACGGCCGAGTTCGCTATATAAAAATTAGCGTATGATGCAGGCAGACGGGTATCGTCATGAATAACTTCATCGGGCATAGGTAATTCCACAACGTTAAGTTGTTTACCGTTGAGTAGACGCATGGTTTTTAATGCTTCCAGGTTTTCCTGTAGCAAGTGATAGTTGTCGTCGTTTTTATTTTCTTCAACTACGGTAACCACGGTGTCTTCATTTACAAAGCGGGTGATATCGTCAATATGTCCATCCGTATCATCGCCCACAATGCCATCGCCCAACCATAAAATTTGCTCGGCGCCGTAATAATTACGAAGATAGCCTTCAATTTGCTGCTGATTTAACTGCGGGTTGCGGTTTTTGTTGAGCAGGCATGCAGTGGTGGTTAAAATGGTGCCCTTGCCATTAAAATCAACAGAGCCACCTTCCATTACAATACCCGGATTAAATACAGGCAAACCAAAATGTTTTCCGATTTTTGTAGGGATCACATCGTCCAGATCAAAGGGGGGATATTTGCCGCCCCAGGCATTGTAACCCCAATCAACAATCGCTTTTTGTTTAGTATCAGGATTGATCAAAAATGCTGGTCCGTGGTCACGGCACCAGGCATCGTTGGTAGCAAATTCAAATAGTTCCACCCGGCTCATGTCGACACCTGCGTTTTGCAATTGAAAAGCCACCGACGCCTTCATGTTTTCATCAACCACGTTGATGCGAACCAATTCGCCTTTGGTTAATACCTTGATGAATTCGATGTAGGACGTGTAGATGGTATCTAATTTTCCCGGCCAAGAAGCCTCTTTATGAGGCCAGCTTAACCAGGTTGCTGTATGGCGCGCCCATTCAGCTGGGAAGGAAAATCCCTGCGAAGCAGGTGAGTCCGAAAGTCCGAAAGTCGGAAAGTCCGAAAGAGTGGAATTTAAATTAGAATTATGTTTATTTGTTGGCATTGTTTTTATTTAAGAGAATTGCGTAAGGCATTAAGCATTACAAGTATTTCCTCGCATTGTTGATATAGCTTTGTGAAAGCAGGTTGCAATATTAAGCCTCTTTTTTGAGCTAAAAATAAACAACCAACTACTTCAATATTAGAACGTAAGGCATAGCCTAAAAATCTATTAAACTCTAAATTTGATTGTCCGGTTGATCCTTCTGCAATATTTAAAGAGACCGAATCAGCCGCTCTTTTAATTTGAGCAGTCAGAACGAACAATTCATCCTTCGGGAAAGTTTTTGTAAGGTTATGTATATCGGCTGATAAATCCACAGATTTTTGCCAGATAATCAACTTTTCAAATTTAAAGCTCATGCGACTTCACGTTTTTTTACTTTCGGACTTTCGGTCTTCCCGACTTTCGGACTAGTCTTCGTCTAAAAGTCTTTTCGTTATCGGCTGATAACTGTCAATTCTTCTATCCCTCAAAAACGGCCAATGACTTCTGTAATAATCAGATTTATCTAAATCCAGTTCCTGCACAACAACTTCTTCCTCGTCATGTGAGGTTTGCTGAATAATTGCTCCAAATGGATTTGCAAAGAATGATCCTCCCCAAAATTTAACGCCAGCTTCTTCGCCAACACGGTTAACACTTACTACGTGTATGCCATTAGCTACCGCGTGCGAGCGTTGAATGGTTTGCCACGCATTGTATTGCTCTACGTTAGTAGCTTCATCCTGCGTGGTTGCCCAGCCAATTGCCGTTGGGTAAAATAAAATATCGGCACCCATTAATGCGGTAATGCGTGCAGCTTCGGGGTACCATTGATCCCAGCAAATAAGTACGCCTAATTTGCCGTATTTGGTTTTAAATACTTTGTAACCCAAGTCGCCGGGGGTGAAATAAAATTTTTCGTAAAAGCCGGGATCATCGGGGATGTGCATTTTACGGTATTTGCCTAAGTAGCTGCCATCGGCATCTAAAACGGCGGTTGTGTTATGATAAAGACCTTGCGCACGTTTCTCAAACAGCGAAGCAATGATTACTACGTTAAGCTCGGCAGCAACTTTTGATAACTCATCTGTTGATGGGCCGGGGATAGCTTCGGCAAGTTTAAAGTTGTCATAATCCTCAACGTCACAAAAATAAAGTGAGGTAAACAGTTCCTGTAAACAAACTATCTGTGCGCCTTTGGCCGCTGCTTCCCTTACTTTAACAATGGCTTTTTGCATGTTCTGCTGCTTATCTGCAGTACAGCTCATTTGCACTATGCCAACCTTTACTTTATTCATATTGATAAAAATTTGCGCAAAAATACTTCTTTTTAAAGATTAGTGATTAGTTGATTAAAGATTAGTTAGAATTTTGACCATTAGATTAGAGATTAATAATTTGTGAACAAACAGTGAATTTATTAGTTGATAAAATTTAACTAATTACTAATTAACTATCTTTGCGGCCGAATGACAGAAATAGAAGATATAGTTGACGAAGGCACCGAGCATAAAACCTGGAAAGGTAAGCTTTGGAATGTAGTTAAGGTTATTTTAATAATAGTGGTTACCGGCGGCCTGCTTTATTGGGTTTTTAGCAAGGTTCCTTTTGCTAAAATAAAATTCCGCCTTGCTCATGCTAACCGTGCCTGGCTAACTGCTGCTATTCTTTGCTACATTGGCTCAATGCTGTTTTCGTCATGGCGTTTACTCAGTTTCTTTAAATCTATTGGCCTTAAGCTGGATTGGCGTTTCAACCTGCGCTTATATTTTTTAGGGCTGTGCTACAACGTGTTACTACCGGGCGGTATAGGCGGCGATGGTTATAAAATTTACTTGCTGCACAAAACCTATAAACTACCTACCAAAAAAGTTTTCTGGGCTATTTTGTTTGATAGGCTAAGCGGCTTTTGGGCTATTGGCGCTATTGTGGTTGGCCTTATTATTTTAATCCCGAGTTTCCCGTATCATTTGGCTATTCCGCTGAGTATCGTGTCGGTGGGTTCAGTAATTTATTATTTTGTTGCACGAAAATTTTTCAGGGATTATACCCATAACTTTTTCTCAGGCCATTTAAAGGCTATAGGTGTACAAAGTATGCAATTGCTTACTATTGTATGCCTGCTGCTTGCACAGGATTTTAACGGCAAGTTTGCGCCTTACCTGTTATCGTTTCTCTTCTCTTCATTAGCAGCAGTTATCCCCTTTAGTTTAGGTGGCGGCGGTATCAGGGATGCACTTTTTTTAACCCTGGCACGTCAGTTTAATCTTACGGAAGATATGGCTGTTTATTTAAGCTTTGGCTTTTATCTCGTCTCTATTTTTGTTGCCTTAATTGGTATTTACTATGTGATACGCCCAAGCCGGCTTGAGAAAGGGTTGCAAAAACCATCGGAATTTACTTCGGAAAATTAGTTGTTAGTCGGAATAATATTCCAATTTAAAACTCATATTAGAATCATATTCTGAATTTTGCAAGTGCGGCAACCATTTACTTAAATTGGCGTTCTATATATAAACCAATTTATTTTAATGAGCCATTTTAATGATTTTAATAATCCGCAGGTAGCGGCATTGCCCGGTCATTTAAAACAATTTATAGTAGATCAGCACTACGAACATTACACGCCCATTGATCATGCGGTTTGGCGTTATGTAATGCGGCAAAACTATAGTTACTTAAAGGATGTTGCTTATTATCCGTACATCCCCGGTTTAACCAAAGCCGGATTAACTATAGAGCGTATCCCCAATTTACAGGAGATGAATGATGCCCTTGCCAAAATTGGCTGGGGAGCTGTTACTGTTGATGGTTTTATACCACCTGCTGCCTTTATGGAATACCAGGCCTACAGGGTGCTGGTAATAGCTGCAGACATTAGGCAGTTGCGCCATATTGAGTATACCCCCGCGCCCGATATTATACACGAATCGGCAGGACACGCGCCAATTATTGCCGATAAGGATTACCATGAATATTTGAGCTATTTTGGTTCGATAGGGGCGAAAGCGATGTTTTCGGCACAGGACTTTGAACTTTATGAAGCCATTAGGGCCTTATCAATTTTAAAAGAAATGCCAGATGCTGACCCAGAAGAGATCAGGAAAGCTGATGAGCTGGTAGCTTTCAGGCAGGAAAACATGGGCGAGCCATCAGAAATGGCATTGCTAAGCCGCCTGCATTGGTGGACGGTGGAATATGGCCTGATTGGTACATTGGAAAATCCGAAAATATATGGTGCAGGCTTGCTGTCATCTATTGGGGAAAGTGCCAGCTGTATGACGGCCGAAGTTAAGAAGCTTTGGTATACCATTGATGCCCTTAACTACAGCTATGATATTACTAAAACCCAACCCCAGTTATTTGTAACGCCAAACTTTCAAAACCTGATAGATGTGCTGGAGCAATTTGCCAATTCCATGTCGTTCCGCAGGGGAGGAGCTTATGGTTTGGGTAAGGCTTTTGAAAGTAAAAACACCTGTACGGTGGTTTATAGCTCAGGCTTGCAGGTTTCCGGTACGGTTACCGATTTTAGAGTTGGTAAAAATGAAGATCCTTATTTTTTAAAAACCAGCGGACCATCTGTTTTGTCAGTGAACAACAAGCAATTAAAAGGTCATGGTAAAAATTATCATCAGGATGGCTTCAGCTCGCCTGTTGGTAAACTTAAAAATACGCAGCCTTTAGAAAACATGGGGTTGGCGGAGTTGGAAGACATCGGTATTGCAATTAAGAAAGACGCGATACTTGATTTTGAAAGTGGTATCACGGTTAAAGGCAGGGTTAAAAATATCTTTGCATCCGAAGGGAAAACGCAGATAATTACTTTTACAAATTGTAGCGTCACTGATGAAAAAGGCGTAATACTATTTGATCCGTCATGGGGCGTTTATGATATGGCTGTAGGCGAAAGCATCACATCGGTATTTTGCGGTGCAGCTGATAAGGAGGCATTTGAGGAAGTTATTTACAAATCAAAAACTGCCACCCATCATGTAGAGCATGACTTTAAAAATATAGAATTGCACAAGTTATACCAGCAGGTGCGTGATTGCCGTCAAAAACAAGGTGAATATAATTTTTTAGGCAACGTTTGGCTTAAATTGCAAAAAGATCATCATGACGACTGGCTTTGTGCCCTGGAGATACTGGAGTTGCTGGAACATGAGGAGATTGAGCCGATACTGGTAGCTGAGATTCGTGGTTTTCTTAAGCAAAAGGTAAAAGACCAGCCCGAATTAAAAAAACTTATCACTGATGGTTTTTACCTTATTGAACATCCTGTTGAGCAAAAATTGGTATTTTAGTCGCTACTATGAACATCATTATAACAGGCGCCAGCAGCGGCGTAGGATTTGAAGCTGTAATTGAACTTATACTATCAGGAAACCATAAGGTAATTGCCCTTGCCCGCTCGCAGGATAAACTGGAGCGTTTGCTGGAGATAGCCCATGGCCTTAACCCCGATTGCCAGTTATATGCCCTTACTTTTGATATTGTGCACGATGATTACCTGGGTTTACAGCAATTTATCGAGGTTAATTTTGATAACAAGGTGGATATTTTAATCAATAACGCAGGGGTGCTTATTAATAAACCTTTTACCCAGTTGTTAGAAACCGATTTTGTAGAAATGCTGCAAAGTAATTTTATAGGTCATGTACGTATTATACAAGCGCTTTTATCATTAATTCCGGCAGGGGGGCATATACTAAATATTGGCAGTATGGGCGGCTACTCCGGTAGTGCCAAATTTCCGGGTTTGTCGGCTTATTCGGCCAGCAAATCAGCGCTGCACACGTTAACGGAGTGCCTGGCGCAGGAACTTGCAGATCAGGATATTAAGGTAAACTGCCTGGCATTAGGGTCGGCACAAACAGAAATGCTGGAGAAGGCTTTTCCTGGGTACCAGTCGCCGGTTTTGGCATTTGAAATGGGTAAGTATATTGCAGATTTCGCATTAACGGGTCATAAATTTTTTAATGGTAAGGTTTTGCCCGTTGCAGTAAGCACGCCATAAAATAATATTAAGTTATTACAAATATTTTATAACTTACGGGATATAAAAACCGTAAAAACCCCATATGGATATAAGATTCACATCCCTTTTTACTCATTCAAAAGATATTTTTTTTGTGATGGACGTGAATGGAGTGATTTTGCATACAAACCCTTCCTTTCAAAGCTTATTTGGCTATAGTGATGCCGAATTATCGGGTATTAATATTGCCGATATATGCCACCCGGCGGATAAAGAGCGAAAGGAGGAATCGCAAAACAGTTTGCTTTTACATAAGAAACTGCTGGGCTATCAAAGCAGGATAAAGGCAAAAAATGGCTGCTATTATAGCGTTACCTGGTCTGTAATTTTAAATGATGATAATCTTATCTATTCTACGGGTACCCCGCAGATGGATGCGCCTGTTCTAGCAGGATTGACGGGTAACGATATTGTACAACATACCATTCAAAGCCTGAACGAGGGTTTTATTGTGCTTGATGCCGATTGGAATATCATGGTTTTTAACCCGGCTTTTCTGGCTTTGGCCAATTTAAGCGCCGAAGAAATTAAACAATCAGGATTTACTCAGATAGAAAGCCTGGGTTTAACCCCAGAGGTACTAGCCGAATTTAAACGATCATTAAACGATAATGTATCATTACAGCTTCAGTATTTAAATGCTTACTCAAATTCCTGGCTTCGCATCAACATGTACCCTTATCATAAACAGATAGCGGTTTTTATCAGGGATATTACTGAAATCAAAATCCAGGAATGGGTGTTGGGATTGGAAAAAAAGGTGCTGGAGTTGAATGTTACCACACAATATACACTTGCGCAAACAACCACCGAATTGCTTAAGGGAATTGAAGCGATATTCCCTGATATGCTTTGCTCTGTTTTGGAAGTAGATCACGCGCAGGAAAGGCTATTTAACCTTGCCGCGCCAAGGTTGCCAAAACCATATTGTGATCAGCTGGAAGGCCTTGAGATTGGACCCGATGTTGGCTCATGTGGTACTGCGGTATATTATCGCGAGCAGATTATTGTAAGTGATATTGAAAATGACCCCAGGTGGGTTGATTATACCCAACTGGTAAAACCGTATGGTTTAAAAGCCTGCTGGTCTGCACCGGTCATGAATACAAAGGGTACAAAGGTTTTGGCTGTATTTGGTATTTATTACACCACCGTTCGTGAGCCCAACAATGACGAATTACGGCTAATTGAACGCACGGTTAACATCCTGCGCGTTTTAATTGAAAGCAAAAAAAATGAGACCTATATTAAAGAGCAAAACAACAGACTTCACGCTATTGCCAATATAAGTTCGCACGAGTTAAGGCGCCCGGTAGCCACCATTTTGGGCCTGGTAAATTTGTTCGATAAGCACAATGAAATGAATCCGCTGAACAATGAAATAATCGACTACCTCTACATATCAACCAGGGAGCTTGATAAAGTTATTCATGATATTGTTGAACAAACTATTAACGTAAACACTACCTGGGCAGAAGTTTGATAGTTAAAAAAATGAATGCCTTTTATTACTTTCAGCCAATCATTTCGTGATTCCCGTACCCAGTGAAACATCTACCTGCCAACATACAATGCTTGCCGGTAGAATAGTTCACTGCATTTCAGGATAACAAACAGTTCATCATTTTTCATCGGGAGGTGATACCGCAAAGCGATCATCCACAGAACCAACCCGCCATTGCGCTCCTTTTGGTTCCTGCCCTTTTGCTCTTCAGCCCTTCGCGCCAACTTTTAAAAATTCATTCACTACAATTTCTGATACGTAACGTTTTACCCCGTCCTTATCGGTGTAATTGCGGTTGGCCAG
Organism: Mucilaginibacter sp. P1_A3; assembly: GCF_056406855.1. NCBI lineage: Bacteria > Pseudomonadati > Bacteroidota > Sphingobacteriia > Sphingobacteriales > Sphingobacteriaceae > Mucilaginibacter > Mucilaginibacter sp. P1_A3. The sequence goes on from NZ_JBFTZJ010000016.1 coordinate 85,493, forward strand.
TTTACCTTCAATGGCTACCTCATCGCCTTTCTTTAAAAGATCTTCGGCAAGTTTGGCCTGGGCTCCCCACAAAACAAGATTATGCCATGTGGTATCGGTTATCTTTTCGCCTTTGTCATTTTTATAGCTCTCGTTGGTGGCTATAGATATTCGCGCCATCTTTTTGTTGCTGTCGAAAACTTTTACTTCCGGATCCATACCTAAGTTTCCTACAAGGCGTACACTGTTTCTTAATGAGTTCATCGTTTTGTTTTTTTAATGTTTGATATATGTTTTGATAACGATACAAAGGTGCGGCTACCCCGAAAATTTAACCGGATAGTAATCGTTTATAGTCGATAGTTTCCGTTTGTAAACGTTTGCAAACGGATAGGTAATTGTGTATCTTTATGCTATGAACCAGGAAAGAAACTGTTTGGATTGCGGCGAACCGCTGCACGGCCGGGCCGATAAAAAATTCTGTAATGACCTATGCCGCAATAATTATAACAACCAGCTTAACAGCAACAGTTATAACCTGGTGCGCAATATCAACAATATCCTGCGCCGCAACCGCCGCGTACTGGAAGAGCTAAACCCAACCGGTAAAACCAAAACCACCCGCAAAAAACTGGCAGCAAAAGGCTTCGACTTTGACCATATCACCAGTATCTATCAAACCAAAACCGGATCAACTTATATGTTTTGTTATGAATATGGTTATTTGCTGTTGGATGGGGATGAGGTGTTGCTGGTTAAACGGGAAGGGGAGGGCAGTTAGCAGTTGCCGGTTGCCGGTTGCCGGTTGCCGGTTGCCGGTTGCCGGTTGCCGGTTGCCGGTTGCCAGTTGCCAGTTGCCAGTTGCCAGTTTTGAAAAAGGGCTAATCAAGTTAGGTGAAATTCTGTTAATTCTTTAATTCTGAAAATTCTGATTCAGACATCGTGTTAGGGATGGTAGTGGTACCGGCCAATAAGCGTAATGCCTGCAGGCGTATTAGCGAACAGCCCGGGCCGCCGGCAACACCATGAAAATAGTATCAAGTAGTTAGTATTAAGTACCAAGGTTGACTTGCATAGCGCGGATGATTTTGTCTGAATCGGAATTAAACGAATTGAGGAATTGACAGAATTATTTGAACGTTGAATATTCAGCTTCAAGGTAAAATTCTGTTAATTCTTTAATTCTGAAAATTCCGGTTCAGACACATAATTGAAGGAAAAATACCCCATTTTTAAAAATCTCAAATCTCATATCTCACATCTCATATCAAAATCCTATCTTTGCCCATGCAAGAAAAAATCCTCATTCTTGACTTTGGCTCGCAATTTACCCAACTTATAGCGCGCCGTGTCAGGGAGCTCAATATTTACTGTGAGATCCACCCCTTCAATCATTATCCCGAAATTGACAGCACTGTAAAAGGTATCATCCTTTCCGGCAGTCCTTATTCTGTACGCCAGGAAGATGCTCCCCGGTTTGATTTTGAGCAATTTCATAACACAAGGCCTATTTTAGGTGTTTGTTACGGAGCACAATATGTGGCACATTTCCACGGCGGCGAGGTATTGCCATCAAGCACACGTGAGTATGGCCGGGCTAATTTAGAATACGTTAACAAGGCAAATCCGCTGTTTAAAAATATCCCCGAGAACTCACAAGTTTGGATGTCGCATGCGGATACCATATCAAGCATTGGCGATAACTTTGAGATCATAGCCAGTACTGATACCGTAAAAATTGCGGCCTACCAGGTAACCGGTACTCAAACTTACGGTATCCAGTTTCACCCGGAAGTAACCCATAGTATTGATGGGAAGCAGTTGTTGGAGAACTTTTTAGTTGATATCTGCGGATGTCACCAGGATTGGACTCCCGATTCGTTCATCGAAACTACTATTGCCGCCCTAAAAGAAAAATTAGGCGATGATAAAGTAGTATTAGGTCTTTCTGGTGGTGTTGATTCGTCAGTAGCCGCGGTATTGCTGCACCATGCCATTGGCACAAATTTGCATTGTATATTTGTTGATAACGGCCTTTTGCGTAAGGATGAATATGAGCAGGTGCTTGATTCATACAAACACATGGGCTTAAATATAAAAGGTATTGACGCCAAGACTCGTTTTTACGATGCGCTGGCGGGCCTAAGCGATCCTGAAAAGAAACGTAAGGCAATAGGCCGTGTGTTTATTGAGGTATTTGATGATGCCGCTCACGAGGTTCAGGATGTTAAATGGCTTGGCCAGGGTACTATTTACCCGGATATTATCGAGTCGGTTTCTGTTAAGGGGCCATCGGCTACCATCAAATCACACCATAATGTTGGCGGGCTGCCCGATTTTATGAAACTAAAGGTTGTTGAACCTTTAAATACCCTGTTTAAAGACGAAGTAAGGCGTGTTGGTAAAGCATTAGGTATTGATCCTAATATTTTAGGCAGGCATCCTTTTCCTGGTCCGGGACTGGCAATCAGGATATTAGGTGATGTAACCCCGCAAAAAGTTGCTATATTACAAGAGGCTGATGCGATTTATATCAACAATTTACGGTCATATGGTGTTTACGATAAGGTTTGGCAGGCCGGCGCAATATTTTTGCCGGTACAGTCGGTAGGGGTAATGGGCGATGAGCGTACTTACGAGAACGTAATTTGCCTGCGCGCTGTAGAGTCACTGGATGGAATGACAGCCGATTGGTGCCATTTACCTTATGATCTGCTGGCCAAGATCAGTAACGAGATCATCAATAACGTAAAAGGAATTAACCGGGTAGTATATGATATCAGTTCGAAACCGCCTGCCACAATTGAGTGGGAATAAATGGTTATTATTTTTTATAGCGGTAATGTTACTGGCTGCATGTTCTCCAAAACTGCGGCCGGTAACTGCACCCGTAAAAAAACAAACTGAAAAGGAACCCGAAAAGAAGGTTGCCGAAAAAGCAACTACCAAACCGGCGGAAGCAAAACAGCTAAATATAGCCATGATTCTGCCTATGGGCCTGGATCACCTGAAACCGGGGGCGAAATATACTTCGGCGGGCTTAACAAAAGCCAACATGAGCGTGGAGTATTACCAGGGTTTTAAAATGGCTTTGGATTCATTAACTGCTGCCGGCGCTAATTTTAAACTGCATTTATACGACTCGAAGGATGATGCCGCACAGGCTCACAGCCTTGCCTTTAATCCGCTCATTAAAAATAGCGACCTGATAGTTGGTCCTGTTTTTCCTGATGGCATAAAAGTGTTTGCAGAGGTGCTTAATACAAAAGCACCAATTGTTTCACCGCTTTCACCTGCATCGCCTGCCACCATCAACAGCCGTAATTTGATCACTGTAATGCCGCCTTTGGAGTATCATGGCTGGGGCGCAGCGCAATATATCTGCAATAAATTAAAGCCTAAAAAAATCTTTATTCTACGTTCGGGATTCAGCCAGGAGCAAGATTATGTAAGGGGCTTTAAAAATGCTACGGATAGCGTAACCAAAAAGAAGGTTAAAATAATTACGGTTATCATATCAAAAGGACAGTTAGCCGGGTTAATTCCCCAGCTTTCAAGAACTGAGCAAAATGTATTTGTTGTAGCCGCTACCGATCAGGCGTTTTTAAGCGTAACCCTCCGGTCGTTAGATACGTTGAACAGGCATTATCCGGTGGTGCTGTTTGGGCACCCAAGCTGGGAGAAATACAGTTTTTTGAAAGTGGATATTTTGCAGCGCTTAAAAACCCATATTACATCTGCAGATCAGGTTGATTACAAGTCTGATGCCAGTATGGAGTTTATCAGGGTATATCACCGGCTTTACCATGTTGAACCTACCGATTATGCCATAAAGGGGTTTGATGAAGGTTTGTTTTTTGGTAAACAACTGATTGATAATAATTTTGAAGCATTGGATAAGGCGGATTTTACCGGCTTGCACAATAATTTTCACTTTGAAAAAAAGGGACCATTAGGGTGGGTGAACACGCATGTCAATATATTAATGTACAGTAACTTTGAGCTAAAACAGGTAGAATGAAGGCAATAAATCAACTTAAAACGTTTCAGCGAATAATAGGTGAATACCCGGTTGATACGCCATTAAGTAAATTTTTACCAGGGTTTTACAGGCAAAACAAGCAGATGGGATCTACCGATAGGCGGGTAGCCAATCGTTTAATATATAATTATTTCCGCATAGGGCAGGCCCTGCCCAACCTGGCTACAGATGAACGGCTGATTGTTGCCGAATTTTTATGTAATACCCAAAGCAATTCCTTTTTACAGCATTTTAAACCCGATTGGGCCGCTTGTATTAATTTTAATGTTGATGATAAGCTCGCTCTTGTAAAAAATGCATACCCGGCTTTTAAGCTGGAGGATGTGTTTCCGTGGATGGATCAGGTTTCTGACGGAATAGACAAAGACGCGTTTTTAAAATCTTTTTTTTGCCAGCCCGATCTTTTTATACGCGTGCGTAATAATTACGATCACCTGGTAAAAGCCGAATTAACTAAAGCAGAAATAGCGTTTAAGGATGAAGGTAACGGATGTTATTCACTACCCAACGGTACCCGCTTAGAAACCATATTTCCTAAACAGCATTGGTTTGAAGTGCAGGATCTGTCATCGCAGCAAACTGGCGGGTTTTTTAAGCCAAAGCGTTGGGATAGCTGGTGGGATGCCTGCGCGGCATCGGGCGGTAAATCGCTGTTGTTGCATGAGGACGAGCCAAATATAAAATTGGTTGTATCGGATATCCGGGAGTCGGTACTGGCTAACCTGGATGAACGTTTCCAATTGGCGGGCCTAACCAAGTATCAGAAAAAGGTATTGGACCTGACTACCAACATTGACCAATCCCTGCATGACTATGAATTTGACGGTATTATTTTAGATGCTCCCTGCAGCGGCTCGGGCACCTGGGGCCGTACACCCGAAATGATAGCTCAGTTTATGCCACCCAAAATTGAATTTTTTCAGCGCCTGCAAAAAAGTATCGCGCAAAACGTGGTGAAATACTTAAAACCCGGCAAGCCATTGATTTATATCACCTGCTCGGCCTTTAAAGGCGAGAATGAGGAAGTGGTTGATTATTTGGTAAAGGAATTGGGTTTAAAGCTTGAAGAAAGCAAGGTGCTGAAAGGATACGAGCATAAGGCTGATACCATGTTTGTGGCAAGGTTGTTAGGAGTTTGAAAAATGGCTGATTGGAGGATTTGAAAATGATTTGCTTCTGTTATCTTTAGGCCTGCATGGGTGATCAAAAAGTAAGAGTATTCGGGCTTGATTTTTTAAGATGCATCGCGATAATTTTAGTATTAATAGCGCATACTTTTTCTTTAAAATTCGCAAATTCCACCCTTGAAATCATTACTCGTTATTGGGGTTTAATAGGCGTTGAAGCTTTCTTTGTACTGAGCGGTTTTTTAATCGGAAGTATTTTAATAAAGACCCATAATTATTCGGGCATTACAAGCTTTTCTTCCATAAAGTTATTTTGGATCCGGCGCTGGTTCAGAACGCTCCCCAACTATTACCTCGTGATTATCATTTATGAACTGTTGTACTATCCAAGTTACCATCACCTTATTTTTAGCGTAAGTAATAATTTTACTTATTTAGTTTTTTTACAGAACTTTTTTACCCCAATGCCCGAAAATATATTTGGTGTATCATGGAGTTTAAGTATCGAAGAGTGGTTTTATTTACTGTTTCCGTTATTCCTGTTTGGGATGCAATACCTCATTAAAAGTAAATCAAAAGCATTTTTAGTTGTCGCTCTCGTTTTTGTTTTGTTCCCGCTTTTACTCCGGGTTTATTTAGCGTTAAATAATATGGATTTAAAATGGGATCAGGGCTTCAGAAAAATGGTTCCGCTTAGGCTTGATGCCATTGGCACAGGCGTGTTGTTATCTTACCTGAAATATTACCACACAGGCTTTTTTTATAAATATAAAGGCTTATTTTTCGCCATTGGATTAGCCCTGTTTATTGGGGTTATAAGCTTTTTTTATAGTTCTGGTTTACTTCATATTCCTTACTCAGATATTTTACAAAAAACAGTTTTGTTTACTTTTTTGAGTGTGTCCCTTGCCGCGCTCATTCCGTTGATGTATGAAATAAAAGTAGATAAGATCAGTAAGTTTATTCGGGGCCCCGTTACCTTTATTAGCCTCATATCGTATTCGCTTTACCTGTTACATCCTATTGTTATCATGGTGGTTTTCATATTTTCTAACAAGTTTAACTGGAAGCTGAACGGGTATGCTTACATTACTGTAGTTTGGGTATTAACTATAGTTGTATCTTATCTGCAATATCATTTCTTCGAGCGTAAAATGACCGCATTAAGGGAAAAGTTTAGCAAAGGAAAAAGAGTTACCGCGTTATAGCTAACGGTAGAGTTTACTTTTGAAGTTCCATCTGCACATCTGAAATCTATCATCTGCACATCTACAAATGCGTATTAGCCCTAAACAGCTTTATCGCGATAGCCAGCAAAATAATTCCGAAAGATTTACGCAGGATGCTTAAACCCACGGGGCCTAATAGCCTTTCCAGGAATTTTACATTTTTTAATACAATGTAAACAACTATGGTATTGAGTATAATGCCAACTATAATGTTTTGCGTTTGATACTGCGATTTTAACGAGAGCAGGGTAGTCATGGTTCCTGCACCTGCAATAAGTGGGAAGGCGATAGGCACAATGGAGGCTGACTGCGGGATCTCTTCTTTAAAAAAGTCGACCCCTAACACCATCTCCATGGCTATAATAAATATCACCAGCGAACCTGCTATGGCAAAAGACGATATATCTAAACCGATAATAGCTAATAGTTCATCGCCAACAAACAAAAAAACAACCATTAAAACCAACACAGCTATACTTGCCTTTTCCGATTCGATATGCCCTACACGTTGGCGCACCTGGATAATTACAGGTATAGCGCCCAGTATATCAATAATGGCAAAGAGGATCATCGTAACGGATAATATTTCCCTGAAAATTAGTGGCTGCATGGTGATAGTGTTTTGTTTATTTTGACTTTGACCGGAAACTTAAAGCTGTTACAATTAAAATCAGTATGAAGATAATAAGAAAATACTACGAACTAATAAATATAGGGCAACAAAAAAGGTTCTGAAAAATCCAGAACCTTTTTTGTTATTATTGAAATAGTTCTATGTTATTCAACATATTTTGGATTGATAGGATCAACGGCGGCTTCAACCTTGCCATGCCTAACGTGCGAGCGTTTAATGCTGTAACCAAAATAGATTACAAAGCCTATTAGTAACCAAACAATTAGCCTTGCCCAGTTTTCCCAGCCTTCAGAAGCAATCATACCTAAGCAGATCAGCGCGCCAAGCGGGCAAACAATGTAATAAATAGGCGTTTTGAACGGACGAACCAAATGTGGATCGGTATTACGTAAGATCATGATACCAAAACAAACCAGTACGAATGCGAATAGGGTACCTATACTTACCATGTCACCCACTATCCTGTCAGGAATGAAACCTGCAAACAAGGACACAAAACCGAAGAATAACCATTGCGATTTGTAAGGAGTTTGGAATTTAGGGTGTAGTTTGGAGAAGATCTTAGGGATTAAACCATCAGTACTCATGGTATAGAATACACGGGTTTGGCCCATTAACATCACCAGGATAACTGATGAGAAACCTGCAAGGATAGACACTGTTACCAGGTTAGCCAACCAATGGTAGCTTGGACCCATAGCAGCTTTAATAGCATAAGTTACAGATGCTTCTTTACCCTGGATAAGGAATTCTTTGTATGATACCAAACCGGTTAATACGTGAGAGAACAGGATGTAAAGTGCAGTACAGATAACCAATGATATCAGGATACCTTTAGGCATATCTCTTTGCGGATTTTTTGCTTCCTGCGCGGCAGTTGAAACGGCATCAAAACCAATAAAAGCGAAGAATACCACACTGGCACCACGTAATACACCAAGCCAGCCATGATTAAAGGTATCGCCATAATTTACAACACCTGTGCTCACTTTTACCGTGCCTGCATCAGCAGGGATCATGTATGGTGTATGCAAAGCTGGGTTTATAAAATGCCAGCCTAAGCCAATGATCATCAATACAATGGCAACTTTAATAACCACAATAATGTTGTTTACCATGGCAGATTCTGCTGTACCTTTTATAAGCAATAAGGTTAACAGGAACAGGATCAGGATAGCTGGTAAATTGACAATACCCCTGGTGCCCACTTCTGCGGCATACATACCAGCGGTTGTGTTGGATGTTTCAAAAAACGAGTGCGCCCATTGATAGGGTATGTGCACATTAAAAAAGGTGTGTAAAAACTCGTTAAAGTACTGAGACCATCCAATGGATACTGTTGCTGCACCTAATGCATACTCCAATACCAAATCCCATCCAATTATCCAGGCAATAAACTCGCCCATGGTGGCATATGAATAGGTGTAAGCCGAGCCGGCAATAGGGATCATACTGGCAAATTCTGCATAGCATAAACCGGCCAGCGCGCAACCAGATGCGGCTATAAGGAATGAAATGGTAACAGCCGGACCGGCATGTTCACCCGCGGCTGCTGCCGTTCGCACAAAGATACCGGCGCCAATAATTGCACCAATACCCAAAGCTATAAGCGATCCAACGCCTAAAGTCCTTTTCAGCGTTTTCTCCGTTTCTGCCGAAGCAGCCATCAATTGCGCAATAGGTTTTTTAATAAATAACTTCATTTTAAATTAGTAAGATCAGTCTAAAAAATTAAAAATTTACATTTCCCCAAACGTACTTAAATTTATTGAAAAGATAAAGGGCCGAATGTAAGAATGGATGCGCATAAATTACCCCAATTAAAGTTGGGAAAAGCGAACGGGATTGATTTTGCTTGTAGCTGAGTAAGTGCCTCATTTGTTGTGCAATTGGATAAATAATAGTGTCTTGATAACACTCCTGTTTTTAAGGAAAAAAAAATTAATTGTGTTGTGGAAACTGGGCGGAAATTGTTTGGTAAATAAAGAAGATTTGAGCGCAAATGTTGACCGAACCTTGTTTTGTTTATTCAAATTAATCTTAACACCCGGAGTTGTTGTTGCCGATAACAATACTCAAGGGTGATGGAAAAGGCTGTTTGGTTTTTAAAAAGCAGGAGTATGCTATAATAGGATGATAAATTTCCCCTTTTCTTGTCAGCAGATAAGTTTCGGGCGAAATAGGGCAGAACAATGGTGGCCTGTGTACTGGAAAAGGGTATTAGCGATTTTGCCGCAGAGGGATGAGCGAACAAAGTGGGGCAAATTCGCGGCCCGTGGTTCTGCCCGATTTGCAGGGCAAAGGCCTTGTGCGGCAAAGAAACCTCTCTGCTGACTTGAATTTTGGTTACTTTGTTTCAAGACAAAGTAACAGCCCTCCCGCGGCAACTGAGCGGGCCAATGTTGTTTATATGCAAAAAATAAAGTTAGAACCTAAATAGCTGTTGCAATAACGTTATAGAGAACTTTCTTAACAACAAAAAAAGCCACCCTCATCAGGTGGCTTTTCCTAAATATCCCAAACTGGTTATTAACCTTTCTTATCAACCTTAGTTATAGGCGATACAAAAGCCTGTACCGTAATTTGTTTTTTAACTTCGTTTTTCATCGCCGTTGGAGCAACGCGGTTTGCGTTTAAATGCGGCGCAATAACCAACGAAACGATAGACATCAGCTTGATCAAAATATTCATTGATGGGCCTGAGGTATCCTTGAACGGATCACCTACAGTATCGCCGGTTACTGATGCTTTATGTGGTTCTGATTTTTTGTAAAACATCTCACCATTGATCAAACAGCCTTTTTCGAATGATTTTTTAGCGTTATCCCATGCACCACCGGCGTTGCTCTGGAAAAGCCCCATCAGTACGCCGGATACGGTAACGCCGGCCAATAAACCACCCAACACTTCGGGGCCGAAAGAGAAACCGATAATAATTGGCGTAATGAGCGCTATCAAACCAGGGGCAACCATTTCACGGATAGACGCTTTGGTTGATATAGCCACACATTTTTCATATTCGGGTTTGCCTTCATAGGTCATAATACCGGGAATCTCGCGGAACTGGCGGCGAACTTCTTCAACCATCGCCATAGCTGCACGGCCAACTGCCGAAATACACAATGCCGAGAAGATAAAAGGGATCATCCCGCCCACAAATAAACCGGCTAAAACATCAGCCTTGTAAATATCAATATGCTCGATACCTGCAACACCCACAAATGCCGCAAATAAGGCCAGTGAGGTTAATGCAGCCGAAGCAATGGCAAAACCCTTGCCTGTAGCGGCGGTAGTGTTACCTACGGCATCTAAATTGTCTGTACGGTGGCGTACTTCCTCGGGCAGGCGACTCATTTCGGCAATACCACCGGCATTATCGGCAATTGGTCCGAAAGCGTCAATGGCTAATTGCATGGCTGTAGTGGCCATCATGCCTGCTGCAGCGATAGCAACCCCGTATAATCCTGCAAAATGGTATGACCCATAAATGCCCGATGCTAAAACCAGGATAGGCAATACGGTTGATTCCATACCTACAGCTAAGCCGCCAATAATATTGGTAGCATGCCCGGTTGATGACTGGCGGATGATGCTCAGCACAGGGCGTTTACCCATAGCTGTGTAGTATTCTGTAATAAGAGACATTAATGTGCCTACTACTAAGCCTACTGCTATTGACATAAATACCCCGTTTTTAGTAAACACCAACGACCCTGCTTTTATAGCATGGTTGGCATCCTCATCACGTACCATGTGGAAGCTATCAGCCGGTAACATCCATTGTACCACAAAATAAGTGGCAATGGCTGTTAAAATGATAGATGCCCAGTTACCTATGTTTAAAGCTTTTTGTACACTATCAGTTTCCTTATTAATCTTCACCAGTGATGCACCAACTATGGAGAATATCAGGCCTAAACCTGCAATAACCATAGGGAGCAATATTGGGGCTATACCACCAAATTTGTCGTGCGATACAATTTCGCGGCCCAAAACCATGGTAGCCAGCATAGTTGCTACGTATGATCCAAATAAATCGGCGCCCATACCGGCAACGTCACCTACGTTATCGCCTACGTTATCGGCAATAGTAGCAGGGTTACGTACATCATCCTCGGGGATTCCGGCTTCTACCTTACCCACAAGGTCGGCGCCAACATCGGCGGCCTTGGTGTAAATACCACCTCCCACACGGGCAAATAGGGCTATGGATTCAGATCCTAAAGAAAATCCGGCTAAAACATCAAGTGCTTTGGCCATGGCCTCGCCATTAACGGTGCCCCCTGTGTTTTTAACATATACCGTATAAAACACAATAAACAGCGAGCCTAAACCAATAATGGCCAGGCCGGCAACACCAAGGCCCATTACGGTACCCCCGGTAAATGAAACTCTTAAAGCTTGTGCAAGGCTGGTACGCGCAGCTTGTGTAGTACGCACGTTAGCTTTGGTAGCAATGCGCATACCCATATAACCTGCAAAGGCCGATAAAAATGCGCCTACTACAAATGACACGGCAATAACCGGGCTTGAGGTAGCAACCGTAGTGCCGCTCCAGGCCAGTAATACACCGGCAACTACTACAAAGTAGCTCAGCACTTTCCACTCGGCACGTAAAAAGGCCATTGCCCCATCAGCAATATAGCCCGATAGTTTTACCATATCGCCATCGCCGGCATCTTGTTTGGTAACCCACGCGGCTTTAATGGCCATTGCGGCAATGCCGATGAGCCCAAAAACCGGAATCAAATAAATTAAGTAAGTGTTCAGAAAATCCATAGTCACAAGTTTGGTTTATAATGTAGTACTTTTTGGTGTTAAGTATAACAGGTGTAATTGGTGGTTGCAAAATAGTGATTTTATTTTCTTTACAATAGCCTGTCAATATTAAAGTTTTTTGAATAGTTTAGGACTTTAAACCCTAAAACAATTTATGGCAAAAGATTCCGGACAACCCAAAATGAAACATGAACTGAGCCTGCTGGATGGTACCATGCTGGTATCAGGCTCCATGATAGGTTCAGGTATATTTATAGTTAGTGCAGATATTATACGCAATGTTGGCTCAGCAGGCTGGCTTATAGCAATTTGGGTTATCACCGGCTTTATGACTTTAACCGCTGCCTTAAGTTATGGCGAGCTCAGCGGTATGTTCCCCAAAGCAGGCGGGCAGTACGTTTATTTAAAGGAAGCCTATAATAAACTCATTGCTTTTTTATACGGATGGAGTTTTTTCGCGGTGATCCAAACCGGAACTATTGCTGCCGTAGGTGTGGCTTTCTCAAAATTTACGGCTTATTTGATCCCTGCTTTTAGCGAGGATAATATTCTATTCAATTTAGGCTCTATCAAGATCAGTGCCGCGCAGGTAGTATCCATCATACTGATCATCATCCTCACATTCATAAATACCCGCGGTGTAAAAGGCGGCAAGCTGATACAAACAACTTTTACTATGACCAAACTCATCAGCCTTTTTGGTTTGATAGGTTTTGGATTTTTGGCATTTAAAGGAGATATCTGGACAGCCAACTGGACAAATGCCTGGGATTTGCACAACCTGAACAAGGATGGTACTATTACTAAATTAACCGTAGGTACTGCTTTGGGTGCTGTGGCTGCGGCTATGGTAGGCTCTATTTTTAGCAGTGATGCCTGGAATAGCGTAACCTTTGTGGCCGGCGAAATGAAGAACCCTAAACGCGATGTGGCGCTAAGCATGATGTTTGGTACCATCATTGTTACATTGATTTATGTGCTGGCCAATGTGGTTTACACTGGTGTGCTTTCGCTGCATGAAATTTCTGTGGCCGATAAGGATAGGGTAGCTGTAGCAGCATCGCATGTTATTTTTGGTAATGTAGGCACCTACATCATTGCAGTGATGATTATGATATCAACCTTTGGCTGCAACAACGGCTTAATATTATCTGGCGCAAGGGTTTATTATACCATGGCTAAGGACGGTGTGTTTTTTAAACGTACCGGCACGCTCAATAAATTTGCGGTTCCGGAATTTGGCTTATGGATTCAGGCCTTAGTTGCATCAGTGCTTTGCTTAAGCGGCCGTTATGGCGATCTGCTGGATATGATATCTTTGGTAGTTGTTATATTTTATGTACTTACTATTGTAGGTATCTACATTTTAAGGGCTAAACTACCTAACACCGAACGCCCTTACAAAGCATTTGGCTATCCTGTATTGCCTGCCATTTACATTTTAATGGGTATAGCATTTTGTATTTTATTGCTGGTTTACAAAAGCACCTATTCGGTATTTGGTTTAGGGATCGTGTTGATAGGTATCCCAATATATTATATATCGCAAAGGAACGTTAAGCATGAGGATGAAGCGGTTATTAATAGTTAGTTTATTTATTTTAAGCGGAAGGGTTTACGCCCAGGATCTTCAGCAAAAATTAGCGACAGCTTTTAACAGGTTACAGGCCGATAGCCAGTGTACTTATGCATCGCTGTCATTAACCGTTATCGATGCTAAAACCGGCGAACAGGTGTTTGCCGCTAATCCCAACATGGGTTTGGCTACGGCATCAACACTTAAAACCATTACCAGCATAACCGCTTTTAACGTTTTGGGTGCCGATTTCAGATACCAAACCCAACTGGGTTACAGTGGAGAGATCACCACCGATGGTACCCTCAACGGCGATGTCATCATCAAAGGTGCCGGCGACCCAACCCTGGGCAGCTGGCGTTATGAGCAAACCAAAGAAGCGCACGTATTGGCTTTAATGACCGACGCCCTGAAAACCGCAGGCATCAAAAAAATAAACGGACGAATTATTGGCGATGACAGTATCTTCGGCACACAATCAATCCCTGAAGGTTGGATCTGGCAAGATATAGGCAACTACTATGGTGCCGGAACATCGGGCCTTTGCTGGCGCGAAAATCAGTTTGATATTAAATTGCGCACAGGTATTGCCGGTAACCTGATTGGCATCTCGCACACCGTACCCAACATTTCGTACCTTACCTTTAAAAGCGAATTGCTGAATGGTTCGGCAGGGAGTGGGGATAACGCTTATGCCTTTTTGCCGGTTGGCAGCAAAGTAATGTACTTGCGGGGGAGCTACGCTACAGACCAGGAGAAAAAAAGTATCTCGGCCGCCCTGCCCGATGCAGCCTATGATGCCGCCCTGCGTTTGGCTGATACGTTGAAAAAATTAGGTATTAATATAAGCAATGCCCCCGAATCTGTTACAACACTAACCGCCAAAGGACTTCAGGCTCCGCTGATTTCGAAAAACCTGGCAACCATTCAGTCGCCGCCATTGAGTAAGATCATTTACTGGCTCAACCAAAAAAGTATTAACCTGTATGCCGAGCAATTACTTAAAACCATTGCCTGGAAGCAGGGCAAAAAGCCAACCACGACCAATGGTGCAGAGGAAGTCAGAAAATTTTGGCAGGCACGCGGCATCGACCCTAACAGCATCAATACCTATGATGGCAGCGGCCTATCGCCCGGCGATAGGGTAACTACCAATACACTGGCCAAAATTCTGCAATCTGCCAAAAAGGAAAGTTGGTTTAATGATCTGTATGAGAGTCTGCCCGTTTACAATAACATGAAAATGAAAAGCGGCAGCATCAACAGCGTGCTGTGCTATGCCGGTTACCAAAATCACAACGGGCGCGAGCTTTGTTTTTCCATCATGGTTAACAACTACAATGGATCTGGCAGGGGGATTAAGGAGAAAATGTTCAGGGTTTTGGATGTGTTGAAGTAGTGGCCTCATAAAAGTATGGTAGTGCGGGTTTTAAAATTTAGCGAAACTCTGAAGGGGAAAGGACCTTTAAAAAGGTTTGTCATCCTGAGGAACGAAGGATCTATTCACAGACTGTACAGAGCGAAGAAGCATGGCGAATAACAGATCCTTCACTATCGTTCAGGATGACAAAAGTTTTTTTTGAATGTGGCGTTTTAATTTTGTAAGATTATTTCAAAATGAAATTTAAACTGCCCCTAAGTTTTTATGCCAAAACCTTACTCTTCTTCGATAATCTTTTCCATTGCCCCACATATTGTCTTCCTATTGGGATTTCGATTTTACCAATTTCAACATCGTAATTGGTAAAGGCAGTAATTCTGCTGACCGCGACAATAAAAGACCGATGGACCCGGGCAAATAAATTATGCGGTAACTTTGCTTCCAATGCTGTTAAAGAATACTTAACCACTAAAGGTGTATTAAGCTGCCTGTATATCTTAATATAATTTTTAGCGCTTTCTACATAAACAATTTCGTCCAAAAAAATCTTAACTGTTTTTCTGTTTGCTTTAAGATACAAGCATTCGCGTTCCACATGGATATTCAGTCCTTCTTCAGGAGAAATGCCGGCCTCGATAACCTTATTAACAGCTTTAAAAAAACGCTCCAGGCTTATTGGCTTTAGTAAAAAATCCACCGCATTTAAATCAAAAGCTTCGGCGGCAAATTCTTTATAAGCAGTTATAAAAATTACTTTGGGGGGATTTTGTAGACTTCTTAGAAAGCTAATGCCCGATAATTCAGGCATCTGTATATCCAGAAAGAGTAAATCTATCTTTTCTGTTTTCATGGTCTCCATTGCCTGTAAGGCGCTGTTGCACACAGCTACAACTTCAAGCTGCTCCACCATGTCGGTCCATTTTTTAATTATCATTAAAATAATTGGATCATCATCTACGATTAAACATCTCCACCGCATATTTTAATCAGTTTATTTTATTTACTTATTGTATATGCATACAAGGAGTAAATAAAAATAGGCAGTATTTAAACTATTGCAAAAGTTAAAATAGGCTCTTCAAAGATGTTCTCATTATTATTTTTCGTGTTGATGTATTTGTATTTAATAAGAATAGAAATTAAAAAAAAAGAGAACCCGCTTAACTTAAAATAAACACAGTTGTATCAATCACTTATATGACGCATCAACTGATAAATAGTTACAGAATGCCTTTGATTTTAGACAAATAACTAAAAAGTAAAGCCAACAACCCATTTCGATGGATAAACTGTGTTTACCAATTAATAACGTATTCAATCCACATAATCTTGTCGTATAAATCCAGATTTCCGGCATCTATACACACTATTATTTAACCCATCAAATGTGATTTAGTTTTGCGTTTGATGTAAAATCTTTTTATTAAAAATTAAAATATAAGACACCATGAAAAAATTAATTATTCCCTTTTTGTTAAGCGGATTAATATTAGCAATAGGGGTCAACACTGCGTCTGCGCAGGTCCAACTGAAAGAAGTTACTATTTCGGGTGGAGCAACCAGAGTTGAGGTATCAAAAAAGGTCTCAGACTCGTTCGCCAGCTTATTTAAAGGCGCTGAAGCGCCTAAATGGTTTCAGTCTAATAAAAATTATGTGGTTAGGTTTATTCTGAATAACCAGTCAAACAAGGCGGAATTTACAAAAAAGGGCAATTTAGTGTATCATATGGCCTTTGGGAGCGAAAATCAGATGCCTGCCGATATCAGAACTATTGTAAAAAGTAAATATTTCGATTATAAAATTAACTCCACTGTTAAAGTAGATTTTGAAGAAAAGAGTGCTTGGATTGTTAATATTGAAGATGGCAAGCAGTTTTATGTGCTGAGAGTAATAGATGGTGTTATGGATGTCTTAGACAAAATTAATAAAGAAAAAGCATGAGGTCAGGAAAGTTGATTCAATGAACTGACATTTTAAAAGGTTTGTAACAAGCGGCGAAAGACTTACGAAGTAATTTAAAACTTCGTAAGTTTTGGATTGAAATGAGGTTTTAAAAGGTTTGTCATCCAGAACGGAGTGAAGGAACTATTCGCCGATTTACAGGCGAAGAAGCATGGCGCATAATAGATCCATCACTCCGTTCAGGATGACAAAAAGTTTTTTGTTACAAGTGATATTACTTACGCGTAAGTAACACTCAGGGTAATAGGCACACTTAGTGCTTTTGAAATGATGCAATTAGCTTTTGCGCCTTCGGCAATGCCTTTGAATGTAGCTTCGTCAACACCGTCAATAACCGCTCCGTTAAGCTCCAGAAGGATGCCGGTAACGCTTAGCGCCTGCATGTCCAGGTCAAGGATGGCGTTAGTTGTCAGGTCGCCTGGGGTAAAGCCGGCTTGTGTAAGAGCTGCACTAACTGCCATAGTAAAGCAACCTGCATGGGCCGCGGCTAAAAGTTCTTCGGGGTTGGTGCCAATGCCATCGGCAAAACGGGTTTTAAATGAATAGTTAGTTTTGTTAAGTACGGTACTTTGAGTGGTGATCTCTCCGGTTCCGGCTTGTAAAGTGCCATTCCAATGGGCGTTTGCTGTACGTTTCATAGTTTGTGGTTTTTGTTGTTTATGGTTTTTGTTGTGTTATTGATTATTGTCAAAGCAATCAAAAAGTCTTTTGTCCTTTATCTAAAAATCCTTGCTCCAAAGAATTACCATTTAGCACGTTCATATTGAACCGGCCATTTTACCTCGTGACCCAGCTCATGCGCCGCACGCAGCGGAAAATACGGGTCGCGCAGCATTTCGCGGGCTAAAAATATGAGGTCGGCTTCACCTTCTCTTATAATTTCATCGGCCTGGTGCGATTTGGTTATTAAACCTACAGCACCTGTAAGTATACCACTTTCTTTTCTAAGTTTCTCTGCAAATTCAACCTGATAACCTGGTTTTAACGCTATCTTAACACCTGCAATGTTTCCGCCGGTTGAGCAGTCTACCAGGTCAACACCTTTATCCTTTAGTATTTTGGCTAGTGCTACAGAGTCATCGACTGTCCATGCGCCTTCGGTCCATTCTGTTGTTGAAAGGCGTACAAAGAGCGGGTTTTCTTTAGGCCAGGTTTCCTGAACACTTTCAATAACTTCTAACAAAAAGCGGATTCGGTTTTCGAAGCTGCCCCCATAGTTATCAGTACGTTTATTACTTACCGGCGATAGAAACTCGTTAATCAGGTAGCCATGAGCGCCATGTAACTCTATCACATCAAACCCTGCTTTTACAGCCCTTGCAGCAGCAGCCTTAAAATCGGCCTTTATTTTTTCAATTCCTGCTTTATCCAATTCCAGCGGTGCTTCTTCACTTTCGATAAAAGCTACCGGGCTTGGCGCGTAGGATTTCCATCCGTTCGGCTCATCGGAAGGAACCTGTTTGCCTCCGGTCCATGGTTGTTGGTGACTTGCTTTCCTGCCTGCATGAGCCAGTTGTGTACCGGCGTAAGCGCCATGCGCATGCATAAAATCGGTGATTTGTTTTAATTTTTCGATATGCTCATCCTTGTAGATCCCCAGATCGGCAAAAGTAATGCGTCCTTCGGGCGATACCGCGGCGGCTTCGGTAATAATTAAAGCGGCGCCGCCGATAGCGCGGCTGCCCAGGTGTACAAAATGCCAGTCGTTAGCAAAACCGTCTTCGCTGGAATACTCGCACATGGGTGATACCACGATGCGGTTTTTAAGTTCGATATTTTTTATTTTCAGAGGGGAGAATAGATGCGCCATAAATTGCTTTTTTACAAATATGGTAAGTAACATCCATTACAGCCTCAGTGTTTTGTAAATTATTGATGCGATGGAAAGGTGAAGGGCGCAAAGAACTGTAATAACCATAAAGCGTGAGGTTAAAGCACCTTGCCCGCCTGTTGTTATTTTGTAAAATGGGTTAACTTTGAATATTAAGCCAATTTGTGAATATCATGAATAATCACCAAAACTATGTAGAACTACCGGTGGCTGATGCAGGTATCATGGCTGCCTATACCGCGTTTCTCGCTGATGTTAAGCAGCCTGCTCCGGCAATCATAGTATTGCAGGAAGCATTTGGGGTGAATCATCATATCCGGAGCGTTGCGGATAGGTTTGCAAGCGAAGGCTATATTGCCATTGCTCCCGAACTTTTTCACCGTACAGCCCCAAAAGGTTTTGCAGGCGACTATGCTGATTTTAACACGGTAGTTCCGCATACTTCTAAACTAACTAATGAGGGTTTTAAGGCCGATCTTGAAGCAACCTGGCAATGGTTGAGTACACAAACCAACGTAGATATTAATGCCGTTTATGCTATAGGTTATTGTATGGGCGGTAGGGTAGCTTTTATTGCCAATGCATTATTACCATTAAAGGCCGCAGTATCTTATTATGGCGGTGGTTTAGATAAAGTTGCCCAAATGGCTGCGGATATACATGGCAAACACCTGTTTTTTTGGGGAGGCAGGGATGCACACATCAAAACCGAAAATGTCAACACCATCATTGACGCGATTGATGAGGCCGGCAAGGATTATATCAACGTAAAAATATCATACGCCGACCATGGTTTCAACTGCGATGAGCGCCCCAGTTACAACGAAGCGGCATCAAATGAAGCGTGGGCATTAACACTGGCATTTTTAAAGAATAACAGGTAAAAAGTTAACTGTAAAAACGGAAATTTCATCCATCAAAATTTAATGGATACGATTCCGCTCTTCTTCATTACCTGTATCCCGGCTTTGGGTGCTGGTTTCGTTACCAAAGCGGTAACTGAGAGTTAGCTGTACAAACCTGTTAAGCTGAAAATTGGTAAACCTGGTATTATTGCCATTTACCGTATAGCTTACTGCTGATGCACTACTGTGGAAAGCATCATTGAGGTTTAGAGTTATATTCAGTTTCTTTTTCAGTGCAATGGCGGTAAGCCCAAGATCCAGTTTATAGTATCTTTCAGATCGGCCGATATGATCAACCTCCGGGAATTGGTACCAGAAATTTACAGCCGCGGCAAAAGTTTTATTGGCATTAAAATAAAGGGTGTTATTAGCGGCAATATACAAACCGAAGCCTTTGATGCTTTTGATATACGATAGAGAGGAATTAGCATCTGTATGGTAAAAAGTGACCTGGTTATTATTATCAAACCAGGAAGCAGGGTGGAGGGTTAAAGTTTCTGATAAACCAAGGCGGTAGGTTTTTATAAAGTTAAGCGGGAATGTACGCACCAGGTTGGTATCAATACTGGCAATAACTATATTATTGAAGCCATTATCCGTAATATTTAAAAATATAGAAGAGGTAAGTACGCTTTTATAAACGTGCGACAGCTCGAAATTACTATTGTATTCCGGTTGTAAAAAGGGATTGCCCTCGCCATAGCTATAAGCTGTAAATAGTGATTTAAACGGGTTCAGGTTCCAGAAAGTAGGGCGGTTAATGCGCTTGCCAAATGTAAAGCCAAACGTGTTATTGGTATCTGCCTGGAAGGTTAGTGCTACAGACGGAAACAGTTTAATATATTTTTTTGGAGTGGTTTGGTTCAGGGTTATCGATTGGCCTTTTGTTTCTGTGTATTCGGCCCGTAAGCCGCCCTGGTATTTCCATTTGCCCTTCTCTCTGTTGATATTGACATAAGCGGCCTGTGTGTTTTCAATATACCGAAATTCGTTACTCAGGTTAGTATTGTAGCTGAGCTTATCATTGGCGTCCTTATCGTAATAAAACGCGTTGCTGTAATTATTGATAAAGTTAAGCTTGGTACCCAATGTTATTTTCGCGAACGAAGTTGGTATATCGGCATCGGCTTTAAAGGTAAATATCTTGATGTTTTGTTTGTTGGTATCGTAATATCGGGTTGTAGAGGCCGGGATGAGCTGGCCGTTGGGCAAATAGCTGTTCCCCTCAAAGTCAGATCGGTCGGTACGGTAATAATTAAAGTAATCGGCGTTGAGCAGTAACTTTGTGCCGGTAGTATCAAACTTGATCAACGCGTGCACATTGCCCGAATTGCTGAGTGCGATGGGATGATAAGTTGCATAGGTTCTTAAAATAGAATCTAAACCGCCGGCCCTGTTGTAAATAGGATTGTTTACATTGTCAGATCCGATGTAAACTTCCCGGCCGCCCAGGTAACTGATCCCGATAGTGGTTTTTGAGCTAAGTTTATAGTCAACACCGGCTACAATATTATAGTTATGCATTTTATAATCACCGGTATCAGTTTGCATCCAGCTTTGTTTAGGATAAAATACATCCGTTTCAAAACCTTCCAGTTCATGATCTGCAGCAATATTTAAACTTCCGTATGCCGACCACTTATCGGAGTTGTAATTAAGATTTGCGCTGCCGCCGGCCAACCACCAGTTGCTGTTTCCATAAACGGTTGCGGGGCTTTGTAACCAGCGCCTGTCATTAAATTGTACATTGCCCGAGAAGCCATGTTGGGTGGTGTGCCTGGTAGTAATATTGATGAGGCCCGCGTTCCCTTCGGCGTCATAGGCAGCTGAAGGGTTTTTGATCAGCTCGATTTTCGAAATTTGATTGGCCGACATTGACTTTAAAAAATGGACCAGGTCAGTACCTGCCATTTGGATGATCCTGTCGTTCACCATTACTTTCACCAATCCTTTGCCGGCAATGCTGATGTCATCGCCGGATACTTTGATGCCGGGCACTTTGCCAATGGCCGCGAGGGCATCGCTGCCGGTTGCTGTAACACTCGCCGATACGTTGTATACCAGCTTTTCCTGGTTGTTTTGGATAACCGGCTTACTCGCGGTAATAACCACCTCGCCCAACTGCGTGTTGGAAGCTTGCAATGCGATATTTAAAGTAGTATCGGCATTTAGGGTTAATTTATTTTCAAAGGGTTGAAAGCCTGAAAAGGATGCGCTAAGCAGGTATTGACCAACGCTAAGCTGATCAAATTTAAACCGGCCTTCGCCGTCTGTTTGTGTCGATATTTTTTTTTGATCGGCCAGGTTTATGATGCTGACGGAGGAGAAGCTTAGCGCATGTTTTGAGGCATCATCGGTAATGGTGCCTGTAAGTTTTATTTGTGCATGCAGGTTCAATTGCAGCAATAAGCAGGTAAGAAACGTAAAAATAGATCTCAAAGCAGGGTGGGCAGGTTAAAATTAAGGTAATAATAGGAAAAGAAACAGGAAACAGAAATTCAAAATGTATTTACATATAGAATAAATCAGGATGCCAGTTCTTCATCGTCGTCATCATCAAGTTTAAAAATCCATACACCCAATATCAGCGGGAGTGAGTAAGGTAACAGGAGCATTGATAAAACCAGGGGCGGATATGCATCTTTTGCCACAATGCATACCAGAAATGTAAGGATAGTTAATACGCTAATAATTAATGTGGTCCATCGTTTTAACAGGATGGGTTTAATGTTTTTGCTTAATTTACTGATAGTTAAGATAAGCAGAAGCCCTACCGGTAAAGTGCATAAAAATACGATGCCCATAGATAACGGGTAAGCGACAATATATTCTCTTGTGCTGGTTGTTAAATTGAACACAATCGCGTTTGACGACATCTGCAAGGCCGGTGCAAATACCACCATAGTGAGCCATACCTTTAAACTATAAATTTGTGCCTGGTTCATTCATGAGTTTGTATAAAGTAAATATACAGTATCCCGGGTTTCGGTCAGGGCCGCAATTTTAATCCCTGTTATTTCCTCACAAACAATACTTCAATTTGAACGTTAAGGCTGATTTAAGTATTCACCCTATTAAGCTATCTTAATTTGACTACATACACAACCCTGATTATACTCAGTGGACTGGTAATTTTCTCCTACCTGTTTGATCTGATAGCCGGCAAAACAAAAATTCCCTCAGTTATTTTACTGTTACTGCTCGGCATTGGCATCAGGCAGGGTGTGGACTATTTTGGACTGAAGATGTTTGATTTTAAACTGATCCTGCCAACGCTGGGAACACTGGGGTTGATACTTATCGTGTTTGAAGGTGCTCTTGAATTAAGGTACAACAGTAATAAAAATGCCATCATCAAAAAGGCATTCTTTTCGGCTTTAAGCATTTTGCTTGTAAGCGCTATAGCCATCACCTTCATCATTCACTATTTAACCAATCAAAGCATTTATCTGTGTTTTGTAAATGCTATTCCGTATTGCGTGGTAAGTTCGGCAGTGGCTATCCCCTCGGCATCAAACCTCAGCAAAAGCAAAAAGGAGTTTATTATTTACGAATCCTCGTTTTCTGATATCCTTACGGTGGTTTTGTTTAATTTCATTGTACGTAACCCACATATTGATGTGGTATCCTTTGCCAAACTTGGGGGCGAACTAGCGGGTATCATATTGGTTGCCATTATATCATGCTTGTTGCTGCTTTATTTAATTGGGAGGTTAAAACACCATATCAAGTCGTTTCTTATCATTTCACTGCTGATATTGGTTTATTCGGTTGGGCAATCATACCATTTGTCGGCCCTGATTATTGTGCTGGCTTTAGGCCTGTTTCTGAACAATGCCAACCAGATCACCTTTCCTTGGTTCAAAAAGTTATTTATCTATCCAACCTTTCAGCACGATATTAAACAGCTGTTCCAGCTTTCGGCCGAGAGCGCCTTCCTGATGCGTACCTTCTTTTTTATTGTGTTTGGGTATTCTATAGATGTTTTTCAACTACAGAATGTTACGCTGTTGTTAACCGGTGGAGCCATACTGTTGTGTATTTACCTGGTGCGTTTTTTGTATATCAAACTGGTATCCAAAACCGACCTGATGCCCGAACTGGTGATAGTGCCCCGCGGGCTTATCAGCGTTTTGTTATACTACAACCTGCCCGATAATTTGAAAATACCACAGGTGGGCACCGGTCTGCTTTTTATAGTGGTGCTGGGTACAAGTTTGATATTGAGCCTGGGGCTATTGATAACTAAACGGCAGGCAGTTGGTAAGATATCTGAATGATAATTTAAAGAGTTTTAGAGCTGCCGGAATTTTTAATTGCATAAAAATTATTGAAGTTTGCTTTGTAGTCTGTTAAAAATTAACGCGGTAAATTCCATGCAGATTATTGAGCAAGTTCCGGGTTTTATAGCGTTCCTTATCAGCCTACATTTGTGGTGTAAATAACAAATAACATGATGAGCACACAAGAAAACATTAATTATGAGCGTATTGCCGAGGCAATAAATTATATAAAACTCAACTTTAAAGCCCAGCCAAATTTGGATGAGGTTGCCGAAAAGGTAAATTTAAGCCCCTTCCATTTTCAACGCTTGTTTACCGATTGGGTAGGCATCAGCCCTAAAAAGTTTTTGCAATACCTGAGCCTGGAATATGCCAAGGGGATATTGAAAGACAAGCAAGCCACTTTGTTTGATACCGCTTATGAAACCGGACTATCAGGAACCAGCAGGCTGCATGATCTGTTTATCAACATTGAAGGCATGACCCCGGCCGAATACAAAAATGGCGGTAAGGAATTAAGCATCAACTACAGCTTTGCGCAAAGTCCGTTTGGTAATATCATTGTAGCATCAACCCCTAAAGGGATCTGCTATATGGCTTTTGCCGACGATCATGCCGAAGCGTTTGATCAGTTAAAACAACACTTCCCCAATGCCACTTATACCCAGGTGGTTGACTTGGCCCAGCAGGATGCTTTATTTATCTTTAAAAAAGATTGGTCGCAATTGCCAGCTATTAAACTGCACCTTAAAGGCAGTAGTTTCCAGCTGAAGGTATGGGAGGCATTGCTTAAAATACCTATGGGTGGATTATGCAGTTATGGAGATATCTCGCAAAATATACAACTCCCCAATGCCAGCAGGGCGGTGGGCAGCGCGATAGGGGCCAATCCAGTAGCATTTTTGATTCCCTGCCACAGGGTCATCCGGGCCACAGGCGAGTCGGGGCAATACCATTGGGGCTCAACCCGTAAATCGGCCATAATAGGCTGGGAAGCAGCAATGCTAAATCAACCCGTATCAATATAAATGGCTATGGAAATTAAAGAAAGAATTGACGGTTTAAACTGGGCTGATATTAAAGCCCAAATGGATAGCAAAGGATATGCGCTGGTTAAAAATGTTTTAACGGCCGATGAGTGTGGTAGCCTGGTAGCCCAATATACTGATGGAAATTTGTACCGTAAAACCGTAGTGATGGAGCGGCACCACTACGGGCGGGGGGAGTATAAGTACTTTAAATATCCGCTGCCGGCGCTCATTCAGCAATTGCGGCAAGATATTTACCCACACTTATCCCCAATAGCAAATAACTGGATGGAATTATTGAATAAAGAGCTGCGTTTTGCCACTACGTTGGATGAACTATTGCAGCACTGCCATGAGCATGAACAATTACGCCCTACACCGCTTATATTACAATATACCAAAGGCGGCTACAATGCCATGCACCAGGATTTATATGGTGAAGTATTTTTTCCAATCCAGTCGGTATTTGTGTTGGATGAACCGGGTGTGGATTATGAGGGCGGCGAATTTATTTTGCTGGAACAAAAGCCAAGGGAACAATCTAGAGCGATGGTGTTAAAGCCAGCCAAGGGTGATATGGTATTGTTCACCACCAATTACCGGCCTGCAAAGGGAAGCAAGGGGTATCACCGGGTAAATATGAAACATGGCATCGGCGAAATTACTGAAGGTGAACGCCGCAGCATGGGCATTATTTTTCACGACGCTAAATGATAAAACACCTGGCATTGGGTGATACTAATTTTTCAAGAAGCAGGAGGCTAAAATACCTGCTTGATACCGGCGAAATTCAATTGGCGGGTAATGCCAAACTCAAAATATATGGTACACTCGGTTGTGGCTCCGGTAAAAGGATGAAAGCCAAAAACCGGGTGTTTTTTGTATCAGAAACCGAGGCTATAGAAAAAAACTACCGCCCCTGTGGGCATTGTATGCGCAACGCTTATAAAAAGTGGCTTGATTTTGGTATTTAAAGGGTTGATAATGAATTGATAGTTAATTGATGATTCATTTGACGAGTAAATCGCTAATTATTTTTTTATTAAATTTAGCGCAGTGATATATTAACCCCCTTTTAGGATGGCCGATAAAATAGTCATAAGCGATGTGCAACTGATTGATCGATTAAAATCGGGCGATGATGGCGCGTTAACGGCTATTTATAAAAAATATTGGCAACAGTTATATTTATCGGCCTATCATATTTTGAAGGATGAGCAGGCCTGCGAGGATATCATCCAGGAACTATTCATAAAGCTTTGGGATAACAGGAGCAGCGTTCAAATATCGGTATCATTAAAAGCCTACCTATATGCGTCTATCCGTTATGAGGTGTATAGGCAGGTACGCAATAGCATGTCAACCAGCGATGTTTTTGACACGCTTTTTGATCGGCTGCAAACACCGGTTGATTATGAAAATATCGAATACAAAGAACTAATAGCCCAGGTAAGCTCGGCAGTAAATGCCCTCCCTCAAAAATGCCGCGAAGTTTATAAACTTAGTCGCGAAGAATACCTGAGTCATAAACAAATTGCTTCACGGCTAAACATCTCCACCAAAACCGTCGAAAATCATTTGACCAAAGCACTTAAACAATTACGTATTTCTTTAGGTAGTTTCCTCTTGTTGTAGCTACTTTGTGTACACATCTTTTCACGCGACCGGTATAATAATTAAGATTGCATTTGCCATAAAATGCCGATTATTGACGCTAAAGCCATCATTGCATATGCTTTCTATCCGTTGGTTGAAACCAACGGCAATGAAGAATTGAAGGTAAACAGTGGTTTAATTCATTGCCGTCCCATTTATGGGACGGGTAAATAAAGAGCCCGGGTGGCTTTAGCCAAATCATAGCCATGCTAACAAACTTGTGTATGCACAGTAGCGTGTTTTAGACGGGGTTTGTTGCCGGGGGAGATAACCCATAATTTTTTTTTACTCCCAATAGGGGATACCCCCATTTTTATACTCTCCCTATAAAACCAGGATTGTGCAAAAGCGAGAATTTCAACAGTTAATTGATAAATACCTTAGCGGGGAGGCATCTGACGAAGAAATTCAGCTGTTAATGGATCTGTTTGATAGTTTTCAAGCCGATGAAGATTGGGATGAACGGATCCTTGGCGTAAAGCAACAACTGGAAGATAAAATGTTGCAGCGTTTGCAAAGCGCAGTTCAGCAATCAAAAAAGCAAGATCAACCAAAAGTATTCAGGCTTTTTGCCTACCGGAATATTGCCGCTGCTATAGTGGTCATGTTGATCAGTGCAGGGGTTTATTACAGCTTTCAGCACGCTGCCAAAAGTCCCTTAACAGCACAAAATAAAATCGCTGTTAAGCACGATGTTGATCCGGGTAAAAATAGAGCAATCCTAACCTTAGATAACGGCGACAAAGTGGTGCTCGATTCCGCAAGAATCGGCACCCTTGCCAAAAAAGGTAACATCAATATTAAAAAAACTAAAGACGGGCAGTTGATCTATACGGTTGAAAGCGACAGCAATTCACCGGCAAACGATGTTGTGAGCTATAATACCATCACCACGCCCCGTGGCGGCCAGTACCAGGTAATATTACCCGATGGCAGTAAAGTTTGGCTTAACGCGGCATCATCTCTTAAATTTCCAACCGCTTTTACAGGGAACCAGCGCCATGTTGAATTAACCGGCGAAGCTTATTTTGAGGTCAGCAAAAATCCATCAAAACCATTCACCGTAAATGTCAATGCGCTTAATGTAAAAGTATTAGGTACACACTTTAATATTAATGCCTATAGCGATGAGGACGCCATAAGGACTACCTTACTGGAAGGTTCTGTTCAATTAACCAATGGCCCGGCGATTAGCTTGTTAAAACCAGATCAGCAGGGCATAATAAAAGG
Organism: Mucilaginibacter sp. P1_A3; assembly: GCF_056406855.1. Classification (NCBI taxonomy): domain Bacteria; kingdom Pseudomonadati; phylum Bacteroidota; class Sphingobacteriia; order Sphingobacteriales; family Sphingobacteriaceae; genus Mucilaginibacter; species Mucilaginibacter sp. P1_A3. The sequence continues at coordinate 113,136 of NZ_JBFTZJ010000016.1, forward strand.
AAATAATATACAGGTTGTTGATGTAGATGCAGAAAGATCCGTCGCCTGGAAAAACGGCATTTTTGAATTTAACCGCTCTGGCATCCAGGATATCATGAAACAGCTTTCGCGCTGGTACGATATTGAGGTAGTTTATACTGGGAAAATGCCCGATGATGAGTTTGTGGGCAAAATTGAGCGGAACGCAAAACTATCGCAGGTATTGCACATACTGGAACTTAGCCACGTCCATTTTAAAATAGAAGACAAAAAAATAATTGTATCACCTTAACCATATCGATTAATAACAATCACTTGAAATTAAATCGTTTACCTATGAAAAAAAACAGACCTCTCCATTAACACCCTACACCTACCTTACCTATAAAAAAACCGGGGGTACTGCAATACCCCCGGTTAAAATGTATGGGTCAAGTTTTTCCTGAGTTTCCTTAACAGACACATTAACCCAAAACGCAATAAAGTTATGCAATTAAACTTTAGGGGGAAAGTATTTTATGTCCCCGGTACACTAACCTCCAAGCTGTTTTTGACTATGAAGTTAACGGTTATTCTGATTTTTATTGGCTGTTTACAGCTTAGCGCTAAAAGTTACTCGCAAACTATAACGTTAAGCACAACCAATACTGCTATTGATAAAGTATTTACCGCTATTGAAAAGCAAAGCGGCTTTTACTTTTTTTACAAATACAAAGAAATTAAGCAGGCCAAACCTGTTACCCTATCATTAAAAAACGCCACACTTGATGAAGCGCTGCGCATGTGCTTTAAAGACGAGCCTTTTACTTATACTATTGATAATAAAACCATCATTGTAAATAAGAAAGATGAAGAGCTGGTTGTACCCGATAAAATAACTGTAACCGGGCAGGTACTGGATAATGCCAAACAGCCTTTACCGGGTGTAAACATTACCGTTAAGGGAACTAATACGGGTGTAATAAGCGGCGGCGATGGTAAATACAGCATCCAGGTTGATGATAACGCGGTATTGATTTTTAGGTTTGTGGGCTTTAAAAGCAGGGAAGAACCGGTTAGCAAAAGAACCGTCATTAACATATCTCTTGAGGAAGATAACCAGCAGATGAGCGAGGTTGTGGTTGTTGGTTACGGTAACCAGGAACGGAAAGATGTTACCGGCGCCATAGGTACCGTTAAAATGGGAAACATCAAAGAGATAAAGGCCGCCAGTATTGATCTGAAGCTTGCCGGGCAGCTTGCGGGTGTTACCGTAAACCAGGTTACAGGTACCCCGGGTGGCGGTGTTTCTGTTAACATTCGTGGCGCGGGTTCTGTAGGCGCGGGCGATGATCCGCTTTACGTGGTTGATGGGTTTCCAATCTCTCCCGGTTTTGATCAATATTCAAATCCCATAAGCACTATTAATCCTGATGATATTGAAAGTATCAGTGTGCTTAAAGATGCTGCATCTACAGCTATATATGGTTCTCGTGGTGCAAATGGTGTTATCCTCATCACTACCAAAAGGGCCAAAAAAGGCGAATCAAGTGTTACGGTAAATACGTCAACCGGTATTCAAACCATCCTCCCTAAGAGCAAGCTTAAAATGATGACGGCATCTGAATTTGCCCAATGGCGAACAGAAGCAATACAGGATGCCAACGCGGTTAACGGCACAAATAACCCCATCCCCGCCGCGTACAAAAATCCTAAATCATTGGGTGTGGGAACCGACTGGTTTGATGCGGTAACACGAGTTGCCCCCATGCAAAATTACGATGTTACTATTGCCAATGGTACCGAAAAAATGCGGTCGTTATTCTCTTTGAGATTTTTTGACCAGCAGGGCACCGTGATAAACACCGCTTTTAAAAGGTATTCATTAAAGGCTAATATGGATGCCGATGTAGCCAAAAATTTTACAGTTGGCCTTAGTATAGCGCCTACCTATAGTTTAAGGAACTTACAGGAAACAGACGGCCATTTTATTTCGGGTGCTTTAAGCCAGGCCTACCTGGAAAGCCCGCTCACCCCGGTAAAACAGCCCGACGGATCATATACCAATGTTGTTGGTTCGCCCGGTACATTTCAAAATGTTAACCCGGTAAGTGAATTGGTAAATACAACCAATAATCGCAATGAATTTAGGGTACTTTCCAATGTTTATGCCGACTGGGAAATACTTAAGGGCTTAAACTTTAAATCTACTTTTGGGGTCGACTATCAAACCAAATCGCAGGACTATTTCAGGCCATCTTTTCTTGGTGGTTTCAACGTTCCTAATCGCGATGGAAACCAACAGAAGGCAGTTGGCTCTTTTACTTCAAGCAATGTTTTTAACTGGCTTAACGAAAATAGTATTAACTACAAAAAAACATGGGGTAGCCATACTTTAACGGTATTAGGCGATTATTCTATCCAGCAGGAAAATTCCCATAATCGTTTAACCTTTGGCACCGGGTTTCCGGATGATGCCATACGGTCGGTTAATAATGCAACTATTATTACTGCTAACGCCACCGATGCAGAATGGCGCTTACTATCCTTAATTGGCAGGGTGAACTACGCGTATAAGGATAAATACCTGTTAAGCGGATCTATCCGCCGTGATGGCTCATCCAGGTTTGCCCCAGGGCATAGGTGGGGTACTTTCCCTTCCGTATCTGGCGGCTGGCGCATTTCTGATGAATCATTTTTTCCTAAAACAGCAGCTATTGACCAGTTGAAGTTTACCGCCAGCTATGGTCTCGCGGGTAACAACAATGTTGGCTACTATGACTATATCCCATCTGTTGATGCGGCCAATTATACATTTGGCGGTGCACTTGCTCCGGGTGCTTCAGAAACAGACCTGATTGGAAATAAAGAACTTGGATGGGAAACCACCCGCCAGCTTGATATAGGTTTGGACCTTTCTTTACTTAAAGGCCGCATTTATTTAATTGCAGAGTACTACAACCGTTTTACGCAAAAAATGCTGCAATACATCCCTATTCCTATTGTATCCGGCCATGGCTCAGCTTTAACAAACGTTGGTAATGTGCGCAACCGTGGATGGGAATTTACTTTAACCACCAAAAATATTGTTGGGCACGCGTTTAACTGGTCAACAGATCTTAACATCTCCTTTAACCGCAACAAAGTATTAAGTTTAGGCCCAAACCCGTATATATATGATGCGCCGGCCAATGATAACCCTACCAGTATTACTAAGGTAGGCTTGCCCCTGGGCCAGTTTTACGGATATATTTTTGAAGGGATATTCCAGAACCAGGCCGAGCTTGATAAATACCCGCATTTTGATGGTGAGCAGGTTGGGAATATCAGGTACAAGGATATTAATAAGGATGGGGTAATTGATGGTAACGACCAAACCAATATTGGCAACCCCTGGGCACAGTTTACATTTGGTTTCAATAACCATTTTTCATACAAAAGCTTTGATATGAACATTATCTCTGCGGGTTCGGTAGGCGGCCATGTATTTGATATGTACAAACAGTTTACCACCAACCTTGATGGTGTTTTTAATGTGGAAGAATCTGTTATTCATCGCTGGCGTTCTGCAAGCAATCCCGGCGATGGGCTGTTGCCTACAACCGTTTCAAACACCAACCTGGCCCGCGATTATTACCCATCCTACTGGGTTGAAAGTAACTCGTACTTAGCGGTTAAGAATATTGACATCGGGTACAATTTTAAAACCAGGTTCAGTAAAAATTTCAGGGTTTATTTCAGTGCGCAAAATGCCATCCTCATAACAGGTTATAAAGGTGGTAACCCCGAAGTTGGCATAGATGGGCAGGATGGTAACCGCTCACTTTCACCAAATGTGAATTTTACGGGTTACCCGGTTTCTGCGGTTTATACGCTGGGGTGCAACGTAACATTTTAATTAAAATGAGAATTGAAAAGAACGATGGTGAAACCATAACAACTGAAATCATGAAAATTAATATATATACTTTTCTTATTCTTGCAGCAATTGGTTTAGCCGGCTGTAAAAAAGATTACCTTAACCTGCAGCCAACAGGAACTCAAAATACGACCATTTTTTTTAAAACGCCCGCCCAGTTTACCCAGGCTGTTAATGGCGCTTACGCTCCTCTGCAGGGTTTATACAAGGGCAGTTTTTGGGCCATGGGCGAAATGCGCTCTGATAATACCTCCTATGAATTTGATCCTTATGATCGTTCTGGTACCAACAAAGAGGAAATAGACGAATTCAGGGAAGTGAGCAATAACGATATGGTTGGCGCTTTTTTTGAGGCCAGCTATACAGGCATTGGCCGGTGTAACGCTATTTTAAGCAGGCTGCCTGCAGCCAAGCTTAATGCAGCTGTTGCAGATACCATAGCCGGGCAGGCCAGTTTTTTACGGGCATTTAATTATTTTAATATGGTGCGTATGTTTGGCCAGGTTCCGTTGGTGCTTAATGAAGTAGAATCGGTAAGTGATGCCTTTAAGGTAGCTACCAAAGCCGATATTAATGCCGTTTATGCTGCTATTATTGCGGATGCCCAGGTAGCTATTGCCAAACTACCGGTAAGGTATAGCGGTGCGGCCAACAAAGGAAGGGTAACCAAGGGTACCGCAGAAACCATGCTTGCCGAAGTGTACATGACCCAAAAGAAATTTGACCTGGCTATACCACTGCTCCGCAATATCATCACATCAAACGCTTATAGCCTGAATGTCGATTATGCCGATAACTTTGATATTACTAAAGAGAACGGTCCCGAATCGATATTTGAGATCCAGTATATTGAAGGCCCCAACGGACTGGGCAGCAATTTTATGGATACTTTTATTCCCTGGGATTATTATGACAGTGATGTAACCGGCTTCGAAATAGCCAACGGCGCGCAAAATGGCTGGAATATCCCAACGCAAGACCTCGTAAACGCCTATGAAGAGGGCGATAGCAGGAGAGATGCTTCGTTAATCGATTTTACATCTGATGAATATGGCATTGATTTACCCTTTATCAGAAAATTCCAAACTACAAGCGCTGTGCAGGGTGTAACAGGTAAAAATTTCCCGGTATACCGCTACGCTGATGTTTACCTGATGCTTGCCGAATGTTTGAATGAACAGGGTTTTGCAGGTGGCGGCGATGCATTTAAATATTTAAACCTGGTAAGGGAACGCGCCGGATTGGAGCACATGTCTGTCGGCAATGCAGATCCGGCATTAAATGTTTCGGGCCAGGATGCTTTCCGTGCAGCTATCGCGCATGAAAGGCAGGTAGAGTTAGCCTTTGAAAATCATCGCTGGTTTGATCTTTTGCGCACAGGAAAGGCGGCCGCGGTAATGGCAGCCCATGGAGCCAGGGAAAAGGCAGGAAAGAAGGATGCTTGGACTATCAACCCGGCTGCTTATACCAACATCCGGTTGCTTTTTCAATATCCGGCAAATGAAGCAGCCTTAGAACATTAATACCTGTATTTGTGGCCTTGTGAAACTTTTACAGGGCCATATTACGTTTATATAGAGGTATTGCAATTACCACATCATTTTTACTCAATTTGAGGATAAAAAAGTAATGCGCGTTAAAACAAAATCGTTCTAAAGCTATATTTAATGGCATGAATTATACTCAACTCATAAGCGTGTTCAACAAAGCATGTTTAAGTATCGTTTTATTACTTTTTTTACAATCCCGGGGCTATACTCAGGTTCAGCCCGTTCCCGTTCCTTTTAGTGTTGATAACCTGATATGTGAATATAAAACCAATCCAATATCTGTTGATGCAGCCAACCCCCGCCTCGGTTGGAAGCTGGTGACCCAGGACCGCGGTATTCAGCAAACTTCTTATGAGATCAGGGTAGGCAGTAACGCGGTATCATTAACCAAAGGCAAAGATATTATATGGGGTACCGGCCGGATTTATTCAGATCAGTCGATACAAATTTATTATGGTGGTCCGATGCTTACATCGCGGCAAAAAGTTTACTGGCAGGTAAGGGTATGGAACAATAAAAACCAGGTAAGCGCCTGGAGTATGGTTTATTTCTGGAAAATGGGTTTGCTAAAACCTACCGACTGGACAGCCAAATGGATTCAGGATACTTATTTATCTGATACAACAGGAGGGCCTGCCCCCATGTTTCGTAAGGCATTTAAACTGGAACACAAAGTACGCGCTGCTCATTTGTATATAACCGCACACGGCGTTTTTGAAGCGCAGCTAAACGGAAAAAAGATAGGTGCCGATTATTTTGCACCCGGTTGGACAAGTTATAACAAACGTATCCAATACAACGTGTATGATGTTACATCCATGTTGCTAAAGGGTGGTAATGCTGTTGGGGTAACCATTGGCGATGGTTGGTACCGTGGTTATACCTATAACCGTAAAAAGGATGTGTATGGTAAAAAACTGGCTTTACTTTGTCAGCTGGAGATATTATATACCAATGGCAAGCGCGAGGTCATCAACTCTGATAAAAGCTGGAAAGTAAGTTATGGCGCTATCCAGTCTTCATCGTTTTTTGATGGTGAGGTTTACGATGCACGCAAAGATAAACCGGGCTGGACAAACCCCACCTATCGCGACCTTACCTGGGATACCGTTAAAACTGATGAAACTATTAAAGATAACCTGATAGCCACTGCCGGGCCAACTGTAAAAAAGCATGAGAAATTTTTGCCGCTTAAAGTATTTACTACACCAGCCGGCGAACGGGTAGTTGACTTTGGGCAGAACCTGGTAGGTTGGGTGCAGTTTAAGCTTAAAGCAAAAGCAGGCGATACCCTCCGGCTGTTCCATGCCGAAGTACTTGATCAGAAAGGAAATTTTTACACTAAAAACCTGCGTACTGCCAAACAGGAGATCAGCTATGTTTTTAAAGATGACAGTGTTGCCACCTTCGAGCCTCATTTTACCTTCCAGGGGTTCCGGTTTTTGAAGGTAGTTGGTTATGATGGTCCGCTTGATTCAACTAATCTGGCGGCTTACGCACTGTATTCAGATATGGCTCAAACGGGTAAATTCTCCACATCAAACCCATTGATTAACCAGTTGCAGCACAATATTCAATGGGGACAAAAAGGAAACTTTATTGATGTACCTACAGATTGCCCTCAGCGGGATGAACGAATGGGGTGGACGGGTGATGCCCAGGCTTTTTGCCGTACTGCAACCTTCAACATGGATGTTGCCGGCTTTTTTACCAAATGGTTGAAAGATCTTACTGCCGATCAGCATAAAGACGGCGCAGTGCCCTATGTAATACCAAGCATGCTGGATAGCGCATCTGCCGCTGCGTCGGGCTGGAGCGACGTGGCCACTATTGCCCCATGGAATATTTACCTGGCCTATGGCGATAAACGGATTTTGCAGGAGCAATATGAAAGTATGAAAGCATGGGTGGGTTATATCCAGGTGCATAGCCGCAATTACCTTTGGGATACCGGGAATCACTTTGGCGACTGGCTGTTTTATGCCGGTACCAATTATGAAGATGGTGCCGCACTTACCGATAAAAACTTGATAGCGCAGGCATTTTACGCGCATTCAACACAATTGCTCGTCAACACAGCTAAAGTATTGGGCAAAAGCGATGATGTGCAAAAATACTCACAGCTACTCTACAATATAAAAAAAGCATTTAATAGCGAGTATGTAACGCCAAACGGGCGCATGATATCCGGCACGCAAACCTCCTATGTATTGGCACTTTACTTTGATATGCTGCCCGAAGAGCTGAGGCAGTCGGCCGCGAAAAGATTGGTGAAAAATATTGATGATTATGATGAGCACATCACAACCGGCTTTTTGGGTACACCTTATATTTGCCATGTATTAAGCCGGTTTGGATATAGTGATGTAGCTTATGGTTTGCTGAGGAAGGAATCGTACCCGTCATGGCTATACCCGGTAAAAAATGGCGCCACTACTATTTGGGAACGATGGGACGGTATTAAACCAGATGGTACTTTTGAAGATCCGGAGATGAACTCGTTTAACCACTATGCCTACGGTGCCATCGGCGATTGGATGTACCGGGTAATTGCCGGTATTAATACTGATGAAAACGATCCCGGATTTCACAAGATCATCATCGCGCCGCATCTTGGGGGCAAACTTACCAGCGCCCAGGCCGAACTGGAAACACTGTACGGTAAAATTAAGTCGGCATGGAGTGTGGATAATGGCGTATTTACTTTGGATGTTATCATACCACCCAATACCACAGCTAAGGTAGTATTGCCATCAGTAACCRACCAAATTACCGAGAGTGGACTTGATATAAACACGATAGAAGATATTACGGAAATTAAAAAAGTTGGTAATGACGAACAGGTGAATATTGTATCGGGCACCTATCATTTTGTTTATAACCTTAAAGTTACCGGGAAAAAGAACTAATTCACCGGGGTTAATCTATTGATGATCAAATAAAAAGATGGCAAATACGGTAGTTGGCGATAAGGCCACAAGCACCAGCAGACCAAGGCTGCTTTCGCTCGATTTTTTTCGTGGATTTACTGTAGCTGCCATGATCCTGGTAAATGACCCCGGCGATTGGGGACATATTTACTGGCCGCTGGAGCATTCCAAATGGAATGGCTGCACCCCAACCGACCTGGTATTTCCTTTCTTCCTGTTCATGGTAGGCGTATCTATTGTTTACGCGATGCAGGCAAAAAAAGCCGATGAAGTCAATCATAACAAAGTGATTCTTTCCATTTTGCGGCGTTCACTTATCATTGTGTTATTGGGCATTTGTTTACCGCTCATCAGCAATTTTCAGTTTGCTCATCTGCGTTTTCCGGGGGTATTGCAACGGATAGGTATAGTTTTTGGCATCACGGCTATAATGTACCTGAAAACCAGTACCCGCACGCAAATCATCATCGCAGCCAGCTGTTTAATAGGCTACTATTTAATAATGACGTTTGTTCCTGTACCGGGCGTTGATCATCCTAATTTAGAAAAGGAAACCAATTTGGGCGCTTATATTGATAGAATTATTTTTACCGGTAATCACCTGTGGGCGCAATCAAAAACCTGGGATCCCGAAGGTTTGCTGGGAACTATTCCCGCTATAGGTACCTGTTTATTGGGGGTATTTACAGGTGCCTGGCTCAAAAGCGATAAACTTAAAAATACTAAGGAGATCTTTAAACTCACCGGAACAGGTGTGTTCCTGGTGATTGCCGGTTTAATATGGAACGTGTTTTTCCCAATAAACAAACAATTATGGACAAGCTCTTTTGTACTCTTCACCGCGGGGCTGGCTATCATTATTCTTTCCATTTCCTATTGGCTTATTGATGTAAAGGGCTATAAAAAACTGTTGCCTCCTTTCCTGGCATTTGGGCGTAATGCCATTGCCGCTTATGTATTGGCCGATGTAATTCCCGAAGTTTTATCCATTATCCCGGTTATGAATAATGGGCATAAAACCAATGTATGGTCGTACATGTACTTTCACCTGCTTACGCCAAATTTTTCGCCAGAGAATGCATCATTGATATCGGCCATACTTACCGTTATCATCATATTTATACCCGTTTGGATATTGTACGCCAAAAAGATCACTGTTAAAATTTAAGCCACTTCATAAATGAACATTATTCGCTTCAAAATAAAATATATAGCCGCAATTTTCAGCCTATGTTTATCAGTATCTGTAAAGGCCCAGTTGCATATTATCCCGCAGCCGCTGCATTTAACGGAGCAAAAAGGCGCGTTTGTTTTAAGCGGGAAGGCAGTTATCGGGGTTGATAAAGAAAGCGAATCCGTAGGTAAATACTTGCAGGATTACCTTGCAGCAAATTATAAGCTGAATTTAAAATTGAAGGTTTACCCTAAAATACCGATTGCTACGGCCATACAGTTGATTACCACGGTGAGTAACAAAGAAGGTGCATACAGCCTTAATGTTAAACCAGGCAGCGTTAAAATAGCAGGCAATGGCGCGGGGGTATTTTATGGCGTGCAATCGCTGCTGCAATTGCTTCCTGCAAAAGCTATTGCGCCCTTAAAAATAACTACATGTGCTATTGCCGATGAGCCGCGTTTTCAGTGGAGAGGTTTGAGCCTGGATGTTAGTCGTCATTTTTTTACGGTTGAAGAGGTGAAAAAATATATTGATGTGATGGCCCATTACAAACTGAATGTATTTCACTGGCATTTAACTGATGATGAGGGCTGGCGAATCCAGATTGATAAATATCCCAAACTAACCGAGGTGGGCTCAAAGATTAGTTTTTATGAAAAGCAGGGCAAGTTTCGCAAGCTGGATAATTTGATTGATGGCGGTCGCGATGGTTTTTATACCAAAGATGATATCCGCGAGGTGATCAAATACGCGCAAGCCAGGTACGTAACCATACTACCCGAAATTGAAATGCCCGGTCACAGCGAAGCTGCCATATTCGCCTATCCCGAACTGGGCTGCCAGGACTCAACCGGGGCCAAACACCGCGTGCGTATGCTGGACCCCAGCGAACATACTTTCGGTTTCATGGAAGATGTGCTTACCGAGGTGATCGCGCTTTTTCCTAATCAATACATCCATATAGGGGGCGATGAAGCTGAAATGATAGACTGGCTGAAAAGCCCTGCTGCCGTTGCGCTGATGAAAAAGGAAGGGCTGAAAAACGAGAAGGAAATACAAAGCTACTTCATCAAAAGGATAGAAAAATTCCTGCTCTCCAAAAACAAAAAGTTGGTAGGCTGGGACGAGATCTTGCAGGGAGGGCTGGCCGAGTCGGCTACGGTAATGAGCTGGCAGGGTGAATCCGGAGGCATAGCAGCGGCTCAAATGCACCATCATGTGGTGATGACACCATTGCCATATATGTATTTTGATGCGCCGCAGGCCAATGAGGAGCTGGAGCCTGTTGGCTGGAATCCGCCGGTAACGTGGCAGATGGTTTACAATTATGAGCTGCAGTCAAAAGAGCTAAGTCCGCAGGAGGCCGAATATATTTTAGGTGCACAGGGTAATATCTGGGCCGAAAAAGTTCCGAATGCACTGCACCTCCAGTATATGGTTTATCCCCGCGCACTGGCCGTGGCCGAGCTCACATGGTCGTCAAAGGCAAACAAGAATATCAATCGCTTTGAGTATAAAATCAAGCAGCAATATGGCTACTTTAAATTATGGAATTTGAACGCCCGCCTACCCAATATCGTAGGTATGGACAATATTGTTACCAATAGCAACCAGTTTGGGCTGGTACTTCAATACCCTTTGTTGGGTGCACAAATACGCTACTCGGTCAACGGTAAAATGCCCGATAGCAACGCAAAGGCACAGGGATTTCCCGTTAATATCAGTGCTATGCTTAAAGATAGTTTAGTGCTAAAAACCTACACTACCTGGACCCTGAATAAGCAACACATTTTCCAGGTGGCAACTATAAAGCACGCCAACATTACCGCAAGTATTGTTGACCAGGCAGGACTAATCCCCGGCTTAAGCTATGAACTCATAAAAACCAAAGAAACCAATTTCGCCAAACTGGATACTACTGTTATTGCAACAAGCGCGGTAGTAAACACTACCAATCCAATGGTTTTACCTGTTACCGATGGCGACCTTACCTGGGTAAAAATGAGCGGTTACCTAAAAATTGATGTCGACGGTGATTATGAGTTAACTTCGGGTTTTGAGGTTAGTCCGGCTTTGTTTTTGGATGGTAAGCCGGTGATATATAAAAATAAAAATACGTACGTTGAACCTCAAAAAGCGCTGCTGCATCTTAAAAAAGGCGTTTACAATTTAAGCGGATATTATATAGCCGATAATATAAACCGCATGCAGGATTTGTTATTGTTAAGGGAGGCTGCTACCGATAAATTGATTGACCCCGGAAAATATATGTTCCATTAATAACAGGTTTATGATGCAATTGAAAAGCTTGTTTAAAATACTTTTGGCACTCAGCTGTTTGTTTACAAGCGTTATTGCTTATGCCCAAACTTATGGTAAATATGTTAATCCATTTATAGGTACATCAGCAACAGGGCATACTTTTCCCGGTGCTACGGTGCCATTTGGTTTGGTTCAGTTAAGCCCGGAAACCGGCAATTTCGGCTGGAATTATTGTTCCGGTTACCGGTATGAGGACCGGATTATCACAGGTTTTGCACATACACACTTAAGTGGCACAGGCGGGGTTGATCTGGGGGATGTTTTGTTTTTTCCTTTCCAGGGGAACGATCCGGCCAAATTTACCAGTGCTTTCTCACATCAAACAGAAAAAGCTTCACCGGGCTATTACGAGGTGGTTTTAGCTGATCATAACATTAAAGTGCAGCTTACGGCTTCGGCTCACACTGGCTTTCACCGTTATGTTTTCAACAAAGCCGGCAAATCGCATTTGCTGATAGATATGCAAAGTGGTTTGGTTGAGGATGCCGAACAACTAAAAGAACATGTATCTGAAGGCAACATCACTGTCAATAGCAAAACCACCATCAGCGGCTACGCGTATTCGAGCCAATGGGTTGATAAGAAGGTGTTTTTTACGGCGAGGTTTAGCAAGCCATTTACCGGTCATCATTTTATTGACGGGGATACACATCGCCGTTTGGTAGTTGATTTTGATGCCCATTCCGGCGAAGCGGTGGAAGCTAAAGTTGGTCTATCGGCTGTAAGTATCGACGGCGCCCGCAAAAACCTGGATGCCGAAACGGCAAATAAAACATTTGCACAGGTTAAAGCGGATGCCGCTAAAGTTTGGGAAAGCTACTTCGCCAAACTAAAATCCGAGGGTGCGGAAGAACAACAAATAGCCTTTTATACCAGCATTTATCACGCCTTAATTCAACCCAATAACATTGCCGATGTAGATGGAAAATACCGTGGTGCTGATGGCGGGGTACATCAATCTGCCGATAAAGTGTATTATTCAACGCTATCCTTATGGGATACTTATCGCGCCGCGCATCCACTGTATACCCTCATTTGCCCCGATAAAGATGGCCAAATGGTTGAAACCATGTTGCAGCATTTTAGCGTGACCAAATTATTACCGGTATGGACCTTGTTTGGCAAGGAAAGTTACGCCATGATAGGTAACCATGCGATACCTGTGATTGTGGATGCCAGCCTGAAAGGTATTAAAGGTTTTGATAAAGAGCAGGCGTTTGAAGCCATAAAAGCCACACTCACTACCAATAAAAATCCAAAGTACAATTGGTCGCTTTATATGCAGCATGGCTATCTGCCATCAGATAGTGTAAAACGTGAGGCAGTATCCCGTACGCTTGAAGCTGCTTATGACGATTGGTGTGCTGCTGAGCTGGCTAAATCACTTAACAAAACGGCAGATTACAACTATTTTCATAAACGCTCTACGTTCTACGTAAATCTGTTCGACAGATCAACCGGCCTGATGCGGGGCAGGCTGGCAGATGGTAGCTGGGTGCAGCCTTTTGCCAACCTGGATAGCGGACAACTGGCAATAGGAGGTGATTATACCGAGGGGAACGCCTGGCAATATACCTGGCAGGTACAGCATGATATTCCGGGGCTAATAAAGCTGATGGGAGGGAAGGAGCACTTCATAGCCAAACTCGATTCGTTGTTCAGTGTGGACTCAAAAGTGTTTGGCAAAGGTTCAACGCTTGATGTTACCGGGCTGATAGGCCAATATGCCCATGGTAACGAACCCAATCATCATATTGTCTATTTATACACACTGGCCGGTTACCCGGCTAAAACCCAGCGACTGGTAAGGCAGATAGCAGATCAGTTTTACCAGAACAAGCCGGATGGCCTATCGGGAAATGATGATTGCGGGCAGATGTCGGCCTGGTATATTTTTACGGCAATGGGCTTTTACCCTGTTAACCCCGCCGATGGAAGGTACGTATTTGGCGCACCGCAATTGAGCCGGATCAGCCTTGCCTTACCCGGCAATAAAAGTTTTGTTATTGTGGCCCAAAACTTATCAGTAACTAACAAGTATGTTCAGAGTATCAGCTTAAATGGTAAGCCCTATTTTAAAAATTATATCAGTCATCAGGATATCATGAACGGCGGGAGATTGGTTTTTGTGATGGGCGATAAGCCCCTGGCGGCAAAGCCCGATTAATCTTTTAAAAGCCCTGATAATTTTTGTACCCTAAATTGGTATTTACTATTGAATACCGGTATTAAATTGATAATTCAATATCGGCTCCACATGTACACTTTTAACAATCTTCCAGTCCTTTAATTCATGAATAAACTCCGGTTTTTCAAATCCTGAATTTAAGGCGGCGCTGGTGTAAAAAATAGATTTTGCAGGATGATTCGGCGAGCAGCCATTGAACAAATACCCAAAAGCATTTTTATCGATAATGGCCCTGGTTAATCCGATGCAATCATTCAAATGTATTAGGTTTACTGGTGCCTCTCCGTTGGGGATATCTTTTTTACCCGCAAAAAATCGGCCCGGATCGCGTCCTGGTCCTATCAATCCTGCAAAGCGGATAATGGTAGTTTTAAACGTTTTCTCTTCTCTGAAAAGGTTTTCGGCAGCAAATAATATTTTACCGGCTTCGGTATTGGGTTGCGGTGGTGTGTTTTCGTCAACCTCGGTATTCAAATCGGCATAAACGCCGGTTGAACTGATGAACACTATTTTTTTAACGCCATGCTGATTTATAGCGTTGATGATGGCCTTGATCTTATTAGTAAAATTTGCTCCCTGGCCCGACCGCGCTTTTGGCGGAATAGCAATTAAAAGTACATCGCAATTAAAAAATTCGGCATCGTAAGGTTTATCATCAACAGAAAAATCAATCAAATATCGTTCAATGCCATCAGCCAAAAGTAACTCCATTTTTTGAGGTGATGTGGTTGATCCTTTTACCCGTATACCCTCGTTGATCAATGTTTTGGCTAATGCCTGCCCGTACCAGCCGCAACCTAATATGCTGATGACTTTTTTATCCTGAAATGTGGCTGTTGTACCCAATTTTAATGTTTTGTGGCAAAGGTAATTAAATATTTCAGGGAGGCGCGAGGGGTAAATATGTGCTTATTGTTTAAACTTTTTGGGTGTACCGGGCGTTATGGTTGTATGAAGAAAGAGATTTTGGCAACTTCTGTTGTACTGGGTTTGGCTGCATTGGCACTGCAAGCCCGGGAAAAACCATTGGAAACTGTTAACTATGTCGACCTTAAAAAGTACCTGGGTACCTGGTTCGAAATAGCCGCTTTCCCTCAACCTTTTGAGAAGGGGTGCTCATGCACCTCGGCAACTTACGGATTAAATAAAGATGGCAGCATCATTGTAAAAAATCGCTGCATAAAAAATAATAGCCTTAAAGTAACTGAAGGAAAAGCTTTTGTTACTGATAAGGGGACTAACTCCAAGCTGGCCGTTCAGTTTTCCTGGCCTTGTAAAAGCAAATACTGGATAATTGATTTGGCAAAAGATTACAGCTATGCTGTAGTTGGGCATCCAAACCGCAGATTTCTTTGGATTTTGAGCCGCCGCCCAACACTGGATGATCAAACTTATAACCAACTGGTGGTAAGGGCAGCCAACAAAGGTTTTGATGTAAGGCACCTGGAAAAGACAGAGCAGATAGGTGATCTATCGGGCTTTTAATCCGGTAAATTTATTACCCTGAAAGAGTTCAAAAGCCGACGTCGTGCCGAATTTATTTCGGCATCCCACAGGACATTCAGACCTGCAACGTTTACATCCTGTCTACAGCATACCTATGTCGTGCTTACTTGCGTGTGGGGTGCCGAAATAAATTCGGCATGACTTAGTGGTTTTAAAAGCTATTTCCCTATTATCAGAGGGTAAATATTAATTGTCTTTTTTAAAGTATTTTATCCATTAAAACTTCGGTCGGTCATCCAGGGTTAAGCATAAAAAAAGCCTGCCAGGATTACCGGAAGGCTTTTTGTGAAAAAAATATTTTTGGATAATTAAAAACTATATCCTAAAGTAAGGAAGGCATTGTTATTTGTCTTTTTTAAATATGCAGATGGGCTTGCAGCGGCTATCTCATATGGGTAAACAGTTTGCGAACCACTTAAATGTGCATAGGTTGCATCTACATAATAATTACCAAACCTTACACCAATACCACCGGTTACTGTTTTAATATCGCTGCCATTTTGTTTAAGCGGGCTTCCCTGTACGCTGTAACCACCACGCAGGTAAAGCATGCTGTTTAAACGGGCTTCGGCGCCAACATGCGCGTTAATGGTTGAGCGGTAAAGCGCTTTAATATTGCCATTGTCAAAATCGGCAGTATAACTATCATTACTGCTGATGTGGGTGGTTTTATAGTCAATATAATCTACGTCGCCGGATATGAAGCCATATTTGCCAATAAAGATAGCGGCACCACCGGTAAATTTAAAGGGCGTACGCATGTTGTAGGATAAAGAATAATCCTGCGGACCGTTTGCAAAAGCGCTGCCATTATTAAATTTGGTTGCAAGGCTTTCATCGTAAGAGTCGTCGATACTATAAAACGTTGGCGAAGTAACTGTAAAACCTAAACGGAGGGTATTAATGGGTTTGTAAATTAAACCCAGCTTAACATTACCGCCAGACCCTTTAGTGATCTGGTCCTGAACAAAGCCTGAATTAAAGCCAACATTTGTGCCGATATTATTCACCAGTATGTTTGCGTTACCCGTTTCGTTAAATACGCTGTATGAGTTGTACCTGATATCGGATAACGACAAACCTAAACCTAAATAGAGCTTGTTACTGTAATTGGCTCCAAATGCAAGGTTTACTTCTGACTGGCCTCCAGAACGTATGGTATTGCTTAACTGGTCAACCGTGCCAAATGCATTCCTGCGGTATTCAGATCCGCCTCCGGTAGTACTATAACTATCTATCAGGTTTTGCTGGTAAGCCCAATCATCAAGGCCGCCCTGGTTTACCTGGCCATTTGCATTGGCAAGGCTGGCATAATAATCGCCAATAGAGTTTGACGCGTTTTTACCACCATAGGTTATGTTTTCGTAAAAGTTATTGGTGCGGCTGTAGGCAGCTCCATAATTAAAGCTTAACCATCCTTTTGTTTTGTCGCGGCCCTTTGGTGTATTCAATCGCTGGTAAATTACTACCGAAGCGTTATTGAAATTAAGGTTGCTTTTGCTGTCGTTGCCGAACTGGCCAAGGTAAGTTGAGTTTACCTTTGAGCCATTAAACTCGGGCGTTATGCTTATTTCCGAGTGGGTGAAAAACCCAAGGCCTGCAGGGTTTCCACTTATCGAGCTCAGGTCGCCACCAACAGCTGTCCCGGCATTGCCTATTGCTTTGATGCGCGAAGTTGACCCCGTTTGAAAGGTGCTGAAGCGGATGGCATCCTGCGAATATTGCGCAAAACTATCTTTTGTAAATGCTACTATAGCAATTACACTGAGTAAATATTTAATCTTCATAGATATAAGCTGATAAAATTATGGTCTAACTGGTCTGCCGCCACCGCCGCCACTGCTTGAGCCACCACCGCTGCTTGAGCCACCGCTTGAACTTGGCGAAGGTGATTGTGCAGGTTGTGAACGTTCAACACTTTGTGTTGCCGGCCTGGTATCTTGTTGCCTTACCGGGCGCGAATCGCGTGAGTAACTGCTATTGCTGTTATTTGAATTGCCGCGGGTGAGGCCGTCAGTAGTCCGGTTTGCCCGGCCACCTGGTATATAGCCTATACCTGTTCTTGAGCTTTGCGCCGGACCGCCAACACGGGTACCACGGCCATAAGCGCTATTTGCCGGTGTACCACGGCCACTTAAAGGACTGCCTGTGCCACGCACCGGGCGTGGCGTACCCGATGATACATAGCCACCGCCGCCGTAACCGCCGCCACCATAAAAGCCGCCGCCGTATAAACCACCGTAGCCATAACCACCATAGCCTCCATAACCGTATCCGCCGTACCCAGAGCCAAAACCTGAGCCCCAGCCACCATAACCATATCCTAAGCCCCAGCCTCCATAGCCGCCGCCGTAAGCATAAGGAGAGTAGCCATAGCCATAAGGGCCATAATTAAAACCTAAGCTAAAGCCGTTATTGAAATATGGATTGCTGTAACCGTAATATAAATTATCATAATAACTAAACGGAGAGTAATAACTGAAACGGTTTATGCGCGATGCATAATCATCATAGTAAAAGTAATCATCATCATCCTGCTGATCTTGCTGATATTCATCCCCATTTTGATTGTAAACAGGCTGTACAGCGTAGATAGGCTCATCGCCCGCCTTGGCATTTGAAAAATAAACGTCATCATTATTGGCGGTAGTAGCCAGTTTTTGAGTAGAGCAGGAACTCAGTGCAAGGGCACTGATGAGAAAAATTCCTATTGCAATGTTCCGTTTCATATACAGGTTGTAAAAGTTCGGGTTCGAATAAGTTTTAAATTTATAAATTTGAGCGCAATATACAATAATTGCAAAGTCAAATTCTATCCAATCAATATGAGCAAAGGTGTTATTAGTAAAGACGAAGATTATTCGCAATGGTTTAACGACTTAGTAATTAAATCTGACATGGCCGAATATTCGCCGGTTAGGGGCTGTATGATCATTAAACCATATGGGTATTCTATATGGGAAAAGATACAGGCCGTGCTTGATCAGATGTTTAAAGACACAGGGCATAGCAATGCTTATTTCCCACTGTTGATACCCAAATCCTTCTTTAGTAAAGAGGCCAGCCATGTTGAGGGTTTTGCTAAAGAATGCGCTGTTGTTACACACTATCGCCTAAAAAACGACGGCGACGGAAATATTATAGTTGATGAAGATGCTAAACTGGAAGAAGAGCTGATCATTCGCCCAACATCAGAAACCATTATCTGGAACACCTATAAAGGCTGGATCCAATCATACCGCGATTTGCCCATCCTGGTTAACCAGTGGGCAAACGTAATGCGCTGGGAAATGCGTACCCGTTTGTTTTTGCGCACAAGCGAATTTTTATGGCAGGAAGGGCATACCGCCCACGCTACCGCAGATGAAGCTATAGCCGAAACGGAGCAAATGCTGGAGATCTATTCGGATTTTGCCGAGAACTGGATGGCTTTGCCCGTAGTAAAGGGTCGCAAAACGCCTAACGAGCGTTTCGCAGGCGCTTTGGATACCTACTGTATAGAGGCATTGATGCAGGATGGTAAAGCCCTGCAAGCAGGTACATCGCACTTTTTGGGGCAAAATTTTGCCAAAGCTTTCGATGTAAAGTTTACAACCCGCGATAATAAACAAGATTTCGTTTGGGCAACCTCATGGGGGGTATCAACACGTTTAATAGGTGCGCTTATTATGGCCCACAGCGATGACGCCGGCCTGGTATTGCCTCCAAAACTGGCCCCAATACAAGTTGTTGTTGTGCCGATATATAAACACCAGGAAGAGTTGGATAACATTGCAACATTTGTAGCCGGCTTAACCAAGGAATTAAAAGCCAAAGGAGTATCGGTTAAATTTGATAAACGCGATACCCACCGCCCGGGAGCTAAATTTGCAGAATATGAACTAAAAGGCGTTCCGTTGCGCGTTGCCATTGGCAGCCGTGATATGCAGAATGGCACCGTTGAGCTTGCACGCCGCGATACCAAAACCAAAGAAACTGTAAACCAGGATGGTTTGGCGCTGCATATTGAAGCCCTGTTAGAAGAGATTCAGAATAACATTTACAAAAAGGCATTTAATTTCAGAGCGGAGAATACCACCGAGGTTGACACCTACGAGGAGTTTAAACGCATGCTTGATGAGCAGCCTGGTTTCCTGAGCGCCCATTGGGACGGTACGCCGGAAACCGAGCAAAGGATAAAAGAGGAAACTAAAGCGACAATCCGTTGTATACCTTTGGATAACAAACTGGAAGAAGGTAAATGTATTTTGACCGGTAAACCATCGACGCAGAGGGTTCTGTTTGCACGGGCGTATTAGCCCCCCAACCCCCTGAAGGGGGAGCTTTTGATGTGCAGCTTTGATAAGCAGTCAAAATCGTTGGGCTTAAATCAAATAATCCTTCCCTAAAGGATAATACAAAATAGGCTTCCTCTTAGGGAAGGAAGCAAATCAAAAATTCCCCCTTTAGGGGGTTAGGGGGCCACATGAAATTCGCAACTAAAGCTATACACGCAGGGCAGGAGCCCGATCCAACTACAGGCGCAATCATGACGCCGATATACCAGACATCTACCTACTGGCAAAAATCGCCGGGCGATAATAAGGGTTATGAGTACTCACGTGGTACCAACCCAACCCGCAAGGCGCTTGAGGATTGTTTGGCGGCATTGGAGAATGCAAAATTTGGCCTGGCTTTTTCAAGTGGAATGGGTGCTACAGATGCGGTAATGAAATTACTGGCGCCGGGCGATGAGGTGATAACCGGGAACGACCTTTATGGTGGTTCATACCGTATTTTTACCAAGATATACGCCAACTATGGTATCAAATTTCATTTCCTTGATCTTTCTGATCCCGAGATTATCCGCCAGTACACTAACGATAAAACTAAGCTGGTTTGGATAGAAACGCCTACCAATCCCACCATGCAAATTGTGGATATAGCGGCTATCGGTAAAATAACCAAAGAGAAAAACCTGCTTTTTGTGGTTGACAATACCTTTGCTTCGCCGTACCTGCAAAACCCTATAGACCTTGGTGCCGATGTGGTGATGCATTCCGTAACCAAATACATTGGCGGCCACAGTGATGTGGTCATGGGCGCCCTGATGCTGAACGATGAGGATCTGTACAAAAAACTATGGTTTATTTACAATGCCTGCGGTGCTACACCGGGCCCTATGGATAGCTTTTTGGTACTTAGAGGCATAAAAACACTGCATCTGCGTATGAAAGCCCATTGCGAAAATGGCCGCCAGATAGCAGCATTTTTAAAAACGCATCCTAAAGTAGAAAAGATCTACTGGCCTGGCTTTACCGATCATCCAAATCATGAAGTTGCTAAAAAGCAAATGCTTGATTTTGGCGGTATGATCAGCATCGTGCTAAAAGGAGCCGATCTGCAGGAAACCTTCCGCATAGCGTCATCTTTCAAAGTGTTCTCACTGGCAGAATCTTTAGGCGGTGTGGAATCTTTAATAAATCACCCCGTAAGCATGACCCATGGATCAATCCCCAAGGCTGAACGTGAAAAGGCAGGTGTGGTAGATAATCTTTTACGCCTCAGCGTAGGTGTAGAGGACATTGAGGATTTATTGGAAGATTTGAAGCAAGCGTTGAGTTAGAATCAAGAGACAAGAGTCAAGAATCAAGAAGGGAAAAATCTTACCTCTTGATTCTTGACTCCTGATTCTTTGTAACTATGATAGAAAATATTAAGTCCTTTCTCGACGCCAAAGTTGCCCAATATAATCGCCCTGAGTTTATTGAGAACGACCCTATCGTGATCCCTCACCTGTTCAGCAAAAAGCAGGATATCGAGATTATGGGTTTTTGGGCGGCTACCCTGGCCTGGGGGCAGCGGGTCACCATCATAAAAAAATGTAAGGAATTAATTACATTGATGGATGGTGCACCGCATGATTTCATCATCAACCATGAAGAAACTGACCTTAAAAAGCTGCTACACTTTAAGCATCGCACGTTTAATGATATCGATACACTGTATTTTATAGCGTTTTTCAGGTGCCATTATGAAAAGTTTGAATCTTTGGAGGATGCTTTTTTACAGCAGCCCCCCAGCCCCCTGAAAGGGGAGCAAGCGAAACTCCTGGTAAATCAAGAAACTCTCCCTTCGGGAGGCTTGGGGGTCGAAGATTATCTCAACCATTTCAGGAAGTATTTCTTCTCTCTGCCAGATTACCCTCATCGTACCCAAAAGCACGTATCGTCGCCCTCGCAAAAATCTACCTGTAAAAGACTGAATATGTTTTTACGATGGATGGTACGCAAGGATGATAACGGTGTAGACTTCGGTATCTGGAATCACATTAATCCTGCAGACCTGATCTGCCCGCTTGATTTACACGTCGACCGTGTATCCCGCAAACTCCTCCTCATCACCCGCAAACAAACCGACTGGCAAACCGCCATTGAACTAACCCAAAGGCTAAAACAGTTTGATCCCCTCGACCCGGTGAAGTATGATTTCGCTTTGTTTGGATTAGGTATTGAAGAGCGGTGGGGCGTGCAGTTTTAGGAACAGTTTTCACATTTCGAAGTCATCCTGAACTTGTTTCAGGATCTCACAGGACAGGTAACCATCATGTTGTACACTTTGCATGTGGGGTGCCGAAATAAATTCGGCATGACTTTTTGGTTTTAAGTCAATTTTTTTAATTGATTTTCTTCAAAATCCAATCCTTCTTATCCGCTATCAAAATGATAAAACCTATCATTTTGATAGGTTTTATCATTTCAGTTATAATTGCTTTTTAATATGTAAGTATTTGTAAAATAGGTAATTGTGAAAATAAAACCGCGGCAGGCATGTGTTTTGGCTAAGCGATTTCATCAATAAAATTAGTTTATGGTGATAATATTTCCTGTTGCTGCTGCCAAAAAAACCAGAAAGGCTGGCAATTGCTCAATACGCAGCAGGATCGCCACGTTCCCAATCCCCTATTTTTTATCTTATTAAATGAATTCGCACGTTAAGCACCTCACTTTTGCGGGTATGATAGTTACCCTCGGTATCATTTTTGGCGATATCGGTACATCCCCCCTTTATGTTTTTCAAACCCTGCTGGTTGAGGGTGGTAAGGTTAACCAGGATCTGGTTTTAGGCTCTATCTCCTGCATCTTCTGGACACTTACGCTACAAACCACTTTTAAATACATTGTAATAACCCTGCAAGCCGATAATAAAGGCGAGGGCGGTATTTTTTCCCTGTATGCCCTGGTAAGGCGCTATGGTAAATGGTTGGCTATCCCGGCTATCATTGGAGCAGGTACCTTACTGGCCGATGGTATTATTACCCCGCCTATATCAGTAACGTCCGCTATTGAAGGGTTAAACCTGGTTCCGTATTTTTCAAGTGTTATAGTACCTGGTAATAACCTTATTTTACTAATTGTTATTGTTATTATCATATTGCTGTTCTTTTTTCAGCAGTTTGGCACCAAGGTGGTGGGCGCGGCTTTTGGGCCGGTGATGCTGATGTGGTTTATAATGCTGGGAGTTTTGGGTACCGTTCAGGTAATGCATTACCCGAGTATATTTAAAGCATTAAATCCTTATTACGGGGCGCATTTGCTTATGGATCACCCTAAAGGTTTCTGGTTGCTGGGTGCGGTATTTTTATGTACCACAGGTGCCGAAGCTTTATACTCCGACCTTGGCCATTGCGGCCGGAAGAACATTCAGGTAAGCTGGATATTTGTTAAAACTACGCTTATCCTCAATTACCTTGGGCAGGGTGCATGGGTGTTGTCGCAGGCACCAAGCAAAAACTTTACCGGGGTGAATCCTTTCTTCGAGATTGTGCCCCACCAGGTTTTGATACCGAGCATTGCACTGGCTACTATGGCTACTATCATTGCCAGCCAGGCTTTAATCAGCGGGTCGTTTACGCTGATCAGCGAGGCTGTGAGCATGAACTTTTGGCCGCGGATAACCATTAAGTACCCATCAAACATTCGCGGGCAGATCTATATCCCCAGCATTAACTGGATTTTGTGTGTTGGCTGTATTTTAGTTTCGCTGTATTTTCGCACCTCCAGCGCCATGACAGCTGCTTACGGGTTTAGTATCACTATAGCCATGCTGAGCACCACCATTTTAATGTACTATTTTATGCGCTATGTAAAGCACTGGCCCGTATGGCTGGTAACTATTATATTGTGCGTTTTTTTAACGGTCGAATTCTCGTTTTTTGTAGCCAATGCGGTTAAAATATTAAAACGATTATTCTTTGTTGGCTTTGAGGTAGGATTGATATTTACCATGTACATCTGGTTTAGAGCCCGTAAAATCAATAACCGTTTCCTGAATTTTATTGATATCAAAGAACAATTACCCCTGTTAAATGCGCTTAGCGCCGATACTACCGTTAATAAATACGCTACCCATCTTATTTACCTTACTAAAGCCAACAACGGCAAGCAGATTGAAGAAAAGATCATATACTCTATCATGAGCCGTCGGCCTAAACGTGCCGATACCTACTGGTTTGTGCACATTGAGCGTACCGACGAGCCCTACACCATGGAGTATAGTGTAGACCAGATTGAGCCCGGCAAGGTGATCCGAATTGAGTACCGCTTAGGTTTCAGGATACAACCCAGGGTGAACGTGCTGTTCCGTAATGTGGTGGAGGATATGGTGAAACGTCAGGAGATAGATATTACCAGTCAGTATGCGTCGCTTAATAGATATAAAATAGCGGCCGATTTCAGGTTTGTGATCATGGAAAAATTCCTGAGCTATAACAACCTGTTCAGCATGAGCGAAGGTTTTATTTTGAACAGCTACTTCGCCATCAAAAAATTGGCCCAGTCAGAAGCTAAAGCATTTGGTCTTGATACCAGCGAAACCCGGATTGAGAAAATACCGTTGGTGGTGAAGCCGGTGAGTAATTTACACTTGAAAAGGGTGGAGCCCGTTACTTATGGAGCAAGTAGTTTGGTTGAGGTAGAATAGACCTTTACATAAATCAGGCTTACAGGATATGATATTCTGTAAGCCTGATTCATTAAGGCTATACAAATATTTAGCTTTTTCTTTGTTCAATAATAATATCCGGGTTGTTTTCAACACGTTCCATACGTACTAATTTACCATCTACAAAATAGTAGTACATATTTGCTGTTACTGTTTTACCGTCACTTTCAACAGCCCTTTTATAAATGGCTCTTCCCCGGGATGCCTCAACTAAGGTTAAATTGTATTTTTGAGAAGCAGTAAATTCATTTTCGCTCATGCCTATGGCGTAATTGGGGACTTTGCAGCTTGCAATAATAAATAGCAGTGATAAAATAAAAAGTGATTTTTTCATTGAGATGTTGTGATTTGGTTAACTAAAAAATGTTTCGGTATTATGGGTAGGACTTGGAACAATAAAAAAGGTTTATCAGATTAGATATTTTTCTGATAAACCTTTGTGGTTTTAGTTTATTTTATTTGATAAGCGTATTCCTATGCTTCCTCTTTAAAAAATACCTTATAAAAGTTCATATTCTTACCATCATCAAAGCCCTTTTCAATGAGTTCTTTATCACCATGGATATAGATGTGGAAGTTTTTATCAAGCTTTAATACGCTTTTATAATCGCGGGCTTGTTTCTTTACGGCGTTGCCGGAGATTTCGAAGGTGTTGGCGATAGGGGTGTCAAAATCTTGCTCGTACTGATTTTTGAAGTTTTTGAATGATTCTATGGCTTCCGGGTTGCCTATTACTTCATTACCAAACTCATCCATATCAAAGGTTTCTTTTTCTTTGAAGTATTTCATGGAGCGGTTAAGCAGGTCGATTTTATCGGCTTTGCTCATTTCAAACTGATCGTCGAGTTTTTGGGTAACAAAGTTTTTGTAGATGCCCAGTGTATTACTCGTTTGATTATAGCTATCGTTCCGGATCTTGAGCTGTAGAAACTCATCTTTCCAGTATACGGCGGCATCCTGGCCACCATTGGTTTTATCAACCACTACCACTTTATAACCGTTTTCTTTTTCGATATTAAAGATCAAAACGCCCTTATCCAGTTTGTTGATATTGATGGCATCCTGCTCATAATCAACTTGGAAACCGCCCTTATCCGGGTAAACTTTCAGGTAAGTTTCTTTATTTTCTGATTTAAATATGCCGATGGCATCCAGCGGGTTGCCCTCAATTTGTACTTTGTTAAAGTATACCACATAAAGTTCGCCACCTTTAATATTGGGGTGGGTGGTTACCTTAAACAAGTGCTTGGCTATCTTTTCAGATGCCTCATGAAATTTCTCTTTATCATCAAATGCCTGTGTGGCAAAATGGTGTAGCTCGTTAAGGGCCAGATCGCCGCTGCTGTGCATCAGGTGATAAACCTCGTTAACCTTTTCAAACGGTTTTAAAAAATACTGCATCAGCAGGTTGGGGATAATTTCATCCTTCAATTCCAGCGGATTATCTGATAAAGAGTACATCTCATCCTGCAATGGGTTGCCAACATGATGTACCGAAATAGTATCGAGCGAAGCTTCAAAAAAAGTTACCATAATTTGCGCAAAGCTAAAGCTTTTTAGCCATTGGTTACTGTTCATTCGTCATTTGTTGAAGCACCATTAAGTCATTGAAAAGTAGTTCATTTGGGATGGTTCATAGTTGATGGTAATTTGTTTTACTTTTGCATTCTGAACCGGAATTCATCGAATTATAGAATTATAAGAAATTTAAAATTCTGAAAATTCATTAATTCTGAAAACTTAGGTTCAGATAATTAGCTATGGATAATCAAAACTCAGCAGTCACTCACCACCCACAACAGGAAACAATAGTTGCCCTTGCAACGCCAAACGGAATTGGCGCTATCGCGGTGATCCGCCTTTCGGGGCTGGATGCCATTGCTATAGCCAACAGCGTTTGGAAGGGTAAGGATTTAACAAAGCAGGCTTCGCATACCATTCATTTCGGCCATATTGTAGATGGTGACCTGGTATTGGATGAGGTATTGGCATCATTGTTTGTGGCACCGCGATCATACACCCGCGAGAATGTGGTTGAAATTTCCTGCCATGCCTCGGGTTACATTATCGAGAGTATCATCAAGTTGTTTATCAAAAAAGGAGCACGCTCTGCAAAGCCCGGTGAATTTACCTTAAGGGCGTTCCTGAACGGTCAGCTTGATTTGTCGCAAGCTGAAGCCGTTGCAGACTTGATAGCCTCCAACTCTAAAGCATCGCAACAGGTGGCACTACAACAGCTTAGGGGCGGTTTTAGCACCCAGCTGCAAACCCTGCGCGAACAGCTGGTAAACTTTGCCTCGCTGATTGAACTGGAACTTGACTTTGCCGAAGAGGATGTTGAGTTTGCCAACCGCGACCAGCTGAAACACCTAATCCATGAAATTACCAAAATAGTAGGCCGGCTCATCCAATCGTTTGAGTTGGGTAACGCCATTAAAAATGGCGTAAATACGGTTATTGCAGGCAGGCCAAATGCAGGTAAATCAACCCTGCTTAATGCCTTGCTAAACGAGGAACGAGCTATTGTAAGTCATATCCCGGGTACCACCCGTGATACCATTGAAGAGGTGTTGAATATACAAGGCATCAATTTTAGGTTGATAGATACAGCAGGTATTCGCGAAGCTACAGATGCTATTGAGCAGATAGGAGTACAGCGCACTATGGAAAAAATAAGCCAGTCGGCATTATTGATCTATGTGTTTGATGCCGAACTCATCACCTTAGACGAACTTAAAAGTGATTTGGATAGTCTGCAGAAACCCGGCGTGGGCATGTTAATGGTGGCCAATAAAATGGATCTGTTAGATGAGGATATACTGAAGTTGGAAAGCATCCAGGCTTTTTTCACTACCTCGGGATTGCCTGATATGCAAACCACTTTTATATCGGCCAAAGAAAAGCTGCATATAGACGACCTCAAGAACAAGATCTACACCACTGCCATCAAAGACCAACTCAGCGGCGACGAAACCCTGGTAACCAATATTCGCCATCTGGAGGCTCTTCAAAAAACCGAAGAAGCACTGGTAAGAGTTTTAGGCGGCATAGATGGCAGTATCACTTCTGATTTCCTATCGATGGATATTAAGCAAGCCCTGCATTACCTGGGCGAAATTACGGGTGTGGTAACTACCGATGATCTGCTGGAGAATATATTTAGTAAGTTTTGTATCGGCAAGTAGTCAGAATAATTTATTGATTTTCAATTAGTTATAAGCTAAAAATGGAAAATAAAAATCACTGTTTTATTTTGTATAAATATCATGATATCAGGCTTTTATAAATAAAACCATTCGGTATATTTAAGCTTTATGTTACTATTTGAAAGTAATTTCGCTGTTTTTTTGGTTGCCACGATGAACAACTGTTGGGTAAAAATAAGTCACCAGTGTTTCCAGAAAAAATGTACCTGTGTGCTATATAGTTCTACAGTCTTGATTTTTAAAGTTTAGTTAATTGATCAGAATACAGGTTTGTCAATGGCCGCATCTTTTATTTTCCAGGCGGCTGTTAACTGCTTTTCTACTTTGTTCAAAGCGAAGTCATCACCTATGTTCTGATAAGCCAGCTTAAGCCCGGTCAATGCCCAACCATTATTAGGGTGAATAGCCAAATCTTTATTTAATACGGAGATTGCCTCCCAATACCTGCCGGTTTGTAATAACAGGTCTCCCAAATATTGCCTTGCAGGTATAGGCCAGTCACGGGGCTCGTTATAAATGAGTTTGTCTTCAGCAGTTACCGCCTTTTTTAAGATATCAGCAGCAGAAGCATAACGTTTTTGCGTTTTTGCTATAACACCTTGCAGGATAAGCCTGGCTACGCCTGCGGCTTGGTAAGCAGAACTGAAATTATCAATAGGTATCTGTAAGGAGGCGTCGTGCATGTTAGCATTTAGTAGTTGTAATTCCTGTTCGGCCCTGGCCGAATTGTTTTTGGCACACCAGGCTAAGCCTTTTGAAAAATGTAATAGAATGGAGGCATAGGCAACGGTATCGATAGGTTTGATTTTTAGGATATCATCCCATTTACCAAAACGAACTAATGTTAACGCGGACTGCATATAAATGTATTGAAAATAATTGCCGTCCCCGCCTTGGAAAGATAAATAAGCGGAAGGTATGATCGCTTTAAGGGAATCGGAAGTATTAATAGCTGTTTTATAATTACCCCCCATTTGCGCGCAGTTAATTTTAAAATGGAGGTTGTGAATCTGGTATAATACAGCACCGTTTACCACGGGGGCATATTGTTTCAGATAAAGATCATATCCCCGGATTGCTGCCTCATTATCCTTTATTCCCCGCTGATAATCGCCCGTGCGGATATAGATGTGCGAGGGCATATGGGTGATATGCGATACCTGTGGCATCAGTGTATCCAGTAGATAGGCGCTTTTTAAAGCCATTTGCGGCGTAGCGGATGCCTCCATGGTATGGATATAGTAATGATTTGCGCCGGGATTTTTTGGGTTAATAGCGAGTGCTTTTTCTAACAGGATGCGTATCCGCGGTGTCCATGGCTTGGGTATAAAATTAGCTGCGTACAGATCCCAAGGGTGTAATAATAGTAAAGCATCTGCATAAAGCGTTACTACATCGGCGTTTTTGGGGTATTTGGCATAAACCAGTTGCATAGCCTTAGCATAGCTGGTTCTCAGCTTCTTTACGCTGATGGTACTGTCCATACTGTAACGCTGCTGCATCGCTTTAATGAGTTCTTTTTCCAGTGGAGAACAAGAAAGGCTGAAAGTATTTGCCCGAACAGAGGCTTCATAAGCACCAGAGGGAGGAGTATAGCCATTAGGATAATTAATAGTGGGGCCCATAGCCAGTGATTTGCCATACCAGGCCATTGCACACTTTGGGTCAAAACGGATTGCTTTGGTAAATGATGCGATTGCCTCTATCGAATGAAAAGCATAATACATGCTTATTCCCTGGTTGAAGTAAAATTGAGCACTGTCAGACGCTGTCGTAATTTTCCATTGATAGTTACCCCAGCCTTTTAATGCCGGAATAGCTGAATCCGTGTCTGCAGGGTTATAAGCTGAACCACATACGGCAACACGCCTGCCAGAATCCTTAAACAAAAATTGTTTTGATGGCGCAACTTTCTTCAAATAATTGTAATAAAAAGATTGTGCAACAAAAAAAACTGCGACTAATGCAAAGGTTATTATGAACGTATGTCTCAATTTCATTTGAATTGTTTTTGCAGGGTTTACAATGATTCAACTTTGGATCTTCTATAAGACAAAATCCTCCTCGTATGATTGTAGAAGGGTTTTAGATTTTATGATAAAGTTAGTTAAAATACTGTTTTATAGATGTTTAATTAATAGTAAAAAAAGATGCATAAAGGGCGGGGCTGATTTATTATTAAGTTGGGGCGGATTTTCCGTGCTGCTATACCAGTATTCTGCGTTAGGAATTTTACCTTCTTTACGGTGTGTTTTGTGTTTTCAAATAATCAAACTCATAACTTGCTGATAATCATTGTCCAGATATTTTCTGCATCGGCAAATAGTCGGAATAACTAATTGATTTTTTAATATTTATGATTTATTTGCAAGAACCAAAATCTTGTTTTATATTTATAAATAACAGATTTTCAGGTAATTAAAAATAAATCCCTTTGGCATATTTTTATACTAATAGCTGTTTTTTTTGATGATTGAAATCGAAAAATAACCCGTTTTTATGAAAGAAACGAAACTAATAATTGGCATTATATCTTTAATAATGTCGTTTTATTTCTTTTATACAAGGGAAGATATTGTGACTACGATTTTTAGCAGGGGCATAAAATATGCCGAATTGGGATTGCTGATACTTCCCTTACTTTTATTTGTTATTGGGCTTTTTTTAATATTCTACAAAACTAAACCAAAACTCAAATGAAAAAGCTAATTCTTGCCGCACTTCTGTGTATTTCGATAGTAATGCCATCTTTTGCTCAGGATAAAGAACAACCAAGCTTTTTGAGCAGTATTAATAATTTCTTATCATGGATAAAAAATCTTGATAGTGCAATTAATTCAATAAACGACAAGGAGAAATTACGCAAAGTTTATAGATTAGTTGGGTATATTAATCTTGATCTTGATAACCTGCAGGGAGAGAATTATATATTCGCTATTAGTCTAAATAAGGCCAAAATCGATCAAGAGGACTTAAAATCTCAACTGACACAGATCACAAAAGACAATTCGAAACTGACGACTGAGTTAAATAGCCTGGCCGCTATACTAAATCAAACCAGTATTGATTTTAATGTAAATGGAGTAAGAAACCAGTTAGTAGGCTATTCAATGGTTGATCTTAGCAACATTGATAATGAATTGAATAAACAACTTATCGACAAAAAGAAAGTGCTCGTTGAAGCTAATCAATGCAAAGCTACAATTGAAAGTGTGAATATCGCATTAAGTAAAATGCGGGAAAAAGTTTTATTGGAATTGGCAAAATAGATATTTACCCGACTAAAATTGAAAAGCCGGCTGTCTTCACGATTAATGATGCAAGTTGTAAAATCTAATCATGATAATAACGATAATGCCTTTAAAAGTCTCATTTAACCTAAGAAAATCACGATCCATACAAAAACAAAAAAGGGCGTTTTAAACACCCCTCTTTTAAAATCAAATCCTTCAAATTCCCAATATTAATGCTGCTTTCTTAAATCACAGGAGAGATGGAGCGCGGCGAGTTGAAATCCATTGTTCAGATACAACTTTTGTGCTGTATTATTATTGAAATTTGTATCAAGCACCACGGCATTTTTATTATTTGATATGGCAATAGCTTTCACATGTTTTAACAGTTGAGAGGCCAGGCCTTTCCCCCTGTAAGATTCCAAAGTGCAGAGATCATCAATATAAATTATATTACCACTGTGCAATGACGTCATGGTGCGGTATCCTGCAAATGCAACAACCTTGTCATTATCCATAATTCCGGCGATGTTGTACTTTTCATGTTGCATCATCTCTGAAATCATGGAAGACCAGTTATTTTTATTCAGATGCGGCCTTAACAAAAATGCGACTTCCCAGCATTGTTCAATTTCAAAATCGGTCTTGATTATTTTAACCTGATATGTATTATCCATAATTGTTTGTTTGCCACAAAATTAGGCCACCAACGTGGATGCTAAATATGCCAAATACAAAATAAAGGGTGGCCCAGCGAACTTAAATATAAAAGCAAAGCCCTCGGTTAGAGGGCTTTCATTATCGATATCCAGCATCAACGTTATGCTGGTATTAGGTTGGTTGTAATGCCAATTCTGTTCCATGCATTAATAGTAATAATTGCTAATATCACTTGTGCCAGGTAAGTTGCCTCCAGTACTTTAGCTGCCTGCTCATAAGTTTCATCTTTTACATGATTGCTAATTAAAGTAACTTCCTCGGTCAGGGCTAATATTGCACGTTCTTCTTCCGAAAAAAACGGAGTGTCGCGCCAGGCGTTGAGCGCATAAATGCGTTGTTCTGTTTCGCCGGCTTTACGGGCATCTTTAGTGTGCATATCAATACAAAAAGCACATCCGTTTATTTGCGAAGATCTGATTTTAATCAGGTCTTTATGTTTTCTTGTCAGTGGTGTGCTTTCAATGAATTTTTCCAGTCCAAGAATTGCTCTGTATCCTGCCGGCTCTGTTTTTTCAATGTTAATTCGTGTTGTCATTGCTTAAAAATTTATTTGTTTGAAACAAAATTAGAGCAATAACAGGGATGTTAAATATGCCAATTATGAGATAAAGGATGGCCCAGCGAACTTAATGCACTGCCTTTTTCAGAATCCCGAGTGCTTCCACTATTTCATTTTCCTCAAGTGAAGCAAAGCCCATCCTCAGCGCATTGGTAACAAAGGATTCGTTCTTATAAAAATTTCCATTGTCGATATAAAGTCCTTTTTTTGATGCGTCTTCAGACATTTTGATCAGATCGATCTTTTTATCAAAAGTAGACCACACCGCAAGTCCTCCCTCCGGGATTCTGAATTGTATCTCATCCTTAAAGTCGGACTTAAGTATCTCACAAAAAAGGTTCCTGCGCTGCTTGTAAATTTTTAATGACTTCCTAAAATGCCTTTCCATCTCTCCATCGTCAAACATCACGGCAAATGCTTCTTCCAAAAGGGTGTCTCCCTGCCTGTCTATCAGCTCTCTTAATGAAGATGCGGCATCAATAAATGCTGATGGTCCTGCCATAAACCCAATGCGTAGGGCAGGGGCAAAAGTTTTCGAAATCGAACCAATATAAATTACATTTTGATTATGATCGATACTTGCCAAAGGCAGGTAGGGCTTGTTATCATAATGAAAATCAAAATCATAATCGTCTTCGATAATGGCAAAACGGTGTTCTTTAGCAAGATTTAATAGTTTTAACCTCCGCTCGGTACTCATGGTTACCGCCGTTGGAAAGTGATGATGCGGTATCACATATACTGCCTTTATTTTCTTATGTTGTAAAATCTCTTCAAGATAATCAACATCCATTCCGTTGTGATCAATCGGAATCCGCAGAAGGTTGGCACCGGCATGTTTGAAAACATCATCTGCAGAAGTATAGTTTGAAATTCCAACGGCTATATTATCTGAAGGTTGGAGCAGCAGTTGCGCCGCTAAGTAGATTCCCATCTGGCTACCCTTTGTAATCAGTATATTTTCAGAAGAAACAATTAAGCCCCTGGTATTGGAAAGGTACTTGCAAATAGCAACGCGAAGATGTTCTGACCCTTTGGAGCTACCATATTTCAAAATGTTTTTTCCATGAAATCTTCTGGAAAGACTTCGATATTCGCGCATGAGCAGATCTACCGGCGCCAGGCGCACATCGGGAAAGCCATCATCAATAGCGAGCGTAGTTTTCTGTAGATTTTTGGTGGGTATGGCATTTGCAAAATTATTTGTCCATATAAAAGGCTCCTGAGCACTGTTGTTTTTGTTAGCTTCAGGTAGTATCCGTTTGGAACGTACCGGTAGCCTGGAAAGTACAAACACGCCCTTGCGCTCTATAGATTCAGCCCAACCCTGGCTAATCAATTCTTCATAAGACAGTTTTACCGTGTTTCTGTTAATACCAATCAAATCTGCCAGTATACGGGAGCTTGGCAATATATCAGATGGCTGTAGCGTACCACTGGTGATTAATGATATAAAACTATTGCACACCTGGATGTATAGTGATACAGCTGCATTTCTATCAATTTGGATTAATGATTTGTAGGGTAACATCTGGGCTGTGGTTTTTATAGAAACTGGTATGCAAATATAATCCAGCATCGCTATACTTTTGTATATAAAATTATCGAAATGAAAAAAGTATTGGTCATTAATTCAAGCGCAAGAGCGCTTAGATCTCATAGCAGAAAACTCACCGAAGTATTTATAGATCACTGGAAAACTATCCATACCGATCCAATTATCAATTTTCGGGAATTGGGAAGTACCGATGTGCCCCACATCAACGAGAATTGGATTGCCGCGGCTTTCAAACCTGCCGCAGCAAGATCAGAAGAAGAAATAGAAGCTTTAAAACAAGCGATACTTATATTTCCGAACTACGGGAAGCTGATGTTATTGTTCTTGCTTCTCCTATGTACAACTGGTCAATTCCCAGTGCGCTTAAGGCCTA
Source organism: Mucilaginibacter sp. P1_A3 (assembly GCF_056406855.1). Lineage (NCBI taxonomy): Bacteria > Pseudomonadati > Bacteroidota > Sphingobacteriia > Sphingobacteriales > Sphingobacteriaceae > Mucilaginibacter > Mucilaginibacter sp. P1_A3. Next base: position 147,317 of record NZ_JBFTZJ010000016.1, read on the forward strand.
TATTGATCAGGTTCTCAGGGTTAATGAAACCTGGAAGTTTAACCCAGCCAATATGCAGAACCCGTATATAGGTCTGCTTGAAAATAAAACATTATTTCTTTTACTTTCAAGAGGTGCCCAGGGATATGAAAAAGGAGAATATAACGAGCATATGAACTTCCAGAGCAACTATTTGAAAACCGTATTTAATATTATAGGGATCAGCAATATTCATGTGATCGCCATAAACGGAGAATCATTTGCGCCGGAGGATTTTAAAAAGTCGATAGATACATCGCACCAAAATATCAAAGATTTGATTGAGATGGAATTGGCGCACATTGTGCTGGAAAATTGAACAAAGTCATCATCGTCACAGAAAAGCCCTTTTTTTGCCAACTCCTGCTTTCAATACAAATAAAGAGTTTTCTACAGATACCTTTGAATCGTTGGTCATTTTGGGGGCCGGCTGTATCAAATGAAGCTTTAGCAACAGAAAACTAAATCTGGAATGTTAGGTGACATAAAAAACACATTAATGAAAAACAATGCACTTAAAGGAAGCATTTTGGTTGCGCTGGGAGCGTCGAGCTATGGAATGCTGGCAACCTTTGTAAAAATGGCCTATCATGAAGGATTCAGCACAGCAGAAGTAACGCTTTCGCAGTTCGGTCTGGGATTTGCCGGGCTCTTTATTTTAACCTTGTTCCGTAAACGGGAGGCGGTGCCAGAAGCAAAAGCATCAGGCAATAAAAGCATATTTAAGTTAATAGTTGCGGGAACATCTATGGGGTTAACCAGCGTTTTCTACTATATGGCGGTTCAGTACGTACCGGTAAGTGTTGCAATTGTATTGTTAATGCAAACGGTGTGGATGGGCGTTATCCTGGAGATGATTTTGCATAAAAAGGCGCCGGGATTACGTAAGATAGCGTCAGTTTTTATCATTATAGCCGGAACAATACTGGCCACCAGTTTGCTTAAACAATCCGTTAGTATCAGCTGGGCTGGATTTGGCTGGGGAATAATGGCCGCTCTTTCCTACACAGCAACTATGTACTCATCAAACAACATCGAACTTCATTTTCCTCCGCTAAAAAGAAGCCTTTACATGATCCTGGGCGGATTGATCATTATTGCTTTTATTTTTCATTCATCTTTGAATCAGCAGTTTTCATATGCCATATTTTTGCGCTGGGGTCTTCTGCTTTCATTGTTTGGAACAATCCTTCCGCCCTTGCTGTTTACCAGGGGAATGCCGCTAACAGGCATGGGGCTGGGAGCCATTATTGCAACTGTAGAAATACCGGTATCTGTATTAATGGCAAACATCCTGTTAAAGGAGCCTGTCAGCTTTCTGCAATGGGTGGGTGTTATTCTGATCCTGTTTGCGGTAGTGTTGATGAATATCGGAAAAAAAGAAAAAAAGGAGGAGTTAGTGTTAGTTAACGCAAAAGAAAAATCTGAACTTTTTCTGGTCGATTTGTAATTGAATCGTGACGGCTATTATTCCCGATAACGCAAGAAGGCCTGCATTGAAACAGGCCTTCTTCATGATATTATTTTCAGTATAATTTAAATTACACTGATTGCACAGCGACGGTTTTATTGGTGATCCAATAGCAAATGATCATAGCTATGCCGGGTAAAATAATTACTCCTAAACCGAAGTTTTTGGCCATCAATGCACCAAGGAGACAACCAATCAGGAAGCCCCCAATAGTGATGCTTTGTTTTTTGAGACTTTCCCAGGTTAAAATATCTTTAAACCCAGATGTAATGATGCTGCCCAGATCAAGTGCTGCCTGTGTTACATTACCCGTCATCATGGTGGTAGGGCCGTATGTTTCTTTGGCAAATAGTTTACCAAATGCATTTTGCAGGCCCATTGCAAGTACAACCAGCATCACAACCGAATAGCCCACCCAATCCAGTTTAGGAACGTGAACGAAGGCAATTGCAGCCGCGCCACTTATTAATAATACTATTCCTTCCAGCAATAGGATCTTGTGCCTGTTTAATGCCCGGGATGCTATCTGGCCACCTATTATAACGGCTATGATAAATACAGGGAATGTTAAAAGCTTGATCCATGCCTGCGAATCTGACCCTTTAATGATCTGGTAGGCAAAAACGATAAAGTTTCCGGTTACGTGGGCAGAGAATATGGAATCGGCTGCAACAAATGTAACGGTATCACAATAACCGGCCACTGCTGCAAGTAGCAGGGTAACAAACCATATACTCTTTTGAGTCTCCATAAGGTTATCTTAAATGCGACCTCAGCATCCATGCCATTTTTTCATGGGTTTCCATTAAGCCGGTTACATAATCGCTTGTTCCAAGGTCTTTTAGTTCATTGGCAAAGTAGTTGATGTTTTCACGCAGGTGGATGATCAAACTTTCATGGTCGGTTAAAAGCTCTGTAATAAAACCGGTGCCATCATTTTTTTCGTGCAAAGTTTCCGAAATATGAGTCAGCTCCAAAAAAAGTTTAAGCGTGGCCGGTGCGTAATGACCAAGCGATCTGATCCTTTCTGCAACACCATCCATAATTTCGTCCAGTTGCTCATACTGAGCTTCAAAAAACAGGTGTTTGCTATGAAAATCCGGACCCTCAACATTCCAATGTGCATTTCTTGTTTTTGTATACAATAAGTACTCGTCCGCCAGGATAACGTTTAAGGCATGCGCTACTTTAGCTAAATTGTCCTTAGATATTCCGATTTTTGGTTCCATTTTAATTTTAGTTTTATGTTGATTAATTAAAAAATTCAATAAGTAAATGATAGTATGATTTAACGTGCTGCCGATGCCGCGAAAAGGAGGTTTCTGATGGCTTCATTCACGATATCTAAATTAGAGTTTAAAAAGCAAAACAGAAACACTCTATAGTACCCCAACCACCGAATAATTATTAACAGGCAGGTTGGGCTTCGTATTTGCCTTTAGTGAATAAGTTAGATTGCAGCGCCTAACGCTTGTAATTTTTAATGGTTTCCGCATCCCTTATTTCCGCATCGTCAGGATTATCACCTGCATTGCGCAGTGCACGGCGCTGTCTCAAAAAGTCCCAGCATTGTTCCAGATCGAGCTGTATTTTGTGCAATTGTTTGATGTCTTCGTCCGTCAGGTTTTCTTTCCCGTAAAGTTCTTCTTCGGTTATCGTTAGGTTTTTGATGTGGGATAAAACTTGGTTGTCTTCCATGATATGTTTTTTATGATTAATTGATGTGGCTAAGATTTCAATAAAAGGGCCAATTAGTTAACTGACTGATATTTAGTTTTGTATTTGTGTGTCGTTGCTTTAAGCCCTCACGATATATCATTGATTGGCGAAGGGTTTACTTTTAACGATGGCATTGATGATGCTTTATCTGTAAAATAGGTGCAGCAGATATATGGAATTGATATAAGCTGAAAGCAGCAGCCCGTGAACAGCAACCCATCCTGTTTTTAAAGATTGCTTATTAACAACAGGGAGATTTTCGGTGGTTTCGTCAATTGACGAATATAGGCCTTTGCTCAACGCAAAGCTTTTCAACGAAGCCGGAATTGCTGATATAGGTTTTTGTGTTTCCATCTTTTCTGAGTTTTAATTTGTTCTCTGAATTTGATGACGTGAAATTATAGCGCCTTTATAATAATCATAGCTATAAATCGTCCAATGGGCAAAAAGTGTCGTTAAAGCCCTGTTGAAATTTGGTTGACGGATCGATTAACCGTTGATAGTAACCTTTAAAGAAAGACTTCAATAAAAAAGCGGCTTATATTTCTATAAGCCGCTCGGTATATCGTTTATGTAAACTTATTTAACACGCTCAAGGTATTCACCTGTACGGGTATCTACTTTTACCTTATCGCCCTGGTTCACAAAAAGAGGAACTTTTATTTCAACACCATTTTCTGTAGTAGCATATTTCATAGCGCCAGAAGAGGTGTCGCCTTTAACAGCCGGCTCGGCATAGGTAATTTCTAATTCAACATTGTTAGGTGCCTGGGCCATAATAGGTTCTTCACTTTCAAAAGAAACTATCACGTTCATTCCTTCTTTTAGGAATTTCACCGCCGGACCGAATAGTGCTTTAGGTATATTGAATTGATCATAGGTAACATTATCCATGATCACCATAAAATCGCCTTCTTCATACAGGTATTGGAAATCGTTGGTTTCCACACGGCAAATTTCAACCTGCTCGTCAGTAGCTAAGCGGGCTTCCACAATTTTCCCGGTTTTAATGTTCCGAAATTTATCTAAATAGAAAGCTCCACCTTTACCTGGGGTCCGGTGCAGAACTTCCGTAACTGTTACCAGTTCGCCGTTGTAACGTAAAATGTTTCCTACTTTAATTTCAGATGCCTTTGCCATGGAAATATAATTATAAAAATTTGAGCACAAAGATAGATGCTTTTTGGCTATTTATTGTTTTTAATTATTGGCAGAGTTCCATATCAACTTCAAAATTTAATTAAATTCTCTATTTCTTCCTGATTCTTAGCAGGCCATTGGCTGTAGTTGCATAAATAACGCCTTTTGAATCCTGTACCAATTGGTAAATTGTATGACCTGGTGCCGATGAATTGTTGTTATGATAGTTTTCCCAGCCGGTATTTAAATCAAACCTCACCAGGCCAGACTGATCTGTACCTATCCACAAAACATGTTCAAACTTATCATACAGTAAATTTGTAACATGGTTTGATGGCATGCCCGAGTTTTTATCATTATAATGCAGCCAGGTGCCATCGGCTTTCAGTACAGCTATGCCTTCATTATCATCGTCGTCGGTTGTTTTATTATCATCGATAAGGGAAAAATAAAGATTACCCTTTTCATCTTCTGTTACGCCAGAAATGCATGCGTTTTTTAACGGAGTATCTGATGTGTTAAATGTATTTGGCAAACGGTCATTCTCAATCATGATACTACCTTTTGAAGTACCTATCCATAAACGTTTCCGGCTATCAACATAGGCGTAATAAACATTACTTGAGGGCAGCAGCGGTATGGTTTTTTTATTCAATACCACAACCTTATCTTTCCTTACCACTACCATACCATCTTTGGTGGTAAAAAGAAGTTCGCCGTTGCGGCTTTTTAAAATGTGGGTAACGTTTGATTTTATAAACTTTTTAAAATCATAAACCTGCCAGCCGGCGTCGGTATACTTGTATATCCCATTGGCAATGTAAACCCATTTGTTGTCGTCTTTGTCTACCGTAACATCCTGCACGGCGGTTTCAGAGGTAAACGGCGAGTTATATTCACTAACCGGGTTAAATGTTGTTCCATCAAAGCGGGTTAACCCGTGGGCTGTGGCATACCACAAAACATCGGTGGCATCAATCGCGCAAGATTGACCTATGTTATCCGGCAGTGGCGAATTGTACTTTGTCCACGTTGTAAATTCATAGTTTTTTAAAGATGGATTATCGTAAACGGTACTTTTATTATAGATCACCGGGTCGCCGGGGGGCTTTAACTGGGCAAGGTCCATTCTTAGCATCTGGCTTGATATTCTGCCATTGGCTATCCGGAAAATCACATTCACCGATGCAGAAACACGTTGGCCATTTTCGATAGCTGGCTTCCATATACTACCATTTAGCGCCCTGATCAAATCAGCAGTTAAGGGGCTGTTTGTAACATCAGTATGGCTCAATACGCAGCTAAAACCCGAAGGCTCAACCAAAACCTGGAACGTGATTGAACCGGCGGCATCCTTAAACTGGTATTTGCGGTTTATTCTATCGCATAGTTGATTAAGTGTAAACTGCGAACAGGTTGCTCTCGGACTGCCGCAATCCATACAATAGTTTTCGGCACTGCATAAATCTATTTTTTCCAGAAAAAGATTTTGTGCGGAAAGCGCCGCAGGTAAAAAGAAAATAAAAAGGCATATAAGCGATAGCTTATAAGTTTTGGATGTGAATAACAATGCTAACATTACGTTTATAAAGTAAAGAAAGCAAACTCAAAACACCAAACTTATAATAGTTAAAAATGGTTAAAGTATTAGGCTGTGCCGCAACGCTCATAAAGCAACCCGGCAGAAAATAGATTGATAGTACAGCCGTGTTAAAAAATTATATTGTTTTTTGATATTGATTTTGCATTTTAGCCTTAAGCTTTTCACATATAAAAGCCTTTAAAAAGCAATAAACTTTTTAGCATTTTTTAAATATGTTGTATTTGTAAGTCATTGATTTACTATTGTTTATATATGTATATTGATGCGTTGGATAAGAAGTTTTGTGAAATAGATAATCTTGATTGAACAGTTGCAGCCGATTCATTTATTTTTAATAATTTGCCCGGCAATTATAGCCTTATAAAATAAACCAGTACAGAAAATGAACCCGAAATGAATTGTATCATTTTTGTTAACCTGTGCGGTTTGTTTATAAAAAAAAGTTTTTTTCGGATTTTCTGAAGCATTAATACCTACTTAAATTTACCTTAACATCTATACCGTTACTTTGGCCCTATAAAATAAGTTTTGTGAAGCAATACCCCGATGATCAGCTTTTATTGGAATTACAAAGTGGCGATCACCGCGCATTCAAAGAAATTTATGAACGTTATGCCGATAAATTAATAGCTTTTGCCCTCAAAAAAATTCAAAACGAGGATGAGGCTATGGATATGGTACAGGAACTATTCCTTTCTGTTTGGAAGAACCGCTATACCATACAGGTTAATGGAGCATTGGAGGCCTACCTAATGGTTTCTATTAATTACATGACTTATAAATGGTATAAAAAGCAGAGCTTGCAGCCACAATCTTTAAATGATATTATTGAATTACCCGGGATAGCTGAAGATAGCACGGCGCAAAAACTATCTTTTGCCGAACTGAGTTATTTAATAAACCGTGAAATTGCCGATATGCCCGAAAAGATGAGGCAGGTTTATTTGTGTAGCAGGGAGCGGGACATGAACGGGCAGCAAATTGCAACAGAATTAGGTATTTCTCATCAAACGGTCCGCAACCAGATCAGCAGTGCATTGGGGCGGCTTAAAAAAATAGTACATCATTATTATAACGTTATTCCTCTCGATAACTTCCGCGAATTTTTGCTCCTGATATTTTTTTTTAATTTCTTATAGTACACATCGCCCTTACCTGTCACTTGATAAGTATAAAGGCTTTTAAGTGAAAGAAAAGGAAATAAAACAACTACTTGATAAATTTAATGCAGGCAAATGCTCGGCTGAAGAATTAGCGTTACTACAAACGCTGATGCAGGAGTTTAACCAGGATACAGAAATAGAGACACCTGTAACTGAGTTAAAACAATCCCTTTGGAATAAAATAGAAAAACAAACCATTGCCAAAGGGGCAGTTAAAAAATTAAACACTACCTGGTTAAAAGTTGCGGCGGTTGTATTGATCGCTCTTTTCGCTGGTATTTTGGGCTCCAGGATATTTATTAACCACAAAGCCAATGATGTAATAGCCTACCAGGTAATTACGGCGCCCAAAGGGCAAATGAAACAGGTTTTATTGCCCGATAATACCCTTGTTCAATTAAACGCAGGTAGCTCCATCAGATGCCCGGTTAAATTCAGCGAAACCAGGAGAGATGTAACACTACTAAATGGCGAGGCTTTTTTTGAAGTAAAGCATGATGCCTTAAAACCTTTCCTGGTACATACAGGCAAAGTTATTACCCAGGTTTTGGGTACTTCATTCAATATTGAGTTTTACAGCGAACTACCCGATATAAAGGTATTTGTTAAAAGTGGTAAAGTTGAGGTGCATGATCAGCAGCACACTTTTGGTATGTACACCTCACAGCAACAGGTAACTTATAATAAACAAAATCAAAGCTTTTCAAGACAATTAATTGCCAGCGATCATTCGCTTAGTTGGATGCATGACGAACTTATTTTAGATAACGTAGAATTTAAAGAGGTAGTTGTTTACCTGCAAAACAGGTACAATGTGAATTTTAAATACACCGGCAAAAAGCTAAGCAAGCAACATTATTCGGTAAGGTTTTCAAATAAATTAAGTATAAACCAGGTGCTGGATATACTGCAGCTAATTGATGGCAGAAAATACAGGCTGCAGGGCGATATAGTAAATATAAAATAATATATAAAAGAGAAACCAATGCCTGCTACTAACAAGCACTGGCTAATTAAGTGTAACTGCCAAAAATTAAAAGCAAGTCGGCCGTTACTAATCACTTTAAAAACAAATGTATGGAAAAAACTTTAACCCGGATTTCAAGAAAGTTAATGACCGCAATTTTATTGCTCTTAACAATTTTCACTTCATTGCTGCCAGGGCAAGCCCTGGCCGAGCGTAAAGCATCCCTGGTTGATCAGCCGGTAACCGTAAAGTTTGCCGATGAAACAATGGATGCTTCACTTGAAAAATTAAAAAAGGCATTAGCCACCGTTGCCTTTAATTACAAATTAGATGATGTAACCTTAGTAAAAGTAAAGGCAGGCACATTTATCAATAAGCCATTAAAAGAGGTACTTAATGCTTTAATAGTCAACACCCAATTGGAGTACAGGGAAAAGTATGCTACCATTATTATTTCACGTAAAAAAGTTGTGCGTGCGCCGGATAAGATTGTAATAACCGGTACTGTATCTGATAAAGATGGCCCCCTTGCAGGTGTAGCCATCCGTAGCAAAAATTCACCGGCTTTTACTTCAACTGATATAAATGGTAATTTTAAATTATCGGTTGAGCACAACGAGGTACTGGTGTTTTCTTTTATTGGTTACAAAAGCCAGGAAATTGTTGCCGATCATTCGCCGCTTAATGTAACATTAACTGCCGATGTAACAGGCTTAAACGCGGTAGTGGTTGTGGGTTACGGAACTCAAAAAAAATCAGATGTAACCGGTTCTGTAGGTTCACTAAAAGTATCAAACGTTAAAGATCGTTCTGTTGGCTCGGTAACTGAAATGCTGCAGGGGCAAATTGCAGGTGTTACAGTCATAAACGAAAGCGGCGACCCCACCGCGACGCCAAGCATAAGATTACGCGGACAAAGCTCTTTTAACAGTGAAGGGCCTTTAACCGTAGTTGATGGTACCGTTTATAATGGCGGGCCAATTGATCCTAATGATATTGAGTCGATTGATGTGTTGAAAGATTCATATGCGGCCATTTACGGTGCAAGGGCAGCGGGTGGTGTGGTATTAATTACTACAAAGCGCGGCAAACAAGGCAAAACCAACCTGGATGTTTCTGTTAAAGGAGGTACGCAAAATTCACTAAAAATATTGCAGGCTTTAAATGCGGCAGAGTATGCAGATGCTATCAATACGGCATATGACAATGCCGGTAAAACCCGCCTCCCGGCTTTTGATGCTACGGTTAATCCAGATTCGCGCGTAACAAGAACTAACTGGCCCGAGGCTCTTTTCAGAACAGGTTATGTACAGGATTACAGCCTGAATGTAAGCGGAGGAAATGAAAAATCAACATTTTACGTATCAGGTAGTTATCGTAAAAATGATGCTATCCTGTTAAATACAAATTCGGTTCGTTACAACTTCAGGGTTAATTCTGATCATCAGATAAAAGACTGGTTAAAAATGGGCGAAAGCATGACGTACTCTTACAGTAATGGCCAGGGAGCTAATACGTCAAGCGCTTATACTGGTGCAATTTTAACAGCTATATTTTATCCGCCCAACGCTTCAATTTATAATGCCGACGGAAGTTTTGGCGGTGTACCGGTTGCCTATGCAGGTTCATACGGCGATGTTATAAATCCTGTAGCTTATTTAAAACGTTTGGATAATAGTACGGCCGTAAACAGCTTTACCATCAACCCGTATGTTGAAGTAAGTTTATTTAAAGGGTTAAAATTTCGCTCAAATCTGGGAATTACCAAAAATTTGGGAACTGTTAAAAATTTTAGCACAAGGGTTTTAGAGCCGGGGAAAAAGTTTTTTGATAACTTCCTGTACCAGGAAAGTTATACGGCAACTACCCTCCTTGCCGAGCAAACCTTAACTTATGACAGGACGTTTGGTACAGATCACCACATTTCGGCTTTGGCAGGGTATACTTACCAGGATGATAAGTTTAGCAATTTTGGCGTAAACACTGATAATTACTTAAGTGAGGATGACGCTTATCGTTATCTTATTAACGGAACGTTGAGTCCATCAGGCACTCCATTGATTGGCAACCTAACCGAGTCGGCGCTTATTTCTTACTTAGGTAGGATAGGTTATGATTATAAAGGGAAATATTTTGTTAATGGAATTCTCCGCCGGGATGCTACATCAAAATTAAGCAGAAAATACCGCTCAGAAACTTACCCTGGTGTTTCCGCGGGATGGATAGTTAGTAAAGAATCATTTTTCCCAGTTGATGGATTATTGTCATTTGCCAAATTAAGGGCAAGTTATGGTCAATCAGGTAATCTCGCCGGTTTGCCCGATTTTCCAACATCCGTATCGTTAACCAAAACGTCGGGTTACCTGGGCAGCCCTGCTGCAATTGCTTCCGGTTACGGCATTGATGGTTTAGCCAACCCAAATTTAAAATGGGAAATAGCTACGCAAACAGATATTGGGTTTGATTTAGGTTTGATGAATGATAAGTTGAGCATCACAGGAGATGTGTTTGTAAAAAACAATACGAGATTTTTATTTGCGCCACCGGTAGCAGCCGTATATGGTGTATCAAATCCACCATTTTTAAACGGTGGAAAAATTCAGAATAAAGGGGTTGAGTTAGGTCTTAAATACCAAAACAGCGCCGGGCTGTTCCATTATAACTTAGCGCTAAACGGTTCATACATTAAAAACACCATTATTGATATATTACCTGGCGTACAAACAATACCCGGCAATCCAACAGTGCGGGATAACCTTGTGCCTATTCTTTTACAGAAAGGTTCGCCATTATATTCCTTTTACGGATATCGCACTGCAGGTTTGTTTCAAAGCCAGGATGAGGTTAATAACTATAAAGCAGCCGATGGTACACTTATTCAGCCTAACGCTAAACCAGGCGACATCAAATTTGTGGATTTGAACAACGATGGTAAGCTTAATGTAAACGATAAAACCATACTTGGTACCCCGTTCCCTAAATTTACATATGGGTTTACTGCTAACCTTAACTATGGTCCGTTTGATATGAGCATATTTTTACAAGGTATTTTAGGCAACAAAATTTTTAATGCCGTTAAATACACCGGTTTAAATGCATCTATCCAAAACTATAACCTCCTGGCCGATGCTAAGAACGCCTGGAGCCCAGCACATACCAACACCAATATACCAAGACTTTCTGCAAGCGATAATAACGGAAACTTTGGTAATGTATCTGATTTTTACGTAGAAAATGGCTCTTATATGCGTATCAAAAACGTAACACTTGGTTATACTTTGCCAAAAGCATTCATCACCAAAATTGGAATACGCAGCGCAAGAATTTTTGCCAATGCGCAAAACCTGGCCACGTTTACCAAATACACAGGTCTTGATCCAGAAGTTGGCATCAACCAAAACGGTGTCGATTTAGGTCTTTATCCGCAATCAAGAATCATTTTAGTAGGTGTTAACGTAGGCTTATAAGTAGTAATTCAATCAGAATTTAAGGAGATAATTGAGATGAAATTTAAAAATATAATTAAAAATAGCTTGCTGGGTATAATGGTTATTATGCTTGCGCAAAGTTGTAAAAAAAGCACTTTAGATAATATTAAACCCACCGGTACGCCAACCAGTACCAATTTTTGGAAAACTGCTAATGATGCGCAGCAGGCAGCAAACGGTTTATATGAAAAACAAAGCAACAGCGAGGATCTTTACGGCAGGGGGTTCTTCTGGTTTATAAACGCCAGCGATGATATGGTAGTTGGCCGTACATCTGCCGATAGGGAAAATATTAAAAACTTTGTTTGTACCGGGAATGAAAATAGTATTTATGCGCCATGGTCATTACACTTTGTAGTAATGAAAAGGGCCAATGATGTTATTGCAAATGTGCCTGCCATTACCATGGATCAGGCCGCCAAAAACTTTATTTTAGGCCAGGCTTACTTTGTACACGCCGTAATGCACCTGGAAATTGCCGATTTATATGGTACTGATAAGCAAGGTGCACCGGTTCAAAACCGTACAAATCCAATTGCATTCCCGGCGCAACTGGCATCAGTTAAGGATAATTATGCTTATATCGCGGCTGATTTAAAAAAGGCAGCTTCATTATTGCCTTATTTTGATAAGCTTGCCACATCTGATTATGGCCGGGCCCATAAAACTGCTGCCTGGGCATATCTTGCCAAAACATACCTGCACGCAAAGGATTATCCCAATGCCGAAAAATATGCCGATTCGGTTATTTTAAGTGGCAAACATGCTTTGTTAGCCAACTATGCCGATGTATTTAAAATAGCTAATAACTATAGTTCTGAATATATATGGTCTGTAGCCAGTAATTTAAACGGACAGAGCATTTTACCGGGAGCCATGCTTGAAAATAAAGGCTGGGGTTTATACAATGGCTTTGGTTATTATCAGCCGACTAAGGAATTGGTTGACGAATTTGAAACCGGCGATAAAAGGTTGCCAGCAACTATCCTTCAAAATGGCGATAGTTTTCAATATTTCGGTCAAACGTATACTTACCCTATTGGCGGCAAAAGCAATAGCTTAACCGGTTACCAGTTTAACAAATACATGGAACCTTTTAGCTATGCAGGTGGTATACATGTAAGCCCTAATGGAGATGAGCCATCAACAGATTTGAACGTACCTTTATTACGCTACGCCGAGATTTTACTCATCAAAGCCGAAGCACAAATTATGCAGGGTAAAAATGCCGATGCCGCCATAAACATGGTACGCACCAGGGCAGGTTTAAAAGCTATATCGGGCGCAACATTGGCAAATTTGAAACACGAACGCCGTGTTGAATTAGCCGGTGAGTGGAGCGATCGTAATTTTGACCTTGTACGCTGGGGCGATGCGCAGGCAACTTACGCAAAACCCTTACACGGCGCCAATGGATCGGTGGTGTGGAAAGCGCGAAACTTTGATCCGGCAAGGGATAATGTATGGCCAATTCCGCCTAAAGATATCCAGATAAGCCAGGGCCAGCTGAAACAAAATGCAGGTTGGTAATTTGAATTGAAATCCTAAAACCGGGCATCGCCCGGTTTTTTATATTTAAAACCGAAATGAAAAACAGTACTACAATTCTCACACTTACAGTATTATTATTGCTGAATATCAGCATAGGGGCCAGCGCTCAAATTAAAGCATATACCGTAGCAGACGCGCACTCCCATAACGATTACAAAAATAATATCCCTTTTTACAGGGCCTATGAAAAAGGCTTTGGCTCGATAGAAGCAGATGTTTACGCGGTTAACGGGCAGTTGATGGTAGCGCATGATAAAAAGGATATCAGTGCTAACCGCTCTTTAAAGATCTTATATATCAATCCCTTAATTGAAAAACTTAACCGCGACACGCAAAGGCATTTAAGGTTACTTATCGAAATAAAAGAAGATTATAAAGCGGTACTGCCCCTGGTAATCAAAGAGCTTAAACCGCTCGAAAAATATTTTTCATATGATGGGCATCCGGGCCGGCTCTCAATTGTGATGACGGGCGCTGTGCCGCCTGCCGCGTCAATGCCCGGCTATCCGGCCTGGATTTCATTTGATGTTGACTATTTAGATGGCTTTACACCCGATGAGTGGAAAAAAATAGGATTGGTGAGCTTCCCCATGAGCAAGTACGTGCACTGGAACGGTAAAGGTGTATTAAATCCAGAGGAGATCAGCAGGGTAAAGGGTGGAATTGACAGCGTACACCGTGCAGGTAAAATGGTGCGTTTTTATGAAACTCCTGATACTAAAAGTAGCTGGCTGGCTATGATGCGCCTGGGTGTTGATGTAATTGGGGCCGATAAGATTGAAGAGCTTGGTGATTTTTTAAATAAAAAAGAACGATCTGAATATACTGCTCCCAAACCGTATGCGGTATATCACCCTACCTATAAATCAGATGGGGCAGTAAAAAAGGTTAAAAATATCATCTTGTGTATAGGCGATGGAATGGGCCTGTCGCAAATATATGCTACCTATACCGCCAACCGGGGGCAGTTGAATATATTCCAGATGTTAAACGTTGGTTTTTCCATTACCTATTCGGCCGATGCTTATATAACAGATTCTGCAGCTGGCGCCACTGCTTTTGCCTCGGGCCAAAAAACAAACGACAGGGCAATTGGTGTTGATCCATCCGGCAAGCCATTAAAATCACTGGCGGATTATAGCGCGGAAGCCGGCAAAAAAACGGCAGATATAGTGGTGTGTGAGTTAACAGATGCAACCCCTGCTGCCTTTTATGCGCATGAGTCTGAAAGGAGCAATTCCACATCTATTGCAAATCAAATAGTTTCATCGTCGGTTGATATTTTTTTAGGTTCGGCCTATAAAGATTTTACTCACAAGGTAAATGGCGAAACCCCGATAGATAAAATGAAACAAAGGGGCTATACCATCATCCGTAATTTTGATGATTTTTTAGCCACGCCTTCAACAAAGATTCTCGCTTTGATGGATGATAGTGTAACCAGGCCTAAAATGGCGGGCAGAGGTAACTATCTGCCACTGGCATTTAATAAAGTAACTCAAACCTTTAAAAACGCGCCCAATGGTTTTTTTATGATGATAGAAGGATCGCAAATTGACCATGGCGGCCACAACAATAACCTGGAGCAGGTAATTACCGAAAATAGTGATTTTGACCGTATGGTTGGTGATGCCCTGCGTTTTGCCGATGAGGATGGCGAAACACTGGTTATTGTTACTGCCGATCATGAAACAGGTGGCTTAACGCTATTGGATGGCAGCATTAAAAATGGATACGTTTGGGGCGATTTTAGCACTAACGATCATACCGGCACGCCTGTACCTATATTTACCTATGGCCCGCATTCGCTTGATTTTAGGGGAGCTTTTAATAATACAGAGATCTTTAATAAAATTAAGGCCCTGTTGAAGTAATCCCATCCGGAGATAGGATTGACCGAAATAAAAGAGGATAACCGTTATATTAATCATGAAACGGTTATCCTTTTATTATTTATTTCCCTGTCTTTTAAAAAAAATCTTTAAAACGCAGGGCGATGCTGCAGATTATAGCCGCGAGGTATGCATTGATAAGCCGTTGAATAGTAATGGTACTATTAAACAAGTTATGCCTGCATATGCAGGCATAAAAGCTATAAAGTTAAATAAGTAAATCGATCAAATATTGGAGCCGAATTTAAATGCTACCTAAAGCAATTTCGGGGTCATTATTGTTGGTTGTAACATCTTCCTTAATAATTTCGGGCTCTGATGCATAGCCAAATAAACGCTTGTCCTTTATCATGGCAGCTACCTCTGGCGGAACAAATTCTTCCCAACCGCTGGCACCTTGTTTTATGAGTTGTAATATTTTATCAGTTTCTGCATGCAGGTTGTTCTCATTGTAATGTCTGATATCTTCTATTTTATTATTGGCAATCAGGTAACGGTACAAGTCGATTAAATGTGGTGGCGGTGAAAATTTCAGGCAATTCCAGATCACTGCATTGCGTAAAGTAGGGTAAATAAACAGTTTTACTTTGCGGCTGAACAATGTAGCGAACGACTCCAAAATACCACCCGGAAGATCCTGGTAATGCTCTTCCGCAAAAATGTACTCCAGGTTAGGATAACCCAAAACGACACCCAGTTTTAATTTAGTGATCTTTGACAGGTAAGCCACCAGTTTATAATACTCATGGAAATTAGAGATCAACACCGTTTGCCCAAGTGAACAAAGAATATCTACACGATCAAGGAAATCTTTTTCATCAATTTCGGCAGTTAAATCGGCGTTCCTTTCTTTTAATGACTGCAACGTTAGTTCGGTAATTACCATAACGTTTGTCTTATCAACATCGGGCTCCTGCATAAATTGCTTAACACCCGTGTTAAGCATATCTAAATGGACGTTAATAATAGGGCGGAAACGTCCGCGTATTACCACAATATGCTTTTTATATAAAACGTCAGAAGGTTGCTGGTTTTTACCGTTTGGACCAAATACAGCCGCATCAGAGAAACCATATTTTACCAGGTGTAAACTCATCAGGCGGTTATCTACCTTGGTAAAGTCGGGCCCTTCAAAACGGATCATATCAATCTGAATCCTATCCCGGGATAGGTTATCCATTAATGAAAGTAAAAATACCGGGGGAATATCGTTATAGTAAAAACAGGCATACATGAGGTTTACGCCTAAAATTCCTACTGCCTGCTGCTGCAGGTTATTGTCGTTATCTAATAATTTTACGTGCAGTACTACATCATTAAATGGTCCGTTTGGCTCCAGTTGAAAACGTACACCCATCCAGCCATGACCGTCATTTGTTTTGTTGTAGTTAAGTGCCGAAACCGTATCTGAAAAAGCAAAAAAGGTTGTCGAATCTCCGCGCTGCTCGGCCAGGCGTTCAATTAACAGGCCATACTCATGGTCAAGCATCGAGATCAGGCGCGATTCACTTACATAACGGCGCACCTGTTGTACCCCGTAAATAGCATCAGAAAAGGTCATATCATAAGCCGACATGGTTTTGGCAATAGTGCCTGATGATGCACCGGCTTTGAAAAAATTGGCAGCCACATCCTGACCGGCGCCTATTTCTGCAAATGAGCCATAAATTTTAGGGTCAAGGTTAATGGCGAGCGCTTTTTGTTTTGTCCCTATATCTTTATTATGAATACTATTCATGCACGTTTTACTTGTTAATTAATCCCACCAAAATCGGGAAGTGATAAGATGGTATAAAATTACGGTTTTTTAGGTAATAGGTAAGTAAATATTAGGAAAAAGGCAAGGAAACAGGCTGTATTTTTTGATTTAGATAGCAGCGTTTGCTTCAGTCTTGATGAATTGTTAACAAATGTGGGAATATAGAAAGTAGATTTGAAAGGGAAATAAGGGCATGTCATTAAGGACAGTAAAATCTTTTTTTTGCTTGTAACGAGCATTCCTAAATTTTTACCGTCATTTCGCCTGCTTTTTATAACTTACGGCTTTATAAAAATGTGCATGCTGAAAAGCGTACCCCTCACCAGCTATAAGCCTTTTCATTATTATGGATTACCTGTAATGAGTCGTTTCTTTACAGTGATTACAGTTTTGCTTGTCTTTTTATTATTACCCACTGGCTTGCTGGCCGAGGGTAGTAAAGAGCTCAATTCAAACGGGGGCAGCCGGGCTTACCTGTTTTCGAGCAATACAACAAACAATGCTTCTTTTCCTTTTCCAACTTTGGGTACCATGAAGGTATATGTAAAGGTTGGCGAAAGTATTTATGCAGGTTCAAGCACCCAGGGTATTAATTCAGGTTCCATCAATTTTAGGGCGCCGGATGGTGCAACTTATACCAGTGAGGCAGCAGGAAACAATGGCCTTATCCAAAATCGAGCCCAGGAAGTGGCCGGGCCGCTGCCCAACGCGGGTGGCTATACGCCGTTTATTAAAACAGCATTGGCAGGGCAGGAGGGAATCTGGGAAATTGACTTTATCGCCGAAAATCCCGGTTTTGATCTCGCCGGTAACCCGCCCACTATACCCGCCAGTGCCAATTGGACGCAGCCTACTGCCGAGTACATTACAGCTTTTGATGTATCGGTACGTAACGCTGCTAACACCGGCTTTATAAGCGGTCGGGTTTATACCCAGGTTTTTTCGGGCATATTGGGTACATTCAATGTAGGGTTCAATGGCATATTTCATGTGCTTACCAAGGATGGTTACCAATACGTACTCAACAATAACGGGCAGGCGGGTAACGGTTTTACCTTTTTTGTAAACAATAAAGGCTTCAGGAATGCCGGCGGTTTGGCATCCTACAAAAGTATCAATGGCCTAAGTTCCAGCATTAACGTGCAGGACCCGCGGGCGGCAGATACGGAAACAGATATAACCCAGAAAATATTTTTTAACGCCCCTGCGGCAGATATGCCGGTTTCGGCCAATACACCGGCATCGGGCACAACCTGGCTTTTACGTGCTGCGGCGGTGCCGGCAATTAGTAATGTAACCTTTACCGGGGCGGAAGGGACAATAGGAAAGGCCGGTACCAGCCCTTTAGGGGCCGATTTTAATTTTAACATCACCGGCAATGGCACCTATACCATTGCTGTTGATGTTAACAGTAATGGCCGGTATACCGATGCCATCGATCGGAAATTAACCGGCCAGGCTAATACAGGCACTAACCAGGTACATTGGGATGGTTTAGATGGATTGGGCAATAAGGTAACGGGTAATGGCGCAACAACTTATAATGCTAACATAACTATTGCTACCACGGCCGGGGAAGTGCATTTTCCGTTTTTTGATGTGGAGCGAAATGTGAACGGGTTGCTACTTACCCGTACCAACGGCACTTTTGCACCCGATGACTCGCTTTACTGGGATGATACGCCTATAACGGTTGTGGGCACGTCATCAAACCCCATTAAAAACCTTACCGGTTTAAGCAGCGCCATAAACGGCCATAAATGGGGGAGCACTACCAGTAATCCCCTTAACGATGCCGACTTTGGCAATAACAAATGCATTGATACCTGGAGTTATATCAAAAGTAACCCGGTGAATACTTCGGTTAGTTTTGTGATGCAGGAGGCCAATCTTTCTGTTGAAAATATTACCGTTATTGCCGCTTGCTCGGGCCAGCCGGTTACATACAAGGTAATCGTAAAAAATAACGGGCCATCTGATGTTAGCGCCGCGCAGTTTAGCTTCAATTTCCCTGCGGATATTAGTGGGTTATCGGTTACCAGCCTGGCAACTACCGGTAGTTCTGCAACATCGGGTGGTGTGGTCACGTCAAACGCGTATCATGCCAGCGTAAATTTGGCAAATGGAGCAGTACGTACATTTACCATCACCGGCAAAGTGGCGTTAACGGCAAGCGGTGATCTTACCGTTTCGGTGGCAATTTTACGCCCGGCAGATGTGACCGATCCTGACGCTACCAACCCAGACGCTTCGCCGCCTGCCGATGCCGCTGTGGAATGCGATGCCTCTCCATCTGGTACAGGGTGTAATAATATTAAAACCAATACAGTTAATATTGTTGTTGGTCCTGATGCCGGTCCCGATCAAACCATATTTCAATACGCCCAGGGTACCATGGCCGCAACAGGAACAGGTAGCTGGACACAGGCCGGTAGTGACGCGCTTGTTGCCAGTATTACCAACCCGGCAAACGCCACCAGCACCATAACAGGCTTAAATAAATTAGGCTTGTATCATTTTATTTATACCAATGCCAGTGGCTGCGCCGATACGGTGGTACTAAAGGTTATCTCCTCCGACCTGGATATCCCTAACATCATCACCCCAAATAACGATGGCAAAAACGATGTTTTTAAAATTGGGGGTCTTGAAAGTTATCCCGGTTCACAATTGCTCATCTTTAACCGCTGGGGTAACGAAGTTTACCGGGCCGATAATTATAAGAACGACTGGAACGGAAGCGGCCTTGCCCAGGCAACCTATTATTATATCCTGAACAGAAAAGAACATACTGGCGAAATTACCCCGCTTAAAGGCTGGGTGTTTTTAAAACTTACTAAATGATGCGCTGCTGTAAATTATATATGCTGATAGCCGGTCTGGTTTTACTCACGGTAAAATTGCAGGCCCAGCAAAGTATACAGTTTAGCCAGTATGTATTTAATGGTTTGGCCGTGAACCCTGCCTATGCTGGCTATAAAGAAGACTGGACGGTTAATTTAAGTAGCCGCATACAATGGGTGGGTATTAATGATGCACCTAAAACGGGTACAGTATCGGTTGATGGGTTAACAAACAGCACTAATCAAAATATAGGATTGGGACTGATAGCAACTTTTGACAGGTTGGGTCCCGAAAGCACATCATCGGTATATTTAAACTATGCCTACAGGTTGCGGCTTGATGAAGATGACACCAAACGATTAAGCTTTGGTATTGGTTTTGGCGCCATACAATACCGTTTAGATGGTACTAAATTTAACGCAGCCGACGAAGGTGATGCCAATGTGCCCGCAGGTATTCAAAGTAACATAACGCCCGATTTTCGTTTCGGCATATACTATTATTCGCCAAAGGTTTATTTTGGGGCATCGGTGTTTAATTTATTATCGGGACTGGGCAATGCGGTTGATCATTTACAGCAGTATAAACAAGCGCGTACAGTTTATTTAACCGGCGGCACCATGATTCCGCTGAGCGAATTTATCGACCTTAAACCCTCAATCATGGTCAAGGAGGATTTTAAAGGCCCTACCAATCTTGATGTAAGCAATTACGTAGTAATGAACAAAGCGGTATGGCTGGGTGCATCTTACCGTACCGGGGTTAACCTATGGAATAAAAGCAACCTGCAAAGCGGACTGGATAAAACCGACGCGGTGGCTGCTATAGTACAGTTTTATGTGAATGATCATTTCAGGGTAGGTTATTCTTATGATTTTACCACGAGTAAACTGGCCGGTTCGCAAAGCGGATCGCATGAGTTGTCGCTGAGTATCAGCTTTCCGGGTAAGAGTCAAAGGGTTGTTAGTCCACGATATTTTTAAGCAGATGAAGAAGTTTATATTGATCGGGATGTTTATGGTTTTGCTGGCGAAGGTAGCTTGCGGGCAAGAGCAGCTATCCATAAAGCAACAGGCCGATAGGCTTTTTGATCGCTATGAATATTTTAAAAGCCTGAAATTTTATCTGAAACTGGCCGACAAAAAGAACCCCGATGTGAAACTATTAGTACGCATTGCTACTTGTTACCGCTACATCAATCATTATCCGGAAGCCGAAGAGTGGTACGCTAAGGCCCTAACTGATCCCAAAGCCGAAAAACTCAGTCATTATTTTTATGCTGAAGTATTGCTCAGGAACCAGCAGTTTGAAAAGGCCAAACAGCAATACCAACTTTATTTTACAGATGATGCAGGTGCGCTGGCGCTAAAAATGGCCGATTGTGATTCTGCCATGGTTTGGATGAAAAAAGCATCCTTATACAAGGTGAACAATGCCGGGAATGTAAATACGCCATTTTCTGACTGGGGAGCCAGTTATGATGGCAAAAACGATATCATATTTACATCCGACCGGGGGACTGACGATGAAAAAACGGATAACCGTACAGGCAATGGCTGGTTTAAATTATACACTTACGATTTGAGCAGTAAGGAGACCAGGCAGATGGTATTAGATGCCGGGAACAGCGCTGAGTTTAAAGATGCTTATCATGTTGGTCCGATGGCATTGAACCATACAGGCGATACGGCTTACATTACACTTAGTACCGAAATAGCGGCCAAAACGTTGCCTGTAGATAAGCGTACCGGTAAAAACGGGCAGAGGCTTTACACCCGCCGCCTGCAATTGGTAATGACCGTTAAGAGGAATGATCGTTGGGTTATCTCGGGCAGCTTTCCGTACAATAATGTACAACAATATTCTATAGGTCACGCGGCATTATCCGGGGATAGTAAGCTGATCTATTTCAGCTCAGATATGCCCGGAAGCGTGGGTAAAACAGACCTGTGGTATTGTGAAAAAAACGCCGATGGATCATGGGATAAACCTGTGAATTGTGGTAAAAACGTCAACAGTAAAGAGGAGGAAAGTTTTCCTTTTATAGATGAAACTGGCGTTTTATATTATGCATCTAAGGGTTTACCCGGTATGGGGGGCTATGAAATTTATGCGGCCCATGGCCAAAAGGCTGATTGGGATAGACCCAAAAACCTGGAATATCCCATTAACAGCACCAGCGATGACTTTAGTTTTATAACCCGGGACGGCCAAAGCGGTTACCTGTCATCAAACCGGGATAAGGGGCAGGGCAGTGATGATATTTACGCGTTTACCCGATTAAAGGAGACGATAGCCACAAAGCCTATAGCCGAGTTGCCAAAACCTGTCTCTACGGCAACAAGCCCCGATTTTTCTGTAAGAATGATCTACTATGATCTTGACAAATCATTCATCAGGCCCGATGCCGCGGCGGAACTGGACAAGCTGGTCGATGTTTTAAAGCAGTATCCGGCATTAAAAATAACCTTAGCCGCTTATTGCGATTCGAGAGCATCCTATCAATATAACCTTGCCTTATCGCAAAGAAGGGCAAAATCAGCGCTTGCTTATCTTATAAAAAAAGGGATAGCCCCAGTAAGGATGACGGCCAGGGGATATAGTGAAACCAACCTGGTAAACAAATGCGCTAACCAGGTAAAATGTACAGAGACCGATCATCAGTTGAACAGGCGAACGGAAGTGAAGATTATTTTGAATAGGGAGTAAGGATGATAGGAGCAAGGAGCAAAGATTTTTTGATGAAAGACAAAAAGAAGAAAAATGTATCCTTTATCTTTTGTCCAAAAATGGCGTAAGTCCTCAACGAGGTTAATCCTTGTTCCTTGCTCTAAAAGTAAAAAGACAACTCCTTGTTACTTATGACTATAAAATGTTCAATACTGTTTAGTTTATTGAAATTTATAGAATAATATTGCCGGTCAATAAAAAGGAAGATTTTTATACATCGCATATTATGAATTGGGAAACATTATTATCAGCTAAGAGGTGGGGATATGAGGATAAATATATAGCGAGCCAGGCTGATGCGAGGTCAGAATTTCAAAGAGATTATGATCGTATTATATTTTCTTCCCCATTCAGGAGGCTGCAAAATAAAACCCAGGTATTTCCTTTGCCGGGGAGTATTTTTGTTCATAACCGCCTAACACATAGTTTGGAGGTAGCCAGTGTTGGTAAATCATTGGGCCGGATATATTATAATAAATTAAAGGAAGAAGAGCCCGACCTGGATACCCGCCTGCCACTCATCAGCGAGATCGGTAACATCGTATCTGCGGCTTGTTTAGCCCATGATCTCGGTAATCCCGCATTTGGGCACTCGGGCGAATCGGCCATCTCTCATTACTTTACCGATGGCGATGGTATGGGTTATCAAAAAAGTGTTACCGGTGAGCAATGGAGCGACCTGGTTAATTTTGAAGGTAATGCCAATGCGCTGCGTATTTTAACCCACCCGTATGCAGGCAAAGGCTATGGAAGTTTTGCGCTCACTTACACAACCATCGCGGCTATTGCTAAATATCCCTGTGCTTCTGTAGCCGGTAACGATAAAACAAATATTTATACCAAAAAGTACGGCTTTTTCCAGTCGGAGCAAACCGGTTTTGAAAGGATCGCGTCAGAGCTTCAGTTGAGCAAGGTGCAGGAATCACCGTTTATTTATAAGCGTCATCCCTTAGTTTACCTGGTAGAGGCGGCAGATGATATTTGCTACAACATTATCGACCTGGAAGATGCTCATCGCTTAAAAATATTATCATACCAGGAGGTGGAAGATATTATGCTTCCGTTATGCAACRATCCTAAAATGAAGGTAAGGCTGGAAGATATTGACGATACCGATGCTAAAGTTGCTTATTTACGTGCCCGGTCTATCAATACGCTGATCCAAGCCTGCTCCAGGTTGTTTTACCAGGAACAACAAACCATTTTGGATGGTGATTTTAATCATTCGCTGATTGATATGATAGAGGAGCCTTTTCGCTCTATCATGAAAGATATCACAAAGCTATCGGTAAAAAGGATCTATAATTATTCGTCGGTTGTACAGATAGAGGTTGCCGGTTACAAGGTAATGGGCGGTATACTGGAGGAATTTATTCCGGCCTATTTGCAAAATAGTTCCAAGTATCATCAAAAACTGGTGGAGTTGATTCCCAAACAATTCCTGACCAAGCAACAGGATGATTATTCAAAAATTCAAACCGTGTTGGATTTTGTATCGGGTATGACAGACCTGTATGCTGTAGAGTTATTCAGGAAGATCAAAGGGATCTCGTTTCCATCAATGAGTTAAATTTTAATACGGAATTGTAGAGGCGCATAATTGCGTCTCCCGCAGGCCATTCAGGCTTGCTGAGGTGTGATGTGCAATTGTATCTTCAAAGGATATTCTACCCATCTCCTTGGTTTTCATTTTGATAATGCACTCCTCTCAAAATGATAGGGTTAAAAAAAAGCAATGGCTTGGTTTTTAACATTTTTGCCCCTTTTTTATAGGTTAGGCCTAATTAACATCTGCTGATTTATTTTTGGCATGCATATAGTTAAGTGGGATGCAATTGATTTATATATTAAAAAATTGCGTCATGACATCATTTTATATCGTGCTTAAAGTAATAGCTTTTATCGCTATTATCATAGTTCCACTATCTGGTCCTAAAAAAAAGAAGAGCGCCACCAAGGGGGATATAGGCAAACTTGCAGTTAACAGAGAAGGTTACCTGGAGGCTGTTTCTTCAAGCCCGGCAAATCATCACCCGGTACTATAATTATTAAAATCGCTTAAATTGAAAATAAAAGCCTTTCATTTTGATAGGCTTTTTTTGTGCGCTTAACTGGCCATAAAATATAAATTATTCATTTACACAGGCTAAACCTATAATTAGGGACAGACTGGCATAACAGGCATTCTTTTGGCATTAGGGTATCCGCAGTTATTAAACATTATAGTGTTGGTAACTGAAACTAAAAACAAAAGCAATGGAAGATGAACGAATTATTGTAAGGTCAGCCATTCCCGCTGATGTGATCTTCGCCGATCAGATTATTAGTGAAATGGAAAGTTCTGCGATAGCGAGGGGTTCCGGGATCTCCAAAAGGTCTGCAGCCTCTGTAATAGAAAAGATCGATAACGGCAAAGCCATCGTTGCCGTAACCGAAAATGGCGAATGGGTAGGTTTCTCCTACATTGAAGCCTGGGATAATGAGCAATTTGTATCCAACAGTGGCCTCATTGTTTCCCCCAAGCACCGTAACAATGGTGTAGCCTCTCAAATTAAAACCAAAATTTTTGAATTATCCCGCTCCAGGTATCCTGCTGCAAAAGTATTCAGCATTACATCGGGCCTGGCTATCATGAAAATGAACACCAAGCTGGGTTTTGAACCGGTTACCTATGCCCAGGTAGCACAGGAGCCCCGCTTTTGGGATAGCTGCAAAAGCTGTGTGAACTATGATGTATTGCAAAGTAAAAACAGGTGCAACTGCCTTTGTACCGCAATGTTGTATGATCCTCAATTAAACTAATTGAACATGGTTATGATAAATGATTTAAACCAGCGGAGCCTTTCAAGAGTTGGAGAAGGCATGCCCTTAAACCCTCATTTTTTTAGCGAATCTGTTGCCTTATTGCAGCAATTGATCAAAACCCGGTCGTTTAGCGGGGATGAAGGTGATGTGGCCGATATTGTACATCAGTATTTGTTTGGCTACTCAGTTAAAGTAAAGCGTAAAGGAAATAATTTATGGTGTTATAATAAGTTTTATGATGAAACCAAACCGACAATACTGCTTAACTCTCATCTGGATACGGTTATGCCAAACGAGGGGTATACCAAAGATCCGTTTTGCCCGGAAATAGCCGAGGGAAAACTTTACGGCCTGGGCAGTAATGATGCCGGGGGATGCCTGGTATCGCTGGTAGCCACCTTTCTGCATTTTTACAGTTACCATGGCCTTGGATTTAACTTATGCCTGGCCATAACTGCCGAAGAAGAAAACTCAGGGGAGAACGGCATCAAATGTATTCTGCCCCTATTAGGCAACCTGGAACTGGCCATAGTTGGCGAACCTACACTGTTACAAATGGCTGTTGCCGAAAAAGGCAACCTGGTTATTGATTGTATCAGCAACGGGCGTTCTGGGCATGCGGCAAGGGAAGAGGGCGATAATGCCATTCATAAATGTCTTAAAGATCTGGAGTGGTTCCGTAGCTACCAGTTCCCGCAGCAGTTAAAAGGATTGGTGCCGGTTAAAATGACGGTTACTACCATAAAAGCGGGCTTGCAACATAATATTGTACCTGCCCGCTGCGAGTTTACTGTGGATATCCGCAATGATGATACCTATACGCAACAGCAGATTCTGGATATCATTAAAAATAATGTGTCATGCCAGGTAAAAGTGCGCCCGGGCTCATTGGGCGCATCTTCTGTTCCGATGGATCATCCGATAGTAAAAACAGGCATCGCCATAGGATGCAAAACCTATAACTCGCCAACCACGTCTGATCAGGCCTGGCTATCGGTGCCGTCGGTTAAGATAGGCCCGGGCGATTCGGCACGGTCGCACTCTTCGGATGAATTTATTTACCTCGAAGAGATCAAAAAAGGGATCAGCTTATACACCAGGTTACTGGATACTTTGCCGCTGATGCTGATCAATAATCCCAACAAATACAAAAATGAAATCAAACATATTAATAATTGATGATGAGGTAAAGCTCAGCGAACTGATGGCCAGGATCCTGGTGCTGGAAGGTTATAACGTAATGCAAGCTTCCAGCGCCAAAGCCGGGATCCGCCTGGTTGAGCGTGAAGATATAAGGGTAGTATTAAGTGATGTAAAATTGCCGGATGCTAATGGGGTTGACCTGGTAGAGCGAATAAAAAAGATAAAGCCTTATATAGAAGTCATCAATCTTACGGCCTTTGGTTCCATAAGTGATGGGGTTTTGGCCATCAAGAACGGGGCCTTTGATTACCTTACCAAAGGTGATGATAATGATAAAATCATCCCCCTGGTAAGTAAAGCCATTGATAAGGCCAACCTGCAATACCAGGTGAGTGAATTACAAAAGCAGAGCGAGGTGCAACATGGTTTTCCGATAGTTCTGGGGCAGTCGCCCGCAATATTGGAAGCCGTGGACCTGGCCAAAAAGGTAGCCCAAACAGATGCTACGGTGTTGCTGCTCGGTGAAACCGGTACCGGCAAAGAGGTTTTTGCAGAAGCCATTCATACAGAAAGTTTAAGGAAAGATAAACCCTTTGTAGCTGTAAACTGCAGCGCCTTTAGTAAAGAGTTATTGGAGAGTGAGCTGTTTGGCTATAAGGCCGGCGCATTTACCGGGGCCATAAAAGATAAAAAGGGATTGTTTGAAGAAGCCAGCGGCGGTACCATTTTTTTGGATGAACTGGGTGAAATGAGCCACGACCTGCAGGCTAAACTGTTAAGGGTACTGGAAAACGGCACGTTCATAAAAATTGGCGAAACCAAAACTACTAAAGTAAATGTAAGGCTGATCGCCGCTACGAACCGCGATCTGCAAAAGGAATCAGAGGAAGGCCATTTTAGGCTGGATCTGTTTTACCGGCTCTCGGGGTTTTCTATTGTTTTGCCACCACTGCGCGAACGGGTAGGTGATATAGAAGTACTTGCCCGGCATTTTATAAAACTATACTCGGCCAAGGTTAAGAAAAAACAGCCGGGTGTAGATGAGCGCTTTTTTAGGCTGCTTAACCAGCATAAGTGGAATGGTAACATCAGGGAACTAAAAAATGTGATTGAGCGGGTAATTATCCTGATGGATGAGCCAATGCTTACCCCTAAATTATTACCCAATGAATTTCATAACGGTGGTTATTATGACCTGGTAGCGCTCGACCTCAACAGCGTGGAAAAACACCATATCCGCAGAATATTGAAGTATGTTAAAGGCAATAAAACCGAGGCAGCCCGTGTGCTGGGGATAGGCCTTGCCACCCTTTACCGCAAAATAGAGGAGTACCAGATACTCATGAACTGATCAGGATGAGAAAGCTACCATCACAAAATGAGAAGGTTTTAGCAGTATCCGCAAAAGAAGAATCGTAATTGAATAATTATCTCCCTGATAATCAAATTAAAACAAGCCAGCCTCAAAATCTGGAATAGCAATTGGCAGCCATGCCACAATTAACACAGCAAAAAAGGGCAGAGCATTAAAAAGCAAAAGCGCTTTGCCCTTTATGCTCACAAGTAATATCCATATTTAAAATGAAAAAATTTTTCTTATCAATTTTCTTAGGCACTTTATTAACCACGGCCTATTCCCAGGACCAGGCAGTATCCCTTAAAAAGGATAGCACCACCGTTAAAGATACCGTAAAAACCAAAGCTGAGCCATTTGCCTTTGGCGATTTTACCTGGCTAAATGGTAACGACCGCAGGCACAAAGCCCTGCTGGATACCAAATATTTTACCGGCCGTTTTTTGTTAGATTTTAATTACACCGCATCAAACAATAACCCTGTTGACCATACCGTGGTTGGTTCAACCGCTTTAGCCCGCGACCATGAGTTTGAAATATCAACCGTAGCCTTTGGTGGTGATTTTCATTACGATAATGTACGCGCAAGTTTACTTACCCAATTTGGTACACGGTCCACTGTAGTGCCCCGTAATGATTTTAGCGTTACCCGTGGCCAGTTTGATCTTTCAACAGCCTATCGTTATTTGAGCGAGGCCAATGCCGGTTACCACTTTAACGTGCTGAATGGTATTAACGTTGATGCGGGTATTTTCATGTCATACGTTGGCTTATTCTCCTATTACAATGCCGAGAACTGGGCTTATCAACCATCATTTACATCAGATAATACACCATGGTTCTTTAACGGTGTACGTGTCCAGATCTTTGTATCAGATAAGTTGAAGATTGAGCCTTGGCTTATCAACGGTTGGCAGTCATACGGCATGTTTAACAGCAGGCCAGGTATAGGCGGCCAAATACTATGGCGCCCAAAAGAGTGGTTGCAGGTTTTAACAAACAACTATTATGGTGCCGATACACAGGACAAGCCCGGCCGTAAACGTTTCCATACAGATAACAGCATCGAGGTTCGTTATTTCAAAAGCACCAACAAAAACTCGTTTGTAAACAGTGCTGCATTCTCTGTAACCGGCGACCTTGGTGATGAAAAAGGCGACGGCGTAAACGGCTTCACATCAGATCCGGTTAAAGGCCCAGCACAGTATTTTGCCAGCGCTATGCTTTATCACAGAATGGTAATGGCAAAAGGTCATTTAGGCTGGACAGTTGGCGGTGGTTTTATGAATAACCCAGGGCGTTACCTGGTATTGTACCCAACGGGCGATGCAAACCCAATCCCGGCTATTAATACCGGTGCTGTAGGTACCCATCCGTTCTCTGCCAATCCCGGCGATAAATTTAAGGCTTATGATTATTCAACCACAGTTGATTTAATGCCAAACGATTACCTCACTTTTAGAATGGAGGTTGTGCACCGTCATGCTAATGTGCCATATTTTGCAGGCCATGGTGGTGTTACTTCGCCGGATGGTTATAATACTACTCCGGTAGGGAATTTTGTTCCAGACCTGGTTAATTCAGAGACAAGGTTCATCGCAGCGTTACTGGTAAGATTTTAATTCCCCAAAAACATTATAAAAACCGGCAATAACTTACGCTTGATTGTTTGGCTAAGTTTAGTAAAGGTTGGAGGCCGGGTTTTGCCGCCCGGCTTTTTAATAAGGCTACTATCTACAATAGTATATCATAACAATAAATTCAGAATGAAATGAAAAATTCAATTAAAATGCTTGTCGCCATAATGGTGTTCAGCGTGCAGGTCAACATGCTATATGCTCAAAGTAAAATGAACAGTACCGGTATTTATTTAACAGAGGAGGACTATAAAACCGGCAAGCTAAGCTATGTTTTAGGTACAGATGATAAAATGCGTTTGAATGGTTTTTTAGAGGGCAAAAATGTAAGCCTTACCGTTCAGGGCAAAAAAATCAAGTTATCTAAAAATGAAATATTTGGCTATCGCCAGGATAACAGCGATTTTAGGTTTTACCAGGACGAGGCTTACCGTGTATTGGATACAGCCGGTTTCCTGCTTTACAGCAAAGATCAGTTAACCCAACAAGGCAAGGGCCCAAAACCTGTCCAAACCTATTTTTACAGTGTAAATACAGCAAAACCTGTTTTAAGCTTAACGCTTGAAAATATTTATAAAAGCTTCGCTGCCGAACGCGGGTTCCGTTACAATGTAGAAAGTAACTTTCACCAGGATGCCGACCTGATCACCTTTGACAGGGCAAACAGGCAATACCAAATCAAATACCTGTACCAGGAGTATAAACATACTTCCACAGCACAACATGCCGCACTTTAATTAACTATTGATACCCTTATGAACAGAAGCCCTGGTGTAATGCCGGGCTTCTTTTTTTTATAGGGAAAAGCCTGACTTTTTAATTTATCTTTTGCCGTAAGTACAGGCATCCTACAAATCGTATCAACTTTTCTTCAAAACAAATCAATCATTCATCCTTACTAAAGCCGGTTGGTTTTTTAATATAATTTTAGCGCAAAGTAACCTGAACCATACCCCTGTGACTTTTTTTAAAGGAATAAGGAGTTGGACTAACAACCTGCATCGACCTTAAATTATGAACATTAAAAAACTTTTATCCATAGCTATTATAGCTATGCCTTCCCTTTTGTTTGCCCAGCAATGGCAGCCTAAAAAAGCGGTGTTGATGACCCGCTTCGCTAAAGATGTAAATCCGGATAGCGTATTGCCCGAGTATCCAAGGCCACAAATGACCCGCGAAAAATGGCTTAACCTTAACGGGCTGTGGCAATATCAGCCCGGTAACGCCGGTGAAGCTGTACCTGATGGTAAATTATCAAAATCAATACTGGTGCCTTTCCCGGTTGAGTCTGCGCTTTCGGGCGTAATGGAGCATCACGACAGGCTTTGGTACCGCCGCAAATTTGTTTTGCCAGGCACCTGGAAAGGTGAGCATATCCTGCTACATTTTGGCGCTGTTGATTATGAATCAGAAGTTTTTGTTAATGGTAAAAGTTTTGGGGTGCATACCGGCGGGTATGATCCTTTTAGCTACGATATTACTTCGGCCCTCAAAGGTGCTGGTCCGCAGGAGATAACCGTAAGGATTTTTGACCCTACCGATGATGGCGGTTTTCCAAGAGGGAAGCAAAGTCTGCATCCGCAGGGTATTATGTATACGCCCACTACGGGTATCTGGCAAACAGTTTGGCTTGAACCTGTGCCGGTAACCAATATCAATGATATCAGGATCACGCCCGATATCGATAAATCGGTGGTTAAGCTTACCGTAAATACCGGGGGCAATGGTGCTGGTTATAGCGTTGCTATCAAAGTAAAAGATGGGCTAAACGTGGTGCAAACCATTACAGGCAATGCGGATGAGGAAATCAGTGTGCCCGTAAAAAATGCAAAACTATGGTCGCCAGATTCACCTTTCCTTTATAATATGGATATCAGCCTGCAAAAAGATGGTAAAACGGTAGATGCTGTTTCCAGCTATTTCGGGATGCGTAAAATCTCTGTAGGGGTAGAGGATGGCTACAAAAAACTGTTCCTGAACAATAAGTTCCTGTTCCAGATCGGTCCGCTTGACCAGGGTTTCTGGCCCGATGGAATTTATACCGCGCCGACCGACGCGGCCATTAAAAACGATCTGCAAATGATTAAAAACTATGGTTTCAACATGGTGCGTAAACACATCAAGGTGGAGCCGTATCGCTGGTATTATTGGGCCGATAAGCTGGGTTTAATGGTTTGGCAGGATATGCCATCAGCAAACTCCTACACAGAGCATACCCCGCCTGTTGATACTGTTGCCTATGCATCTGAGCTTACCCGTATGGTAAAAACACACTGGAACTCGCCAAGTATTGTTACCTGGGTGGTATTTAACGAAGGCCAGGGGCAGCATAATACACCTGGATTGGTAAATATGGTTCGTAAGCTTGATGATTCCCGCTTAATTAACCAAGCAAGTGGGGGTGGCCATTTCGGTGTGGGCGATTATATGGATATTCATAGCTACCCGCCACCAGCTGCACCTGCAAGCACTACACAGGTTTTGGCCTGCGGCGAGTATGGTGGTATTGGCTATATTATACCCGGCCATATCTGGAAATCGGGCCCTACTTATATCATGATTGATAACCAAAAAGATTATACCAACCTGTACGATACCTATGCCAATGACCTGGTGCTATACAAAACCAATAAAGGTTTAAGCGCGGCAGTATATACCGAGATTACCGACGTGGAAATAGAATTGAATGGCTTACTCACTTATGACAGGGCTATTGATAAAGGCGGCGCAGCAAAAATCAAAGCATCAAACACCAAAGTAATTAACGATAAGTTGTACATCAACGATGTTTTGCCATCATCCCAAACCGATAGCCGTACCTGGAAATACACCTTTGATAAACCAGGCGAAAGCTGGTTTGCGGGTAAGTTTAATGATGCCGCGTGGAAAACCGGCTTGGGTGGTTTTGGCACAAGCTTTACACCGGGCGTTAACGTTAAAACGGTGTGGAATACCAATGATATCTGGATTAGACAGGAATTCACCTTAAATGAAAAGAAGAATATAGACAGAGATAACCTTGTTTTATATATTCACCATGATGAAAATTGCGAGGTGTATATCAACGGCGTTAAAGCTGCAACTATTGATGGCGCTACATCTGGCTATGCCGTTGCACCCATGAGTAAAGAAAGCAAGGCCGCGTTAAACCTCAATGGTAAAAATGTGATCGCTATTTATTGCCACCAAACAGTAGGAGGGCAGTATATTGATGCCGGTATCTCGGTTTTAAGTAAAACAAAGCCTTAAAGTTTTATAAGTTTTAATTTTTAAAATGGCTCCTGCAAATTGTGAGGGGCCATTTTTTTGTTGAATTTTATCGAACTAAAAGTCCCTGTTTGGCAAGGTATTATTAGTTAAAATAAGTAAACCGAATTGTAATTAAAATAAATCGGTTGAAGGTTTCGCGTTATAAATTCAATTTGATATATTAACCTATATTTAAAATAACTAATATAAACGGGTGAAAAAGAAATTATCAATTGTTGATATTGCTAACGCGCTAAACGTATCAAAAACTACCATTTCATTTATTTTGAACGGGCGTGCACAGGAAAAGCGGATCAGTAGCGAATTGATTGAGCGGGTAATGAAATATGTTGCCGAAGTGGGGTACAAGCCCAATTCCCTTGCTAAAAGTTTACGTACAGGTAAATCCAATACCATTGGTTTAATGGTGGAGGATATATCAAACCCGTTTTTTGCAAGTATAGCAAGGCTGATTGAAGACCGCGCCTACAAAAATGGTTATAAAATTATTTATTGCAGTACCGATAACGATACCCACAAAACCCGGGAACTGATAGATATGTTTAGAGACAGACATGTGGATGGTTATATCATGGCCCCGCCCGAGGGGATAGAGGAGGATATACAATCCCTGATAAACGATGGGATGCCTGTGGTATTATTTGACAGGCACCTGCCAAAGGTGAATACAGATTTTGTAGAGGTAGATAATTACTTCGGCGCTTACAATGCAACAAAACATTTTATTGAACAGGGGTTTAAGAAGATAGCTTTTGTTACCTTTTTATCATCGCAAACACAAATGGTTGATCGTGTAAAAGGATATGAGGAAGCTATAAAGAGCGAAAATTTGGAGGCTGTAGTAAAAGAGATAGCCTTTAACCAAAACGACGAACTGATCCTGGAGCCACTGCGTGATTTTTTAAAAACACATCAGGATATTGATGCTATACTTTCGGGGAACAATCACCTTGGTATCTGTTGCCTTAAAATTATGAAAGAACTCAATATTCAAGTGCATAGCGATATCGCATTAATATCTTTTGATGATCATGATGTGTTTGAATTGCACTCACCGTCCATATCGGCCATAGCCCAGCCTGTTGAGGCAATTGCAGATAATGTGATAACCGTTTTATTAAAAAAACTTAGCGCGTTATCTATACCAGAAAAATCACAGGCTATTATTTTAAAAACGGATTTGCAGATCAGAAATTCATCAATAAGAAAACTTCGTTAATTATCCCCTGCAGACGAAGTTTTTATTTTGACACAGGTTTTAATGGTTTCCCTTTTTGGGGATGGCTTAGCCATATCTTAACCCAAATTATCGCTCCTTCATTATTTCTTATGCAAAAAGAGGTCATTCTTGCTAAAATATGGCTAATGATTGCTAAATTGTTAGTTCAATAACATATGATACTGTATTACTTTTGATAAAAATATTTAAGAATGATAACTTTTGACTGGAAAGGCGTATTCCCTGCGGTAACAACCAAGTTTACCGATAGTGACGAAATTGATTTTGATGCTTTTGACATCAACTTAAATGCACAGCTTGAAGCCGGTGTTGACGGCTTTATTTTAGGCGGATCATTGGGCGAAGCCAGTGTGCTTAGTGATGATGAAAAGTTCGCGTTATTAAAACATACCATTGCTTATGTGGACGGTAAGGTGCCCGTGATTTTAAACATTGCCGAGCAAACTACAAAAGCCGCTGTAGCCTGTGCCCAAAGAGCGTTTGATACCGGTGCGGATGGCCTGATGCTGTTGCCGCCAATGCGTTATAACAGCGAAGAGCGCGAAACGCTTGCTTATATTGGCGCGGTTGCCAAAAGCACAACGCTGCCTATCATGATCTACAATAACCCGGTTGATTATAAGGTTGAAGTTACCCTGAATATGTTTGAGCAGCTGGCTGCTTATGATAACATCCAGGCGGTAAAAGAATCCACCCGCGATGTATCCAACATCACCCGGATGTTTAACCGTTTTGGTAATCGTTTTGCTGTGTTTACAGGTGTTGATCCGTTGGCTATGGAAAGTTTGGTGATGGGAGCCGATGGCTGGGTTGCCGGTTTGGTTGATGCCTTCCCCAAAGAAACAGTAGCCATTTACCGTTTGGTAAAAGCAGGCAGAATAGCCGAAGCGCTTACCATTTACCGTTGGTTTTTACCCGTACTTGAGCTGGATATCCACCCAAAACTGGTACAATACATTAAACTGGCCGAAGTGGCTACCGGTATAGGTACCGAGAATGTACGTGCCCCGCGTTTGCCACTAATTGGCGATGAGCGTGCAAAAGTGCTAAAGATCATTAACGATGCATTGGCAGTTCGCCCGGAATTACCTGTAGGCAGCTGGGGAAAATTAACTGAAGTTGAAGCTTAATAATCTTCTGTGAATAATTAATTGAAGCTTTCGGCCGGTTTTTTGCGTTCGGCCTTAAGCTTTCAGCTTATATATGAGTAGTAAAACATTTTTCTGTATAGATGCGCATACCTGCGGCAACCCGGTGAGGTTGGTGGCTGGTGGCGGCCCTACGCTAAAGGGTGATAACATGAGTCAAAAGCGCCAGCACTTTTTAAAAGAGTATGACTGGATACGCACCGGGCTGATGTTTGAGCCCCGGGGGCATGATATGATGTCGGGCAGTATATTGTACCCGCCTCATGACCCTGCAAATGATGTAGCGGTATTGTTTATAGAAACAAGCGGTTGCCTGCCCATGTGCGGGCATGGAACTATAGGTACTATCACTATTGCTATTGAAGAAGGGCTGATAAGCCCTAAGGTGCCTGGTATAGTGCGTATGGAAGCGCCTGCCGGCCTGGTGTTAATTGAATATAAGCAGGAAGGTAAAAAGGTAACATCAGTAAAACTTACTAATGTGGCTGCTTACCTTGCCGCCACAAATTTGGAGGTTGAATGCCCGGATCTGGGTACGCTTACCATTGATGTATCCTACGGCGGCAATTACTACGCCATTGTTGATCCGCAGCCCAATTTTGCCGGCATTGAAAATTATACTGCCGGGCAACTGATTGCCTGGAGCCAGGTATTGCGCAAACGCATCAACGAGAAATATCAATTTGTTCACCCGCAGGATCCTACTATCAATACTTGTACGCACATCCTTTGGGCCGGTGCTACATTATCCGACGATGCTACGGCCCGCAACGCTGTTTTTTATGGCGATAAAGCCATTGACAGGTCGCCTTGCGGTACGGGTACATCTGCACGTATGGCGCAATGGTTTGCCAAAGGCAAACTGAAAGTTGGTGAGCCTTTCATTCATGAAAGTATCATAGGCAGTAAATTTACCGGCAGGGTTGAGGAAGTGGTTAAGATCAATGATATTGATGCCATTATCCCGAGTGTGGAAGGCTGGGCCAAAGTTTACGGCTACAACACCATCAAGATAGATGACGACGATCCCTACGCGCATGGTTTCCAGGTGATATAGGTAAAATTAGAATGAGTTAAAAAAACAATTAAATCGTCATTGCGAGGAACGGAGCAATCTCTACACAAGCAAATCGGATAAGCAGGTCCGCCACTTTTCCATTAGCTCTGTAAAGCTTAGAGATTGCTTCGTGCCTCGCAATGACGGTAATGATTGAATTATTCAAAAAATAAGCCCTTCAGCTTTGTGCTTTGGGTTTTAAGCTTAAAAAATATGGCAAAAGTGCTGATCATTGGTGGTGGAATAGTTGGTTTAAGTTCGGCGTATTATTTACATAAGGCAGGCCACCAGGTTACCGTACTTGATAAAGGCGATATGACTGATAGCTGCTCTTACGGCAATGCAGGCATGATTGTGCCAAGTCATTTTATTCCGCTTGCAACTCCCGGTATGGTTACGCAGGGAATCCGTTGGATGTTTAACAGCAAGAGTCCGTTTTATGTTAAGCCATCTTTAAATCCTCAATTAATTTCCTGGGGACTAAAATTTTTACAGAAAGCTAATGCTGGGCATGTGGAGCGGTCGGCGGTACCGTTAACCGAACTTTCCCTGTTAAGTAAAAAGCTTTATGAGGATTTGAGTAAAGAGCCAGGTTTTGATTTCGATTTGGTAGAGAAAGGCATCCTGATGTTTTATAAAACAGAAAAAGCAGGAGAAGAAGAAGCTCACATGGCTCAAAAAGGTCGTGAATTAGGTTTGGATATGGCGGTACTTAGTGCGGCTGATTGTGTTAAACTGCAACCCAATCTTAAGCTTGATGTGTTGGGGGCGGTGCATTACCGCTGCGATGCGCATCTATCGCCAAATAAGTTAATGGCGGCTTTGGTAAAATACCTTAAAGGCGCGGGGGTAAACCTGGTTACCAATAAGGAGGTTACTAAAATTGAAACTACTGCCGGTAAAGTAAGCGGTGTTTTATCATTAGATGAAAAGTTTACTGCCGATGAATATATTATTGCAGGCGGCTCCTGGTCGCCGGCAATTGGCAAGTTGTTGGGTATAAAAATACTGCTGATGCCGGGCAAAGGCTACTCGTTTAATGTAAAAGAGGCTGTGCCATCTATGCAGATCCCAGCCCTGTTGGCCGAAGCCCGTGTTGCCATAACCCCTATGAATGGTGGCTTGCGCTATGGCGGTACCATGGAGCTGGATAAGATCAACAACCGCATCAACATGAACCGGGTAAAGGGGATTGTAGAATCGGTGCCCAAATATTTCCCCGATTTAAAACCCGCGGTTCCGGCCGAAAAAGATATCTGGTTTGGTTTCCGCCCATCATCTGCAGATGGATTGCCTTACATTGGCAGGAGTGATAAATTCAGCAACCTCACCATAGCAACAGGCCATGGAATGATGGGTTTGAGTTTAGGCGCAGCGACTGGGTTGTTAGCCCAGGAGATCATATCGGGAGTGCCAACAACTATTAGTATTGGGGCTTTTAAACCTGATAGGGGTTAAGAGTTCCCAGAAGCTGTCTAAAAATAAATAAATAGATCGTCATTGCGAGGTACGAAGCAATCTCTAAGCTGTACAGAGGGGCTTATAGGGTCGATCTACCTATTTGGAGATTGCTTCGTACCTCGCAATTGTAAGGGTTTAGTAATTCGGTAACAGAATCAGGTATTTTTATTTGTTGTTTAGGGTGACCATATCGATAGGTTTTTTACCATTGATGCCCTGATGTGGTCGTTCCCAGTTATAATAAACAAGATATTTGAGGAGTTCATCTTCCAGCTCTTCAAAGCTGTCGAAATCGGTATCTTCAATAAGGTCTTCTTTAAGCGTCCTCCAAAAGCGTTCCACCTTGCCGTTGGTTTGCGGCCGATAAGGCTGCATATACCGCCGTTTGATGCCTGTTTCCATTAACATTCGCTCAAAAGGATGGTTCCGCTTTTGCAAACTTGTTGAAGTACCGAACTCCGGGCCGTTATTAGCAATGATCTCCTCGAACTGGATGCCGAACTCCCGTTTGAGCGCCTGCATGCAATGCATGGCAGTGAACATGGTGGTCAGCGCGGTGATGTCTTCCATCACCTGTGCCCAGGCCAGGCGGGAATAATCATCCAGCACGCAAAGCAGATATAACCTCCTGTTTTGCCCTCTGATCACACTTTTACTTAGGTGATGACAGTCGATATGTCCTAACTGGCCCATGCGTTCTTTAATGA
>NZ_JBFTZJ010000017.1:0-168296 GCF_056406855.1 Mucilaginibacter sp. P1_A3
GTTTAAATAAATTGTAATACTTTAAGAAACTTCGGGGATCAAATAAATTGTAATACTTTAAGAAACTTCGGGGATCAGTATCATGTGCTGAATAGAAATCCTTGGCAAACCTAAAAATGGAGTGCTCTCCGCGTTTTACCTGCTCATATTCTGTAATTAGAAAACGATACTTATTCAGGTAGTTCCGCTTTAATGTAAGGTCATTGTTAATGTTTCGCATAACATTTAGCTTTATTCCTTAAAGCTAATTCTGTTACCGAATTAGTTGACCTTTACAGCAATGACGATACTTTTGTTTATGTCGATAAATATGGAATAATTGAGGCTTTGGTTGATTTTTCATAACGCCTCATCCACCAGCTGCTTTAACGCGTAATATCGTTCATGCCTGCCCTCATTTTTAATGTAAAAACACATTAAAAAAGCGGCATAATGCTTGTCGTTATTTATCCAGGGGAAGCTGCCGAATAAACCGGGACTGCTGATAGCAGGGGTTGGGTTTTGCGGACCTGATGCTTTTAAAACCCATTCGCCAAAACCATATCCGGCATTGCCCGCTTCTTCCGGAGCGTAGGCGACTTTTACCGATGGGGTTATCCTGTCAACCTGCATTTCGTTTACGCTTTTTTCACTCAGTATGCGTTTTCCATTAAATGATCCTTTATTAAGTATCATCACCAAAAAGTTAAGGTAATCGGCAGTGGTACTTAATGCTCCTCCTGCCGGAAATGCTACCGGGCCTTTCCCGAAATCGGTATTGACCATACCACATGGGCCGGCAATGCGGTCGGCAAACAGAGTCTCAAAATTCTTACCACTTATTTTTTCAATAACAGCTGCGGCAATCTGCAAACCTACATTGCTGTACCTGAACATGGCTCCGGGTTTACCTTCCACAGGCATATCGGCTATGTTTTGAATGGCCTCATCCATGCTGTGGATGTTCTTCATTTCCTGCAAACTTTCCTTTATGGGCGGGGCCTTTACCCCAGTGAGGTGCGACAGGCATTCACTGATGGTAATACTACCCTTGCCGCTTTTTGAAAGTACGGGCAGGTATTTGCCAACGGTGTCGGTAAGCTTTAATTTACCTTCATCTACAAAGGTCATTACTAAAGCGGCGCTAAGCCATTTGCTGCAGCTGGCTACCGGTATTTTGGTGGCGGGGACAAAACCGTCCAGGTTTGGTGTTTTGCCCATTTTGCGGGCTATCATTTTGGTGGCAAACCTTTGCTTCATGCTCATGTCTTCCTTCGCCCTGGTGTAAATTACTTTTCCATCCTTATAAACCATCAGGATACACCGGCCTCCCATTTTTTCTGCATTAGCTGTCAACCAGTCATCCACCTTTTCAAAATGATGTTGAGCTTTTATGGTTGTTACGGTAAAAACAAAAAGTAGTATAGCAATAATCTTTTTCATGATATGCGATATAGGTTATTGGAATAGTAGTAAAAACAGTTTTAAGTTCTGTATCCTTAGTTTCCCGGCGCTTCAAAAACGCAAAGTATGCAATAATCTAAAAATAGGTACTCTTTCCAGTAAAGGGCCACATTACTGCTGATTATTTGTACAAAGGAAATTGGTGGTCATAAAATATTCATCATATTCATTGTATTGCCGAATATGCTCAAGCCCGATGGGAGTGATGCGGTAAATTTTAAATGAATGCTCCTTGAAAAAGTACCAAAAATCCTGGAAATAAGTTTTGGAGTCGATATTGCAGCCTCCAAACTCAAACTGAATTAATTTAGTTTTGGATATTGATTCTCCTAAACCATTTAATACCTTAAGTTCCTGTCCTTCTACGTCAATTTTAATTAAATCAATTTCCCGCATAGCAAGATTTGATTTCCAGTAATCTTCAAATTTGATTGTTTCAACCGTTTCCGAAATATTGAAATCGAGGCCAAAGTGGTCGAGCCGTCTTTTGGTTAAACTGGCTAACCCCGAGCCTGCCTCGTTCGAAAAAAGCTCCGATGATCCGCTATGATCAGATACGGCCATTCTGTTAATGATGACATTTTCGTGTTTATTAAACCTGTCTGCCAGTTTATCGTAATTGGTTAATGATGGTTCAAACAGATGGATTTCAAGATTGGCGAACTTTTGTCTTAATTGATCCGCGTACTCTCCAACATTACCGCCAATATCAATGGCAAGTTTTGGCTTGTTTAAAAACTTTGATACACTGTTAATTTCCTGGGTAATTGTAGATGCACCCCAGCCTTTCCCCTGATATTTAGCACAAATCCGTTCGACTTTTGACAGAACTTTATAGATCATAATATAAGGTGGGGTTTGATTTAAATATTTAATATCAAGAGGGTTAATTACTCGTTTTTTAAATTCGACCTTAATCTTAAGACAAGATTGCCTGAAAATTACGTAAATAATGAATACAAATATATAACAGCCGAAATATATGTAAATATAAATAGCTCCCCGGCACGCGAAAATCAAGCAGTAATATTGGTAATTACTGGTTGTTAGCCTTTCTTTGTTACGTAGAATTTAAAAATGGCAGAACGGGTATTGGTGTTCTCAAATTCGTGAAATAGACTGTACTTCAAATCTTCTACATCGCCATCTTTTTACAAAAGTCCCCTTAACTTATCGCAGCTTTTTAACATCTTTACGGTATACATATTTAAAGTAAGATGCAGCATTGGTTAGTAAAAAGTGAGCGTAATGGTAAGTAAAAAAATTGAAAAGTGCCCTAACAATATCAAAAAAGCACTTTTTATTTTTTTAAAGTACCAAAAAATAGCCCTTTTTTACCCATTTTGTTCCCTATTTTGTTCCCTTAAATAACCCCTGAAAAAGATTGAAAACAGCCCTGATTATATCAAAAACAAGGTTTTTTACTGGTTCTGTTTACCCTAACCTGTAAGGAAATTTAATTTTGAAAAAATAGGGTATAAAAAAAGCCTGATTTCTCAGGCTTATAAAAAAGGTAATTGAAAGGATTCTTAAACCTTAGCTTTAGCTTTAGGAATCTTTAACAATATGGATTTAAGATTTAATTTCTGTTCTTCCTTTGATATAACAGCTTTTTTCTTGTTACTGGTAGAATCAGTGGTGTAAATGGATTTAATGAATTGTACGTCTTCTTTGACCTCTTGAAGGGTGTTTATCATCCCTGATAAAGCCTGAATATTTTTAATTAACTCCAATTGATCTTTGGAAACTATAATGTGGGTATCAGAACTTTTCTGATTAACAATTTTATCATTTTGAATAAATGATTTTTGCTTTTGTTGATAACCTATGCTTATATTATTCCTTGCATAATCATTATTTCTGATTTGGGTTCTTTGCTTAAATAAATTTCGGATTGATTCAATTTCAACACCTGTAGAATCTAATACTTTTACATCGTTTTCACTTTTCATATTAAAAGCAAAAATAAAGAAAATTTAACAGAAAAACCACTGAAATTGAAAAATGCTATAATAAATATTTCTGGAATCTGCAATATAGAATTGATAATTATTTCAACTGGTAAAGTTTAATTTACTTGTAGATTCAATATTGGTAAAGTTTATTTTACTTTATAGATTGAAGACCTATATATTTAATCTTTTGGCAGAATTGAAAATTTTTCAAAAGCGTGGTTAATCTATTTAAAATGCACTTCGTGCATGGTTAAACCAGATTGAAGATTATTTCTTTAATGAAGAAAATGTTCAGAGAAAAAATAAATTTAGTTTTTATCAGAAGGTATTATGACACCTTTCAGGCTTTAATATCTCTTACCAGATAAAGAATTATAACTTTTATGATAACTATATCATTGAAGATCAAAATAAGCTTAAAAGGCTTTAAAATAGGTTAAAATCAAAAATTGAATAATTTTCTTTCTTTTCAATGCTTCAAAACCCTTATTTCATAATAGAATGCCGTCCCCGGCAAAGGGTTGAACAATCATAACCTTCCAGTTTTGGGTAAATTATAGATAAAATACCCTTCCGGGGTGTTGAAGTACATATAGCAGTACATACGCAGGGAATTTGAAAAATTTTCAAAAATATTAGTGCTGAAAATATAGTTACCTCCAACACTTGACAACGGAAAAAGCTGCACTATATTTGCTTTAAAGGGTTTAAGATATATAGTTTAAACATTATTCTTCTTAATCTTTTAGCTAATAAAAAAATAACAAAATATATTTTCAAATAAAAGGTAACTTTTTAAATTATGAATGTATTTATAAATATACTGGGGATGTGATAGGTTAAGCTGTTTTGCATTGTTAAAGCTTAACCTACCCCTTTGCTTCTTTCACAGGAAGATTAAACAATGAGCAAAGCAAGTATGATTAACAATGACACAACAGTTAAATGTATATGATAATATATATACTCCAACAGTACAAAACTACACCACCATCAAAGAATGGTTTAACCTGATTAAGAAATCAGAGTTCACACAAATAATTTTACAAGCACGAAATTTTGGTAAAGGTTCAAAAATTTATGATAGCTTAAAAGCTACTGTACCTGCTATTACCTATAATTTCACGTTTCAAACAAAAAAATCAAATTCCAATATTTCCGGGGCTACTGGTTTACTATATATTGATATTGATGATTTAACTTTCAATATTGATCTTTTAGATAAATCAAAAATCTTTGCTTACTACAAATCTTTTGGTGGTAAGGGATATTCAATTTTAGTTCAGGTTAATGGTTTATCAATATCAAACTATGATTCTACCTATTCTGCTATTCTTAATGAATTAGGATTAATCAATTATTATGATTCTGGTGCAAAGAAGATAACACAGTTCAATGTTTTATCTTTTGACCCTAATATTTTTATCAATTATGATTCTTTTGTTTTTGATTCCATAGTTGATAATGATTCTTTTCCTTCTTTTGATTTTTCCCCCCTCTCTATGGTAATAGAAGAAAGAGAAGAAGCATATACCATAGACGGGGTGGAATTATTAAGTGAAGGAAACAGAACTATCAGATTCAATAACCTGAATGAAATGTATATCGATGGTGATTACACAGTTGATTGGAATGGATTTGCATTAATTAAATGTTGGGTGCCGTTTAAAAAGATCAAAGCTAATCGTAATGCACACTTGTTAGGGTATACCAATAATTTAGTCTGGTTGAATCCTTTATTGAATGCAGCGGGGGCTGAAAATATACTTATTAAGATAAATATCAAGATGTGTGAAGAGCCTGTAGATAAGGCACAAATCAAACGTATTGTAAAAAGTGTGTTCAAGCAAAAACAGGACGGAACTTTAAAGCCAATATATAATTGGAAACCCCGGAAGATCGTATTTGCACCTTTTTCTGAATTAACACGTGAACAGAAATTAGCAAAGTGCCGGGAACTAATGAATGCAAAAAAGACAGATGAAAGTAAAACTAAACTATACAATATAATTGAAGAGTGGGATTTTGAACGGTTTGGTAAAATTGGTCAAACTGTAATACATAAGAATTTTCCAATATCTAAAAAAACTGTAGAAAAATATTGGGGAGAGTTTAAAAATTATGTTGCAGAATTAAATGAAAATAATAAAATGATAAAAACTAATAAAATGGAAAAAGAAGTTAAAGAAGTGGCGACAATGGCCGGAGGCCATGAAAGATTGAATTTAAGCCCGGAGCCTAAACCGGAGGTTAAACCAGAACCTTTAAAAATTAATACTGATATGAAAAGTATGGATGATTATGTAATGTTCAATTACACCAGATTTCAACGTGCTACCCAATTGGTAGATCACTTGGAGAGGTTCCAAATTGAAAGAAAACTAAAAACATTAATTGCAGAAGGGTATCAAGGTGAAGAAACATTTGTTACTGACGTTTGGATACTAAATTTTGAAATAGATTCAAATCAAAAGAAGGTAACACTTACAGGTGTTTTGGATACCGAAATTGCAGCCTAAAAAGGATAAGAAAAATTATAGATAGGTATAATAAACTTTACCTGTAACTAATTGATCTATAAATATCTATATTCAATATATTTTCAATAAATTGTTGCAGAACCAAAAATTTATTCTATATTTGCATCATAATCTACAAGTGGTATAACTGGTTATAGATTGATGGATTGGTGAGGGTGATATATAAAGAAGAATGTCAGCGGTTGACGTTAGGAATGGGAAGCGGAAGTTTCCCATTTCTTATTAGAAAGAAAAATTTCCTAAAAAAATAAATTTAGTTTTTAGGGCATTTAAAAAAGTAACAGAGTATTTATAATAAAGAAACAAAATATAAAATAATGC
This sequence comes from Mucilaginibacter sp. P1_A3, assembly GCF_056406855.1. Classification (NCBI taxonomy): domain Bacteria; kingdom Pseudomonadati; phylum Bacteroidota; class Sphingobacteriia; order Sphingobacteriales; family Sphingobacteriaceae; genus Mucilaginibacter; species Mucilaginibacter sp. P1_A3. Next base: position 6,260 of record NZ_JBFTZJ010000017.1, read on the forward strand.
AAAAACCAACAAACAATGAAACTATAGTACAAGGTACTACTGGTTTCCCAACAGAAAAAGAAATTATTAATCAGCTTGAAGTTATTACAAATGATAACCAATTGAAGGAACAATCAATTAAAGCGTTACAGATTTATCTGGAAGCTAATCAATGTGTAGTCGATATTGAATCTTTCACAATCTCCCCTGATACGTTAGCAAATGGCTATAAAGTATATATTATACTTGAAACAGGAGGGTATTTTGTGTTAATACAAGCACCAAAACAAATAAAGTTTATTATTTCATCATTAGCAGGTGTTGGATTGAATAGAAGTAAGTTAAAACTTGCACATCTATTAATAGGATATAATCTACAAACGAAGAATCCTATATCTTTCAATTTGGATTTCCTACAAAAAGAACTTAATAGTTATCAAAGTAACATTGATAATTTAAATCTGGTAGCAAACTAATAATTTGGAAAGAGAATTGGGAACACCAATTGGTAAAGTACATTTTGAGGTATTAGGTATTGACCCAAAAGTAAAATTTAGTCAGTTCATCAGAGTTGAAGGAAACTATCAGTATGATTTCAACTTCAAGGATTTGGAAGAAGCGCAAGGTTTTTATATTGCTTTGGTTAAAGAAGCAATTGAATTAGGCACATTTAATACTAAGGCAATTACCGGGATTGGAAACGATATTCTAAGACAGTTTTAAACCCCTACAAACTACTTTTAAAACCCCCGGTGTAGGTATCCGGGGTTCTCTTAACCTTTAAATTAAAACTATATGATAATTTCAGATAAAGTAAAAGCACTATCCCCGGACGAATTAAAACAAGCTGTAAAATTACATTTACAAAATATAAAAATAGGTGAAACACCTAATGCACGTAAAATAGTATTAACAGAATTTCCAGAACCTCGGAAAGATGGTACAACAAAAAGTTTAAAATATGAAAATACTATTCACGATCAAAACAAGGTAACACACGTTTATCTGCATAGACTAACATCTGAAACGGTAGAAGAAATTTACATCAAAGACCCGGAAACAGGTTATGTTACCAAAGCTAAAAGAACTACCTAAAGAAATTTAAAGCCCTGCATCTGTAACCCGGTGTGGGGTTTAATCTTCATTAAAGAATTTATACGGTTCTACTTTTAGGATTTCGGCTATAGCATAAAGCATTGATACTGTAGTATTGATCTTACCTAATTCAATTCGGTTAACCTGTGATAGGTCGGTATCAAGAAGATTAGCTAAATCTTGTTGACTTAGGTGTTGCAGCTTCCGGTACTTCCTGATGTTAGCACCAACTGTTTTTATACCTTTTGTTTCACGTGGATTTGCCATTGAACAAAAATTGATATTAACCTACTTGTTTATTTAGGCATATATGCCTAACTTTGATAAACTTTAAAATGTATGTCTGGTAAGATTTGGTTTGATAACTGGAAGGATAGTACTGAATTTATAGCCCTGATAGCTGTAATGATATATGTTCTATATCAGTTTTACCTCATTGACAAAATAAGAAAAACTAAAAAATAAAAAGATATGAAAAACCTAATGAACCTTACCCTGATTGCACTGGTAACAATAATTATAACCTCTTGCAGCAAAGGCGGTGAAATTTCGCCTAAACAGAAGTTACCGCTTATAAGCCCGTTTTCAAAGCCAGATACCACTTTATTAACCAAATAGATCGATGGATGTTTTTAAATATAATGACCAGATGAAACAAATTATCAACCTCCTTATTGTAGCTGCAATCCTTTTGATTATTGCTATGATGGATAAACCGAAAATAGATCAGCCCCAAACCAATGATTATACCCCGGAGTATGCACCAATAAGTAAATTTACTTATATCAATTATTGATAATGTTTGACAGGGATTCTTATTACTCACAAACCGATATTTTGAAAAATTTTCAAATATCTGAAAAGAGGCTTAAAGCCCTGTTACTGGTTCATTACGTCCCGGTGGTTAGCAATGTAATCACTTATGGTAACTACTATTCAATTACCGCAAAGTATCGGCTAAAGGCAGATATTGAAGCCCTAATGTTTCAACAGGGTATAAACCGTAAAAGCTAAATTTATCCTTACTCCGGGTTAAGATATTAACTTAACCCTTTAAGCCCCTCCGGGGCATGTAAACACCTTTCTTAATACCTTTCTTAACCTTTCGGCCTGTAGCTACACTACGGGATTTTTTAGTTGATTTTTTCTCCCACACATTATATATGATAGTTAGAACCGGAGTAAGTGATACGATTGTTTTGAGAATTATTTCGTAATCCATTATTAATGTTCTCAGGGTTTAATAGTAATTAATTACCACTCCTTTGATAACTGTATATATATAATCCTAATTTCTGTTTGCTTTAACAAAAAATTTATTTTCAAAAAAATGGTCTTCTTTCAAATGACTGTGTATTTATAATTATACAAGAAACAAAATGAATATTATAGAAATTAATAACCACCTTTTAATTCAAACCACAACCGGGGCTTATAAGGTAAATACACGTGAAATGACAGTACAACCCATTGAAGATGATATGTACAGCCTGATAGCAGGAATAAGCCTATTGAGCGAAGAAGTAAAGGAGTTGGTATAATGGAAGCTATATTATCAGATTACGATAGAACAGAGATTAGAGGCCGGGGATATATTCAACAACTTTATCCAAAACAAAATTGGGATTATTCACCACTTAAAGATAAAGCAGTTTGGGACGTATCCGGGCAAACTTCTTCCGGGCCGTTCTTGGGAGAAATTAAAATCCGGGGAGATTATCACGATACCCACGATACAGCATACTTAGAGGTAATGAAGTATGAAAATCTAAAAGAAATTTCTAAGAATAACGGTGATCTACCAATATTTTATTTTAACGTTTATATAGATCAGACTAAGGTTTATAATTTGTCTAAGCTACCTATAAGTACTTATGAAATTAAAAACGTGTGGTGTCCAAAATCTTCAACAGAAGACTTGGGTGGTAAGTGGAAAGCTATGATTCTGATTCCAATAAAAGAAGCAAGTCCAATTGAAAAAGTAGGCTTCCAAAGATTAAAAAGAGTAGTATAATATGACAGGTAAAAAATATAACAATTACTATAGAATGATAAAAAGAAATAGTAACAAAAAATTGAAGGGATTACATCGATAATGGGACGTATAAAAGGGTTTAAAGTTGGCGAAGAAACAAAACTGAAAATGCGCTTGGCTAAATTAGGCAAGCGGTGTAGCGAAGAAACAAAACTGAAAATTTGCTTAGGTAATAAGGGAAAGATTATTTCAGAAGAAACAAAACTGAAAATGCGCTTGGCTAAATTAGGCAGGAGGCGTAGCGAAGAAACAAAACTTAAATTGAGTTTAAAGATTGTTTCAGAAGAAACAAAACTGAAAATAAGCTTAGGTAACAAGGGAAAGATTGTTTCAGAAGAAACAAAACTAAAAATGAGTTTAGCACAAAAAAAGAGATATTCTAAAAAATGATAGCAACAGCTTTAATAATAGCCTTGGCGGTTAATGGTTTATTAATTAACCCGGCTTATCTCTGGATTCTGCAAAAGTTGAATCTGGAAAGAAAACCCTTTAACTGTGCTTTATGTTTAGGGTGGTGGTTTGGAGTTATCTATATGGTAATAGTAGCCATTACAGGCACTTTAACCTTTCAACTGGTCTTAGTACCATTAGCTTCATCTTTCTTTGCTGTAGCGTTTAATAGGTGGTTTAATAGCCTGCCTGTAAGTTTTAAATAACCGGAGTGGATTACGAAAAAAGAAAAGATGAAATCTTAACAAACTTCTTCAATAGCGGTGTACTTAAAGTTAAAACAGATGGGCATTATAAAGGAAAGTTAAGGGTTAGTAGAAGTACTAAGGTAGCAGAAGAAATGTATTTAAATACGTTATATCAATTATCAAAATTCGATGCTGAAAAATTGGTAAAAGCTTATGATGAAAATCCCAAATCAATTGAAGCGTTAGCTGTTACTATTCTTAAACGGCAATATGGTGATAAGAAACAACCTAAAATTACTTCTGGTTCTACAGTAACAGAACCAAAAAAAATAAAAAAGGCTTCAAAATCTAAATTTAAGATTGATGAAGGATCAAGGTATAAAGCACCGAAAAGTCCTAACAATTCATTTGGTTCTAAATTGATTTTCGGGAGTAATTATTTTTCTGATGATTATATTTCTCCTACAGATACATATAATGAATCAGGGAGTGATGAAGATTACCGGGGCATACCTATATCAGATGGTGAATACTTTACTGATAGGGATTACTCAGTTAATAGGGTAGAAGCGATCTTTCAAAGGTTAACCGAAGATGAAACTGAATTTGTTAAAACACTTTGGGAAGATGGAACTAAAACTTTCTATAAAACGAAGCCAACAAAGGCTTATAAAGAATACCGGGATTACATCCTTAACAAAATAAAGAATATGGATTTAAATAAAGGCTTAACCCCCTTGGAGCAGATAAAGGCTAAACTAACAAAGTCAGAGAATGAAATCTTTGATGTTATGTGGAATGAAGAATTAACCCGGAAGGATAAAATGAAAAAGTTAAAATTTTCTGAGCAGCAGTATACAGCGCAGCGCAGGATTTTACTCAAAAGAATTAAGGCACTGAATATAAAGTAATGACAGATAAAGTATATACCTTCTTATTTAATAAATTAAATGTAGAAACTGCTTTAATTATAACTAAGTATAGTAATGATGAGAATGCCATAAACAACGTTTATGCAGGGTTTTTGGAACAAATAGGGGAAGCGGGGGATTATCAAATATTTATCAATTACTTAACACAGTTGATTAGCTTCTTAGAACAAAAAGAAGATTATGAAAAATGTTTTCAACTACTAAAGCTAAAGAATAAAATAAAGGATTATCAAAATGACTAAAGCAGAAATACTATCAAAAATTGAAGAAATATTGCCAATGCTAAAGCAGTGGATGCAGTATAAAGAAGCTAATGCTTCTGGTGCAGATATGAATATAATTAAAGAATTAGCCAAAATTGTAACCCCTGAAAGAACGTGGTGTTGGTCTTGCCCTTGCGGGGAGTTGTTAACCATTATTTATAGTTACTACCAAAGAGAATCACAAAAAAAATAATGCAGAACCATTTAAGCAATATGTATAATTTCAAAAGAGTAGGTGAAAATTCATTTATTCTTAAAGCACRCTATGTTGATTTAATATCTTTTAATATAGTATGGAGTAATGATTTGCAGCTACCAGAAGTTAAGTTTATAGGTCTGGCGGGGTATGATAACAGAATTAAATCATTCACATACAGAATAGATTTAAGTTCAATAAAAATAATTAATAAAAATATTAAAATAAATGGGCACTTTCTAAATGTAGAGACTATTTATAAGAAAGAAACAAAATTATGTATAACGAAGAAGAAATAAAAATTAGATTTCAGTATAGTCTTGAAGTCAAAAAAACATATTTAGATATTTTTGTTGGTGAAGATTATAGAATTTCATTAAATATAGCTGATGAACGTTTGCCTATATTGGGTGAATTTTCTTTAGATGTTTATTCATCAATATTCAACAAGGATAAAACAGAATTATTGAATATGATAGATGCTTATATGAAAACTAATCCTGCTAAATATTACTGTGGAAGGGTTGTCACTAATGGCTTTGCTAATGATGAATTTATCAAAGACTATTTTGTTAACCAACAGGCTAATTTAATATCTAAAAGAGAGAATAAAGAAATTTTAGAAACTAACGAAGAAGTAAGTTTTGGAGGTCTTAAATACTTAACTTCAAAATCAGTACAATTTGTTGGGTGGGAGAACCCTTGGTATTGTTTAGAAGGTTGTGCTGTACCCGGTACACAAAAGAATATCACATTAGAAGATATTTTCTTTGTGATGTCTAAGTTGGAAAAAGATTATAAAACTGATAACCCGAAGGTTTATATGGATGTTATAGCATACATAGAAAAAATTAAATCTGCATTAACTGTAGAAATAATTACTGATAATGATAAGGTAAACTATAAAATAACATTACCGGAAGAAGCATTTAAAAAATAAAGATTATGAACAAAGAACAAAAGGTAAATTTAACTTATTACGAACAATATGAGTTGAAAAAAATTGAGAAAGAAAATTTCAATAAAATGTATAAAGATCAAATAAGGGAAAATGAAGCATACTTAAATTCTTTAAATTATAAAGCAAAACAGTTAGAAGATGAAACAAGATTCTTAGTAACTAAAGCATACTTAGAGATTTTAAATAAACAATTTAGTGCAGGTGAAATTGAACTAAAAATTAATGAATTTACAAATGATGAGCAGTCAATTACTTTTCGGAAGGTAGTAAAAACAAATAAATAAGATGGGAAAAGTAAATAAAGGTAAATCAACAAAAGAAGAAGTTGAAAAAGAATCTAATACTGATAATATAAAAATCTATTGTGATCGGGCCATTGATGATATTTACAATATGGCTAAACAGGAAACTAAAAAAGGTTCTGATGTAAGTTTATCAATAGATATTCTTTATGATATAATTCTAAACCTTAGCAAACAGGTTAAACAACTGGAAACTAAGAATCAGGAATTGGAATCTACAGTTAAAGAAGAAGATATTAGTTCAGCCCCGGTTGAAAAAGAAAATATTGTTTTGAATGTTACTTTAAACAAAGGTCACATTGATTTAATAAATAAACACGTTGAAGCTATTCAAGATTTGTTAGAATCAGATGATTTAGTTCAGGTTAATGATGAACCGTTAAAGGTTTATATTACAGAAAAAGATATTACTTCTAAACGGAAATTTCCAGACTTCAAAAGAATTTAAATTATGATAAATAAATTGATAGAGGCTGTATTACAGGCAACAGGTATAGGTTTAATGATTTCATATCTGCAAACAAAAAAAGATAACGTAACTGATTATATAGTAACATATAAAGAATATACTGGTGATAGTGATTTTTTTTCAGTTCCGGGTGATGTAACAAAAGAAATTATAGACTTTGTTAATTCTAAAATATCAAAACGTGAAGATGGTTATGATGATACAACAGTAGTATATTCTGTAATAAATAAATACTTAGATAAAGTAAGAGCAAATCTAACTGTTACAAGAAGTGGTAACGGAAATGAATTTTCTTATAAGGTTGAATGCTCTATGATTAAATCTATACCTGAATCTTTGATCTATGTTCCCTATGTAGGAACAGTATTAATCCCTATATCAGAAGCATCAGCAGCAGCTTCCGGGTTATTATCGGTTAAAGCATTATTAGCTGTAAAGATTCCGGGTATTAAAACAAAATAAGCTGTTTCCCGGTCAGCAGTAAAGCCGGGGTTTTTATATATGCATTAGAAGAGGTTAACCGTTATTGGTTAGCCTTTTTTATTTATCAATTATTATTTAACTTTAGGTTATGCAATTGAACGAAGAGGATAAAATATTTTGGTTTGCCATTTCCCTAATGGGTTCTTTGTTGGCTATCCTTTGGATATTTATACTTATTTTCCCTAATCCACACCCCGGAACGCTGCCTCCGGGAGGGGATGTTTACATTATCCCTTATCATTGAAATAAAAATCCACTATCTCACAAATAGGTGAAACACCCCGCCACTGGTCACGGTAAACACTTGTATCAATTCCGATATTGAACTGATAATCAAATCCTGTTTCTTTTATAAATTTCTGAACCTTTGATGGTACAGATAAACCGTAGGGGTTATATCCTTTTGACTGTTCTCTTAAATCCATAAAGTGTTCAGCCCCGGAGTATTTAAAAGGTGTTGATTGTTGGGGTAAGATAAAACATCCATAATCAGCAATCTTTGAACCAATTTCAATTGTGATAAGATCAAATTCTGCCCCCTTGTAATTTAAGTCCTTTTGAACCTCTTTATCTAATCCCGTTTTGATTTTACCGAAAGGTGGGTTTGATATTACTTGATCGAAATGACCAAAATCTTTGTAATCAAAGATGCTACCTAATACCCACTTAGCTTCCGGTAACAGCTTTTTACCTATTTCATAATAGGTAGGATTTAGTTCTACACAGGTTATATCTGTACAGTCCCGGTAGTGATAAGCAACAAAAGCTAACATACCTATACCTGCACATAGATCAATAGTTTTTGCTTTATCATATATGTTCAGGCTAAAATCTCTGGCTAAATCGTGGGGTGTAAAGAATGCACCTGCTTCACTATTAACTGATGTAGCACCTTCATTCCATTTTTCAAAGACTATAAGCTTTTCTTCAAATGTTAATTTATCTTTTTGTAGAAGTTCAACTGCAATATTGTGTTCTTTAATTTCTTGTTTTGTAAGTTTTGCCATTTATCGTTTATAGATAAATAGTCCCTTACTTTATAGAATGCCCTAAAAGTTGAAGTTTATTTTTTAATAAAATACCAGATGTTATTTGCGTTTTCTACTTGTATAGAAAAGTATTCTGGAAGTTGATAGACCTTTATTTTAAAATTGAATTTTTCCGGTGATGGAGTATTTAAATTGAGATTATGTTCTTTATTTATTTCTTCACATTCAATTTTTAAAGTAGTTAAACCTGAAAGGCCAATTATAGAGATTAAATGTTTATATGATTTTATCTTAATTGGAATTATTGTCATTTTAATAACGTTAGGTAAAAAGAATCCTAAATCAAGCGGTCGGTAAAGCCTTCAAAATGTTACAGTAAATATATGAGAATAATTAATTAATACAATTCCAATAAAAAGGTAGTGAAAACCGAATTGAAATCAATTAAGTCTGACTGAAATTCCACGAAAAACTAATCAACCTCTTTCTTTTTTATCGCACATATATCTTATTACCTATTTATAAATAGTGATAGAATAGCGAATGGCAAAATTTAAGATAGGCGACCCCAAACCAGTTAATTCAGGAAGAAAGCCGGGGGTAAAGAATAAGACTACACAGGAAATCAGGGAAGCTATCCAGAAGGTATTAGCAGATAAGGTTGATGAATTGGCTGATGACTTGTTATTGATGCCAGAATTTAAACAATGGCAGATATTAACCGGGGTAGCTAAGTATGTTATGCCAACATTGGCTAAGAACGAAAATGATACTACACTATCTGGTGAGGTTAAATACAACGTTAACATAAACTTTGTTGATACTGGTAATGATTCAGACCCGGATTCAGACCCGGATTCAGAAGATTAAACCTGTTTAGCTACTACGTTACTAACCTGTAAAGCCCCTTTAAACTATATTGAAGGTGGTTTATAGATCGTAGGTAACAATTTAGGTAACGAAATGATATATCGGCAAGTAAATTAACTATACCGAAACCCTGAAAAGGGATAATTACAAGACAGGTTAATCCTAATACCTGCACCTTTTAAATAGGTTATTTATACGGTTTATGCCTTAATTAACTGAAAACAAAGAAAGGGACAAAAATTAGGGACAAAAACAGTTTTTGGACTTAAATATTGAATTAAACCTACCCAAACTTCACAAGAAGCAACAAGCAATTTGGAACAGCAAAGCAAAGATAAAGGTGCTCAGTTGTGGCCGTCAGAGCGGGAAGTCCTATCTGGCTAAGTGTATTGCTTTGCGTTATATGATTGAAGGTAAAAAAGTTGCTTACTTCTGCCATAAGTTTGATCTAAGTAAAACCTTCTATAACGAATTATTAGCCCTTATACCGCCTCAACTAATTAAAAGGCAAAACAGTTCATCCCTATCAATTGAATTATTTAACGGGGGTAAAATACAGTTCTATTCAGGTATAGCAACAGATACTATCAGGGGTAATACTTTACATCTGGTATTAGTGGATGAAGCAGCGTTTTACCCGGATTTGGAAGAAAGTTATAACGAACATATATCACCAACATTAGCCCGGTACAATGGTGATATTATATTTCTTAGTTCACCACGTGGTAAAGGTTATTTTCATAGCCTGTATACTAAGGGTGTTGAAGGTGAGCCGGGTTATCAAAGTTGGCATTTTACCTGTTACGATAACCCACATCTATCAGCAGAATACATTGAACAGAAGCGCAGAGAAATGCCAAAGGCTGTATTTGCACAAGAGTTTTTAGCCGAAGAAATGGCTAATGCTGATAACCCATTTGGAACAGATAACATCAATGCTAACATAGCTGAACTATCTAATAACCCTGCTATCTGCTACGGTATTGATATAGCACGTGGTAAAGGTGAAAACGGTGATTGGACTGTTATTATCGGGGTTGATAAGGATAACCACGTTTGTTATCTGGATAGGTTTCAGGCCCCGTATTGGCAGATCAAAGAAAAGATTGCTAATCTACCTGCCAACATATTAAAGGTAATGGATAACACCGGAGTAGGTGAAGTTTTAGAAGAAGAACTGTTCTTGATGTCTGTTCAAAATTTGCAAGGATTCAAATTTACTACTTCCAGTAAACCCTTATTACTTATTCAGTTGATAAAGGATGTTGAACAGGGAAATATTAAATACCCGTTATCAGTTGCCGGGGAGATGCACACGTTTGAATATAGATATAATAATGCTACAAATCACATATCTTATCAGGCTTCAAAAAACTTCAAAGATGACCAGATAATGGCTATTGCCCTTGCCAATAAATTTAAGAATGAAGCTATAGGTTTAAGCAATTGGAAACTATACACCGCTTAAAAAAGCTTAAACCCAACAATAACAATAACAATAACAATAACAATAACAACACAATGAACTATAAAGAACTATTAAGTAAACTCCCTTCAAGTTGGGAACAGCTTAAATTGAAGGATTATATCAAGTTAAGCCCGGTACTAAATAAAGCCGATAATGAAGAAGATATTGATGTTGATATATACACGATCAAACATTTATCTGATTTGGATATGAACGTTAATATCATTAGTCTGTTAACTGATACACCTATAGATGATATAGAAGCCCTGTCAATGAAAGAAGTTAATCTGTTAATAGAGAAACTAAGCTTTTTGGGTAGTGTACCTAAATCGGTTAAATCTTCTATCCAGTTTAAGACCTTTGATGAACTTAGTTATGATAACTTCGTACACTTCCAGAAGCTACAATTAGATTTCTCAGAAGATGGTATCCTATCAAGTGCAGTAGATAACTTACCAACTATGTTAGCTTTATTTGCCCAAAAAGCAGAACATAATGAAGACTATATGTTAAATCTTTCTATCCCGGAGGTAATAGCAGGTTTTTTTACTGTCAAGAAGAACACAGAAAAGTATATACAACATTTGGTGCGTTCTTCACACTTAAAGAAGTTTCAGATGTTCCTGAAAGCGATAAAGCCAGTAGTGACCCAATACTTCAAGAATCGCAAAGTATTGAAGCAGACTTTAACGATAGATGGAACTACTTTATGTTAGCCAAATCTGTATCAGAATTTACCCTTCAACCATTTTGGGATGTAATGAAAGATAATGTTATGGCTGTATTCAATATAGCAACTCTGTTAAAAGAACAGGTGAAGGTTGAAGAAAACCGTAACGGTAAGATCAGTTCATAAAGACTTAAAACTATCTATAAGAATTAAACCTATTTTAAAGCATTTTAAGGCACTCAGATAATAAACGATATAAGTATATCAAACATTAATAATAACTCATTAGATGGCTCAGAATCTATCACAGGCGAACGCAAAAGCATTAGATAACTTAGGTGTTGCAAAATCAGAATTTACTACAGAACTAAGTGTTGTAGAATCGGTATGCGGTGCTTTTATTGAACGGGTAAAAGAGAATATTAGTTCAATACCAAACTTTGTTAACTCAGGTAAGATTGCTAATCTAACATTAGAATCTTCTGGAAATGAAATTCATATAAAAGGTTCGCAGCATTTATTGTATATGTATAGAGGAATTTCCGGGGCTAAAGAAAAATTATATGAAACCCCTTATTCTTATGGTACGCTAAAACCGCCAATGCAAGTGTTCTTACTTTGGATTCAAGAGCGCAATATAAGAATGGTCGATAACCCTAAATACTATGGTAAAGCTTCACCATTTAAAGAAGTTACAGAAGACAAAAAGCAGGAACAGTTAGCTTGGATGATGGTAAATTCTGTATTCAACAAAGGTATCAAACCACACCCGGCTATCAAGTGGGATGAAGAAAAGGAACAGCTTAAAAAAGATTTAATAGCTAAAGCTAAAGGGTTTGTTATCCAGAAGCTAAAGACAGAAATTTATAATAAGTATGGTGATAGGGTAGATGATAAGAAGTAATTAATCATCGAGATTGTATTTCTTTGCTATATAATCTTTAGCTAAATCTATCATAATATTAACTTCATCTGTATGGCTAAGTAATAAATCATTTATTGGTTTTCCATATTGTTTGTTACATAAAGGACAAGCGTACCCGATTAGATTGTAAAATAACGTAGACCTGTCTTTTGGACACCGAAATTTGAAATCAGTAAATTGGTAACCTCTTCCGTTATTTTTATAATTCCAACTGCATAACCATCCCTTTATAACAACTTCCTTATCATTTAAGTAATCTGGCTTTATAATTACTTCTACCTTTTTATGTTTTTTCAAACTGATTATATAAATACCTATAGGAATGAGTATTATAAAAATTAGAAGCATCCATACAGTAAGTTTAAAAAATAGTATTGTAATGATTATATTATAGGTAGTGGTGATAATTCCTTTTAAAGTTGTAAAGAGAGGTATATGATTTAAAGCGTCTTTGGTTGATGTTAATACAACTACTGCAAGACCAATGATAAGTCCAGATACATAAATATTATTAAAGAATTTTTTCATCATTAAATTGGAAAATTGATAAGGATTAATTGAAAAACAAATTTACCACTAATTATCCTTGGTTGATATGATGTTGAAAAAAACAAATAGAAGCTTTATCTACATCTTTTTACTTATTTAAAGCTTCATCTGCCTATTTCCTATCCTAAAAGGATAGATGATTACATTCAACAAGACCCCACAAAAGTACACCCCGGTAAATAATCCGATTATATTTCAGGTATCATCTGATAATACCGCTATACAGTTTTTTCAGGTACAGGTACAAGCTGATGACAACAGCGTAATAGCTAATTTAAGGCTGTACACTACCCCGGCAAACCGTACCAGTTCATTTACCGACCTTTCCGGGATACTTACAAACGTGGTGGATTATCAACTATTACCTTCCGCTAACATTTTAGAGGCTACACCCAAAACTTTACAGGCTTATAAAGTTAAAGTAACTGAAAAGCTTTATACCACATCTGGTATTGTTGATGGTGTTACTACTACAACTGGCTTATTTTACTGTTTTAATGCTCTGGTTGATAAGATCAGCTTTAGCCAGTATGATTATAAAAACTTTGTGGTTACTACTACTGGTTCAACTGCCAACTTTTTAACCAATAAACCGCAGATCAGTAACGTATACCGGACTTCAACGGAGTATTTAAGCTTTTTAAATGATGGGATAGCCGGTAATTTGAATTTTAAGTTTTACAGGAATAATAATGTGCTTATAGGTAGCCATAACTACAGTTTATCAGGACATACATCAGGAGCAACCAGAGCGGATATAAGCCCTTCGGTTATTGATGCATATTACGGGGTTAACTTAGCTGATAATGAATTTGGTGATATGTTCGACGTGCCTTTTGGCTCAAATTATTCGATCAATACAACCAATTACTTCACTGTAGGCTTAACTGATGTTTCAGGCAATACCAAAAGCATTTTAAGAACTTATATTCTAAAGGATACAGGATGTGCAAATGTACCTGTACAGATAATGTTTGCTAATCAGGCCGGGGGCTATGATTCTTTAATGATGTTTAATCCACGTGAAGCTATTGATGTTACAAAAACCAGTATAAGTAAAAATCCTTTTGCATTTAGTTCCGGGGTATATTCTGATAATGTTAATGGTGTATTCAATTCCGAATCTGATATTATAAATGTAAAATCTGTATCAACCTATAAAGTAATTAGTGATGCGCTAAGGGATAATGAATCTATATGGTTAAAAGAACTTATCAAAAGTCCTAAGGTATTTATCAAGTTAAGAAACGGTATGTTTTATCCAATAACAGTAACTAATCTAAACTATCCTGTTCAACAGAAAAGGTATTCAACTTCTTTAATAAGATTGGAATTAACATTTACTATAAACGATACTGGTATAAGTTTCTAACAAAGGTTTTATTTCTGGTGATACCTATTTCCTAATAAAAAATAAGAATGGATATTACAACATTTAATAGTGGAATCACTCAAAATATAACATCAGCAGTTAGCCCTAAATCAATCCCTGCAACGGTAGTTGGTCAGGCTTTTACCGATTTAGCTACTTTAACAAAAACTAACGTTGAAGCGATAAATGCGGTGGTGACAGGTCATACCACACAAATAAATAGTTTATCAGGTATCACAACAAGTAATTTTAATATTTTATCAGGTGTCACTACAGGTAATACATTTAATATTAATTCACTTTCAGGTTTAACTTCTGGACATACCGCACAAATTACTTCATTAACATCTACACTTGATACCAGAACTTTAGTTTTCAGTAATAGCCCTATTCCAACTAATGCTTTAAACTTAACAGCGGTAACACCTACGTTTAGTTATTCAATTGCAAGTACTGGAAATATTAGTGTATCAGGTGTTACTTCTAAGAATTGGGATGCAGTAACTTTGGATATTGACCCAACAGCTAATCTAACCTTTTTGGGCGGTCACGCTAATATGTGGTTGGTGTTAGGTTATCAAAATTCTAACAATATATGTGCATTGGGTATTTATACGCCAACTTGTTTTGGACGTGTTGTCAATGTTAATCTTTCTGCAAATACATTTACTACTATAAACGGTAGTATACAGCCAACAGTAGCATCTTCTAAAAGAGTGAATGTTCAGATTGTCGGAGGTGTATTGAATCTTTATGCAGATGGTGTTTTAACTTATTCGGCTACTACTGCTTCTTTAATAACTTCTGGTGCATCTTTACAAAATTTGAAATATGGTGTAGCACCTTTTAACAGTGCAGGAACATCAGTAGCAAATGGTTCTGTTTTGGTAAGTGGTTTAAGTATTCCGCAATCTTCTAATATTGTTACTTCATTTCAAAGTTTAGCAGCAACAGTTTCCGGGATTACCTTTGAAAATAACATCAAAGGAAAGAATATAGCTATTATAGGTGATAGTATAAGTACAGCAGGTGTTATTACAGGTGTTGATAGCAATACTATCTGGTGGGGACGTTTGAGAGATACCTACGCTGTAAACGTTTTGGTTAATGGTATATCAGGTAGTGGTATAGGTTCATTATCCCCGGCAGCAGACCCACAACTGCCTTTTGTAACAGATAGCAGGTGGCAATCATTAAACAGTGGTTTTACCCCTGATATTATTTTGATTTTCGGAGGTACTAATGACTTTGGTTATTTACACGTACCATTAGGGGCTGTAACAGATGCCGATACTTTAAAAACTACTTTCTATGGAGCGTTAAAATATCTGTATAAGAGTATGATTACCCGTTACCCGAACGCAAAAATATTTCATATGTTACCACTTCACAGAGGTGATAGCAGCATTCCGGAAGTAAGCGTTTCAACTGGTTTAGCCTTTGCAGATTATATTACAGCTATCAAAACTATCTCTGAATTATACGGTGTTGGTGTAATCAATACCCGTAATGATACCGGATTTACTCCTTACAATATGAATACAGTTGCTTTTTGTAACTCTCCATCTGGTGTTCCTGATGGTGTGCACCCAATAGCAGCAAAACACAGTAACATAACAGATATTGTATTTAACTCCCTGAATAAGGTTTATAGAAGTTAATCAGAATTCACACTAAATAACAAAGGCTACCTTAACCGGGTAGCCTTTTATGTTTTATCAAAAGGGTAAGATTAAGCTTTATGTTTCTTTTTGTAATCATTGAATGCAGCATTCAATGTACCGGGGTTTAATGTAGAAAATGATGGAAATAATTCAAATAATGTAGGTTTAATTTGACCTAATGTAACACCATCAGCAATAGTTTTACCGGCTTTTGAAAAAGCAGCTTCCCACTTACCAGACCAATCAACCCTAACTTTTCCTGATGCCGGGGCTGAACTTGATGTACCTGCTTTACCTTTTTTTGCATTCAGATCATCAGGTATAGCAATTTCACCTTTCAAAAGTTTAGCAAAATAGGTATGTCTTTTTATCTTTTCTGCTAATTCATCTACATTATGTTTTGCAGTAATTTCTTTTACTAATGCATCATATTCTGTTTTAGCTTTAGCTAATTCTTCTTTCAATGCTGTTTCAGCTTCGCCTTTTTGTTTGGTGTATTCAGCTAATTCTCTTTCAACTGTACCAATTGCTGTTTCTTCTGTTTTGTTTGCCATAATATATAAGTTTAGTTTTTTAGTTTCTTAATATTTTATACAAACATAGGAATATATATGAAGATTCCTATTTCCTTTAAAAAAAGAATGACCCAAAATAACAATTTTCAAATATATTTATTGGATTCTACTACTGGTTCAACCGGGAATTATGCTATTCTTGATTGTGAAGGAATAGACTTAAATAATATTTTTCAGGTGGCTGATATTAGGTCAATTGAAAAGAGAAAAGATTCAATTACAAAAGACATAACTTTCAAGAATAGTAAAAACAATGCTTTGGTATTTGGCAACCTGTCAAACCTGAACAGGGTAGTTGATGATTCTGTTAATTTACCCTTCCTATACAATTTCAATATCACAAAAGATATAGATTGTCAGGTATATGAAAATTCCACGTTAATTTTTGTGGGGAAACTTCATTTTAGTTCAGTTGATCGTGATGCAATAGGTAACATAACTTATAAATGTCTTATTAAGGGTTATATGTTGGATTTTTTCAATAAGATACAGGATAAATTGTTATCAGATTTAACTTTTACCCAATTCAATCATACTTATGATATGTCCACGATCAGAAATAGTTGGTCAAATGTATATCAGAAAAATAATGTTACTGTTACTGGTTCAACTGGTGGTAACGGATATGTATATCCATTAATTGATTATGGCGCTAATGTTACCAATGATACCCTTTTTGATAATAAATATGATTATTCTAACCTTAGACCTGCATTATATGTTAATGAGTACTTCAATGCTATATTCAACCAAACAGGTTTAACCGGAAGCTACCGTTATACCATTACTGGTTCAACTGAGTTTATGGATGAATTTAATAAAGCCATTACCCCGAATAATGATTCTGTTTTTAGTTATTCAAAATCCCCCGGTGTAATATTTGAAACATCAAAAACTGTAAATCCCTTTTCCTATAATGGTAAAGGACAAACTTTTTATGATAATACTAATAAAAGAACTGAGTATAACCATTTAGTAAACTTTGATACTATTGTTACCGGGGCAAATGACCAAACTATTATCAACCCTATCTTAGCCAATGATAATAAGATAAGTTTTATTAATGGGGTTAATGGTTCTATTACGGCTACAGTAAGTTTTATTGCTTCACAGCTTGGAGGCGCAAAAGGTACAGTAACCTTTAAAGTTCTCTATAGAGATAACCCAAATGCTGAATTTACTTCAATAGGTGATGTAAGTAAACAATATGCAAGGGATTTCACAGTAGGTTTTGGAACTGTTCAAAATCCACCTTTTACTTTAACTCAAACATTATCACACCAATTTAATGCAGGTGGGCAAATTGCTATGGTTGCATTTTTAACTGATATGGATACTGATACAGAATTTGCCGTAACTGTTTATTCTGGTGATATGCAAATTGGTAGTCCAATAACAGCTTCACAGGTTACACTTAATTTTGGTGATAGTGCAGTTTTAGTTGGTCAAAATAGCCAGAAGATAAAACAGATTGATTATCTAAAAAGCATAATCCAGATGTTCAATTTATATGTTTATCCAGACCCGGAAGATTCACATAATATCATCTTCACACCGTACAATGATTATTATTCAATGTTCACCGCTGATAAGATAATTGATAGTGCTTTGGATTGGACTAAGAAAATAGATAATTCCAGTTTTACACAAACTCCTGTATCTGAAATATTCAATCTTTACTCATTTAAGTTTAAAGATGATACTGATTTTTATTCAAAATACTACAAAGATAAATATGGTGATACCTATGGTAACATAACCCTTACAGGCTCTACAAACGGTACAAATCAAAGTATTGAACTTATATTCGGTTCAACCCCGGTAAGCTATTACAACGGTCGAAATGTACCTTCTTTGTGGGAACTGAATACAGATAATACTAAAAAAGCTAAATCCTTAGTTCCACGTGTATTATTTTATAATGGCTTAAAAACTTGTGCTGCATCATATGAAATTGGTAGGATGAATTTGAGTGCTTCAACCCAAACTTATTACTTTACTTCAATTGATGCTGCACACGTTAGCGGATATACATTTAGCCAGTACCCGGAGGCAAACGAATTTACTTTATCAAGTAATGGTGAATTTGTTGATTTAACTTTTGGTCAGCCTAACGAAGTGTTTTATTCAAATGGTGGAATCTTAGCAAATTATGGTTCAGGCAAAAAGAATTTAATTGATAGGTATTATGCAGATCAGTTATCCGAACTACAAGATAGCAACACCCGGATAATTGAAACCACTGCTTACTTGAATGAAAATGATATTCAACAGTTAGACCTTCGCAGACCTGTTTACTTCAATTCTGTATTAGGTCACAACTATTTTAAACTGTTATCAGTTGAATATTCTAACAGTAGTCAGCCTTCAACGATCAAATTACAAACTGCTTACATCAAAGATACAGGTGTAGCTTTTGGTGGTTACTGGAATAGTACCTATGCTTCATTTGTTAAAAAGAATGATTGCTCAACATCAGGGTACACCGGGGAAGCCAGTTATTACTTAGTACCTTCTAACAAGTATCAATCCTTCGTTAGTCAGGCTGATGCTGATGGTATGGCTGCAACAGAAGCTTCAACTTCTGGTCAAACTATAGCTAACGCAAATGGAATCTGTGTATATACGGGTGCAACCTTCAATTTAGGTTTTTCAGATAACCCCAAAGATGCTACTTCAATAACAGGTAGAACCAATTTTGTTACTAATGATGGTACATTGAATAGTGGTTCAACCATTTTTAACTATGCCGGGGGATTTGCCACCAGAAATGTAAATGCATATTATGGTGATAATAATTACTGGTATCAAACCGATACCCGTTCAACTATTATTGCATCAGGTACTACCAGTTCATTATCTGCAATGACTTATGATGACTATTATCTAACTGGTTCAACAAAATATTTAAGTTGTTCAGCCCCGCACGATGGACATTCAGTATTTGTTAATTACAAGATCAGCGACCCAAACCCACGTATAGGAACAGTAGTTAAAGATACTACAGGAACTAATTTAGTTGCTGATGCGTGGTATTCGGACGGTTCTTATGGTTATCAAGTAACAAGTGGTTCAATAACGGATATTCAAAGTTGTAGCGGTTTACCTCCGGGTATTTCCTAAAAAGCTTAAACCCCGGCTTATAAAAAAGCTTAAAATCTGGCTTATAAAAAGCTTAAACCCCGGCTTAAATCCGGTTTAACATGAAAAGGTGTGGCCCCTGGGCCACATCTTTTCTATTTAAGATGTTTTTTACCCTTTTTACATCTTTTCTATTTAAGATCTTTTTTAACCTCTTTCCGGTTTTAGCCTTTTAGGTTTTAACTTTTAAAGCTTTTTGGGTTTTAACCGTTTTAGCCCATTTCCTTCATAAAGAAATAGGAAATGCCAGATAACGGAGAAGATAGGATATTAATTAATGTCGGCTTAAATTCAGAAGAAGCACAAGCAGGTATTCAGGCTTTAGGCCAGAAAATAGACGCTGTAGGTAAAAAAGATTTAGGTTCAACAAGTGTAAAGAGTTACAAAACTGCAATTAGGGATTTAAATGCAGAATTACAGATTATGGAACGTACACAAGGGCGAAATTCGCAAGCCTTTCGTGATATGCGTGACCAACTTACAAAACTAAAGGCAGCAGCAAAAGATTACAAAGATTTATTAGAAAGTGCAGACCCAACTAACAAATTAGCAGGGATAGCCAACATAGCAAAGGGTGCAGCAGTAGGTATGACAGGTGCCGCAGGTGCTATGGCACTTTTCAATATTCACGGTGAAAAGGCAAATGAGGCAATGTTGAAGCTACAAGGTCTTTTGGCTCTTAGTCACGCTGTAGGTTCAATTCACGAAGTTACTTCCGGGTGGAACGCTTTTAAATCTGTTTTAGGTTTTACATCCAAAAATATTGAAACATTAACAGATGCCGAAAAAGCAGCAGCATTAGCAAGTAAAGCAGGTACAGTTGTAGCCGTTGAAGGTGCTACAGAAAAAATTGTTGCAAAAGAAGCCGTAGTTGCCTCTGTAATATCAGAACAGGCAGCAGAAGAAGCTTTAGCAGCAGCTACATTAAAGGTTAATCAGTTAAGGATTGATAGTGAAGAAGCAGTTGCAATAGTTCGGGCAGAAGGTTTAACTGAATCAGAAGGTTTAATTGAATCAGAAGTTGTAGCTATTGATATTTCTAAAGCATTAGGGGAAGCATTAAGAGAACAAACAGCAGCACAATTAGCCCTTAATGCAGCTAAAGGTATTGGTACAGTAGAAACAGCAGCAGCCAGTGAAGCTAATGTAGCACAAGCAGGTTCACAAGGTTTAGTAACTGTAGCCGAAGAAGCTTCAACAGTTGCAGCAATCGGTTTTGGTACAGCTTTAAAATTTATAGGTATTGGATTAATCATTTCAGCTATAGCTTATCTGGTTTCCAATTGGGATTCATTAAAGAAATCATTAGATAAATTATTCCCTTCCTTGGGAGGTGTAAAAGGAATTTTCAACGAAATTAAAGAAGTCGCCTTTGGTTTGGGTAATGTCATATTGCAGTTTGTAATAATGCCTATTAAAGCACTTATTGATCTTATCAAAGGTGATTTCAAGGATGCTTGGGATGATGTAAAAAATGGATTTAGAGCCCCAACAAATTATTTAGCAGGAGCAGCTTATGAAGCGCAAAAGATAGCAGAAGCAGCCCGGAAGGTTGAACTACAAAAAA
Source organism: Mucilaginibacter sp. P1_A3 (assembly GCF_056406855.1). Classification (NCBI taxonomy): domain Bacteria; kingdom Pseudomonadati; phylum Bacteroidota; class Sphingobacteriia; order Sphingobacteriales; family Sphingobacteriaceae; genus Mucilaginibacter; species Mucilaginibacter sp. P1_A3. The sequence continues at coordinate 27,403 of NZ_JBFTZJ010000017.1, forward strand.
CCGTAGAACATAATGAAAGATTAATCAAAGAATTAAAAGCTTTAAATAAAGATACCACTGATTTAGAGGTAAAAAACCAACAGTTAAAAAATTCTTTACTTGATAAAGATGCTGATGATTATAAGAAGAAACTTTTGGACGGTGAATCGGAAATTACAGTTATTCAAAATACTGCTATAAAGAAAAGACAGGATGAAGCTAATAAGTTAAAGAAAGCTGCAAAAGATAAAGCTGATGCTTTAAAGAAATCTGAACTTGATAAACTTAAATCAGGTAATGATGCTGCCTCCAAAATTATTTTGGGTGGTTTAAAATCAGAAAGAGAAATAGCCATAAGTGATTCAGATTATAAGTATAAAGCTTTAATAGCTATTGCTACCAAATACGGTAAAGATACCAGTAAGCTTAAAGAAGCACAAGGTATTGAAGAAGCCAGAATTAATAAAAAATATGCAGACCAGATTAAAGATTATTTATTAAAATCTGATACTGAAACTTTAAATGAATTTGATAAAAAGAGATTAGAGATTACTAAAGCAGCGGAAGATGCTTCTAAGAATGCTACACCGCAAGAAAAGAATAAAATAATTCAATCTCAAACCTTTCAATTAGGTAGGGTTGATAGTGCAGAAAAATATAGTGATGCAGAAGAAGCAGCTAAATTAAATGAAACTCAGGTAGAAGATAGAAACAGGGCTAAAGTTGGTAAAATAAAGGATACCCCGGAAGCACAATTCCAGAAAGAACAGGCTATCCGAAACGCTAAATTAGCAACTCTAACGGCTCAATACCAGAAAGAAAGAGATTTAGCAGCTTATAACTATGATAAATTGGCCCAACTGGATGCTGACTATCAAAAGAACACCCACGATTTAGAAGACGAAGCAACAAAAGCTAAAATTGAATTAGCTAATAAAGAAAAAGATGCTAAAATTGCTACGTTTCAAACTATATCTGATGCTTTAGGTGTGGCTTCTGATATTGCAGGGAAATCAACAGTAGCAGGTAAAACTTTAGCGGTAGCTTCTGCAACTATCTCAACTTATTTATCTGCACAAAAGGCTTATGAATCTTTGATCGGTATACCGTATGTAGGGCCAGTTTTAGCCCCTATAGCAGCAGCAACAGCAGCAGCTTCCGGTTTACTTTCAGTTAAATCAATATTAGCTGTAAAGGTTCCCGGAGCATCAGGAGGTGGTACACCAATTTATAATGCACCTCAAATTAACAGTACATTATTAACTCAGGCTAAAAACGGAGTTAATAACGGTGTTCAGAATGTTAATGTAGTTAATACCCCGGATGCCAGTAAACAAGAACCTGTTCGTGCCTATGTAGTTGAAAAAGATATTACATCAAAACAGCAAAGGTCTGATTACTTAGACAGTCAGTCTACAATTTAATATTAAGTGGATTTAGCCCGGTAGCATCAAAACCTACCGGGTTTTTTATTGAATAAATTTTTATTCGGTAAAACCCTATTACCGGGGTATATGAAATTGCCAATTATCGAACTTAAAATAAATGAACTTGAAGATTCTTATGTATCTGCAATTTCTATTGTTAATTCTCCTGCCATTGAATCAGATTTTCTATCATTTAATCAGGTTCAAAACTTTGCTGTAAATGATGAAAAGTTTGAACTATTGGGTTACGCTATGCAAGCTGATAAACCCATTTTTAGGACAAGTCCTTCCGGTGATTATTATGCAGTATTTTCCAAAGCAACTATAAGACAGATAGCACAAGTATTTGCCCAAAAAGGTTTATTCAATTCAACCAATATTGAACATTCAGCAACCCCGGCTGAAAGCTTTGTTTTTCAATCCTACATAGTAGATATAGAAAAAGGAATTAATGCACCCAAAGGATTACCAAATCTTGACGGTGGGTGGATAGTAGGGGTAAAAGTTTGCAGTCCTGAAATATGGCAGAAAATCAAAAAGAATGAATTAGCAGGTTTCAGTATTGAAGGTGTTTTTTCTCTTTTTCCTACAAATCAAGTAAGTGATGGTAAAGCCAATATTGAAGATATAGAACTTCAAAAAGCGATCAAAGAATTTAATACTGCACTTGAAAAAGTGAATAAAATGAAAGGTTAATAGAATTATTCCTTAGAGATACCTATTACCAATATAATAACACACAAATGAATAAAAACGAAGCAATATTAGCAATCAAGAACGCAACCAAAGCAATAGGTATGCTTTTTACTTCTGATAAAGAAGCCGAAGCAGAATTTGAAGCGGTTAAGCGTGTAGATTCTGATGAATTAGTAGATGTACAAGGCGAATTAGTTACAGGAACAGCAGTTAATGTATCAAGTTCAATGGGTTCTCAATCTGCACCAGATGACACTTATGTTTTAGCTAACGGAGTTGAATTTGCAACTGTAGGTGGTAAAGTAAGTAAAGTAATCAAAGCACCTACACCAGTTGCCGATGCGGTTAAACCTGTAGAAGGTTCACCAGAAGAAGAAGCTACTGAAACCCCTGAAAAGGAAGCAACAGAACCTACAGAAGGTGAAGTACCAGTAGCACCAGATGCACCAGTAGCCCCGGTAGCACCTGCTACAGATAACACAGCAGCTATAGCTACACTGGTTCAGAAGATCACTGAATTAGATTCAATGATTAACACAATCAAAACTGCATTAGAAGGGAAAGCATCAGCGCAAGCTATGTCAGCATTAGGCGAACAGTTTAATGCAATCAAAGGTGCTTTTGAAGTGCTAAGTGATACCCCGGCAGAATTTTCTAAGGTTGATAAGTCATTAGAAGCCAAAGAAGATAAAGATAATAGATTGAAAGCATTAGCATCAATCTGGAATAAAAAATAACTATAAGAGGTAAGATAAAAAAGCCTTTTAGCTATCCCGGCAGGGATATAAAAACAACGAGATAAAGAGAAAAAGAAAATGAGTTTTAACATTTCAGCATTACCACAGTACGTAGATCAGACTTCAAAGCAATTATTGATTGATACTGTTTTTGGTAACCAAACTGCAACCGTTCTTAAAGATGCAGGTTCAGTAACATTAGGTGTAAAAGGGCAACGTCAATTACAATTACTTTCAGTAGATGTATCATTGCAAAATTCAACAGGTTGCGGTCGTACCCCAACAGGAAACGCCAACTTCAATAAAGCAATCATAACTGCTTTTCCATTAAAGGATGAACAAAATTTTTGCCCTAAACCATTAGAAAATACTTGGATGGTTCAGTACTTAACCAAAGGTCAAACTTACACAGAAGCATTATTTGCAAACGAAATGATGCAAGCCCGTGCAGCTAAAATTGCTCAGGAAAACGAAAAGCTGATTTGGCAAGGTGATACTGTAGCACAATCAGGTTCTACTACTTTAAGTAAGTTCGATGGTTTTGCAAAACAGATTAAAGCAGGTGCTTACATTCCTTTAACAGGTGGTACTATTTCTTCTGGTGCAACTGTAGTTGAAAAATTACAAGGTGCGTTTTTAGCAACTCCTTCCAAAATCACTGAACAATCTGATGCGGTTATGTGGATTGGTACTGATGTATATAATGAATACAACGTTGCTTTAGCCCTTAAAAACCTATTTCATCCTTCGGCTGATAAAACCCTTTTCGGTACTACTATTAAGTTAGTTCCTGTAGATGGTTTGAACGGTACAAGAGGTGTTTATGTAGGTCGTTTAAGAAGCTTCCAATTGGCTACCGATTTAATGGGTGAAGAAGATAAAGCTACTTTGGACTATTCAATTGAAACTCAGAATATCTATATGGACTTCCATTATGCACTTGGTGTATTGCCAGTGTATGTAAATGAAATTGGTGTAGCTACTGTTTAATTACAGATAAAAATAAAAGAATGATTGATAACGGGGTTGCACAAAATGGTGTAACCCTTTAGTTAATCACAAAATATACAAAAAATATATATGGCAAATTTATGCGGAAGCGTAGCAGCTTATACAAAACAGTGCGGTAGAGGTATTGCAGGTGGTGTTGAAAAAATGTGGATTATAAGTTATAATGATTTAGCTACTATTTCTTCTGGTTCTACAGATACTTATGCTTATGCATCTGGTTCAACTGTAGTTTCAACCATTGCTTTAGCATCTGGTAAAACATTTAGTTCAGTAGGTTTACTGAAAGAATCTGTATCATTTAAAGGTTCAGCAAAACGTGATAGTTCAACTGGTGCATTTGAGAATCAAACAGAAACTACTTTAACAATCTCAAATATATCAGAGGTTGCAAAAACTTTTGTTGATTCATTATTTCAGGCCCCGGTAGCTATCTTAATTAAATTAAGATCAAAAAACTTTATTGTAACTGGTCTTAATGGCTTTACTGAATTAACTGATGCAGAAGAATCAACAGGTACTAAAAATGGTGATGCTAACGGTTATATCCTGAAATTTACAGGTGTATCAGAAGGTTTAACATCAACAGTAGACCCTACTTTGATTGCTTCAATTGTAGACAAACTTTAAAAAGTATTAACCTAATTAGTTAGGCAGCCTTTATCCTTTTTGGGGTAGAGGCTTTTTTATTTCTGGTGATACCTATTTCCTGTACAAACAGGAATAATGTTATTAATAAATAAAAGCAATCTTCAAACAGATTTAATCTTCACGCTAACTGAATTAACTACTATAGTTAACCCGGTTTACTTGTTGGTACTTACCAGTGATTTCAATAGAAATAAGTACAGATTTATTCTACCTCAAAATATCAGTTCTAATCTTTTTAGATACGATCATTTCAAAGTTAATAATTCAATTTTTACTGATTTAGATTCTGGTTTATACACGTATGCTATTTATCAATCTGCTATTGAATCTTTTGATGAAACTGTTTTGGGTAAATCCATTGAATCAGGTAAAGCTAAAGTAATAGCCCCGGAAGCTTTGGTACAACCAATAATTTACAAATCGGATGATAATTCTGATTACTACACATACAAATCAATAAATGACTAAAAAAACAGAACAGATAAGTGAGAGGGATTTAATAAATTTCAGCACGCACGTTACACCATTACCTATTGAAGATATAACATCTACCAGTAGTGAAAGATTCGTTCCTTATGGTAAGTTTAATGATTATCCTAACTTCTTACTTCACCTATATAATGATTCGCCACTACACAAAGGTATTATCAATAAAAAAAATGATTTAATAACAGGTGATGGTGTAACTATAAAAGGTAGTGATACACCTGTTACATTTAAACCTAATCCAAAAGATTCATTTTCTGAGTTTGTTAATAAAATTATTTCAGATTATCTAATTTTCGCTTCTTATGCGGTTGAGGTAGTTTACAACAAATTGGGTTCGCCAATTCAGTATAACCACGTACCTGTACACAAAATACGTGCTAATAGAGATAAGTCAAAATTTTGGTATTGTAATGATTGGTTTAGAGAACGTAATATTAATACCAGTTATGAGTATTGGAAGCCCGGTTCTAATACAGATGGATTTAATAAGCTATTTTTCTTTTCGTCTTATTCACCATCAGTAAATAATGTTTATCCTGTTCCAGAATATTCAGGTGCAATAAAAAGTTTAGAAACTGATATTGCTATAAGAGATTTCCAGATTAACAATATCAATAATCAGTTCAGTGTATCTTCAATAATTACCTTTTTTGGTGGTGCTGTTACTGATGAAGCTAAACGTGAAACGGTAAGGAAAATAACAAATGCTTACTCCGGTGCAAACGGTGGTAAAATGATTATAGGGTTTGAAGGTAAAGATGGAACTGCACCAGATGTTAAAAATATAGCACCTTCTGAATGGGAAAAAGCTTATATAGAAGTTAAAGCAGATGTTACACAGGATATTTTAACTGCACATAGTGTAGTTAGTCCTGAATTATTCGCTATACCTGTACCCGGTAAATTGGGAACTGGTGATTTGGAAATTGCTTATGAAATAACTAAAGTTTTATATGTTAAGAACCGTAGGAATGAACTGGAATCAGGTTTAAATAAATTATTTGCTGATGCAGGTTTGGGAGAATTAGAATTTAAAGATAAAGGTTCATTATTTGAAGCAACCTTATCTGATGCTATGCAAATGAAAACCCTCACTATCAATGAAATTCGTGAAAAATCAGGTTTGAAACCTTTATTGAACGGTGATAGATTAATTGATGAAGTTAAGCCAGTACCAACACAAGAGCCTACAACAGTAGGTCAAATTCCTGATAATGATATTTCGGGTTCACCAGTACAGGCTACCCCGGTTAAACCTATTCCTGCACCTGTTTCAACTACTACTAAACCTACTGGTTTCAATTCTGATGCTACAATGAACTTCGGTCATTTAACTGATGAAGATTTTGATAAGGTGAAACACTTAGGTTCAGGTAAAGCAGAATTTAGGGTATTTAAAAGATTAGATTACCATATAGATAAGTTTTCAGATTTAAAAGCTATTGAACTACAGTTTGATGATGAAAAAGATATTGCTGATTGGATAGTTAAGAACGGAGTTAAGAATATGACTTTGGTTCAGATCAAAGCAGCGATCAGAAAAGATTTAGGTATTAATTTAACTACTTCTGATTTGAAGAAAGTTATTCAGGGTTTAGAGGATTCCGGGGTTATCAATAAATCAGATTTAGATAAAAGTATAACTATCAAACCAACAGAGAAATCTATGCAACCTGCTTTGGAAAATATCCGTAGGGTTGAAGTTAGATACAGCTATGAAGGCCCGCAGGATGATAAGAATCGTCCGTTTTGTGCAAAGCTAATGGCTAATGATAAATATTACAGCCGGGAAGATATTCAGCAAATGAGTTTACTATTTGGGTATGATATTTTTGCTTATCGTGGTGGTTTCTATCATAATCCTGTAAGTAATCAAACTACACCTTATTGCAGACACAGATTCAACGCTGTATCAGTAGTAAGGATTAACCCGGAAGGAGAAACAGAATAATGAAGAAAGTATTATTTATATCTGAAAGTACAATTAAAGAAAATTCTGTAATAGAAAGTGCAGTGGATTCAAAGATAATTTCAAATACAATTTTGGAAGTTCAGTCTTTGGAGTTACAGCCAGTATTAGGTAAAGTTTTATATGAAGCTATTACTAATGAAATTATATCAGCATCTACCATTTCCGGTTATACCATTACAGAAGTGAATCAGGAGTTGTTAGAAGATTATATCAAACCGTTTTTGATTTATGGTACGCTTAGTTATGGGTTCATTCCTTTGCATTATAAGGTTACCAATAAAGGTGTAAACAGGAAGAATGATGAAAAGGCTACTACACTTGATTTAAAGGAACTGGAAGCAGTTAAAGATAACTATGATACTAAGTTTGCCACCTATAAATTAAGGTTGGTAAAACACTTAGAAATTGATTTAAAAGAACCTGAAAATTGTGATACACAAAATACAGATTCAACAGGTGAAGTTACTGGTTGGTATTTACCAGATAATGAAGTTAACCTTTCAGATTACTTTGAAAGTTTAGCCAATAAAACCGGGTATTACTCCGGGTATTACAGAGGTAGATATTAATGATTACACTAAATCAAATAAGCCAAAAGTTTATCAATTTTTTCAACGGTCATTCACAGATCAATACTGTTATCTATGCTGATGATTTTGATTTTTCAGCCTACCCGGATATTGTTTACCGGGTAGTACATATTCAGTCAGTTGATAGCCAGATAAAGGGTAAAGAAATTATCAATCGTTTTAAAATAATGATTGCAGATATTGAAGACCCCCAAAACGAAAATTCCGAACAGGATATATGGTCAGATTGTGCTTTATTGGCGGATGACTTCTTAGTGTTTTTTGGGGATGATGATTATCCTGATTTTTTAATGGATACAGATACTACCTTTCAACAGTTTTCAGAATCAGGAACAGATAGAACAGCCGGGATAGTGTTTACAGCATCAGTTAGGCAAACAAGAGAAATCAACCCTTGCACCATACCGACAAAGGATAATATCAGTTATGATGAACGTCCTTATTCACCACCGTTTGGTAATGAGTTTTTCTAAAAAAGGCTAAAAAAGGCTTAAATCCCGGTTATAAAAAGTACTTAAATCTTTTTTAACCTTTTAGCCTATTTCCTTACAAAATACAAGGAATGAGAATTGATTCAACCGGAAGGGACTTTATATATAAACAGGAAGGGATAAGGCTTAAAGCCTATTATGATGTTGCCGAAGTTGCAACAATTGGGGTAGGTATGACTTATTACCCGGCAACTGGTAAAAATGTTAAAATTGGTGATACGATCAGTTTAGAACAGTGTGATTCAATGTTTACCGCAATGGTAAAAACCTTTGAAGATGCAGTTACTAAAGCGGTTAAAGTACCACTTACACAACCACAATTTAATGCACTGGTAAGCTTCACCTATAATGTAGGTATTGGTAACGCAACCAAAGGTTTTTTGGGTTCTACACTGCTTAAACGGATTAATGCCAAAGCATCTGGTGATTCAATCCGGGATGCATTCCTTTTATGGGTGAAAGCCGGGGGCAAGGTTGTTCCAGACCTAAAAAAACGCAGAACACTTGAAGCAGATTTATTCATAAAATCAATAAGTAATGAAGCAACTAATCACTAATAGCATAATGCACCCTATAATGAATTTTTTTTCTTGGCTTTGGTCATTTTGCACAAAGTATTTTATGTTTTTTGTGTTGTTCTTAACACCTATACATCAGTTTATTTTCACTGTTTGGATATTCTTGTTACTTGAATTCTTAACTGGTTTATGGAAGTCCTATAAACTGAAAGAACCTATTACACTTGAAAGATTCAGAATGTTAGTGATTCTTTTTGTTTGCTACCCGGCAGCCTTATATATAGGTTTTCAATTTGACTTTACTTATTTCTCAGTTGTTAGTTTATATATCACTAAAGTAATAGGGATTTATATTACAAGTGTTGAATTTCAGGGTTGTATTCAAAACCTGTCAGTTATTACCGGGATAGATATTTGGAGTGCTGTAAAGGATTCGGTAACAAATATCTTTTCATCAAAAATTAAAGAGTTAAGTAAAGCAGCGGTTAAACCGGAAGACAAAGAAGATAAGGATGATAATGATGGAAAGTAATTTTAAAAATAAGTTCTATTTCTTATTTGTAATAATTTTATTGGCAGCAGGGGCTTTAGGTTGGTATTCATTCCATCAGTATCAAGTAATTGAAACACGTACAAAACAATTAGCAGCTATAACCGATACTGTACGCTTATACAAGACCAGAGCGGGAGCATCAGGAGCAGAACGTAGAATCTTTGTTGGAAGCAGGGAAGATGCCTTAGAAGCCCTTAAAATGAGTGATACAAAAGCTTATGATGTAGTTAAAAATACCAGTGGTTTACATTCTTATGTAGCTATGAAAACTGTTACCCATATAGACACGATTGTTAAAGCGGACACAGTTTATATGACCAAAGATAGTACCGGGAAACTTAGTTATTCTTTGGTAAAAGATATTCAAGAACCTAAAGATTGGTACAGCGCAAAAATTGAAGTACATAATGATTCAGTAGGTTTAAAACTTCAAATGAAAGATAGTTACCAAATCATCAGCCACGATAAAAGTAATGGATTATTTAAACCGAAAAGCTACGTTATAACGGTCGAAAATAGTAACCCATATGTGACTATCAAAGATGTAAAATCATTTGAAATTCAGCCTAAGAACAGGCATACAGCTATCAAGATTGGCGGGGTAGTTGCTATTGGTGCAGCAGCGTTCTTTTTACTGCATAAATAAGGTTTAATATCAGTTTTACTCCAAAAGGGTTAAGAAATATCGCTTTTACCTCAAAAAGGTTAAGAAAATATTGGTTTTACTTTTTAGACCTTTTTGGCCTCAAATTGAACAGGTTTTAAGGTCAGGTTCATTTTTCACCTTAAACTGAACACAGCGTAGTATTTTAATTGGCAGATTTCGTATTTTGGAAATACGGTTGTATAGGTTCAAATCCTATTTACGCTACTAAAAAAAGTTTAGATCAAACTTTAAATCTTTTTTACCCGGCTTTTACTGTTTTGTAGTGTAATTGGCAACACATAACTTTTTGGCAGTTATATTTTAGGTTCAAGTCCTAACAAAACAACTTTTCAATATCATTATTATTACTAATAAAATTAGCATAACTTTGATATTATGTTTAATTTGAGATTTACCGCCCCAATAGGTGATGAAACTGTTAACGTTTTTATCTTAGCCCCAAATGGTATGGATGGTGATTACTATATGATTTTCATTAATGACTATCTCCACGGTTCAATCATTAACCAGAACGGAAAATGGAAAATATTGCACGTAAATAAGCGTGAACTAACCGTTGATGATGTTCAAGCCCTCGGCGAACGGATTGATGAAAAATTAAAAAGGTAGTTCACTATCAGGTATTTCACGTTTATTCTTTTCATAGTAACCTTCTTTAACACGTTTAGCATATAATTCTTTCCAGTCTTCATCGGTCATTTTTTCTTCTTCATCTGGTCTATTCAAATAAGCTAATGCTTCGGGGGTACAGGTTGATTCATCCAAATCAAAATCATCAGTAAAATCAGGGGTTTTAACGTTTGGTCGATTTTTCATAACTTTATTTTTATAATCAAATATACTAACTAAATTAGCATTTCAAAAACAAAATTAATAATGGATGATTCTTTGGGCTTTGGTCTGGATTATGCCGATGAATTATTTTATTGTGAAGTTCAGGCTACAGAAGATAGCTATGAATTATTCTTTGATAGTAAACCAGTAGCATCAATAACACTCAATATTTATTTCAGATGGATGTTATGTTCTGGTGCAATAATCCCACAATCCATAATTGATGAAATTGGTATAAGAATTGAATCATATTTCGAATAAACTTAAATTGAAAAACGATGTGTTATCATTATGCTGTTACCTCAAACCAAAAAAAGTTAGAAGACCGTTTTCACGTAAAGTTTAAACCTGAAACTTCACATCAACCCATTTATCATAGCAACGGGTTTGCACATCCTCAGATGCCTATAATTACAGCAGATGAACCTGATGCAATAAATATGTACAATTGGGGGCTAATACCGCATTTTATGAAAACCGAAGCAGAAGCAAATAAATTGAGGATAAACACCCTTAACAGTAAAGGTGAAACTGTATTTGATTTACCATCATTCAGAATGTACATTACAAAAAAAAGATGTTTGGTTTTAGCTGATGGCTTTTTTGAATGGATGCACGTAGGCAAAGAAAAGTACCCACATTACATTTATATGAAGGATAAAGAACCATTTGCATTTGCCGGGATATACTCACATTGGAAGAATCCAACGACTAATGAAGTTTTGAGAACCTACACTATTTTAACTACTCCTGCTACTACTAATTCTTTGATGAAGAAAATTCACAATGTTAAAGAGCGTATGCCCGTAATACTTCGCCCCGAAATGGAAAGGCAATGGTTACAACCAATAATGCTTAAAGACGAAATAAATAATCTCATTGTAGCTTTAGAGGATGATATGTTGGCTGCACATACCGTATCAAAAAATATACTCAGCAAAACAGAACCATCAAATCAAACGTGGGCTATTGATGTATGTGATTATCCTGAATTGGCTAATTTTCAATAAAAAAAGGGATTCAAAAGAACCCCTTTTAGTTTATATTTTAAAACATTTTGCTTTGTGATGGTTTGATTATCTTTTTATTTAATCGCTGTTCAATGTATGCAACTGTAACATTTGGGTTGGCGTGTCTGTTACGTTCGCTTATAGCCTGTATACCTACACCTGATTCAAGATCGTGCCAATCCGAAGAATGTTTTAGGGCGTAGAATTTAAGATGTGATGATATATTATATTTTATCCTAAATGCTCTCCAACGTTGACCTAAAAAATCCTTATGTGCCTGTACAGCTTTGGGTGTATTGTGATTTGCAAATACAAAATAATTTTTTGGATTATTCCCAACGTAATCTTCTAAAAGGGTAAATAATTCATCAGTTAATTCCCATTTGGCTTCATTATGGTTTTTAGTTTTTACTGGCTCTAACCACAGAATCTTTTTTTCAAAATCTAAATTGTAAACCTGTATCCGGGTAATTTCAATTGGTCTTACATTGAGGAAAAATAAAAGCTTTGCAGCAATATATAATTCTTTGAAAGCTTCATCATTAGCTAATAAGCCAACAACGTTTTTAAGTTCATCTTCTTCAAAAATTACAAATCTTGATGAATCATTTTTGATATTTTTCTTTTCGGATAATGTAACTGGATTATCAGTAATTATTTTTTGTGTAACCAATAATTTAAAAAATAGGCTTAAATCTCCACGGTAACAATTGTATGATACTTTACCCCATTTACGATCTTTTGCAGTAGTTTGTAAAAAGTTATCAATGTCCAAATATGTGAAGGTGTTGGGTTTTCTGAAAGCAAAGCTTTTTGATTTCAGCCACGTATTGAAAAACTCCATTAAGTATTCATTACTCTTTAAAGCCTTAGCACCAATAGCTTCAAGTTTAGCAGCCTCAATACGGGTTTTCAACCAATATTCCATACATTCAGAAATATTTGATAATGGTGTTATTGGTAAATCATTATATGAATTGGTTATTGGATTCCAACCGCCCTTCAATAAGTCTATCAAAGCATCAGCTAAAAATTTAGCTTGTTTTTTTAAAATCTTCACATCTCCATTTCTATCAAGTTTGGCAGATTTTACAATTTTTTTCTTTTTGTTGGTATCTGGATTTAAATAATTGAAAAATACAAAGGGCTTATTATCTTTATCCCGGATGAATGGTATGTATAAATTGAACTCAATTTCTTCCCACGTTGAGACTAATATAGTCTGGCTTTTTTTCTCTTTCATTTTTTGTAAATTTATGATAATTAATAATATTTCGTTCCCTGTTTTGTTCCCTACAACCTTAAAAAGTGCCTTAGCGATATGAAAAACACACTATTTTGGTTAGTAAAAAGTGAGCCCGTAAAATATAGCTGGGAAAAATTTAATAAAGATGGACGTACCTTTTGGGATGGTGTACGTAACTACCAGGCCCGCAATAACTTAAAACTGATGCAGGAAGGTGATCTGGTACTGTTTTACCATAGTAATGATGGTAAAGAAGTGGTAGGGATAGCCAAAGTAGTAAAAGAGTTTTACCAGGATCCTACTACCGAAGACCCAAACTGGGTGGTAGTTGATCTTTCGCCGGTTGAAACGCTTAAAAAACCGGTAACTCTTGAGGTAATAAAAGCTGATGAGCAGCTAAAAGATGTTGGCCTGGTACGTCAGGGCCGCCTATCTGTGATGGCGCTTAAACGCGAGGAGTTTGACCGTATATTGGAATTGGGCAGTTAATGACCACCATATTTAAAATAAAGAGTTATATAAAAGCAGTTTTAATAACTGCCGTATTGCTTGCACCGCAGCTGGCAATGGCTCAATCACCTTTTGCGGGACTCGAAAACTTGTTTGCCGTTCCGCAAAATTATGTGGTAAAGCATATTGCTAAGCCGCCGGTTATTGATGGGGATATTGACGATGCAATATGGCAACAGGCAAAATGGACCAGCGACTTTGTGGATATTGAAGGTGATTTGAAAGCCGGGCCCCCGTTGCAAACCAATGTAAAAATGCTTTGGGACGATCAATATCTTTATATAGCCGCCCGTATTAATGATCCGCAGGTTTGGGCCACATTAAAAAATCATGATGATATCGTATATCACGATAACGATTTTGAGTTGTTTATTGATCCCGCCGCTACCACTCATAATTATTATGAAATTGAAGTGAATGCACTGAACACTATTTTCGATCTGTTTTTAAATAAACCTTATCGTAACAACGGCGGCGGACTTATAGGATGGGATGCAAATGGTCTGCTATCGGCAGTAAAAGTGCAGGGTACATTAAATAATACAAGCGATACCGATAAGGGCTGGACGGTTGAAATGGCTATTCCGTTTCGTGCTGTCACCATGGGGTTTAAGTCTGCCCCACCCCAGCATGGAACTATATGGCGCGTTAATTTTTCGAGGGTGGAGTATGATACCAAAATTGTAGATGGCCGCAACGTAAAACTTAAAGATTCTACCGGTCATGATCTTCCTGAGCATAATTGGGTATGGTCATCACAGGGCGAGATCAATATGCACAGTCCCGAGCATTGGGGATACCTGCTGTTTAGCAAACATGAGGCTGATGATGTTGTGTTTACCATGCCTTATGCCGAGGAACAGAAGAAATACCTGTGGTTGGTATATTATCGCGAAAAACTATGGTACAAGCAACATCATGAGTATGCATCCTCGCTTGGTAAATTGGGTATAAAGGGCAAATATGACATTGCGGGGATTAGTAATAATCTGAGTTTAGAAGCTACCAAAAGCCAGTTTGATGCTTCTGTAACGGATAAAAAAACTAACATAACCTATACCATAAACCAGGAAGGTTTCATAGAACAATTAAAACCGATACACCCATGAATAAGCGCCAATTTTTAAAAGCCGGTTTGTTGGCCGGCGTTGCTTCCCAATTACCTTTATTAAGCAATGCAGCTACGGTAAGTACTCCGGTTGCAAAGAAAAAAGTAAAGAAAAACTGGATCTGGATAAACCCGAACCTGAAAGATACAGACGAGGATTTGAAGGTCAACTATGCGGCTTATAAGGCAAAAGGGATAACCGGGATATTTTTTGAAAACGATAGTGAAAGGCACTTTCGGGCGGCTAAGGCGGCCGGAATAGAAGCTCACCGTTGGATATGGACCTTTAACCGCGCCGAGTTGCTTACCACGCATCCGGAATGGTATAGCAAGAACCGTAACGGCGATTCATGTGCCGATAAACCACCCTACGTAACATACTACCGCTGGCTATGCCCATCGCGCCCCGAGGTGCAGGATTACCTAACCAGTACGGTTGACAAGATATTGGCGCTGGATTATGTAGATGGTATTCACCTGGATTATGTGCGTTATTGCGATGTAGTGCTACCGGTAAACCTTTGGGATAAATATAAAATTGAGCAGACCAAAGAGCTGCCCGAATATGATTATTGCTATTGCGAGGTGTGCCAGGCTAAATTTAAAGAGCAGTACGGTCAGGATGTAAAAGCCATCCAATACCCTGATGCCAGTCTTTCCTGGCGGTTGTTCAGGTATGGTAATATCATCAGGGTGGTTAACAGTATTTCGGCAATAGCCAAACAACATAAAAAAGCAATCACGGCGGCGGTTTTCCCAACTCCCGAGGTTGCCCGCCGCAACGTGCGGCAAGATTGGACAAACTTTCACCTGGATGGTGTATGCCCAATGATATACCACGGTTTTTATAAAGAAGGCGTAAGCTGGATAAGTGATGCCGTAGCCGAGGGTGTTCATTTCCTGGATGGAAAGTTTCCGCTATATGCAGGGTTGTATATTTCTGATTTTAAAAATGATGAAGAGGTGCGGGCCGGCATACAATACGCGTTGAAAAACGGTGCTGCCGGGATCTCATTTTTCGGCAGGGTAACACCGTCTATTTTAGATATCCTGCACGAGGAAACGAAGGGGTAGATGTGCAGATTTCAGATTGCAAATGTGCAGATGATGAATATACAGTAGCAGTAAGTTACTTCGCGATAATGGGAATAATTAAATTCAAATGAACTACAGAAATTTTAAAAACACTCCAATAGCCGAAGTAGGCCTGGGCACCTGGCAATTAGGTAGTGCTGATTGGGGGAATGTTAACGAAGAAGACGCTTTTAACATATTAAAAGCTTACACCGATGCCGGCGGTAATTTTATTGATACTGCCGACGTATACGGTATGGGTGTGAGCGAATCGGTTATCGGTAAGTTTTTAAAAACTATTGATAAAGAAGTTTTTGTTGCCACAAAACTTGGCCGTAGGGGTGATGCCCCAAATGGCTGGCCGCAAAATTTCACCTATGATGTGATGAAGCGGAACGTAGAAGATTCCCTAAAGCATTTAGATGTGCCGCAATTGTTTTTAGAACAACTGCATTGCATCCCAACGGATGAAATGAAGGCTGGTAAAGTGTTTGATCATTTGCGCAGCTTACAGCAGGAGGGACTGATAACCCATTTTGGCGCCAGTGTAGAAACATCAGAGGAGGCTTTAATTTGCCTGGAGCAGGAGGGATTAGCATCCTTACAGATCATATTTAACTTGTTTAGGCAACACGTAGCCGATGAGGTATTTGCCAGGGCAAAAGAAAAAGGTGTTGCTATTATTGTTCGGGTGCCATTAGCCAGCGGTTTATTATCGGGCAGGTTTAACGAGCAAACACAGTTTGCAGCAAATGATCATCGTAATTATAATGCCAATGGCGATGCCTTCAACACCGGCGAAACATTCTCGGGAATTGAATTTCAAGAAGGGGTGAAGTTATCGCAAAAAATTAAAAGCTTGCTGCCTGATAATTGTATGCCGCAATGGGCAATCCGCTGGATCTTGGATCATCCGGAAGTGACCACGGTGATACCTGGTGCGTCAAAAGTATCGCAGGTTAATAGTAACGTAGAATCATCTGCTTTGCCGCCTTTGACTGCCGAAGTACATCAGCAGTTAAGAGAATTGTATGAAGCAGAGATCTTTGATAAAATAAGAGGACATTTTTAGGAGGGCATTGTGTCTTCCCGAAATAAGTTAAAAAAAACTTTTGTCATCCTTGAGCGTAGCGAAGGATCTATTAACAAACTTTGCAGAGCGAAGATGCATGGCGAATAACAGATCTTTCGCTACGCTCAAGGATGATGTTTTTGTTAACGTACTGCATTCAAAAAAAGCCTGTCACCCTGAGCTTGTCGAAGGGGCGCGCGCAGAGGCCTTTGCCCACATGCTTCGACAGGCTCAGCAGGACAGCCCTTTTTAAATGTCATTTTCCTTTCAGTGTCCCCGCGCCAGGATTTTAAAAGGCAGGATGTTAAAAAATTTAACTTATCCCCTCAGCTTATCCAGCAGATCGCTGAGTTGGCCAGCCTCTTCGGGGCTCAAATTATCTTTAAGTACTTCACGGGTCTTAAATTCTTCATCCATTTTGGCCAGAGTTTCCAAACCAAGTTCGCTGATACGGATATCCACCGCGCGGCGGTCTTTATTGTTGGTGCAGCGCGAAACCAGTTCTTTTTGCATCAACCGATCAACAATACGGCTGGCGTCAGACATTTTATCAATCATCCTCTCCTTCAGTAAATTGATTGTTGCCGGCTTAGGGTATTGACCCCTTAATATCCGCAGGATGTTAAATTGCTGCTGCGTAAGGTTATGCTTATCAAAATGACAGCGGAAAAAGTTGTTTAGCCAACCCGAAGTATAGGCAATATTAATAGCTACCTTATGATAGTTATCCTCAAACTTTGTACTTTGTATTTCGTCGTCTATCCGCATAATAGTTTTAATGACTAAAGTGCAAATATCTTTATTTATTTTTAAATTGTTGTTACCTCAAATGAGCTATCGATATTCGCTTAGTTTATATTCTTTGTATCCGCCTTGTTGTCAGGTGTTTTAGGCTTGCCGTAATCCCAGGGACAGTGCAGGCATTTGTTTTTGCAGCAATAGCCCCGGGTGAGGTGGTATTGCTTTGTGAAAACAAAGTTGCCGTCCTCGTTTATATAGTAATCAACCTCTTCCTGCAACATTAGTTGAGAATTTTTACAAATATCTGGTTATTGAAATGATTTTTTAAATGCTTGCCATCGCCATGCAGGGTCCATACCTGTTTGGGTTGAGTGCGGGCTATGGTTTCCAGGATGTCGTTCCAATCCACATGGTCGGATATGAACAGGGTATCCTGGTTGTTTACCTGCAGATTTTTCCAGCCCGAGGCAAACAGGCGTTTTACACCGGTAGCCCTGATGTAGCTATCAAACGTAAATGGCGGTACAATGTACACAAACTCGTCCTGTACCTTCATCAGCTTACGGCCATACATCTGATATTTACCCGGATGGAATCCCATCTTTTCGTAAATGGCATTAATGGGCATGATTTTATGATGCACCAGGATCTTTTTCTGCGGCGCGTGCTCGGTTATTAAATTGATGAGCCTTTGGCTTTTACCCAGGCCATAGGCACCCAGCAGGATATTGCTTTTAATAGCGTTTATTTTTTTGATCTCTTCAACCGGATCGGGATGAATTACAGCCGGATCGGCAAAGGTGCTTTCGGTGATCAGTACATCTGTAGTTACCCATTCTATAGGTTCACAGGTGGCATCGGGTTGCAGTTTATAGTCGCCGGTGTACAGGTAGCGGGTACCATCATATTCCATTAACACCTGGGCCGAACCCAGCATGTGGCCGGCCGGTATCAGGGTTATTTTTACATTGCCAACATTAAACGGTTCATTAAAAGGGATAATATTGAAAACTTTGGCCGCTGTGCGGTCGTACCGTAACTGCATAACAGATGCCGTAGCCCTTGTGCAAAAAACTTCGTTATTGCCGCTTATGGCATGGTCTGCATGTGCATGGGTTATTACCGCGGTTTTTGCGGGTAATTTGGGGTCGAGATAAAAATCACCGTATTTGCAGTACAGGCCCTTTTCATCTATCAGTACAAAATCATCAAGTATCATATATTTTAGGCTAAAAGCCGAATGCGTAAAGCAAAAAGCTAAGATTTGTTTATTGGGATAGCTTTCGGTTGGTTTAATTATTAATGTACCAGGTTTAAACTTTTAGCAAGTGCTAAATATTTGTTGTGCAAAGCAAGCACCTGCGGAATTACCAGCTGATGATCAT
The DNA here is from genome assembly GCF_056406855.1 of Mucilaginibacter sp. P1_A3. Classification (NCBI taxonomy): domain Bacteria; kingdom Pseudomonadati; phylum Bacteroidota; class Sphingobacteriia; order Sphingobacteriales; family Sphingobacteriaceae; genus Mucilaginibacter; species Mucilaginibacter sp. P1_A3. The sequence continues at coordinate 46,161 of NZ_JBFTZJ010000017.1, forward strand.
CATTTATAATGATATCATCGGCCATATTTTTCTTTTCTTCTTCGGAGATCTGGCGGGCCTCACGGCTTTCAACTTCGGTACATAAAATGCCATCGCGCTGCATTACACGTGCAATACGTATATCAAGCGGGGCGGTAACTACTATGGTGCGTTGGCAAGTTTTATAGGAGCCGCTTTCAAATAGTATGGCGGCTTCTCTAATGATATACGGTGCGCCTTTGGCCTTTGCTTCCAGGTTATCAAAAGCCCTGAAAACTGCGGGGTGTACCAGCGCGTTCAATTTTTGCAATTGGATGTTGTTATTAAAAACAATGCCCGCAATATGTTTGCGGTTGAGCGAGCCATCCTCAAAATAAGATTCGGGGCCAAAGGATTGTTTGATAGCATCAACCAGGATGGTATCGGTAACCATCACGTTTTTGGCTTCGTCGTCAGCATAAAAAACCGGGATCCCTAAAAGTTCAAAAACTTTGGCTACGGTGGTTTTGCCGCTGCCTATATTACCTGTTAAACCTATTTTAAGCATTATTTTTTAATGATAAAATCAATATTAGCCGGGTTCACCTTCACTATTTTACAAAACGGGGGGAAACGGGTTAGCTGTACAGGCAGGGTTGAATAGCCATGATCGCGCCAAAGGTCCAGATCGGCAGTGGCTTCAAACAGGTCTTCGGTCATATCCTTATATCGGTTCAGTGAGGTTGTAAAAGTAACCTTAACCTTTTGCGGAAAAACCTTAACGTTATCAAAATGATGGTTATTGATCAGCTTAACAGGAATATCCAGAGTTTTTTCGGTGAACTCATCAACCGGGATAATTACCTGTACCGTTTTGGGATAGATATTTAAATTGCCTTCATTAACCGCCTGTAAATTTACACGGGTAGCTATGGTTTCATTAACATCAGCTGCCTGTATAGAATCGGTTTTCCATGCGCTGATTTTTTGCAGGCGGTCTGCCGGGCCGCTTACGGTTATATAAGCCGGTTTTATAGTTACATTGCCCGATACTGCAAACTGTTTTTGGTACTTGATGTTCATCATGGCCTGTACAGGTACTTTCCTGGTTAAGCGGTTGCTGAAATCAAAATATAGGGTATCGGGATCAATAATAGTGATCTGCTGGTTAGCCTCCCGCTTGTTGTTGATCTGTTTAAGCTGTGTGCTTAACACCACATAATTTCGCGTCTCTAACGAAGCCAGATCCACCGTAATCGGCTTGCTTTCGGGTTTCATTCTCGAAAATAGCATCTGCCAGCCTGTACCCTGTATAGTAGCTTTAATAGTATCGGCCTGTAAGGAATGAAAAGCGCGTTTTTGAGGCGCGTTTTTATAAGCTATAGTTTCATCAACAGTATAGGGCAAAGGACTGGAGAGCGTAGTAAATATCCATGCAATAACAGCCAGCCCCAGGCAGGTAAAAAATGCCGAAAGCCGTCGCCGTTCTGTTGTGGATAATTTTACTATAGCCATGTTTTTGGATCAAGGATTTTTGGATCAAGGATCAAGGATTTCTGGATCAAAGATCAAAGATTTTTGGATCAAGGATTTTGGATAACGGATTAATAGTCAAAGACTTTTTAAAAGCATAAAGGCGAAAGTTTAAGGTAAAATTACCGCTCATCTTTCGCCTTTTAAGGTTTTAGTCTTTTGTCTTTCAGTCCTTATTCCTTGCTCCTTACATCCTTCCTCATAAAAGCTTAAGCTTTTACTACTGCAGGTGTATTTAATGCTTTTGAAGCATCTAAAGATATTGCTGATTTATCAAAACGGATCTTACCATTTTCAACTTCAACCAAAAATGTGGTATCATTAAGATCGATGATACGACCATGGATGCCGGCTGTAGTAACTACTTTGTCGCCTTTTTTTAGTTCATCCACATATTTCTTTTGATCTTTTTGCTTTTTAACCTGTGGGCGGATCATGAAAAAGTAAAATACCACTATAATTAATACCATTGGTATTAACATACCGTAACCACTTGAACCACCTGCCGGTGCCTGTAATAAAATAGTTGCTATCATTGTTTAAATTAATTGAATTATTTAGTTAAAACTTCGCCTATAAGGTGCACCATAGTTTGGGCCGGCACTGTATTGGCTGTAACTGTAATTTGCTTGTCTTGTAAACCGCTTTTACCGGCGCTGTTAAAAGTTACTTGTATTAAAGCACTTTCGCCTGGTTTAACGGGTGTTTTAGGCCACTGAGGTATAGTACATCCACATGTAGCATGCGCTTCTGAAATAATCAATGGCGATTTACCGGTGTTGGTGAATTTAAAATCGTAATTAACCTTATCACCCTGTTTAATTTTACCAAAATCATGGCTGTCTTTTTCAAACTTCATGATTGGCGCGTTGGCTGCATTGGCAGTAGTAGTTGCCGCGCTGTCTGCAGCTGCGGTTAAGCCACTGCTTTTTGATTGATTACAGGCCGATAATAACAAACCTGCGGCTATTAAGCTTAAAAATAATTTCTTCATTTGGATGCTCTGCAATGTGGTTATTCTATTAATCCCCGGCCTATTTTACGTACTTTATTTTCGGCCTTAAGGTCTATCAAAATCTTGTCTAAGATACCGTTTATAAATGAATTACTCTTAGGTGTACTAAACTCCTTTGAAATTTCAAGGTACTCGTTAATAGTTACTTTTACCGGGATAGAAGTAAAGTTAATAAACTCGGTAATGGCCATCTTCATCAGCAGGGTATCCATCATCGCAATACGATCTGGCTCCCAGTTAGTAGTTTTGGCAGCTATCAGTTCCTGGTAAGGGCTATCAAAACGGATGCTTTTTTCAAACAGATCAACCACAAATTCGCGGTCTTCTACCCAGTTACCTGTAATTTCGGCCAGGTGGTTTTGTTTGTAATCGTCGCTTGAAAAGTTTTTGAATGTTTTGGCTATCAAAGCTTGTAATACATCACGATCAACCGGCCAAAAAATAAATTTATCTTCAAAAACCTGCTCGGCCAGTGATGATTTTAAAATTACTTTTTTGAAAATGAATTTGATGATGTCCTTATCCGTTTGGATGGTATCGTCGGTTTTTGCCAGGTAAGCAGTATACTCGGGCGAATTTTTAAGAATGGTGAACAACGATTTAGCCAGTTCTGGCTCAAACTGCCACTCTACTTTATATTTTTTTAAAGCGATGAGGTAGTCCCGGTTGTCATTTAAGGAGAGGATAAACCTGTTGCCAAGTATTTTAACGTCAGCATTCAAGTCTTCGGCGGAGGGTAAATATTTGTTGGCTCTTTCTTCCTTGTCGTTTGCCGCATAATTAACCACTTCGGATATTAATGATAACATCCAGATATACATTTCAAAAACCTGGTCGATACTGTGCAACATGTTTTTTTCATGGTGATTGATCTCCCTTGTATCTGACGAGTGGAACGCGTACAGTGCCTGTAATACTTTTACCCTTAGGTGCCTTCTGTTTAACATGTGTAAGAACGATTTGGTGAGCCAGCTGGCTCACAGTTTAAATTATAATTAATATGATGATTTTACTTTTTTAATATCAGCTATCCGTCTTTCGGCTATTTTATTTGCCGCATCAATAGTTGAAATATTTTCGAGTTTCGAAAGCTTTAAAATGTTACGCGTGACCTCGTAAATGTTTTCGGTAAGCTGCATGGTCCGTTTTTTACTAAAACCCTTTAATTCCGAATAGCAGTTGATGATACCACCTGCGTTGATCACATAGTCCGGCGCAAACATAATGCCTTTATCCAGCAGCATTTCGCCATGCACGCTTTCATCCAGGAGCTGGTTATTGGCCGACCCTGCAATAATGCTGCATTTTAATTTGTTAATAGTTTCGCTATTTACGGTGCCACCTAACGCGCAGGGCGCGTATATATCGGCATCTATATCAAATATACTATTATTTGATATAGCTTCGGCTCCATATTTTTTTGCAATTTGTCCAATGCGTTCTTCCTGAATGTCGCTGATGTAAACTTTAACATTTTCATCTCTGAGCAGACGCACCAGGTGCTCGCCCACATGGCCTACACCCTGTACAATTACCGATTTTCCGGTAAGGGTATCGGTACCAAATTGCTCTTTAACACAGGCTTTAATACCCATCAAAACCCCTTGTGCCGCAACAGGGGATGGATCGCCGCTACCGCCAATACTTTCGGGGATGCCGGTAACAAACTCCGTTTCCATACGGATGTATTCCATATCGCGCGGACTGGTGCCTACATCTTCTGATGTGATGAACTCGCCGTTAAGGTTTTTAATAAAGCGGCCAAACTTGCGCATCAACGCCTCCGTTTTATCCTTGCGCGAATCGCCGAGGATAACCGAATAGCCACCGCCCATGTTAAGCCCGGCAATAGCACATTTATAGGTCATGCTTTTTGACAGGCGCAACACATCATTCAAGGCATCAGCCTCTGATTTATAATTCCACATGCGTGTACTGCCAAAAGCAGGACCGAGTGTAGTATCATGAATGGCTATGATGGCTTTTAAGCCTGTATCCTGATCGCTGCAAAAAACAACCTTTGTATGACCGAATGTTTCGAGCTGGCCGAATATGGATTGTGATGGTAGTTGGACGGACATTGGATATGGCAGTAAATGTTTTTAAGGCGGTACAAAAGTAGCTGTTTTTTTTTGACTGACAAAGTTAATAAGACTGAAAGTAGTTAGTTCAAAGTCATAACTTAGATAAGGAACGTTAGTAAGGCAGCTATTTAATGGTAAAAATCGACCTTTAAAAAGGCCCGTCATATTGAATCTGCCGGAGGCATCCGGGCAAAAGGCTTTGTCTGCACGATCCTTTTGCAGACCGGGGTAACAGCCCGGTTTAGAAGGCTGTATCAGATTGGCCGATATACCAAACGCGGTGCGCGGCGCAAAACCATACAGCCCTTGTTTTTTGCAAGGGGGGAGGGTAGTAATCGTCGCAATATCACCCTTAAATTGTCTGTAATGGCCCCCTGCAATAAAAATATTTAATTTTAGGTTTGTATAGCAAAATCCTTCACCACATAAACCAAGCTGTATGTTACTCCAAAACAAAAATGCAATTATATATGGCGCAGGCGGCTCTTTGGGCAGTGCAGTTGCCAAAGCATTGGCCGCCGCAGGTGCCAGGGTATTTTTAACCGGTCGCAATGCTGGCCCGGTACAAAAAGTAGCAGATGAGATTATTGCCCATGGCGGGCTTGCCGAAGTAGATGAAGTGGATGCCCTGGATGAAAAAGCGATCAACGATCATATAAATAGCGTTGTGCAGCAAGTTGGTACGGTAGATATCTCTTTTAATGCTGTTGGGGTTGATGTTGTGCAGGGCATCCCCCTGGTTGATATGCCGGCAGATGACTTCATGAGCCCGGTAACCAATATGCTGCAAACCCGGTTTTTGACCGCTACGGCGGCTGGCCGGGTAATGATGCCCCAACACTCGGGCGTTATTCTGTCGCTTACCGCAACGCCCGGAGGAATAGGTTACCCATATACAGGCGGGTTTGCGGCGGCATGTTGCGCTGTAGAAAGTTTTTCGCGGAACCTGGCCGCAGAGTTGGGCGTTTACGGGGTGAGGGTGGTAAATATCCGGTCTGGAGGTTCGCCCGATTCGAAAGTATTTGCGGATGCGATTGCCGCCCAACCTGAAGTAATGGCGCAGGTTCTTCGCCAGATGAAAGCCGACACCATGCTGAAAGAACTGCCATTGATGGAAGATATAGCCAACACCGCCGTATTCCTGGCATCAACTATGGCCGGCAAAATAACAGGAGTTACTATTGATGTAACCAGCGGCACAACTGCGGGCTTAAATTATAGGGTGGAGCGGGTGGTGGTTGACAAATAATCAACGGCCAAGCATATCGGACGACTCACCCCGACCAGGCTTCGCCGGTCGGCCCTCTCTTCAACTTCGTTGGAAAGAGGGCAAAACAGTTTTTTGATCAGAATTTTTAAATCCCCTCTATGCGCGAAGGGGAGAGAGGGGTGACAAGCGCAGCGATGTCGGGGTGAGTCGTCTGCGCACCGCAATCAAATATTCAACATAATAATGGATAACTATTAAAATTTATTCGCCATGAAAATAGTAAGAGTACAATACACCACCACAGCGCAATTTGCCGCAACAAACCAGCAAAACATTGCCGGCATTGTTGCAGAGTTAAAACAGCTTAACCATCCCGGTATAAAATATGGTGCCTGGTTACTGCCCGATGGGAAAACCTTTATGCACTTTGATCAGCTGGAAAACGAAGAAGCCCACCAGGTACTTACTTCCCTGCAATCATTCAAAAAATTTGACGAGGAACTTTGGGCAAGCCAGCTCGAAGTGGAACCGGTATTGGAGTTGTTAACGTTGGTGGCATCAACAGAGGAGTATTTTGGGTAGAAAAGAATTAGGTTATCTGTAGCGAATTAATACGCATATAGCGCAGCATTGTAAATGGGGTTAAAGCGCTTTTTTTGTATGAAATTGCCAATGCGTAAAATTCATTTATGTATTTCCATTTTATTTAAGCACATTTAGCGTTAAATACTGCCGCTTAACCAAAACGGCATCATTAACCTGATTAAACCCAATTTTACCATTTATAATTATCACAAATTAAATGAATGCTTCGCCTGCTTATCCTGATTCAAAAAAACATTATCCAATTTTAGATGGCTTGCGTGGGGTTGCCGCGCTGCTGGTGGTGGCTTTCCACGTTTTAGAAACCTATTCGGGTAACCGCTTTAACCAGATCATTAATCATGGCTACCTGGCGGTCGATTTCTTTTTCCTGCTGTCGGGTTTTGTGGTGGCTTATGCTTATGATGATCGCTGGGGAAAAATGAGCCAGTGGGATTTTTACAAACGACGGCTGATCAGGCTGCAACCCATGGTTATTGTGGGGACTATTATTGGCGCCTTGCTTTTTTATTTCCAGGCAAGCCCGGTGTTTCCGCTGATAGCCGGTACGCCAGTTTGGAAGTTGTTGTTGGTGATGGTGGTTGGTTTTACAACGATTCCCTTGCCTATATCGATGGATATACGGGGCTGGCAGGAAATGCACCCGCTGGATGGTCCCGCCTGGTCGTTGTTTTTTGAATACATTGCTAATATCATGTACGCGCTGTTTTTTCGCAAAGTTTCGCAAAAGGTGCTTGCGGTATTGGTGGTTATATTTGCCGGTTTACTTGTGCGCTATTTGGTAATGGGCCCGCAGGGGGATGTTATCGGCGGCTGGAGTATTGATAAAACCCAGCTTAATATTGGTTTTTTACGTATGCTTTACCCGTTTTTTGCGGGGATCCTGCTTTCGCGTATGGGCAAGCTGATTCGTATCAAAGGCGCTTTTACCGTATGTAGCCTGTTGATAGCCCTTGTTTTATTTATACCCAGGATTGGCGGCCCCGAACATTTGTGGATGAACGGGTTATATGAGTCGTTTGCTATTATTCTGATGTTTCCGCTGATTGTTGCCATTGGTGCCGGAGGCCACATAAACGGTAAGTTTTCGGCCAAAGTGTGCCGGTTTTTTGGCGATATATCATACCCTATTTATATTACGCATTACCCGCTGATATACCTGTATACAGGCTGGGTTTCAAAAAATAAGGTACCCATGGAGTATGGTATTTGGTTTGGCCTGCTTTTGTTTGTGGTTAGCATTGTCATTGCTTATGCCTCGCTAAAATTATATGATGAACCCGTTAGAAAATGGCTTGCGAAACGCTTTTTGGCGAAAAAAACGGTAGAGGCAAATATTGTAGCTTAACTGTAACTACCAGGGGCCCGCGGGCGTCTTTGCGGTATATTTAATAGTTTGATCATGAAAGCACCTCATTTGTTTTTCCGCATCTGTTTTTTTGTAATGTTTATTGCTGTTGGTTTTACCGTTAAGGCCCAAACCACAGCTTTTAAACCGAAGGACCCCGCACTGTTTAAAACCATTGCCCATATGGATAGCGTAATGTTTAATGCTTTTAACAACCGTAATATGGATGTGCTTAAAATCTTATTTACAGCAGATGTGGAGTTTTATAATGATGGCAAAGGCGTTACCGGTTACGATGCTACCATGGCCGGTTTTAAAGGGATTTTTGAAAATAAACAAGCCGCCGATCTGCGGCGTGACCTATTGCCCGAAAGCCTGGAAGTTTACCCTATGCCCGGTTTTGGCGCTATTGAAATGGGAACCCATCGTTTTACCCATACCGAAAACGGCCAGCCGGTGATAGGAGTCATGAAATTTGTACACATCTGGCAATATAAGGATGGCCAATGGAAAGTGACACGCGTAGTAAGTGTTGGGCATTGATGGGGATGGCGCGGCCTGTTAAACTTTAACATGCTGCTTTTGCCGTAGCCGACAGCGAGGTATAACACTCATGCAAAAAATGAGCGTTAAATTATTTACATCCGTCAGACCTTTCGCCTGAAACAATCCTCCCAAATTTTAATACTTTTGATCTGACGGATTTTCGGACTTGCCGGATTTTCGACTTTCGGACTAAAACATGAAAGACCTCGCGTACCTCAATAAGTTTTTTTACAAATACCGCTGGCGATTAATCCCGGGTGTAATGTTTGTAATTATATCCAATATTTTTGGTGTGTTGCCCGCGCAGGTTATTCGCGTAGCTTTTGATTTGGTTACCGAAAATATTGGCGCTTACCAGCTTTTTGCCGGCTTTAACCGTCAAAGCATGATCTATGATATTTTTGGCAGTAGCCTGATGCTTTTTGGCGCGCTGGTATTAGTGCTGGCGCTGCTGCGGGGGCTGTTTCTTTTTTTTATGCGACAAACCATTATCCTCATGTCGCGCCATATTGAGTATGATCTGAAGAACGAAATTTATAATCACTACCAGCTCCTGTCGCTTGCTTTTTACCGCCGTCACAACACCGGCGATTTGATGAACCGTGTTACCGAAGATGTAAGCCGGGTACGCATGTACCTGGGCCCGGGTATTATGTACACCATTAACACGGTGGTGTTGTTTATTTTGGTGATATACGCCATGCTTACGGTAAATATAAGGCTGGCCATTTTTTCGGTATTGCCATTGCCTATACTGGCGGGTATTATTTACTATGTAAATAATATAATCAATTACCGCAGCGAGCAAATCCAGGAGCGGTTATCGGGTCTGTCCAGCTTTGTACAGGAAAATATTTCGGGCATCAGGGTCATCAAATCATACGTGCGCGAAGGCTTTGTGCGCAAAAACTTCGCTGCCGAAAGCGAAAACTATAAAACTCATTCCATGGCTTTGGCCAGGGTGCAGGCTATGTTTTATCCTATTATGTTACTGCTGGTAGGTTTAAGCAACGTAATTACCATGTACGTTGGCGGGGTTGAGGTAATGAAAGGGAATATTACATCGGGTAATATTGCCGAGTTTATTGTGTATTTAAACATGCTTACCTTCCCGGTTATCTCACTTGGTTGGGTAACCTCACTTATCCAACGCGCGGCGGCTTCACAAAAACGAATCAATGAGTTTTTGCAACAGGAGCCAGAGATCATGTCTGCCGATGGGGTGGTGCATACCATTAAAGGCGCACTTGAGTTTAATAATGTATCATTTACTTACCCGGATACCGGGATACAGGCCTTAAAAAATGTTTCGTTTAAAGTTGATCCGGGGCAAATGGTGGCCATTATTGGCCGTACAGGTTCGGGCAAATCAACCATTGCCAATTTGGTAATGCGCATGTATGATACTACAGGCGGCGAAATCACAGCTGATAATATCCCCCTGAAACAATTTAACCTGGAAGGTTACCGGTCGCAAATTGGTTTTGTGCCGCAGGAGGTTTTCCTGTTCTCGGATACCATTGCCAATAATATTGCCTTTAGTGCCGATGTACTTGATTTGCCGGTTGTGGAGCAGGCCGCGAAAGATGCCGCTGTTTATAACAATATTATAGAGCTTGAGCATGGCTTTACCACCCTGATAGGCGAGCGTGGTGTTACACTATCCGGCGGGCAAAAGCAGCGGGTATCTATAGCACGAGCAATTTTTAAGCATCCGCAGATATTGATTTTTGATGACTGCCTCTCGGCAGTTGATACCCGTACCGAGGAGGAGATTTTGAATAACCTGGGCCGGGTGATGCAGGGTAAAACCAGTATCATCATCTCGCACCGGATATCGACCATAAAAAACGCCGATAAGATACTGGTAATGGACAACGGCCAAATTGTTGAGCATGGCAACCATGAATACCTGATGCAGCTTAAAGGCACCTATTTTGACCTGTACGAAAAGCAATTGCTTGAAGAAGAGCAGGACGCGTAAACCAGGGAAATCGCTAAAAAAAAGCGCTATTTTGCCCTATTTCTTAACACTTATTTGCGAAAAGATTCGGTGCAAAAGTGTTTAAAAATCGGGTAAAATGAATCTGCAAACTGTAATAAATTTAACTTCAACACAAGTAAAGTGCCATTTTGTTTTAAAATGTGTAATAAAGTTGAATAAAATACTTGCTGTTTGAATTTTTATTTATATTTATGCCAACCAAAACTAATTACGGGTATATTCATATGGGAGATTTTGACAATAGAGAGCGGGAAGAGGTATTTTCAAAGAAGGTGAGAGCCGGGAAGAGAACATATTTTTTTGATGTAAAGGCAACCAGATCAAACGATTACTATGTTACTATAACAGAGAGCAAGAAACGTTTGGAGGACGGTGTGTTTATTAAACACAAGATTTTTTTATACAAAGAGGATTTTGAAAAATTTGCCGAAGGCTTAAAAGATACAGTTGACTATATAAAGGCTAACCAGGACGTTGTTGAAAAACGTTACGAATACAGCGAGAACTCTGAAGTTGCAAAAACATCTGCTGATGAGGATTTCTCATTCGAGATATAAGGCCGAACAACCACTAAACTATATTATTACAAGAAAACCCTGCTTTTGGCGGGGTTTTTCATTTTGTATAATAAGTAATACCAGTTCCTGATTCACATAGGTGCCTTTTTAAACACCAACCATAGAATTTTTCATAACTGCCGCAAATGCTATAAAGCCAATAATAGCTAACACATATATACATATGATAACTATGGTTACAATTCCCCATAATTTAAAAAAGGACTTTAGTTTGCCCAGGCCGGCAGTGATGTGAGTGCTATCGCCAAAGTTGATGCCTTTTTTAATTTTTGTTGCAAACTGATATATGTACAGTGCAAAGAAAAAATAAAGCAAATCAATCAGCAGATAAAAAATAGTAACGCCGCCGCCAAAACCCGCCATCATTTTTAGCCCCGGATTATAGGGCATCATTTCGGCCATTTTTGTAAAAATAGTACCTATTGATATAGCTACAAGTGAAAATAAGGCACAAAATATAAGGCCAAGAATACCTAAAAAGGTAGCCCATTTACCGGCAGATAACAGATAGCTTTGAGCCTCGGGTGTTAAAATAAGATTGTTGTTTGGTTCTAAAGGAGCAACGTAGATTTCTTCGGTTTCCATTTTTTAGTTTAGGGTTTAAATATTTATATAGTTAGTACTAAAGATATAAATATTTAAACTAAACAATAATAGGATGCCGGATTTATGTTAAAGCAACGTACCCTTCATAAACAGCAACGCTATCGAAAAGTAAATAATAAGCCCGGTAACATCAACCAGCGTAGCAACAAACGGCGCAGACGACGTAGCAGGGTCGGCACCTAATTTTTTGAGGATGAGCGGCAGCATGGATCCTGCTAACGACCCCCACAAAACCACACCCACCAGGGCGCAACCTACCGTTAACCCAACCAGCATCCAATACGGACCGTAAAGGTGAGGCCAAAGCATGGCAAAAGCAAAAATTCGGAAGAAACCGATGATACCTAAAGTAGCACCCAGCATCAGGCCCGAGAGTAACTCGCGACGCATAACACGCCACCAGTCGGTTACGGTAACTTCGCCAAGCGCCATTGCCTGTATAATTAAGGTTGAAGCCTGCGAGCCGCCATTACCACCGCTTGATATAATAAGCGGGATAAACAGCGCCAGCACAACCGCCTTTTCAATCGACTTTTCAAAAAAGCCCATAGCAGTAGCCGTTAGCATTTCGCCTAAAAACAAAATGATAAGCCAGCCAACACGTTTTTTTACCAGTTTAAAAAGGTTAATATCCAGATAGGGCTCGTCCAGCGCTTCGGTACCACCTATTTTTTGAATATCTTCGGTATACTCTTCGTTGGCTATCCATAAAATGTCATCAACGGTTACTATCCCAAGCAAAATATTTTCGCTATCAACCACAGGCAATGCGGTGCGGTTGTTCATCCTGAAAATATTGATGGCTTCTTCCTGCGGATCACTTGCACTCAGCGAAATCAGGCGGCCATCCATCAGGTCGCTTACCTTTGTTTCGGGTTTCACCAGCAATATTTCGCGGATACGGATATCATCCAGCAACTGGCCATTCTCGTCTATAACATATATTACGTCAATCGTTTCGGAGTTTTTACCGTAACGGCGAATGTGTGATAATACGCGGGTAACGTCCCAGGTTCGTTTTACGGCAATGTAATCAGGCGTCATCAAACGGCCAACGCTATCCTCTTCGTAACCTAAAAGGGATAAGGCTTCCTTACGGTTTTCCGGCGATAGGTGCAGGATCAGTTTTTGAACGGCATCGCCGTGTAGCTCACTAAAAAGCGATGTACGGTCATCTGGCGGCAGCTCATTAATAAGCTCTTCAACTTTTTGACCCGAAAGTTTTTTGATAATCCGCTCCTGCGTTGGGAAATCCAATATGCGGAACACATTAACGGCGCGGTTAATAGAAAGGATCTCAATAAACAGGGCACCATGTTCAGGAAGTTCATCAATCAGTTCTTCAACATCCGATATGTTAAGGTTGTTCAAATATTCCTGTAACCCGGTATTGTCTTTCGTTTCCAGCAACAATTCTATTTGCTCAACCATCTCTTCCATAAAACGCCCTCGTTTTTTACATCTTATTATAAACTGTTTTCTGTTTTTTTGACGATGGCAAAAGTCGTTTATTTTTTCAAATTATTAGGCAAAAATTTCTGTTATCTTTGCAGCCTTTAAGCCCCACCCAACCCTCCCCGGAAGGGAGGGCTATTTAACACAAATAATACAGGAAGTCTCCCCTTCCGGGGGAGATTTAGAGGGGGCTTATTTAACTTTTTAACAAAATGGGTTTACAATGTGGAATAGTGGGTTTACCAAATGTGGGCAAATCAACACTTTTTAATTGCTTATCAAATGCCAAGGCGCAGGCGGCCAACTTTCCGTTTTGCACTATTGAGCCAAACGTAGGTGTAATTACGGTGCCGGATGAGCGCTTAACAAAGCTTACCGAAATAGTTCAGCCAAAGGCCATTGTGCCCAACGTTATCGAAATTGTTGATATTGCCGGCCTGGTAAAAGGCGCCAGCAAGGGCGAGGGTCTGGGTAACCAGTTTTTGGCCAATATTCGTGCTACAAATGCTATTATCCACGTTTTACGTTGTTTTGATAATGATAACGTGATCCACGTTGATGGTTCTGTTGATCCCATCCGCGATAAAGAGATCATCGATACCGAATTGCAGCTTAAAGATCTTGATTCGATAGAAAAAAAGATCCAGAAGGTTGAAAAAATGGCTAAAACCGGTGGCGACAAAGAGGCAAAAAAAACCTTTGATGTTTTAACCGTTTATAAAAACCACCTGCTGCAGGGTAAATCTGCCCGCACCGCGCCGGTGGCCGAAGAGGATAAAGAATACATTGCTGATATATGGCTGCTTACCGCCAAACCGGTAATGTATGTTTGTAATGTTGATGAGGGATCTGTAAGTACCGGCAACGCTTATGTTGAAAAAGTGAAAGCTGCAGTAGCAGAAGAAAAAGCAGAAGTACTGATCATTTCAGCACAAATTGAAGCGGAAATAGCCGAGCTGGAATCATTTGAGGAACGCCAGATGTTTTTGAACGACCTTGGCTTAACCGAGTCTGGAGTTAATAAACTGATTAAGGCAGCATACCGTTTGCTTAACCTGGCCACTTACTTTACTGCAGGTGTACAGGAAGTACGCGCCTGGACAATTACACAGGGTTTTACCGCGCCACAGGCTGCAGGTGTGATCCACACCGACTTTGAAAAAGGCTTTATCCGTGCCGAGGTTATTAAGTACGATGATTTTGTAAAATATAACGGTGTTGAAGCTACCATTAAAGAGAATGGCAAACTTGGCGTTGAAGGCAAAACTTATATTGTGCAGGATGGCGACATTATGCACTTTAGGTTTAACGTGTAAGGGAACGGTGCGGGAGCTTAATGATAATTTAATAAAAAAAGCCTGGTGAAACCGGGCTTTTTTTATTGCTATAATTTTTTCTTTTATATTCATATAATTATAAATTAAAGAATTGACTATGAATAAAGCACGCAGACATGAATTGAAAATGCTAAGGTTTAAAAGAAGACTTAAAAACAGAGGCATAGTGGATAATGCTTCTATAAATACAAATTGCTTTCGTACTACAGGTAAGCCCGCTCATGCTATCTCTGCAGTAGCAGATCCTATAAAGTTACAGGCGAAAAGAAAAAACAGTTTTATGAGGTTAATAATGAGCTAAAAGAAGATCTTGAATAAAATCCGGTCACGAACCGCTCACTAATCTGTTTAAAAGCCCCTAATTGATATAATTAGAGGCCTTTTGTGCTCCCGACGAGATTCGAACTCATATCGATGGTACCGGAAACCATAATTCTATCCGTTGAACTACGGGAGCAGAGACGCAAATATATAAAAATGCCATTACCTATCCGGTCAAATTTAAAAAACGGTAATAATAAAGCTAAACAACAGGCTAACAATGGTTTTATCAATCGGCTTTACAAATACAGCTGCACCATCTGCTTCCAATACCTTGGCCTGTGGGCGTAATTATCCCAAATGTATAACCTATGCTCAATTCCTTTTGACGAAAGCACGTAGCTAAACTCGCGGTTGCTGGAAATGAAAGGGTCTGTTTGGCCAATGGCCATGATAATATTTATTTTGCGGATAGCATCCAAATCATAGCCCTCGCCAAGGTTGGCTACATATTGCAATGGCATGTTGAAATAAATATCCTCGTTTCTATAACCATCAAACAGATCCCTGAATTCTTCTATCTGCCGGGTAAGATCCTGCCGGCCGCTCATGCATACTACCTTTTTAAAGATGGTAGGATGTCTTAGCGCCAGGTTTATAGCATGGTATGCTCCCATACTGCAACCGGCAACATCAAAAATGTTGCCGTCGTTTTCGATTTTCATAAACGGAATAACCTCAGTTAATATGTATTGCTCATATTGTATATGGCGGTCAATACGATCAACAGGGTGTATCCAGGGGTTATAAAAACTTTCGGCATCAATACTATCTACACAAAAAAGCTGCAGTTCGCCGTTTTCTATGCGGTTCTGCAGCGCCTCAACTATTCCCCAGTTCTCATAATCGAAAAACCGGGCCATCCGTGTCGGAAAAAATAACACCGCCCTGCCGCTATGTCCAAATATCAAAAGTTCCATATTACGGTGCAAACTTGCACTAAACCATTTATGGTACGCTCTTTTCATTTTAGGTTAGGTCTTTTGGTGCGGAATTTCCACAACAGATGTTACTTCAAATTAAATAAATGGTAATGCTTAGCGATTAATATGATCATTAATTACTTGTTTCCATAACTGGTAACCGGCCGGGCTTAAATGCAAACCATCACCCACAAAATACTCTTTTTTAGGATAACCTTTAGCATCAACCATCTCTTTATATACATTTATAAAATGCCAGTTGTTGGTTTTCTTAACAATTTCTGTTTCGATAAGGTTATTGGCGTATTTAAATTTATCAATCATGTTCCAGCGGCTGAGGCTTGGTTTTAATGAAACATAATAGCAGGGCAGATCGCCAAAGCGCTGCTGCGTTTTGGTAACCAGTTGCTGAAAAAATATAAATACTTCCTCGGGGTGGCGGCCATCGCCAAGGTCATTATCGCCGGCGTATACAATTAAACGTTTAGGGTGATAGCTGATCATCACCCTTTCAAAAAACCAAACGCAGGCTGCTAATGTAGAACCGCCAAAGCCCAGATTAACCGGTTTAACGTTTTTAAAATCTTCATTAAGGTTTGTCCATAACCTTACCGATGAGCTGCCATAAAAAATTGTTTCAGGTTCATATTCCCTATTCAAACTAACTTTTTCAAGTTGTTTAATGTCATCTTCGTACCAATACATGAAACTATTTTACTATGTTTTATTAAAAAAAATATGATGAATGGTTATTAAATTCATTCGTTGGCAAGATAATATAATCATTTATGTATCATGTTAAATCATCTAACTTTTATGACCCCTGTTTTATACAGGTCAATACACTGTTTTAGGATATCAGTTATGGTTTCAACCGGCAGATTTTCGTCTGCGTCAAAAAGCATAATTTTCATGCGCGATCGTTTTTCGATGATAAGGGAGGGATGATCAAAACGGCGACCTTCAACAATGCCTATATAGGGTTTTAGTAGTTTCTTGTGCACCCACAGGTAGCAAAACATTTTGCCCCGGTAACAAAAAAATGGCATCCCGTATTTCAAGGCGGTGGTAATAGCTGCATCTTGTTTCAGGATGATCTCCCGCAGGGCCAGCAGGCAACCCCTTATGGGTTCGTCCTTTTGCAGGTAAAAGTTATCCAGTAGTGTTGGCATAGGTTTTACAGATCGCGTTTTATCAATTCAATGGCCATATTCAAGACTTCTTCAATAATTTCAACGGGCAGCTCTTTTCCTGCATCGAGGATCATGATCTTGATACGCGAACGGTTTTCAAAAATAAGACTGGGATGGTTCAGCCTTTTGCCCTCATTTAAACCAATAAAAGGTTGTTGCAGTTTTTTATGCATCCATATATAACAAAACATTTTGCCCTTGTATAAAAAAAATGGCATATTGAATTTCCAGGCGTTGGTTATAGCGGCATCATGGTTCAGGATGATTTGGCGCAGCGCTAAAAAACAACTTCTTAAAGGTTCGTCCTGCTGCAGGTAAAAGTCATCGAGTGCCATTAGCATAAGCAAATACTTATTTCCTTTTTGATACTGCTTTAACCGGGATGGTGCGCACATATTCAGCAGCACTTAGGGCAAACTCTTTCCATCGGTCATGATAAATATAGGGAATCTGGATCCATTCCTTCATTGGTCTGTTATCCATAGGATCAAAAAGCTGGGCGCCATCCAAACTTAAGGCCTCATCGCGGGCTTCGCCATTAAGTTTTACTACGAGGGTATCTCGGCGAAAGATGGCCGCCGCTTTACCGTTAGGTGTTTTAAAGCACAAAGCGCCAAACATTTTGCCCGGTTCAACATCGGGGATCTGCCGGGTAAGTTCATGAAAGTATTTTTCTGCTTCGGTCATAAACGTTTCTTTAAGTTATAGAATGTTGGAAATTCGTTTAGGTTCATCTTTTAGCACCATACTAAGCGTATAAGATAAAGCTAATTTTTAATTCAGACAAAACAAAGGTTCGGATAAAACGGTGGGGCAGGGTTGATGAGAAGCTCAATTTTGCTTTGGTGTGAGGCTCAGAAAGGAAGGATGCAAAATAAGTGGTGTAATGTTTCAACTAATGTGGTAGTAGCAGCTTGTGGGGAAGCAAACTACGGAACGGGATTTTTTTATATGCTTAAAACAAACACGCCAAAGGTACGCACGAAACAATTACGTGCTGTATAAGTATTATCGCAGTTCGTGGTTAGCGCGTTGCAATAGCCCAGTTGGCATCCGTTATTTAAAACCTGCCGCTTACCAATCAGCATGTTCAATATCCCCCGTCTTTAATAAACAACCTCTTACGGTGTTCACAATATCTGTAAGACCAAAAGGTTTGGCAATAAAAGCGTCAGAGCCATAGTTTCCTAACGACTCCAGTACCCGCGGATAGGCCGAAACCATTACCACCGGGATATGGGCAGTTAGCGGATTGGTTTTAAGCATATGGCAAAGTTCGCCCCCGTTTATGCCGAAGAGGATATAATCAAGTATCACCAGGTCGGCATTAAATGTCATGGCCGCCTTGCAGATATCATTGGTATAATTAATGGCCTGAATCTCGTAGCCTTCCATCTCAAGCACGTCTTTCATCACCTCAAGGATATCATCGCTATCATCGAGTATTAAGATCTTTTTTGACATAGACATAGTATATATAATTGGTACAGACAATAACGTATTGCCTGAGCCATTTGTTTTTTTTCTATGAATTTATTTTGTAATAATTAAATTACAGTTACCTGCGTTTAAGTGCCAAAACCAGCGCGTTAACGGTTTTTAAAACCTTATCGAGGCTGGCAGGTGTATTGGTTACCTTGGCTATCATTATACCACCCTCAATTAGTGCTATCATGGATAGGGCAGTGCCGCTTATATCGGCATCGTCCTTAAATTCCCCGGCTTCAATACCGGCCTGTACCAGGTTCTCTATTGATTTTTTCCAGCGGAGAACTGCCTGTGCGGCTTTATCTTTTAACAGGGGGTTGGTATCATCAGCATCTACAGCAGTATTTAATATGGGGCAGCCACCTGCAGGGAAGCTTGCCCTGGTAAAGCTGTGGTAAACCTGGGCGTAAACCAGTAGTTTATCATAGTAGGTATCGGCTTTTTGAATGCGCTCCTGTACCTGTTTTCTTATTTTGGCCGAGTTATAATCAAAGGCAGCTAAGGCAACTTCTTCTTTATTAGCAAAATTACCATAAATACTGCCCTTGGTGAGGCCCGTCGCCTCTGTAATATCGGACATGGAAGTGCCGGCATATCCCTTTTTATTAAAGATAGGAGCCGTAGTTTCTAAAATAAACAGGCGGGTTCTTTCTGCCTTTGATAATTCCTTTTCCATATTACAAATATACCAACTGGTATTTGAATGTTATAATTTTTGAGATAGAGAGCATTTTTCCCCGTTCCCCTCTCGAGAGGGGGCGCACCGGACTGTGAAATGGGAGGGGTGTGTTCTACGCGCGACTAACCACACGAATCACACATATCCCCTCCTTTAATGTTGTTTTTAATGATCACTCACCAGCACTATTGGCCCGGCTTGTTTTTTACGGTTAAGTACCAGGAATAACAAAGGCATAGCCACTAAAAACAGTAAACCAACAAGTATGTACGCATCCAAATAACTTAACAGGAACGATTGCTTGTCGATACCATTATTAACTACGGCCATGGCTTTATTATGGGCATCAAAACCAGACGATCCCTTACCCGTAAAATATTGGGTTAAGTTATTAATACGATTGGTAGCCTGCGGGTTGTAAACGCTGATATTGGAGATAAGATCATTTCTGTGCGATCCAAATCTTTTGGCCACATAGGTGTTGATCATTGCTATCCCGAATGAGCCGCCCAGCTGCCGCATCATATTGTTTAAGGCCGAGCCCTGCGGAACATCCTTAGCCTCAAGTCCCGAAACTGCAAGCGCCGTTAGCGGAACCGTAAGGAACGCGAGCCCCATAGCCCTGTAAATAAGGATTAAAGCCAAATTGCCGGGAGTAGCTTCTAAATTCAATCCTGCCATTTTATAACTAAATATCATGAACAGAAAAAATCCAGTGATAATTATTATTAGTGGTGATACTCCTTTTTTGAGCAATGTGGCCGAAAATAATAGACCAAAAATGGCCAGTATAGCGCCCGGCAGCAAAGTAAGCCCTGTAATGGTAGGCGGGAACCCCAGAACCCGCTGCGCCAGTACCGGTGTTAAAAAAACAGAGGTGAACAGGCCAACGCCGGTTACAAAGGTAAGGATAGCCGCAACGGCCAGTGATTTGCTTTTTAGTACCCTTAAATCAATAACCGGGTTTGGTACGGTAAGCTCCCACCAAATAAACATGAAAATGCTAAATACCGCGGTCACCGTTAAAGCGATAATGTAATTGGCCGAAAACCAATCATCAGTTTCGCCGCGCTCCAATACAGTCTGGAGCGAACCTATGCCAATAACCAGCAGCAGTATTCCCCACCAGTCTACCGCCTTGGCTTTAACTTTAATCTCGGGCTCGGTAACCAGTATCGTGCTTGATACGGCTACGGCAATACCAATAGGTATATTGATGTAGAAGATCCATGGCCATGAATAGTATTCTGTAATGAAACCACCTAATGTTGGCCCGATGGTAGGACCTAAAAATACACCTACTCCAAATAACGCGCTGGCTATACCTGTACGTGCTTTGCCAAATACCTCAAATACAATAGCCTGCGATACCGATAACAAAGCCCCGCCGCCCATGCCCTGCAAAAAGCGGAACAGCACCAGTGTCCAGATATTGGATGCCAGACCGCACATTGCCGAGAAGAAAGTGAAAGCGATAATAGAGCCGATGTAATAATTACGGCGCCCCAGCTTTGTGGCTAAAAAGCTGGTCATGGGTATTACTATAATGTTAGCAATAGCGTAGGCTGTTATTACCCAGGAAGTATCTTCCAGGGTAGCACCCAAGTTACCGCTCATGTGCGATAAGGCTACGTTTACTATGGAAGTATCTATCAGTTCCATTACTGCCGCCGCGATAACGGTTATGATAAGAATGTTTTTTTTCATTGGAGTATAAAATTTATTACTGTAAAATATACCGATTGGTATATTTTACAGTAATAAATTTTTTAA
Source organism: Mucilaginibacter sp. P1_A3 (assembly GCF_056406855.1). Lineage (NCBI taxonomy): Bacteria > Pseudomonadati > Bacteroidota > Sphingobacteriia > Sphingobacteriales > Sphingobacteriaceae > Mucilaginibacter > Mucilaginibacter sp. P1_A3. The sequence goes on from NZ_JBFTZJ010000017.1 coordinate 66,816, forward strand.
ATGGATTACCTTGGCAGGTTAATCACTCTTAAAGCTTCATCTGGGTTTGATAGGTATAAGCGGTAAAAATCTTCTGTATTAGCTACCCGTATCTCGTATGTATCGGTCTCCAGGGCTGTGAAAAACTCATCAGCAACCTGTGATGGCGAGATCCCATTTTTGCCGCCTATTTCTGCCGAAAATTCGGTATCAACCAATGGAGGCATCAGTTCAAAAACTTTCACACTGGTTTCTGCCAATACCAATCTTAAAGCGCGGGTATAGGCATGAAGCGCGGCTTTAGTTGCGCCATAAGTGGCTAACCTTGTGCTTGGTGCAAAAGCAACTACCGATGATACATTTACTATAGCAGCTTCATTTTGTTTTTTGAGTGATGGTAATAGTTTTTCGTTAAGGCGGATGACAGACAGGTAGTTGGTCAGCATTTCTTCACCTGCTGTTTCAAAGGTATTGGTGCCGCTAAGCAGGTTATTGATGTTGGCTGCACCTGCATTGTTGATCACTATATTCAGTTCAGGAAATTCGGTAGTTAACTTAGTAACCAGCGCTTCTACATCTTCTGCATTTGATATATCGGCATTAATGGCCGTTACGTTTTTTAATTGACCGGCAGCTTTTTGCAAACGTTCATCATTACGACCGATGATGATTACATGATTATCCTGGCCTGATAGTTTTTTGGCTAACTCAAAACCTATGCCGGCACTGCCGCCGGTAATGAGTATGGTGTTTTTTGAAGTTTTCATTTTGATATGCTGAGTGATTAAATTCAACGCCACAAAAATATACCAATCGGTATATTTTTGCAATAGGGAAAATTCATTTCTATGTCATCATTGCAGGCATGAATTTTAGGCTATGTTTTCGATTTTCTTAAAGCTGCAAAACAGAAAATTTTGCGTGGTTTCAAATGGCGTGATATGATCTTCGGTAATACACCTTATCTTTTTAAAGTGTTGATGGAATTGATTTTGCAATTGCAGTTCTGAGTATTGTTTAATGGGTAGGCCGCTGCATTTTTCGGGGCCGTTTTCAGAGAAAGTACCCATCACTACATAATTACTAACCGCGTTTGATACGATGTTCAAATAATTGGTAATTTGATCTTCGTGGGTTAAAAAGTGGAAGGCCGCCCTATCGTGCCAAAGAGTATAAGTTTCTGTAGGCTTAAAATCACTGATGTCACAAACTATCCAGGTTACCTGATCGCTTTTATCGCCAAGCCTGGTTTGAGCTTTTGCTAATGCTTTTGCAGATATATCTAAAACGGTAACATTGGTAAATCCCTCCTGCAACAGGCAATCAACCAGCCTGCTGTCGCCACCGCCAATGTCAATAATTTTATCTGTTTTTGCCAGATGGAAGCTATGAATAAAATCAAGCGAGGTTTGCGGAACGGGCTGTGTCCAGCTTACCTGGCCGGGGTTTTTAGTTTCATATACCTGTTCCCAATGCTGCTTATTATTTTCTTCCATGGATAATGCTCATCTTTAAAAAATTAAAGTTCAAGATAAATATCCCAACTATGAAGAGAAATTGTTTGATAGCTATATTAAGTTTAATGTTTGTTGGTTTAATTGCTATGAATACCCATGCACAAACCTCGCCGGCCACCATGCCAACATTAGGCTCCACTAACCCCTGGACTGCCGGTCAATTATTGGAACCAGCCGAATTGGCTGCCGATATTAAAGCAGGGGATGCGAAAACTCCCGTCATTTTTAATATTGGCGCGGTGGAGGATATAAAGGGCGCTAAACATATTGGTGCGGTAAACAACACAGAGAATCTGGAAAAATTCAAAAACGCGCTTACATTGCTGCCTAAAACTACAGCGGTGGTTATTTATTGCGGTTGCTGCCCTTTTGCCAAATGCCCCAATATCCGCCCGGCATTCCTGGAGCTACAAAAAGAGGGCTTTACCAATATTAAGCTGCTTAACATATCAACCAATTTAAAAACCAACTGGATAGCTCAGGGCTACCCTTTAGCTGCCAAATAATTGGTATACAAAAAAAGCCTGCCGTCAATCAAACGGCAGGCCTAATTAAAAATATATAACTCAAATTTAAATGGGGCTATGTTAGTATAAACACCGATAAACTCCTTGGTCCGTGTGCACCTATAACCAGGGACTGCTCGATGTCGGCTGTTTTTGATGGACCGGAAATAAATGCACCATATCTATATCCCGATTCACCAATTGTTTCATAAGCCTGTGCCATGGTAGGTACAAGGCTGTTTTTGCTGATAACTATGGCCAGGTGCTGGGCAATAAATGGTAATACCCTCACCGTCATTTGCTCCTCTGTTAGCCATAGCGCGCCATTTTCGGCCACGCCCAGGTTTGATGCCAGGATGCAAAGCTCTACATCGGCAAAACTGTGCGAGAGTTCATGCTTTACATCATCAACAAAAGTATAATCTCCCAGTTCGCTAATTCCCGATATGATCTTTACGCCGGGTTTAAACTCTTTTTGGAGAATAGCTTTAATGGCACCATAATTGGCCACTTCATAAACAAAGCTGCCGCCGGCGCTCCCTACGGCGGTGTATCGTTCAACTAAATTCTCGTTATTGTTTGTTAACGAACTTAATATTTCAAGATCGGGCAGCTCGGCATGGCTAAACTGGTTGGCTTTTACGGCCGCTAATATTTTTTCCCTGCTCATTTCTGTTGGTCCTTTCTTTTAGTATACCATTCGCCAAATGATTGCTCGGGTGCTTTTGGCATTTCGCGGTGTTTATACCATGGGTTTGCGCCATTATTAACCGCGAATGGTGCATGTTTAAATGTCCACCTGCCCATTTTGCCGGCTGCGCGGTACAAGGCAGGGGAGGCCAGCGTAAAGGCCATACCTTTCATGGCTATGGTTTTAGCTTTGGGTGTGTAGCCCGCCTTTACAATAACCTGCCGCCACTTATACAGCTGATCGTGAATATCAATTTTAACGGGGCATACATTGCTGCATGATCCGCAAAGGGTTGAGGCAAAGGGCAGGTCGGCATATTTTTCCATATCCAGGTTGGGTGCCAAAATGCTGCCTATCGGGCCGGCAACGGCGGTATGGTAACTGTGGCCACCGCTTTTGCGGTATACCGGGCAAGTATTCATACAAGCGCCGCAACGAATACATTTTAAAGAGTTGCGAAAATCTTCCCTGCCCAATTGAATGCTGCGCCCGTTATCTACAATTACAATATGCATCTCCTTACCATGCTGCGGTTTGGCAAAATGGCTGGAGTAAGTGGTTATAGGCTGGCCGGTAGCGCTGCGGGTGAGCAGGCGTAAAAAAACACCCAAATGTTTTCGTTCGGGGATGATCTTCTCCATCCCCATAGATGCAATGTGGATTTCGGCCAGGTGGGCACCCATATCCGCATTGCCCTCGTTGGTACAAATTACAATTTCGCCGGTTTCGGCAATGGCAAAGTTTACGCCGGTAAGGGCGGCCCGGCGGGTTAAAAATACTTCGCGCAAATGCTGGCGGGCTGTTTCGGTCAGGATCTTAGGATCCGATTCGCCTTTGGCCGAGCCTAAATGCTCATGGAAAATATCACCTATTTCTTCTTTTTTTTTGTGGATGCAGGGCAATACAATATGGCTTGGCGGTTCGCCTGCCAGCTGTACAATGCGCTCGCCCAGGTCTGAGTCAATCACATCAATGCCCTGTTGTAAAAGGTATTCATTAAGGTGGCATTCCTCGGTAAGCATAGATTTGCTTTTTACCATACGGTTGATGCCCTTGTCACTTAGTAGTTTATGGATTATCTGGTTATGTTCGCGGGCATCGGCTGCCCAATGAACAATAACGCCGTTTTTGATGGCATTGGCCTCAAACTGCTCCAGGTAGCTGCTCAGGTTTGATAATACGTTGTTCTTGATCTGTGATGCAGTTTCGCGCAATAATTCCCATTCGGGTAATTTATGTGCGGCTATATCCCTTTTGGCACGTACCCACCACAGGGTTTCGTCGTGCCAGTCAACGCGGGGTTCGTCCCGGTTAAATATGGCTGCTAATTGAGGGTGATCTTTTGTCGCGGTGCTGCTCATTTGATGCTGTGGTTTAAAATTTCGGCAACGTGAATTACTTTAACATCGCTTCCCTGCCGGCGTAAAATGCCTTCCATGTGCATGAGGCAGCTCAGATCGGCCGAGGTGATGTACTGCGCGCCATGTTCAATATGATCATCAACCCTATCTTTTCCCATTTTGGATGATACGGCTTCTTCAACCACGCAGAAGGTACCGCCAAAGCCGCAGCAATCGTCGGCACGGTTTAACGGAACCAGCTCCAGTCCTTTTACCATGTTGAGCAATTGTGCGGGTTTACTGAATGGGGGGGCAACCAGCTCTGTCATTTGCGAAATGCGTAAACCGCGAAGGCCGTGGCAGCTTTGGTGCATGCCCACTTTATATGGGAAGCTGGCATCCAGGCTCTCTATCCTTAATATATCAACCAAAAACTCGGTCAGTTCAAAAACCCGTTTGCGGATGTCGCCCGCCATAGCTTCGTTTTCCTGGGAGTGGAGGTGTTCCTTAATATGCAGCGTGCAACTTCCAGATGGGCATACGATATAATCATATCCCGAAAAATTATCTATAAATAAATTATTGCAGCCGCCGGTAAGATGCTCATAACCAGAGTTGGCCATGGGCTGCCCGCAGCAGGTTTGATTTTTTGGATAATGAACTTCGCAACCCAGTTTCTCCAGTAACTCCAGTGTGGCAATTGCCGCGTTGGGGTAAAACTGATCAACATAACAGGGTACAAATAAAGCTACCTTCATTTTGTGTGCTTAATTAATTGGTTAAAGCAATATTAACGCTTATGGTTTAAACAACTATCCTTGTGTATCTGCAAAAGTACGGTTGTATACAAGGTATCGAAATTACAGATATAGAGGGCAACTGTTATTCAGTTTTTTTTGCAAAAGGTTGAGTGGAATTAGCGTAATGGAGTAATAGGATAATCCATTAGGTGGATGGGAAAGTGAATGGGTGCAATTTAAATATGATTGCTTTGTTTTCTTTTGTTAGCTGAGAGGGTGTCTAAATTTGATTTATTAATTTTTTATACTTCCAATGAAGCACATATCCACGCGTCATTGCGAGGTACGAAGCAATCCCCGCCTTACAGAGCAGCTTTACAAATCGGATCTGCAGCGTTCGGGATTGCTTCGTGCAATGACGGCCTGTTTATTATTTTTAGACATACTCTGAGATGTAAAGAGCTGCCTGTTGATATGGCGGTAAAAAATAGATTCAATATAAACAGGACTTTTATGAGTTGTTGTTATTATGCGCTGAAATTTCGCAACAGTATTTTAATTTATTAAGCTGATTTATAGTATATAACGAACTTATTTGAAAATATTCTACTATTCCTATAGGATTTATATAAATAATGTTTTATGTTTGCATCGTCATCACAGACAATCGTTCTTTATTTAACTTATCAAGAAAGACTGAGGGAAAGGCCCAAAGACGTCTTAGCAACCTCTACATCCGCATAATGTAAAAGGTGCTAATTCCTGCTCCATTCAACGGAGAAAGATAATAATACCATCTTCGCCCCCTGCCAATCTAATAAGTGATTTTATAGTTTTTTTAAGTCGCGTGACCGAGAGGATAGGTGGGGGTCTGCAAAACCCTAAACGGCAGTTCGAATCTGCCCGCGACATCAAAGTTTAGCCGAAAGCCAGACCCGAAATAAAAAAAATTGTTTCGCGTAATTTTGACTTTCAGCTTTCTTACAAATACTCTAATATCAAATTTATTAATTGATATTAGTTGTTCCGCTTGGGTTTTTATTTAGTGAATCTTTAGAGTATAATGCTACTCCAATTGCTACACCCATCCATAGCCTGTCTTGATGTCTCCACTGTCTGCCGAGTTCGCCAGAAATATGGTCAATGCCACCAAATAATCCAACTTGAAAATTAGAATATTGATACATTAGGCCAATTCCTAGGGATACAGCCTTTGTGCTTGTAATTTTTGAGCTATAAAATTTAGGATTTTTAAAAGCTACGCTATCAAGGTTGGCACTTGTTAATCCTATTAATCCTAACAGATTTATGGATTGTTCTTTTGTCCCTGGTATCGTATATTTTAATCCAGCTGTTAAACCCAAATTTAAATTTTCTTCGAAAGCAGAATAAGTATTTCCTCCATTTCCAAATCTGATTTTTAACGGCAATGTTAACGCACCATAAGTGAAATCAAAATTGCCAGTAGTATATAAAATCGCTTTGCTAAGGTCTTCGGCCGAAATTGTAAATTTTTTAAAATTTGCCCAGCTTTGAATATAAGCCTTGTCTAACGGATAGGTAAGTAAATATTTTTTTGTAACGGTGTCATATTTAATACTGTTTAAAGAGCGGGGGTGCCCTCCTTTGGGAGTGTTTTTATCGCCATAGTAGCCAAACAAAATAGTATATAAATTGCCCTTGACATTGGTGATTGTGAATTTAGTGCCTCTCAAAACAGTGTACTGTATTGGCGTTTTTGCCGTATCGGGCACAGAATTAACACTTAATTCTGATGTAGTTATATACCATTTTCCAATAGTTGGAGTTTGGGCTATGCCCAATGAGTGCACTCCTAAGTTGATGATAGCACCCCATAAAATTAATTTTAGTTTCTTTTTCATTGTGATAAGGTTTTGATTTATAGATATTTAATATCTAAATGTAGGCGAAAAGATTCGCATAATTAAATCAATAATGTAAATTATTTTTAGTGTATCGATTATATTTATTCCTGCAAAACCGCATTAACGATTATACAGCAATTATGAGTTTTTGAGTATCTGCATTTTTGTTTTGCAATTCTGGTTTGCTCAAAAAGCGGGACTATTGAATAAGTAATATGAGGGGAGTTTAGTCCAGTGCTTTTGCTTTTTGCCTAACATGTGTTTGTATTATATCGCTTAGGAGAATTAAATTGAAGATTTATCTTTTGATTTAAAACTTGTTGTGAAAAGAGCGATAACCAAGCATATGTTAAATGAATACAAAGGTATATTCGATAGTTTTTCTGTGAATGATTCTCTGTCAGTTGCAACCGTTCCGATTATAATTAAAATTGTAAGGATTGTAATTTTCCATCCCCATTGTTTTGCGTGCAACTTTTTATCTTGTTTTGACGCTATCGCTTCGCCGTTATAGATATAAAATCTGTCTATCATTAATTCAACCATTATAAATGGAGAAGATATTATAACTAAGGTTAAAATGATCAATACTACTTTAATCCATAAAGGAATATCTCCAGGTAACCTTAATAGGGCAATTGTGGCAAAGCAAAAAATATAGTAAAAAACCATAAAAGGTAATAACCATAGAATTTAAGATAGCGCATTTGACTTATTATATTTTAAAGATAGAAACGAATGTCCTAAAACAAAATCGTTTGAATAAATGTATTTGTGGTATATAGGCAAAGTAGTTAAACTACAGAAGTCTTAAGAAGCCTCTGTTATATCCTAAAAAAATAAACACCCTTTCCTTGATCTTTAATTCTTTCACCCTTCATCTGCTTCTTACAAATACGATAGCCCATTATACCCGCTATTGGTATAATAAATCGGCTCAAAACCATCTTCGGCCAGTTCGCAGCTTACCTGCATGGTAGTAAAGGTAACATCGCCAAAAATGTTGGCTATGGCGGTATCGGCGGCATCGCGGCCGGTGGCAATTTTAATAAGTCCGTTAAGCGGCACCAGTTTGGTTGCATCAAACAAAACCCATTTACCACCCAGGTAGGCTTCAAAACAAGCATGGAAATCCGCTGGTTTCAAATGGTAGGCATAGCCTGTAAAGTAACGGGCTGGTATGGTTAAAGCGCGGCAGAGAGCAATACCTAAATGAGCAAAATCGCGGCATACGCCCACTTGCTCGGTAACGGTATCAAATGCCGATGTTTGGGCATTGCTGTAACCGCTCAGGTATTGTACATTGGTATGGATCCAATCGGTAAGGGTTACTACTTTTTCAAATGGGTTGGTGATATGCCCAAACAGGTTGTGCGATAAACGGTACAACTTATCCGACTGGCAATAGCGGCTGGGGTTAAGATAGGGGAGTACCGTAGCATCCAGCTGGGCTACCATTACCTCGTGCTGCTCGTGGTAATCTGTTAGTTCATAACAATTATCAACCAGGGCTTTATAGGTAACTTTAACGGTGCCCGGTTCGCTGATTTCAAAACGCATCAGGCGGTTTTCGCCCTGTGCAGATATTATTTCCTCTATCTTAACGTAGGGTTCAACCGTAAACTCTTCGTTTAAAACGGTTTGGTTTGGTGTGCGTAAAGCGTGTATGTTTAATATCAATGTGCCCGGCGACCGTACTACATATTCCATTTGGGTAAACACATCGAATTTCATTTGCTTAGCTTCCGGTTTTAATTTCTTCTAATCTGTTAAATGTTGTATCCATCCAGTCCTCAGAGATATGCTCCAGGGCCAGTTTCAATTCTTCGGCCCATTGTGCCGATATGTATTCCAGGTCTTTCTTTTCGTACCGTGTTTCGATGATCTCGAAAGTATCCTTTTTGTAAAGGGCGACATCGATAGGGAAATCAACATTGTTTGAACTTACCCTGGTTGAATCGAACGAAAGAAAACCGGTTTTCAGTGCCAGTTTCAGGCTGCTGTCTTCGGTAAGTATGCGGTTTAAAATCGCCTTACCATGGCCCGAGTTACCTATAACCACGTAAGGCGCACCCTGCCCCAGCTCAACCCAGTTACCTTCGGGATAAAGTAAAAACAGCTTGTGTTCGTCGTCGTCCTTTAACTGCCCGCCAATAATGGTGTTCAAATCAAACTTAAATCCGGCAGCTTCCAATGATGCTTTATCCTCAACAGCTACGCGCCTTACCTGTTCGCCAAAGGCATTTACGGCCTTGTACATTTTGTTAAACTCTTTGGTTTCCAGCAGCTCGTTAAAATATACAATGGCTTTATCCCTTGCCGACCGTAGGCCGCTGGTCATGATGAAAAGGGAAAAATTGTCTTTTTGTTCTATGGTGATCTTCTTTTTTACAGTAGTATCTGTTCCCGAAGTTATCCGGGTATCGGCAATAGCCAATAAGCCTTCTTTAACCTTAATTCCGAGGCAATAAGTCATTTTAGTAAACCAGGATTTGTTATAAATTTCCCGATTGCCAAAATAGGGAAAAGAATTTTATTAAGACAGAGGATTTTTGGAGTAAGGAGCAAGGATTTTGAAGCAGGGGATTAAGACTTTTGGTGCATTTTATAGAAACGTTATTGTGAGGTATGGAACAATGACGTGTTTATTTCAGACTAAGCAATAAGCTCTGTATGCTGGCAACGACTCACCCCGACCAGGCTTCGCCGGTCGCCCCTCTCTTCACCTGCGGTGGAAAGAGGGGCGGGAACAGCATTTTTTACGGATTTTTTTTAAGCCCCTCTATGCGCGAAGCGGAGAGAGGGGCAGACGAGCCAGCGATGTCGGGGTGAGTCGACCCTGCGTCAAAAGGCAAACGTCTTAATTCTTCACTCTAACCTCTTGATTCTCTTCACTACAGTATATAAAATACTGCCTGTTTTTGAGGTTGTTTACTTATCATGGCACCTATATCCTCTGGCAACTCATCCTTCATCATTTGTTTAAGGTTGTTTTCAATGGTACGGCTGATGGCAGTTGTGGGCGTATCAGTAGGCTTATTCTCGAACGGATCCTGCAGATGTATGGCCATTTTTTCGATGAGGAAAAAGGCTGATGAAATAGCGATTACTAATGGAACCTGGAAAATGCCAAAGAACTCTATAAGGCTAAAGGGTAGCAACAGTACAAAAAACATCACCAGCCAATGGATATACACGCTATAGGTAGATGGAAAAACCGTGTTTTTGATCCGCTCGCAGCCACCCATTGAGTTCATGAAACCTGTTAACGTACTATCCATAGCTACCTGCTGATATTCGTTTATCCAGCCAAGTTTGTACAGCGTGCGCAGGTCATGGCCCTGCAGCTCGTTTATAGCAAGCGGGGTATGATCCAGGTTTTTGATGTTTTTTATATCATCATCACTTAAATAGGCTTCCAGGTTTTCTTTGGCGTTTTGCCCACGTAAATGGCAGCTTAAACTGTAACACCAGGCCATTTGGCGCCTGATGATACGCTCTTTTAAAGCTCGTTTTTGTTCGCCATCATGGCTGCTGTCAACAAAGGTTAATACCTGCCGGGCAAACGTGCGGCTATCATTTACTATGCCGCCCCACAAAATGCGGGCTTCCCACCAGCGGTCATAAGCCTGGTTTGAGCGGAAAGCCAGCAACAGGGAGATGATAGTACCCAATATGGTTGATACGGTTAAAGGGATTGATACCGCTTTAAAATTATAATACTGGTGGATAAAATAAATTGCCGCAGAGTATACAGCCACCAGGATGAGTTCTTTTTTTATTTTACCGAATACGTAGCTTACCGGTATATTTTCTTTTAGTAGCATAGATGTTTTTTTAAGATGTTATTATTGATGTTCTGTTAATTCCGGCTCGGTAACCAGGATATCAGCCGGCATACCTTGAGTTTTGGGCAGCGCGATTATTTTAATGCTGCATTTGGATATCAGCATTTGGGGCGCGATACTATTTTTAAAAAGCAACTGGTAGTTATCATGTGGCCTTACAATAGCATCAACCTCGTTAGCCTCCAGGTAATTATTAAATACAGCTACAGTGCTGCCATAAAAAAAGTTAATTGCAATACGGTTAATGAGGTGGCTATGCTTATTTTGCAATTCGGTACAGCGGGTGTAAAAATTATCGGGGATATGCCTGTACTCCACACTGCGGCGCGATAACATCAGCAGCTCGCTTAATGAGTCGGTAATTTTAAGCATGTGCACCAGTACAATATTTACCTTTTCGGGGTAATATTGATGTACCAATGCCGGGATGCCTTGAATAGATTGTTGGGTAAAATCGGTTGGGATTAATAGCGTTTTCATAGTCATGTTAATTATTGTTGAAACTTGTATCGTTTTGTTTGATACAAGTGTAGCAGCCAATAATTAAGATGATTTAAGAAACTTATTAGAATTTGATTAGAATTAATTGCAGCCCCCGGCCCATCCAAAGGAGCTACTGTGTGTATACACATCTTTTAATAAAAGAAAATGTCATTTCGATAGAGCAATGGGAGGAATAAGTGGGGAGCGAACGAGAAATCTTCTACACCCTGCATAGTTGACTGCATGTCGTACAGGATTTCTCCTCGTACCTCGTTCGAAATGACAACGTGTCTTTTACAAGCTCCCGTGGGGCTGAGGCTACTCCACCGGCAAAAAAATCTTAATCTCCGTACCAACGCCTACTTCCGAACTGATGCCCAGGCTGCCTTTATGCAGGCGGATGATGTTTAGCGTTAACGGTAAGCCAACGCCGTGCCCCTCATAATTATGCGCGTTTGATGCCCTGAAGAAAGGCTCAAAAATATGCTGAAGCTCGGTTTTAGGGATGCCGATACCCTGATCCTTGATGGATACGATGATCTTGTTGTTTTCTGCCAGCAAGGCAACCGTTACCATACGGTTATCAGAGTATTTACAAGCATTGCTGATGATATTGTTGATGGCCAGCCTTAACAGGTTACTATTACCTTTAACATATAGTAGCTTTTCATCATCGGGCAAATTTTCAAGGTTGATGAATATATTGCTATCCGGGTGGACCCTTTTAACCGATTCTGAAGCGGTAAGTAACAATTCATCCATCCTGATGCTTTCCCAGTTTTGCCTTTTACCATCAAAGCCCGATTGTGCAAGGGTGAGCAGGCTGTTCAGGATTTGTCCTAATTTTTCCGATTCGGCATAAACGGTGTTTAAAATTTCACGCTGATGAGGATTCAGGTCTTGCTTGTTTAAAGCCAGCTCAACCTCTGATGAGATGATGGTAAGCGGGGTTCTTAACTCATGCGACGCGTTGCTTACAAAATTATTTTGTGTTTCAAACGCCGTTTCCAGGCGGTTAAGCATATCATTAAAAGTGTAAGATAGCTCGGCAATTTCGTCTTTGCCGCTTAATTCATCCAGCCGGAAATGGAGGTTGTTTGCTGTAATGTTTTTTACATTATTGATGATGCGCCGCACTGGCTGAAAGGTGTAAAAAGAAAATATCTTCCCAATAAAATAAATCAATATCATAGCTACCAGGAAGCCATAGATCAGAATCTCCTGCAGATCTTTCATCTCCTGGAAACCGGCCGGGTTTGATGCCGAGACAATCACAATATACCTGGAGCCGTCTTTGGTAAATACAGAGCCAGCGTAGAAAGTGTTGTTATTTCTATACTGAGCGGAACCGTTGCTTAATATGTTTTGAATAAGTTTATTACGGATATTACTGCCAGCCGGTGTTTTTACTTTATTGTTGCTATCTACACTTAAAAAATACCCTTTCTCCGAATCCAGCTTTTCCAGGTATTTGTTACGCACCTCCTGGGTGGCTTCGCTTTTGGCACCGGGGAAAAGATTCACTTCGGCCAGGATATTCACCCGGGCTTCCAGTCGCTTATAAAAATCATCGAAACTGAATTTATAAGCAAAGTAAAAAATGGATGCACTGAGCAGTATTAGTATTCCGCCCGATAATAGGAGAAACAGCAGGGTGATCTTACTTTGTATCTTCATCGCTATCTCCCTCTTTCATGATATAACCCATGCCAAAAACGGTATGGATCAATTTAATGCCCCCGTTTTTCTCCAGCTTTTTACGCAGGTAGTTTACATAAACATCAACCACATTGGTGCCCATATTGAAATCAATATCCCAAACGTTTTCCAGGATCTGGATGCGGGATAATACCTTTCTTTGATTTTTTATAAAATACTCCAGCAGCCGGTATTCTGTAGCGGTAAGTTTTAATACTTCGTTATTACGTTTGGCAATTTTTGATTCGGTATCAATGTGCAGGTTATCAATAGCAAAACTATTGTTTGTTTGTATTTCGGCACCGCTGCGGCGCAGTAGTGTACGCAGGCGGGCGGCAAGTTCGGCTATTTTAAAGGGTTTTACCATGTAATCGTCGGCGCCGCTATCCAAGCCGCCTACAATATTTTCGGTAGAGTCGAGCGCTGTAAGCATGATAATGGGTACAGATTTTTTTTGCTCCCTGATGCGTTTACATACCTGTATGCCATCCATTAAAGGGAGCATCACATCCAGGATAACGAGGTCAAAATTATGATCGAGCGCCATTTGCAAGCCTGTAACGCCATTAGCGGCAACACTTACCTCAAACCCGTATGTTGTAAGTCCGCGTTTTATAACCGATACCACATTAGGTTCATCCTCCACTAACAATATACCCATAAAAGGCCGATTTATTAATATTTGTTTAATCCTCCGGTTGCCAAAATAATTAAATAATCTGTTGATCAGGTTATTTGTTGAAATATAGCGAGGGTCATTATTTAACGCAAAGGCTCGTAACCGCGAGGCTCAGGGCAATATATATAGTACAGCAGAGCTATTGGGGATATTCTATTGCTAAACTTTGCCGGTTATATGGTTAACCATATAACCGATGAGTTCTTTGATATATGTATTCCATCCGGTTAGTACACCCGCTTCTGGTATCAGATCTCCAAAAGATAGGTTGCCGGTTCCTGCAAAATAATTGCACGGATAAGCAATTACATCAAAGCCTTTGCTTTTAAATATTTGTAGTGACCGGCGCATGTGAAAGGCCGATGTTACCAATATATAGGGCCCTTTCAATTTATTTTTAATTAATAATGTTTTTGTTAAGGATGCGTTTTCAAGCGTATTGCGCGATTGGTTTTCTACCAGTATACAACTATCCGGTATTTGTAAAGCTATTAGTTTCTCTTTTGCCCAATCAGCCTCCCTAAAGCCATCGGCGAAAAGGTGGCCGTTCCCGCCCGAGATCACAATTTTTTTTGCCTTTCCGGTGCGTTGCAGTAAAACGCCCTGTATAAACCTGTCCGCAGCCCAGTTAAATGCCCACTTGCCTTTGCCGTTATCGCCGGCAAAGCCCCCTAATACAATAACAGCACTGTAGGTTTTGCCCGCATCCAACTTTCCCGGTGCAACGTCCCAGGCTTTGGCGAATAAGTTTAAGAATAGTGGGGCCGAGAAGATCCAAAGTAAAACAAGTCCTGATAACAGGCAGTTACGCTTAGCTTTAGGCTTTTTTGAAAAAACGGCAATAGCCAGTAAAACAAAGATATATAGTAATGGGATAAGTAAAAATGCCAGTACTTTTGAGAGGATAAAAAACATAGTTGAAGTAAAAATAGTTAAAACATTAAACTTTTTACAACGCTTTGTATCTTATCATTACGGTGCGTAACAAACTGGCACCATCATTGTCATATACTTACTCAATAAACAAATAAAAATATGGGCTTTATAAAAACACTTGCCATTGGTGCAGCAGTTGCCTACGGCATAAATTATGTTACCAAAAAAGGACCAGATGGCAAATCAATCATAGATAACCTGGTGGATGAAGCTCCCGAATGGCTGGACCGCGCTAAAAAATATGGTGAACTTACTTTAGAGCAGATAGCTGTACGCGCGCAAAATTTTAAGGATAACACCAGGTATTAATTTTGTATCTGCGCATTTCACTATATGCAGAATATTCTTTTTTTTGGCGATAGCCTCACGGCAGGGTATGGTTTGCCTAATCATAAAACCGAATCGTTCCCTGCCTTAATACAACAAAAAATAGACGCGGATGGCTTGCCATATCATTGTATTAATGGCGGCCTCAGCGGTGATACCTCCTCCGGCGGACTTAGGCGATTGGAGTATTGGATGAACCGCCCATTGCACATTTTCGTGCTGGAGTTGGGTGTTAACGATATCATAAGGGGGATATCACCTCAAACCACCGCTAAAAACTTACAGGAAATTATTGATAAGGTAAAACTCAAGTATCCCGGCATAAAACTGGTGATGATGGGTATGGAGATCCCCTTGTTTATTCCGGGGCCGTTCGCTATAGATTTTAAAGCGGTTTTTCGTAAGCTGGCCGATGTTAACCAGATGGTCTTTGTGCCCTTTTATTTGGATGGTGTGGCAGGTAAATCGCACCTTAATTTACCGGATATGCTACACCCCAACCCGGCGGGGTATAGGGTTATGGCTGATAAGGTTTGGCCGGTGCTGAAGGGTTTGTTGTAGAATTGAGAATATTACCATCATACCCAGTTACTCCGTCAGGAGTTACCTGATTGTAGAAATAGAACATAACTTTTTTTTGCATCGTAGATGCTACCCTTCTCTGACAGATCTGTTGATTAAGGATAGCACCTACGGCGCAATTTGCTTTTTTTGGATGAGGGCTACAAACAGGTAGCTCCTACGGAGCATTTTCAGGACAAAGCATGGTCACTTTTATCAACTTGAACGGCCCCAAAATTTCAATTCTCCGCACAAGACAGTGCAGGACGCGCAAATAAAAATATCACTTTACATTGCCAATCGTATTTTGAAAGCCCGCTTTCAGGGTACTATTTTTTAATGTTTTTGCTAAAACCTTTTACTACTTTTATAAACCGATATATCTTGTTCCCATATGAAACAACCTTTATGTAAGCTCATGCTTTACATCGCGTTATTATTCAACAGTATTTTAATAATCCAATCCGCTAAAGCTGCAGAACCGGCCCAGGCAGTTAACCTAAAGTGCGAATATCTTAGCAATGCGATAGGTATTGATGCAAAACACCCGCGTTTAACCTGGTCCATGGCCGATGCACAGCAAGGAGCTGCCCAAACGGCCTACCAACTTTTTGTGGGTACTGATTCTGTTGCTGTTGGCGCTGGCAGGGGAGATAGCTGGACAACCACTAAAATTACATCCGCTACAAACCTGGTTACCTATGGTGGTAAGGCTTTACAGCCTTTTACCAAATACTACTGGCGTGTTCAGTTATGGGATCAGGCGGGTAAAAAGCTAAGTTCATCGGCAATAACCAGTTTTGAAACCGGTATGATGGAGATGCGCAACTGGAAAGGCTCCTGGATCAGCGATAACAAAGGTATTGCGGTAAATCCGGCCCCGTATTTCAGGAATACATTTAAGGTGGGCAAAACCATCAAATCGGCAAGGGCCTATATCGCGGTGGCGGGTTTGTATGAGCTATATATCAATGGCAAAAAAATAGGCAACCATCGGCTCGATCCTATGTATACCCGGTTTGACAGGCGCACCCTTTACGTAGCTTATGATGTTACTGCTAACCTGCAAAATGGAAAAAATGCCGTAGGGGTATTATTGGGGAACGGCTGGTATAATCACCAAAGTACAGCAGTGTGGTATTTTCACCAGGCACCGTGGCGCAACCGTCCAACTTTTTGTATGGATCTGCGCATCACTTATACCGATGGTACGGTAGAAACCGTATCATCCAATACGCAGTGGAAAACAGCTTTAAGTCCGGTAGTGTTTAACAGCATTTACACAGCCGAACATTACGACGCCCGTAAAGAGCAATCAGGTTGGAACACGCCCGATTTTATTGATAGCGCCTGGAAACCGGTTATCAACCGCTCGGCGACGTCTACTAATATCGTTGCGCAAAGCCTGCAGCCGATTCGCAATGTGGAGGAGATTGCCAGTAAAACCATCACCAAAATCGACAATAATTTATGGGTGTTTGATATTGGCCGCAATATCTCCGGTGTAAGCCAGATCACCGTAAAGGGCGATTCGGGCACCATCATACGCCTTAAACATGCAGAACGCCTCAACAAGAACGGTCATGTAGATCAATCCAATATCGATCTGCATTATCGCCCAACGGATGATAAAGATCCTTTTCAGACAGATATTTTTATTCTTGGCGGCAAGGGCGAAGAAACCTTTATGCCGAAGTTTAACTACAAGGGTTTTCAGTATGTAGAGGTAAGCAGCAGCAAACCTATTCAGCTTACCAAAGAGAGCCTGAAAGCTTTTTTTATGCATAGCGATGTGCAGCCCATCGGCGATGTGAAATCATCAAACCCAACCATTAACCAAATATGGAGTGCCACTAATCATAGTTACCTCAGCAACCTGTTTGGTTACCCTACCGACTGCCCGCAGCGCGAAAAGAATGGCTGGACGGGTGATGCCCACATAGCCAGCGAAACCGGCTTATATAACTTTGATGCCATCACCATTTACGAAAAATGGCTGGCCGACCATCGCGACGAGCAGCAGCCCAACGGCGTGCTGCCATCCATTATCCCAACCGGCGGCTGGGGCTACGAATGGGGTAACGGCCCCGACTGGACCAGCACCATCGCTATCATCCCATGGAATGTTTATATGTTTTATGGCGATAGCAAACTGCTGGCCGATAGCTATACCAGCATTGAAAAATACGTGAACCATATTGATGAACTGTACCCAACCGGCCTCACCAGCTGGGGCCTTGGCGACTGGGTGCCTGTAAAATCAGTATCGCCGGTTGAGCTTACCTCTTCGGTTTATTATTATGCCGATGCCAGCATACTGGCTAAAGCCGCCAAAATATTAGGCAAACAGGCCGATTTTGTAAAGTACTCGGCCCTGGCCACTAAAATAAAAAATGCCATTAACGCCAAATACCTTAACACGCAAACGGGCATCTACGGGCAGGGTTTGCAAACAGAACTGAGCGTTCCGCTATATTGGGATGTAGTGCCGGAAAATTTAAAAAGCAAAGTGGCCGCCAACCTGGCTCAACGTGTAGCCACCGATAATTTCCACTTGGATGTGGGTATCCTTGGCGCTAAAGCGATATTAGGCGCGCTGAGCGATAACGGTTACCCCGATGTAGCCTACAAAATAGCATCGCAGGAAACCTTCCCTTCATGGGGCTGGTGGATGGTTAACGGCGCTACTACCCTATACGAGAACTGGCAGATAGATGCCAAATCGGATATCTCCCTTAACCACATCATGTTTGGCGAGATTGGAGCATGGCTATACAAAGGTATCGCCGGTATTCACCCCGATGTTAAGCAGCCGGGCTTTAAAAACGTGATCCTGGCGCCGCATTTTGTAGCCGGATTAAACGAGTTTACCGCCACGCATGATGGTCCGTATGGAAAGGTAATTTCTTCATGGGCGCGAACCGGTAATGGTGTCACCTACAAAGTAACTATCCCGGCCAATTCAACGGCCACCGTGCAGTTGCCGGCAGGTAAAGCTTATTTGAGTGGCAAGCCGATTGCTACCGTTTACCTGGTAAAAGCAGGAAGCTATGTGTTTGAAGTGAGGTAGGATTACGTGACCTTCTCCAAAAGGAGGGGGCTTTTGATTTGCGTGTTGTTTCGATTTTTTACGCGTCCGCAATAAGAAGTTCTGTATCTGTAACTTTTTGAGCAGGAAACGCCTTTCAGTATCTCTGAAGGGCGTTTTTATAACAAGGAAAAATAATAACTTAATCGGTTGAAGATGCCGCAATGAATGTTATAATGTTTTTTCTCGAATCGTATATTGTCCAGCAAAATGTTCCCCACCATTCTTTCCCATCATCGAAATAGTTTGTCCAGTTATCAGACCAAGATATTATTTTCAAAAAGTTCGAATCCGAGGGCCAATACACATGTAGAATTTTGTTTAAATAGGATTTTATAATTTCAGAAAAAAAAAGGCTTTCGTTTTCTTCATAATTTTTACTCGCAAAATCTTCTGATCTTCTAAATTGTAAAGAATAAGGTGGATTTATTAGCGCTTTAGCAAGTCCATTTTCAACTTTGTGGTGTATGATTTTTTGTTCACGATCGTAAGAAAACACATTAACTTTTCCAGTTTCTAAGTGGTACCCTTCGCCAATAAAATTTGTAAAACTTATTTCTTCTCCCTGTAATTCCTCATCAGGTAAGATTCGAAATTTAAAGAATTCACCAACATCCACGTTGGGGTTGGTTAGTTTAAAGTGGGTTTCAAATTCTTTGCCCAAAATTTCAATTCCATTTTTCGCAGCATTTTTTGAAACTGCATAAATATTATTTGACAACTTGCCGGTATCAAATATAACAGTATCCAATACTGCTCCTATTTCTTTAAGATAATTAAGGAATTCCTTTTGATCAGGTGTATATTTTGTTTCGGATAATGTCATTGAAGATTGAAAATGTTAATATTTTATCGGAGTATATTATTTAAAGCTACAATTTTCTTCACATCCTCAATAAAAGAGTTCGACATCTGTATTTTTTGTCCCGGCGGGGCCTCCGCTGAAAGACCCAGCAAGACAAAATTTTCAACATCATGTTTTCGCAGCCCTCACTACTTGCTGAGAAAAAATTTAACTTTAATTATTAATACAAGTAAGATGGATAATACAAGAGTATACAGAATGTCTTTTGCAAGTGTTTATCCGCATTATATCCAAAAAGCCGAGAAAAAAGGTCGCACAAAAGCTGAGGTGGAAGACATCATCTTTTGGCTAACAGGATATGATAAACAAACACTGCAAAAGCATATCGACGATAAAACTGACTTTGAAACCTTTTTTGCCCAGGCACAGATAAATCCAAATGTTTCAAAAATTACAGGTGTAATTTGCGGCTATCGAGTGGAGGAAATTGAGGACAAACTCATGCAAAAAATTCGTTATTTAGATAAGCTGATTGATGAATTAGCAAAAGGAAGGACTATGGATAAGATTTTAAGGAAGAATTGAAATAAAACAATTTGAATGGACAAATCAAAGCAAACTTCAGAAACGCTCTATCACGGCACTAAGGCAAATCTAAAACATGGTGACCTTATTGAACCCGGTTTTAATTCAAACTATGGGCAACGAAATAAGGCCAGGTTTGTTTACCTGACGGCCACCTTAGATGCAGCAACCTGGGGTGCAGAACTCGCTGCCGGTGAAGGACCTGGCAGAATCTATATAGTAGAACCAACCGGATTGTTTGAAGACGATCCCAATTTAACGGATAAGAAGTTTCCGGGTAATCCCACCAGGTCATACCGCACTAAGAGTCCACTTCGGGTCATTGGAGAAGTCGCGGATTGGCAAGGACATCTTCCGGAACAGCTTAATGCGATGAAAGATCACCTGGAGAAACTTAAACAACAGGGTATTGAGGCCATTGAGGACTAAAAAAAGGGAAATAAGGCAGGTAAATACTTAGTTATCTCGTCATTACCATTTTTTTAAAACTACGATGTTATAAGTTTGTAACAGCGATTGAGTTATAATATTTCAAATGGATACCTATACTTTCCATGTTAATACCTACGACCTGGCTCTCTTTGGTACGATCTTTATCGCGCTCACTTTTGTCCTGCTTTTATGGTTCACCCCAAAAATAAACCGGGCTGCAAACCGGCTTTTGGCCCTGGCAATGGTTACGATTGTTTTGTGGATAGCCCGGATATTGGGTATCGACATCGGACTGTCAACTTATATTACTAATTGGAGCCTGCTGCCGCTGCAATTTTCGCTTGCCCTTGGCCCCCTTATTTTCTTTTACGTGCTTAAAATAACCCGGCCGGAATATAAATTCCGGTCTAAGGATCTGCTGCATTTTAGTCCGTTGCTGCTGGAATTGGGTGCTCAGGCATTGGAAGTCAGGGATAGTATAAATACCGGTGCAGCTACTTATGAAACGCCGGCCTTTAAGCAAGTGAACCCGGTATTGCAACTGCTGGCGTTTGTTTCGGTCACGATTTACATTTACCTGGCTCACAGGCAGATAGGAAGCTTTTACCAGCGGTTAAAATTTAATGGGGGTGACCGTTACCGCAACGAGTTACTATGGATTGATCGTTTGCTTACCGTATTCGGCATGCTATGGTTACTATGGATACCGTTTACAGCGGTTGACTATTTTTATTACCATGATAAATCAGGAGCACAGCATTATTTTCCTTTGTACCTTCTTTTCATATCCCTGATCATTTGGATTGCTGCAAAGAGCCATTTAAAAGCAGAAACTTCTGAGAAGACGGATACTACAGTAAAGCTATTATTACCGGCAGATCTGAAGCTAAAAGGATCCTGGTTAAAAATGGAAGTAAAGGAAAAAGGCTACTACCGGGATGCGGAGTTAAGCCTGAGCTCTCTTGCTGAAAAACTCGGATTGCATACTCATGAAGTATCCCGAATTATTAACACAGTTTTCAAAAAAAGCTTCAACGATTTTATCAATGAATACCGTGTTCGCGAGGTTGCCCTTAAAATGCAGAACCCATCCTATGATCATATCACGCTGCTTGGTATTGCTTATGAATCGGGCTTTAATTCACAAAGTAGTTTCCATCGTGTTTTTAAGCAATTTACAGGTGAAACCCCTTTGGAATATAAAAACCGTATTCAAAAAGTTCTCCCATATTATAACTTGAGAGGTTTTACTCAGCATATGCCGCTAATATTGAGCCATGTAAACCCTCCGGGGTGGACACATGAAAAATTAACCGGCAGTCGTATGTTTAAAACTTATTTTAAAATTGCATTCCGCGGATTTTGGAGGCATAAGCTATTTACACTGATAAATATTATCGGTTTATCCATAGGTATAAGCGCTTTCCTGGTCATTTACCTTATTGTACACTACGATTTTACATTTGATAAATTTCACAAGGACAGCGACCGGATTTACCGCGTTGTTATGAATATATCATCTCAGGGGCATAAAATTTATTCGAGTGGCGGACCTGGCCCACTGGCGGATGCGATTAAAAGCCAGGCCACAGGAATAGAGAAAATTACGCCGGTATATTCACTGTCGCCTCATTTTGTCTATATCGACAAAGATAAAAACGCACAAAAACGGTTCAAAGATCCGGACAGGATAACACTTGTCGATCAGCAATATTTTAAAATTTTTAATTATGCATGGCTTGCCGGCTCATCGCAACACGCGCTTGATGCGCCCGGCCTGGTAGTGTTAACATCCCAACAAGCCAGGCTTTACTTCCCCTCGTTATCCTATCATGAAATGATTGGTAAAGTAGTTATATATGATACCCTTAAGACAACAGTCAGTGGTATAGTTGAAACGTTTACCGAAAATAGCGACTTTACCTTTCACGATTTTATTTCCTTTAGTACCGCCACAACTAATAAACATTTAGCTGATGATCTGCATATAAACAATTGGGACAGAATCTCTTCGGCATCAGAGGTTTTTGTAAAGCTGGCGCCTGGCGCCCCGTTACCCGGGGTTGTAAAGCAGATCAATACCATTTTCAGGAAAAGTAATCCGCCGCGTGCCGAACAAAAAATGCCTGCACCCATCGTGGATCTGGCCTTGCAGCCATTGGATGATATTCACTTCAATCCCGACTACAATATTTTTAATTTCTCATGGCCAGCCAGCAAAACAACACTTTACGGATTATTGGCCAGCGCTATCTTTTTGTTGTTGCTGGCATGTATCAATTATGTGAATTTAACTACCGCCCAGGCGGCCCAAAGGGCAAAAGAAATTGGGATCCGCAAAACTTTGGGTAGCAGCCGGATGCAATTAGTTGTTCAGTTTTTAGGCGAAACATTTTTTATAACATTCTTTGCGGTTTGCATATCGGTGTTGCTTGCTCCAATTATTTTAAAAATGTTTGCCGACGTTATATCCCCGGATATTCATGCGAATATGCTGCAGCCGGATATCATACTCTTCCTGCTGATATTAACTATTGTGATAAGTATTTTGTCGGGTTTTTATCCCGCAATTGTGTTATCGGGCTACAAGCCGGCATCGGTGCTAAAAAACCAGGTGCAGGGCAATAGTAATAAAACGCGGAACGCGTGGCTCCGTAAGTCGCTTACGGTTTCGCAGTTTGTCGTAGCCCAATTTTTTATAATGGCTACCATTTTGGTAAGCCAACAAATTTATTACGCCTTGCATAAAAACCTCGGGTTTAAAAAGGATGCCATCCTGGTTATTAATACACCCTGGCAAACCAGTAAGGCCAGCACCAACCTGGTATTGCTGAACGATTTTAGGTTGATGCCGCAGGTTGCCCTTGTGGGTTTGGGTAATGACCCACCTTCGGCTGATGCATTTAACAGGACGCGTATGACTTATAACGATGGAAAAAAACAAATTACAACAGAAGAAATAATAGTTAAGTCTGGTGATGAAAACTACATCAAAATATATCAGCTAAAATTGCTTGCCGGCAGAAACATAACCGAAGCCGACACTGGGAAAGCCATCATCATCAACAATACTTTCGCTAAATTATTAGGCTTTACTAACCCCCATGAAGCTATCGGGAAGCAGTTGAATTGGTTTGGTGGCCGAAATATTAGTATTATTGGCGTAGTTGCCGATTTTAATCAGCGGTCGCTGCATTCCACCATTTATCCATCAATCATAACATCAGGAAGTCCAATCCCCCGGCCAATGATGACCTTACATGTTAGTTTGAAACCTGAAACCGCAGGCGGTAGTGAGTGGAAAACCGCAATTACAAATATGGGAAAGGTTTGGAAGAAGGCTTATCCCGACGATGATTTCGATTGCCATTTTTATGATGACACGATAGCCAGATTTTACGACGAAGAACAACACACATCAACCCTGCTTACCTGGGCAACGGGTCTCTCGATATTGATTAGCTGCCTCGGGCTGTTAGGACTTGCCATTTACACCACCAATCAACGAACAAAGGAAATAGGCATACGCAAAGTATTTGGCGCAAGCGTTGCTCAAATAGTAACCCTGCTATCAACTGAATTGATATCGCTTATTTTATTGGCTTTTATCATAGTAACGCCGATTGCATGGTACGCCGTAAATAAATGGATGGAAAGCTTTGCTGACCATGTAGCTATTAGCTGGTGGGTATTCGTTATCAGCGGCGCAGGGATGCTGCTAACAGGATTATTTACCTTAAGTTTCCGAACCATTAGGGCTGGTATGGCGAACCCGGTGAAGAGTTTGCGAAATGAATAAATTTATATTGCCATCGGGCCTACTATTGCCGGTTTACTGTTTGGTGGATTACCTGGATATTCAGTTGGGGGCTTATTTCCCTCATGGGGGCTGGCTGCGCTCTGTTTTAAAGCCACTATCTCAATAAAAGTGTTCGACGTCTGTACCGTGGCAACTAAGGGGGCAATGCCATCACAACAAAATAAACTCACAGCCCCGACACACCCAATTGCCACGCCAATTTCACATTTATGTTAACCCAATGAGCAAATGACCCTGTGTTGACAGGTAAAATGAGCATTTGGCCTGTTTTGTATATAGATTTGTTACATTGAATATCGAAACTCAATGAAAAACATGTACAAAAAACTAACCTTATTATTACTGCTGATAGTAAATGTTGCTTTAGCGCAGGGCGACGAGAACTGGGTATTAAAAACCAATAACGATGGCGTAAAGATTTTTACCCGTAAAGTAGCCAATTCAAGCATTAAGGCCATAAAGGTGGAGTGCTCTTTTGATGCCACTCCTTCACAGTTGGTAGCGGTATTATTGGATGTAAAAAACAGTGAGGATTGGTTGTATCATACCTCATCAAACTATATTGTAAAGCAGGTGTCGCCGTCGGAGTTATATTATTACTCGGTTGTTGAAGTGCCCTGGCCCGTACAAAACCGCGATTTTATTGCCCACATCAAGGTATCGCAGGATACCGAAACCAAGGTAATTACCATTGATGCCCCTTGCGTGGCCGATATGGTGCCGGTAAAACCCAAAACAGTACGCGTTGCCGATTCAAAAGGCAAATGGGTGATTACCCCTATAAGCAAGCACCAGGTAAAAATTGTATACACCCTGCATGCCGATCCGGGAGGTAGCATCCCCGCATGGTTAAGCAATATGTTTGTAACACAGGGCCCGGCAGAAAGCTTTAAAAAGCTAAAACTGCAATTACAAAAGCCGGCCTATAAAAATGTGAAGCTTGCTTTTATAGCAGAATAATTGCAGTTATGTAGATTTTTTTCTGTTGTTCTCCCTTTCATCCCCTGGAAAATCGCTTTTTAAAAACACCACCGCGTCATGCCGTCCGTCGGCTGACGGATCGGCACCCCACATGCAAGTAAGCGCGGGATGGGCATGCTGTAGACAGGTCGTAGACCTTGCAGGTTTGAATATCCTGTGGGATGCCGAAATAAATTCGGCACGACGTCTGCTTTTTAATTTTCGAACTCCTCAGGCTAATGTGAAAGTCACTATTAATTTAAAACGCGATTTCTCTGCTTGCGCCCTTCGTCCCTTGTTTCACCTAACGAAAACCCTCGTGAATAAAATAACTTTTGGTGGTGGTGCGCATACGGTTTTTGAGCATAACGTTGAGTTTAAGGGTAGCCTTTCCGTTTCTTAGCAGGCCATCTTTTATAATCAACAATGCCTTTTTTACAAATAGCAGTTGATTTTTTTCGCCCTGCACGTAGGCAAAGGCGGTAAAATAATAATCCTCATTAAAGCGCGTAAGATCAATAGTGAGGCCGGTATGCAGATTGAGCCTAAACAGCTGCCTGGCGTTTTTGCCCGTAATGTTTTCGTTGGTTTTGGGATTGCTCATAACCCAATCTACCAGTCCGGCCTCCAAAATCGGGAAAATCTCGTTTAAATAAGCTTCGGCCATGGCTATTCAAACAGGAAAAGTTTCAACTCTTTTGTACATAGGGTACTGCACCGGGGTATGGTTTGCAAATAGTATTCTGTTTTAAGTACCCTGGTAAAAAAATAATCAACCGCGGCTTTAAAATGATCAATATTTACATCCGCGCTTATGGGTAGGTTTTGATTGTCAATAGCCTCAAAAAGGTAGCTGCTATCTTTCACAAACACACCATCTTCAATATATAACGTAGCCTCCAGCAAAGCCGAATTAGTTTCCGGCAGCGGCTTCCTGTTTTTTTTAACACTCATTTTAAACGGGTTATGCAGCCGCTCTACAATGGTTAACCCGTCCTCTATCGTTATTGCGTACTCTTCCATTTGCCTTTGTATTTAATAAAACAAAATTGCTAATAAAATTAGCAAAATAGCAAATGGAAAGAAGGTTTATTTTCCACAAAATGAAAACGGATTTCGGGTTTATTTCAATATATAGTCGTTGCCTGCGACCAAAAACTAGTGGTCATTTTGCGCAAACACCCTGATGGTTTTTAAATACCTGCCGTTGTAGTAGGAGTTAAAAGGCGTTTCGGTTACGCCCTGGGCCTTGCCGGATGTGGAATGCAAAAAAGTGAGCGTTTTATCTGCGCTTACTTTTAAGATACCCATATGCCCCGGCACCCGCAGCGCGCTGTCGAGGCCAGTGAAAAGCACCAGGTCGCCGGTTTTGGCCTGGGCAATGGGAATCTGCCGGTTTACATATGTAAAATCAACCGAGCGCCGTGGTACAGCAATATTGAAATGGTTAAAAACATAGGTAATATAGCCAGAGCAATCAAAGCCACGCGCAGGATCAGTAGAGGCATACAGGTAAGGGATACCCTGCAGGCTTTGGGCAAATGCAATTAGTTGAGCCGGTGTTGTACTCCCGGTAACTACTCGGGTTACAAAACCGGCGCTGTCGGGTGGCGGGGGCGGCAGGGTATCACGGCGTAATCCGCTCGCCGAACCAATCACCAACGCCTCTTTGCCACAACCATGGCAGCCGCTCAATGCCACAGCAACAATAAATAACAAAGCCAGGTACCGCATACAGGGTACTACATGCTTATGGCTTTAAATGTTTCTGCTTTCCGTTTTTATATAGATTGGGGTTGTAATCCATCAATAAAAGCGTATAACTTTTGTATTCGCCCATCCTTAAGCACTACCACATCCTGCCCTGTAACAGTATCTGGTTTATCCGGAGGCCCAAAATGCCAAAATATGCTGGCAATATGGTGGTGACTATTCACTGCACCCGCAGGCGTAAATACAAATCCCGGATTTTTGCTTTGCAGTTCATCAATAAAATGGTCAAGCTCCCGGGTGCCGGCAAAGAGTGAAAACGGGTCAATAAATTCCACATCATTGGTGTAAATTTCCGCTATGCCGCTTTTGCGTTTTTCCGCATCGGTTTCGCTCCATATTTCCAAATGCTTTTTAAGCAATTGTTCTGCTGTTAGGGTTGCCATTGTATTATTTGTTTATTTGGTGTGTATCAAAATGAGCAAATGGCGTATATGCTGTCGGCTCGCGTGTAACGCCCAGGTTTGCCAGGGTTTTTTCAAAAGCCACAACCTCGGGTTTCTTCATCTGGATACTTAAAAAATCTTCCATGCTATAATTCCATGTTTCGTAAACCAGGAATTCTTCTGGTTTTTCAAGCCCTTCATGAAGGGTCGCATTTACAAAGGTGGATTCTTTGCTTATGACGTGGAAAAGATCAGTTATAACCCTTTTAAATTCATCTTTAGTTTCGGGAGTGGCCGTAAATTTGATGGATAATGTGAGCAGTTTCATTTTTTTGTTTTTATGAGCTGATAGATGCCCGGTTAATTGATGACATAAAGGTACAGTAGCAAAAAAAGACTGAGATTGATTGAATGTAAAAATTGAACTGATTTAAATGGAAGGCATCCTCATAGCGAGAATGCTGACATTGACTTAAACCAGATACTATTGTCCCTAATATCTTCGGCAAAACATAAATTGCTGATTTTAATTTTTTTATCCAATATAATTATAGATATTTTCACTTTATTCCTCCATCGTATTTTAATGAGTGAAGCTCTCCGATTATTAGCTGTTGAACGATTTGTAAATTATAATTTACAGCTCGACAACGAATTACAACAGCTCACCTTAATGGCATCCGAAATTTGTGAAACACCGGTTGCTTTGATTACGCTTATTGATAAGGATAAGCAATGGCTGAAAGTAAGACTCGGCACCGATGAAACAGTTCTTCCGCGGGAATTTTCGTTTTGCAGCCATGCTATCGAGGATGACGGGATTATGATAGTTCCCGATATGTTGAATGATGTTCGTTTTGTTGATAATCCGCTGGTTGTTAACGATCCTAATATTCGGTTTTATGCCGGAGCGCCATTGATTTCACGTGATGGATTTCGTCTGGGAACACTGTGCGTAGTTGACATGCAACCGCATGAGTTAAATAAATATCAACAGCTAATGCTTGAAATACTTTCAAGGCAGGCTATCAACATTATGGAGCTTAAGGTAAGCCGCGATTTACTCAGCAAACATGCGGCGGAGGTAGCAGAGCAGAGAAGAATAATTGAACATGCCGAAACCAGGTTGCGGTCGTTTTTTGAAAGCTCTTCCAGCTTTCATGTTCTGTTGGGTGCCAGGGGCGAAGTGTTGGACTTTAATAAAACAGCCTATAATTTTCTTAAACGAATCCATAATGCCGAAATAAATATTGGTTGCCAGATGATCAGTTTCATAGATATGGGTTTTAAGAACGCGTTTTTAAAAAAGTATAATTTAGCCTTATCCGGAAAAAAATCTGTAGCAGAAGGTAAAACAGACTATCATAAGCACGGCTTAATTTACTGGGAGGCAACTTTTGAACCGGCAAAAAACAATGATGATAAAATTATAGGCGTGTCCTATTTAATACAAAATGTTACCGAGCGAAAACTACAGGAATTGAAGATCATAGATCAAAATGAATCATTAATAAATATAGCCTATATCCAGGCACATGAGTACCGTGGGCCTCTAACGTCCATAATGGGGATGGTGAACGTAATTAAAGATGAATCTTATAACTTACCCGATGAAGTAATAAGTTTATTAGACGGTGCCGCAAATAAACTTGACAGAAAAATAAACGAAGTGATTAATACCGTTAATAAGATAGTTGAGACGGGTAATTAATTTGCCTCGTTTAGTCAGTAGGGTAATTTTAAAAAGAATACTGTATGGTATTCACTTGCCTGCATTGGAATGGCAGGCTTCCCAGGAATCCAATTATGAAAGGACAAAAAATATATGCTTTAGCCCTGCTCGTAAATGAAACATTGATTGGAATGTCAAGTAGTGTAACAGAAGAAGAGAGGAGGGGGAAGTATGACGAATATTTGAAATTTATTAGGATAGCTGCCTATCAGGGCCATGTGGAGGCTTTATTTGATATGGGGCAACAATATGAAGATATTGGTTTTCTGGGTATGCCCAATCCCATGTATAATGCTAAAAAATGCGTATACTGGTATACTAAAGCAGTTGAGAAAGGACACGCCGAGGCTTGCAATAATTTGGCAAGTTTCTACGAGAAAGGCGAAGGCTGTGAGAAAAATCTCAATTTGGCTTTAGAGCTTTACAAGCGATCTGGCAATTTGGGATCACCTAACGGAAGAAAAAATTATAAAATTATGACTCGTGACTTCCTCCCTGGTGGACGTTATAATAAATTATAAGCCTGCCGCCGGCACACACACCGCACCTGTCATCATCATACAAACTATTTCATAACCAGATATTTTTTAATTTAAGTAATTTTAATGCAGGGATAAAAAAGTCAATCCATTTTTTCGTTAAATTTATCCATTCAAGGCGTCAAATGGTTAAGCAAAATCCAACAACACGAAACCACATCCTGATCTTCAATTGGATTTTTATTGCCGGGCTGCTATTATTAGTGCTTAATGACCATTTGTTCAAGTGGAAATTCTCCAATTGGTTTACAGGGAAAATATCTGATTTCGCCGGACTACTCATCTTTCCTATGTTTCTGCAATTCCTGTTTCCGCGGCTTTCCAGGGTATCTGTATTGCTTACAGGGCTGTTGTTTATTTTTTGGAAATTGCCTGTTTCAGCATGTTTTATTGATATCTATAATAAAGTTGCGTTTATCCCCATTATCAGAACAGTTGATTACAGCGATTTTATTGCCTTATCAATCCTTCCTTTCTCCCGATATCTTATTCGGCGGATTGATCAATACAAGGTAAGCCGTATTTCGGGCAGTTTTGCCGGCTATTTAATAGTAATACCGGCAGCCGTAGTTTTCATGGCCACATCGCCTCCAATAAGTTATTATATGCAACCCGGCGGGGATATTCATATCGGTAAATCCTACAAAATGAAAATATCCGGGGAGCAAGCCTTAGCTAAACTTAAGGCGAAGGGGTTGTTCATCACCCCAGATACCTCACAACATACGGGGACAAAGGCAGATTATTATATCATGAAAAACGTTGTTTTGGATGGGGGAAAAGATACCATTGAAGCTATACAATTCGGTTTTTTGGGGCATGGAGATAAGCCCTTGTTATTAATTAATAATGTGAAACTAAAGCATGGTGCCACAGTGAGCGATTTGAAAGTATTAAAGAAATATTATCAGCAACTTATTCGGTCGGAAATTGTTGAAGAAG
The DNA here is from genome assembly GCF_056406855.1 of Mucilaginibacter sp. P1_A3. Lineage (NCBI taxonomy): Bacteria > Pseudomonadati > Bacteroidota > Sphingobacteriia > Sphingobacteriales > Sphingobacteriaceae > Mucilaginibacter > Mucilaginibacter sp. P1_A3. The sequence continues at coordinate 97,066 of NZ_JBFTZJ010000017.1, forward strand.
TTAAGTGAATTTTGGCCTATGAGTGTGGTCATCAATCCTTTTTTGGATGGGGGACAGGCAGATAACATTTATAATTAAGGGAAGGCTGCCTTTAATCAACCTCCCCAACCCTAATTATTAAATCGTTTATCTAAATATCAGGATAACCATTTGATAATTAATAAACTATTGTTAAACTGTAACATAAGTGCGAAATTTTGTACAGGTAATGTGAATTGGTTTCTTGGATAAATGTTTGGCCGGTAAATGTGATTTACTTGCACACAAACAATATTGTTTGATTGTTAATTGTGGCACCAATCCAACTCACTCAACAAATAAAAAACCATAAAACATGCACAAATGAAAACAACAAGTAACACCATCCTCATCACCGGCGGGAGTGCCGGCATCGGATTCGAAATGGCAAAACTGTTTTCAGAAAACGACAACCAGGTCATCATCACTGGTCGTAACCAGGAAAGAATGGCACAAGCCATCTCCAAACTAAAAAACACCAGTGCCATAGTAAGCGACGTAACAAACGCCGAAGACGTAGAAAAACTGGTAGCGCAGCTAAATAAAGATTTTCCCGGGCTCAACGTATTGATCAACAACGCAGGTACCGCCAATTATTACGATATGACTATACCTGGCATTAACGCGTTCGGCAAAGCCAGCGAAGAAATACTAACCAATTATCTGTCTGTTATCCGCCTGAACGAATTGCTGCTGCCCCTGCTTAAACAACAGCCCGAAGCAGCCATTGTTAATGTATCATCCATAGTGGCATTTGCTGCAAGGGCCAATAGCCTGCCCACTTATGGCGCCAGCAAAGCCGCGCTACACTCGTATACCAATAGTTTGCGCATCATGATGGAAGATACCCCGGTAAAAGTATTTGAGCTGATGCCGCCGTTGGTAGATACTGAGTTTTCGGCAGAAATTGGCGGTGCCGCCAACGGTATCCCTCCAAAACAAGTGGCCGACGACCTGCTTACCGCCATGCAGAACAACGAATTTGAAATACACATAGGTCGCACGGCAGAAATATTTAACAACTTTTTCCCGCTATCGCCACAGGCTGTACTTGCAATGAACGGGAAAACCGAATAAATGGAGGGGGATATGGAAGAAGAACAAATACGCGAAGCCTTGAATGCGCATTGGCAGGCGTCGGCAGCGGGCGATGTAAACGCGGAACATGATATTTACAACGATGATGCCATCTGTGATTATCCCCAGTCGGGCGAGCGAATCCTCGGGCGAAACAATTTGCAGGCCTTGCGGAGTCATCATCCGGGTAAGCCATCAGGCTTCAATGTAAGGCGGATTGTTGGAAACGGTGATCTCTGGATCACGGAGTACACCATTACCTACCAGGGGCGACCAGCATTCACCGTGAGCATAATGGAGTTCAGTAACGGTAAGGTGGTACACGAAACTCAGTATTTCGCAGATCCTTTCGAGGCGCCGGCCTGGCGAAGTCAGTGGGTTCAGCAGATGGCCTGATGGTACATTCAGGCAAGATTGATGAAGGTGTGCAGCTACGCTGTAGCTATCTTAACGTAAAAACGATAGCGCATGGCTGCCGCTTGAGCCATAAGCCTTTTTAGGAGAATGGCTCAATATGGATAAGCACATCCCTGATGGAAAGACTGCTTGCTAATAATTTATCTTTTGCCTGATGCGCAATACGGTGCCCTTCTGCAACCGACAAATGTTGATCTACCTGGATGTGCAGGTCGACAAAATAATCAAAGCCCATCTTTCTAACATAGCATTTTTCTATAAGTTTTACCTCATTAACTTCGGCTGCCAAATCCCTCACCTGGTTTACGATCTCGCCCGATGGAGCGGCGTCCATAATTTCGGCCAGGCCGGGGCGTAAAAGCTGTATGGCATTATAAAATACAATTCCAGATGCCAGAAGCGCGGCCCAATCATCCGCACCTTCATAGCCCTTACCGGCTATCAATGCGATAACAATGCCAATAAAAGCCGCTATGGATGTAATAGCGTCGCTCCGATGATGATAGGCATCGGCCTTCACCGCATTACTGCCAATTTGCTTTCCTACGTTCAGCACATATCTAAACATGCCTTCTTTAATAATGATGACCGCCAAAAGGATATACAAAGTAAATTTTTTTGGCATAGCATGCGGAGTAGCTACAAATGTTATCGCGTGCCAGGCAATCCATACGGCGGCACCCATCAGGAAAAAAGAGATTATAATTGATACAATAGGCTCAGCTTTGCCATGCCCGTAGGGATGTTCGGGATCTGCCGGTTTCATGGCAATTTTTAACCCTATCCACAATAAGGTAGAGCTGAATACGTCTGCACCTGTTTCTGTCGCATCTGCAATCAGGGCGTAGGAATGCCCTAAATGACCCGCAATGGCTTTTATAAAAACCAGTATAATACTGATCCCTATACCTATTTGGGTAGTTCTGATCGCTTTTACCGATGGATGGACATCAATTGCAGCCATAATTGAAATATTCAAATTTAGCCGGCAAAGGTAAAAGCTTAAACCGTAATTATCCTACTTATTATGATGTAATTGTTTACATTTTTACTTTTTCGTGCTGATTTCCATCGCTGAACCAGATTTTTCCGTTTTATTATTTTTTAAGTAAATACCATAAGGGTTTAAAATACTGAAGCCCGTTCAAGTATAGATACATTGAACGGGCTGAAAACCTGATCTGTAGTTATTGCAGCTCCTTTAAAAAAATAAAGAAAGCTGCCGGGTACTGATAATATAAACTGTTATTTTCCTAAAAATTGAAGAGCCTTTTGAACAAAGTCGTCATGATATTGGAAAAAGGCAGCATGAGCGGCATCCGGGTAAACGATCAGTTGGGCATTTGGCAGGTTTTTAGACATGTTGATGGCATTCACCACCGGTACCAGGATATCTTCCTGTCCCTGAGCTATCAGCACCGGTTGCTTTACTGATTGCAATTCCTTTAGGGCGTTAGGGTAGGGTTGTGCCCAGCCCAATACTGCTTTTACCTCGGCGGTGAAGCTTTCACCACTTAGCGGGGCATCCCGGTCTGCCTGGCGTTCCTGAACCCTTTCGTATGCGATTTTTCCTGCACTCTGGCTGGTAGCAGAAGTGGCGAAGAAGGAGGCCAAAAAGACTTGTTCGGGACTTAAGCCTGCTGCGGAAGCCAATATATTCGGAAGGTTGGAAAGTCCCTGGCTCCCTTTGGGGCCGGTACCTGTCAGGATCATCTTATTAACCAGTGCCGGCTGGGTAAGTACTATCTGCTGGCTGATAAATGACCCCATAGAGAAGCCCAATAAGTTAACCTTGCTGTAACCCAATGCCTTTATAAAGGAGACCACCCCGGTCGCCATATCGGGGATATTATCAGGTGTTGCGCCGCCGGATGTCCCGGTGCCCTGGATATCAAAAATGATTACATTGTATTTTTGGGCGAGGCCATTGGTGATCGCCGGGTCCCAGTCATCCATGGAGTTGCCCAAAGGGGGCAGCATCACCAGGGGAATGCCGTCTTTATCGCCCAGAACACGGTAGGCAAATTTAGTTCCATCTGCCGTAACAAATTGCGTAACGGCTGTTTGATGGTAATTGGTAGTTACTCCAACAGGAGTTTTAACAGCTGTGCTATCCTTTTTGCAGGATACAAATACAATACCCAGTCCGAGTAGTAGCACTGTAACAGCACTCTTTATTAGCTGAATTAATTTTCTATTCTTCATGTTTTTATTTATTGCAGTAATAATTTTATTTAAGTTTTCATCAGTACCGGGAGGCTAACCTGCCTATACATGCGGGCAGGTCAATCCCCTAAACTATCAGGTTTAGATCAGGTTAATCTCTACATTTATATTGCCGCGTGTAGCTTTTGAATAAGGACATGTTTGGTGGGCGGCATCGGCCAGTGCCCGGGCTACTTCGTGGTCCAATCCCGGCAAACTGATATTAAGGCGGGCTTGCAGCGCGTAAGCGTCGCCGGTTAAGCCCAGGTCCACTTCAGCATCAACAGCTCCGTCGGCAGGAAACCTTACCTTCATTTGGGCAGCCGCGATCTTCATTGCGCCGATGAAACAGGCCGACCAGCCCGCAGCAAACAATTGCTCGGGATTGGTATCAGTACCCGGGGTGCCGGGAACTGAAAGTTTAATGTCCAGATGTCCGTCATCGCTCCGGGACGAGCCGCCGTCGCGACCACCTGTAGTATGGGTTTTGCCTGTGTATAGTACTTTTTCTATTTGGGTGTCCACTTGTGGATTCCCTGTTTTGTTCTGTTCCATTGTTTTTATTTTATTTTATTTTTTTGAATTGCTCTGTATGTCAGTGATGTCCGGTGTTAGGTTTTTAATCAATAAATGACCGATTGGTCATTTATTGATTAAAAAAAATTAGATGCTATTTTCTTCGATTTCTTTTTTTATCAGCTTTATTAATATACCCATCTGTTCCTTATTCCCCGATACACGCGAGAATAATATACCTCCCTCAATCATAGCGAACATTTTTATACCAAATTCATTTGCATTCCAGCCATTTTTAAACTCACCACCCTTAATTCCCTGTTCAACAATACCTGCAAGTAATTGAGGCGAAGCTTGCAGATGCCTGTTTACTTTTTGTTGGATAATGGGATTGGTGTCGTCAGCTTCCATACCGAAATTCAGCATAGGGCAACCACCCACAACGGGGGGATTAAACGGATCGGCATAAAAATCAAGAAACGCAGAGAGTTTACCTTTTGCTGTTTTTTGTTTGCTAATAGCGGCCCCGGTTTTTTCTGCCAGGCTATTCAGGTTATAGTCAACCGCGGCGTATGATAGTTCATCTTTACTTTCAAAATGCACATACAAACTGCCTTTGGCAAGCTTTGTGGCTTCCATGATATCGCTCATTGCTGTTCCGGCCACACCTTTTTTGTTAAAGATGGGTGCGGATTGCTCAATGATAAATTGTTTGGTTTTTTCTGCCTTGGTCATGATCTTTTCTGAATAACAGAACAAATATAAATGACCTTTCGGTCATTTATAAAATTTATCAGTAAATATTTTCAAGGAAACGGAGCATCTTTACAAGGTGGTGACAATCAGTGGTTTTTGCTTTATTGTGGGGTGTAACGGTTATCAATACTCGTGCTGCGCTGGTTGTGTTATCGCTTGCTATGAAATTATTAGCTTTAATTATGACTGGCTGGCTGCAGCGATGCTCATGAAGTCATTATTACCTTGCTACAACAATTGATGTAATAATTGCAGGTAATTTTGACCTTTATAATTTTAATCATATATATTATGAAAACCATATTAGCCGCTACCGATTATACAGATCTGGCGGAAAACGCAGTTAGGTATGCCGCAGGCGTAGCCCGCTTAAACAATTATAAATTAATCCTGTTAAATGATTTCGCCATCTCTGTACATGCTACAAATGGACTTCTTTCGGCGGCGGGAGTTGAAGAATTAATAGATGAAAACAGGATACTCCTGGAATCAAAGGCTTTATTACTTGCTAATGAATATGGAATTGAAGTACTCGCCAAGACTACTTTTTCCTTTATCGATAATGCCATTAAAGAAGTGGTTTCCGAATACCAACCCGAGATGATCGTGATGGGAATGGAAGAAAAATCACTTGAACAGGAACTTTTAGGAAACACCACCACATCCATTATCAAAAAGCTGCGGTCGCCGGTGTTGGCGGTGCCGGCCAATGCAAAATTCAAGATTCCCAAAAAGGTGCTTTTTGCGTGTGATGTGCTAAATGGAGTTTCTGAACAAATATTGGCACAGATCAAAAACGTGGCCTTAATTACTCAGGCCGAAGTAGAAGTGCTTTTAATTAACCAAACCGTAGCAGAATTGAAAGAAATGGGCGTTGATGCAGCGGCATTAAACCGGATTGACGATGGTTTGGAAGGGATTGATTACTATTATAAAAATGTGAAATCAGATTCCATCATCGGGGGGATTGCCAACGAGGTTAAAAATATGGCAGCCGACCTGTTAATTATGGTGCCCGAACAGCACGGATTTTGGGGCTCAATGGTACATCGCAGCAAAACACGCATCATGGCATCTGGCCTCAATATCCCCTTGTTTTCAATTCCTGCATAAACAGAACAATGATTGCCAGGAGTATCGGATAACTCCTGGCTTTTTTCATATCAGGAAAAAAAGTGTTAAACAACATTTAGCGGTGAAAACATCGATTATCAGCTAACCGGGCGTTTCCCTCCTGCGTCTGGTCAGGCTGTACGTTCATGCGCCTGCAGGCCTTATGCGCTTTGGCCGGTATCCACTTCCATCCTTAACGCGAAGCTGTGGGGTATTTTAAGCTTTTGGTTTTACAAAAACATCTTTCGCTACCGCAAGGGGTCTCTCCAATGTTATGAAGTTAGGAGAGTGATGGGTTGCTCCAGAGGAGCAAAAGCTTTGTAGAAAAACATAAATAAATTGTCTTTGCGTGCCAGAGGTACGCTACCTAAGGTTCCGTACCTCTGGCACGGAGCTTCATTTTTGCTTTTTTGCTACAAAGCTATTCCCCCGCTGGGGGAGAAACTCATTAACTTAATAGCATTGAGGGGCTTCCCTTGTGGTCCGTTTGCAAGGTCTGCGCTATGCCTTCGGAACAATCCACTATGTAATTATAATATTAATCAATCCATTGATTTTCATATAATTACTGGCGTTGCTATGTAGAAATTCGTAGTCGTTTTCTACAAAGACAGCTACAACCGGGTTATTAAATTAATACATCGGGGTTTGCATATTTATACCAAATATGGTTAAAAATATAAAGGCTCTGTATGGCCGCTCTGTGAGGTGTCTCTGTACAGCGTGCCACAAGGGAAGACCCTCAATGTTATTAAGTTAGGAGAGTGATGGGTTGCTCCAGAGGAGCAAAAGCTTTGTAGAAAAACATGAATAAATTGTCTTTTGCGTGCCAGAGGTACGCTACCTAAGGTTCCATACCTCTGGCACGGAGCTTCATTTTGGCTTTTTTGCTACAAAGCTATTCCCCCGCTGGGGGAGAAACTCATTAACTTAATAGCATTGAGGGTCTTCCCTTGTGGGCCGTTTGCAAGGTCTGCGCTATGCCTTTGGGACAATCCACTATGTAATTGTAATATTAACCAATCTGTTGATTTTTATATAACTATTGGAATTGCATGTAAATATTCGTAGTCGTTTTCTACAAAGCCAGCTACAACCGGGTTATTAAATTAATACATCGGGGTTTGCATATTTATACCAAATATGGTTAAAAATATAAAGGCTCTGTATAGCCGCTCTGTGAGGTGTCTCTGTACAGCGTGCCACAAAGGAAGACCCTTGCGGCAGCGAAAATGCTTGCGGGAGCGGGCGTTAGGGGGATAGCATTGGACTATGAGTTTATGTATATAGATAGCTCCTTTTTTAATGTTTTCTCAAACTTTTCAAGGACAAGATTTTGTAGTCTTTTGGGTTTGATATTTGGATATTTTTTAATTTCTTCATTAAACAAATTTCGGTGCTCATTAAATGCATCAAAAGTATATTCTTCCAAAATAGCCTGATTAGGATACAAGCTAAACTTTGAGATTTGATAAGTTGTTCTTGTCTTAAATAATGGGAAGATTTCATCCTTATTTAAGATGCTGTTAGTTATATAAACTACAAAATGAGTTATTAAATCATCAACATCATTTTTGGGGCTTAGCCCAAAGCTTAAATTTTCAATTTGAATGTTTTCTTTATTATTTAAATTAATATAGTTGTCGAAATTAATATTTATAGCTTCCGTGTTTAAAATATTAACTGTTAAGCGATTGTTTATGTTCATGGATGATTTTTTCTCGTAAAGCCAGATTTTATCTGTAAAAATATATATTGATAGCTGATAATCAATTGAGTAGTAAAGTTGTTGTTTTCAACAATATGTTAATAAAATGCACATTATGTTAGTAATTTAAATATTGTTTCTAAAAAAATTAGTATTTAAATTTGTTGTATTATAAAAAAATAAATATGGAAATTGAATTGGTTAAAGAGAATGAGGTATTAACAATGTTTATGATTGACATTGAAAACACGGATTTTACAATGGTTAAATTGAAAATTCAAGACAAGGATGAAGGTTTGGGTTGGACTGCTGATCAATGTGATGAGGCAGAATTTGAGTACAAAAGATTTCTTGCATTAAAAAGAACATATCCTGAAAAAGATATTGTTCCTAATAAGATGGTTGATATGTTTTGGCATCAACACATATTGGACACGAAGAAATATGCTGAGGATTGTGAATTGATTTTCGGCTATTTTATGCATCACTTCCCATATTTCGGAATGAAGGATGAACAGGATATGCAAAATTTAGTTGATGCTTTTGAGGAAACTAAAGAATTATATCACTTACATTTTGGGCAAAGTTTTACTGGTGAAGCTCCCAAGTGCACTTCTCCAAAATGTAGAACGGCATGTAAGCCAATGAAGTGTAAGTAAGGTTTATTGGGATTTTTATGAAATTTAATTAACTGCCTCTCGTTAGTAACGGGAGGCTTTATTGTCTATAAGGGCAGCAAGTAATTTATTCGCTGTTTGGTAGACTTGAGAAGATATCCAAGTCGAGGGTGTTTACGCAACAAAAATATATAGGGAATAAATTACTTTATATATCAATATCAAGTTTCTTCGCCAATTTTTTCAAAAGCGTTCCGATATTAAAATATTCAGTAACCCCAACAACGCAACCACAGGCAGCGCAGCGAATAAATGATAATTTATAACTAGAGCCTTTCGGAGACTCTTCTACTAATTCAAAAGTTGTGTGATCGCCATTGCTGGCGCACGCGTGTCGCGTGTGCCCTGCGTTCCAGGCCGGTTGATTGTTATTTTACAACACGCACCTCCATATCTACAAAAAATCAATGTCACTCAAACCCTCGTTGTTGGCTCAAACGTATCGCTTGTGTCATAATCATGCAGACTAACACAAAAACGAATAGCGCATGGTGGTCACTTGTCAGCGGGGCACACGCGATACGCGTGCGCCAGCATTGGTAATTAGCGCATCAATTCTAATTCGCCTTTAGCTAAGTAATACATCTGTGATAGATATGATCTAGAACCGTAACTAATACATTCTCTTAGTTTTTTATAATAACCCACTGTATCACCTGCCTCAAGCCTTTTTATTGCTGATACAAAATGAACTTGGGACAACTCCCTTTCTCTAAGTATCGGGACTTTAGATACACCTGAAAGCATTTCATTTTCAGAAATATTATCAATCAAATAATGACCAAGCGGGCCCGGAAAGTTAATAGATCTTTTAGACTTGAGTAATTTTTTAATCGTTTTTATCGCAGTTGCCTTCAACTTCTCCTGGTTGGTTTTGATGCCGGCGAAATATAAAAACACTTGGGTCCCTACGCCTCCGGCTGCATCTTTATAAATACTGTTTTGTGCAAGTTCCCACACCTCAATTGCTTTGTCTACATTATCAAGAATCCAATTTGCAATACCCCCAAATACGAAACTTGACTCCGATTCACCCTTTTCATATTCAATTAGTTTCTCACATAAAGAAATTACATCCGCATACCTTTTTAAATGAAGTAGTGCGTAAACTTTATTTCGTAAATCCAAAGTATCTACAGGATTTTTTTTATATTCTTCATCGGCCTTTTCACAAGCTTTTTCAAACTCATTATTTACTATCAGTGACCATACATCTAGTTGCTGTTCCATATTGTTTTTGTAACCGACCTGTACTTGGGTCATACGGTAGTTTTTGTGTATTTTGGGGCAATTTACTAGCTTTAATCTGCCCGTTAAACTTAGTATCATTAATTGTCTTAAAATCCCTAAGCTGGCGCACGCGTGTCGCGTGTGCCCCGCGTTCCTGGTCGGTTGATTGTTACTTTACATCACACATCTTCATATCTACAAAAAATCAATATCAATCAAACCCTTACCGTTAGCGTAATCTGTGGCGCTTGAATATTTCCAATGCCACGACTCGATTACAAGACCTGCTTCTACCGGATTGTTATGTATATAATCGGCCTTTTGTTCAATCACTGCAGCACTCCATAATTCTATAGGTTTGTTGTGATGCTGCCAAAATTGATAGCTTGTGACGTTGCTGCTTTTCGCAGCGGCTCTTTTAAACATCCATAGCATCCATTCTTTTCGTGATTCCTGGATGTTTGATGTAATTGTTTTTATTAATTGTTTAGCAGTGTGTTCTTTAAATCTGCCTAATATAATTTCGGGATTATTATCCTTTGCCCGGTATATCAAATGGATATGACTTGGCATTATACACCAACAATACAACTCCATACCTAAATTTTGTTTGCAATAATTAAGACTATCGATAATTACCTCGTTGTAAATCGGCCTGGTAAAAACATCTATCCAGTTAACAGTAGCAAAACTTACAAAGTATAAGCCTTCTCTATTCAAAAATTTATATTTTCTGCTCATTAATAATTTGTTTGCATATAAAGCTATAATGTTTTCTTTAAATAACGGGGTGCATGTGCGTCAAGACATTGCGTAGACTTATCAGCGGGGCACACGCGACACGCGTGCGCCAGCATTCGGGACGCCCGGAGAAAGTATTAGGTAGTTAGTATCAAGTATCGGGATTTTTGGATGTGCTGACAATTTCGTCTGAACCTGAATTAAACGAATTAAGGAATGCACAGAATTATTTGAACGTTGAATATTCAACTCAGGATAGAATTCTGTGCTTTCTTTAATTCTGAAAAATTCCGGTTCAGACAATGCGTTAAGGATGGCAGTGGATACCGGCCAAAGCGCTTAAGGCCTGCAGGCGTATGAACGTACAGCCTGACCCGACGCAGGAGGGGAACGCCCGGAGAAAGTATCAGGTAGTTAGTATCAAGTATCGGGATTTTTGGATGTTCGGACAATTTTGTTTGAACCTGGATTAAACGCATTTAGGAATGTGAAGAATTATTTGAACGTTGAATATTCAGCTTACGATAGAATTCTGTGCATTCTTTAATTCTGTCAATTCTGATTCAGACAATGTGTTAGGAATTGAAACTAATACCCGCCAAAGCGCTTGTTTTTTTTAGATTTAGATATAATGCCCTTATAATCAGTGTTTTTATTGAATGTAAAAAACTGAATGATTAAATTTACCCTGAATGTAAGCATACAGAAAGCGTTACAATACCGCCCCTTTAACGAACACCAAAACCTGGAAGATGAAAACACTGTTCGCCCTGATGGCGCTGCTGTTACTGCAGGCCTGTAAACCGGTAAAGAAATATGACCTGGCCGTCATCAATGCCAGCGTGTTCGACACCGGGAAAGGTATTGTAATAACGCATCGAAGTATCCTGATTAACGCAGATATCATAGCCGAAGTAACAGATAGCGACATCCCTGTTAAAGCCAAAAAGACAATTGATGCGGGTGGCAAACTGGTTACGCCCGGCATGATCGACGCGCATATTCACCCAACCCATTTCTTTGGCGACTATGATGCCGCGCCAAAATACCTGGCCAAAGACTCGCTTAACTTTTTAAGAAAAAAATTCTCTGATAACTATCTGCCTTTTGGCGTAACCGCAGTGATGATTATGGGGCAGCCCGAAACATGGCTCGGCCCGGTTTTAAATTGGTCGACACATCCGTCGCCTCATTATACCGATATTTATACGGTAGGCGGTGCATTCATCTCACGGGAGGATCGCAAGCCTTATATCTGCCATACCACAGTCGCATCTCCTGAGGCGGCGAGGCAAAAGATATTGGCCTATCACCGGATGGGGATCCGGCATATCAAGCTCTATTGGCGATTACGGAGGCCGGAATTTGAAGCTGCCTTTAAAACAGCCGACAGCTTAGGCATGCGGGTGTACGGTCATATTGATGAAGGTATTATGAATATGGATACCACACTCCGGATTGGTTTGATAAACTATGAGCATATCTTTACCATAATCCATAGCCTGCCATGGACGGAAAGTGATGATAAAGCGTTTGTTGCCTGGATGGACCGGTTTTACGGCAAAGGAAAAGGGCAGACCTTACCTTTCTGGGAAGTTACACTGAACGAAATCCGCTGGAGTGTTGACTATATGCCCGACAGGATAGATGCTTTGATCGGGAGGCTCGCAAAACATCATGCCACATTTTCTACCACTATTCACCTCCCTGGTGAAAAATTCGGGCTGACTTATTTTTCCAACCCCGGTAATCGCCCGGACACAGGTGTAAGTAAAGAACGGGTACAGCGTAACCGCGATAATTTCAAGGGCCTCATGGCGTTGGTAAAAAAAGTATACGACAGCGGTATCAAGATCAGGATCGGGACAGATGTTCCCAATGGCGGTAAGGCCGTTCTGTCTGAACAGATATTATTGGCACAATATGGCTTTACGATTCCCTCAATCATCCAGATGGCCACCATCAACGGCGCCGCTGCTTTAGGAATGGCCAATAAATATGGCGCCATTGAGCCCGGTAAAAAGGCCGACCTAATCATTTATGACCAAAACCCGATGCAGAACTACCGCAATTTTCTTTCAAAAAGAACGGTGATTAAAGATGGGATCGTCGGATTTTAGGACGTTTGGACGTTCGGACTATCAGACTTTCGGACTATCAGATTTTTAGACAAAGGACTTTCGGATAAAAGATTAATGGAGCAAGGATTGACCGGATTGGCGGCTTACGTCATTTTTAGAACAAGTATTGTTAAAATCCTTGTTCCTTTATCCAAAAATCCTTTATCCAAAAATCCGAACGTCCAAAAATCCCAAAAATCTTATATTTGGCGATATACAGTGCTACCTTACATTAGCTGTACTCTATGCTAAAAAAAATAAACAATCTATGGTTTAGCCTGATTGGCAGCCGGCAGGCTTTCCCGTTAGAGAGCCGGATCTTCCACTCCATTAGTATCGGGTTAATTATAATAGCGCTGGTGTATGTTCCTTATAACTTTTTTGCAGGGCTGTACATTGCTTCATTATCAAGTTTTACCCTCGCCTTTTTTTTTGCGTACCAGTTTTATTATTCCCGTTTTCATGGTCGGCCGCATAACAGTATTGTATTTGGCCTAGCCGGTGTGTTGGTATTTTCGGTAAACTATTTTGCCAATTCGGGCATCAACGGCTCAACCGATTTAATTTGGCCGGCTTACCTGCTGCTGGTATTTGCCATTTCGCCCTACCGGCAGCATATATACTGGCTACTGGTTTATTTAGTATCCTTCCTGGTGCTGCACTGGGTAGCATTTCAGTATCCATTGTTGGTTAAATATCCTTTTAGTGCGGGGAAAGGCGAACTGATAGACAGGGTTACGGCATTCCCATTACCCGTGATAACAATTTACATTATCATCAATTTTATCAGGAAAAGTTACGACAAGGAAAAAACTATTACCGAAGAAAAGAACTTAGCCATTGAAGTGCGCAACCAACAGATCTTATTGCAAAAAAATCAGCTGGAACAAAGCGATGCCGAAAAGAATAAGTTAATGTCCATTATCTCGCACGATGTGAGGGCGCCCCTTATACACATACAAGGCTATCTTGAACTACTAAAAGACCATGAGCCGGATCATGAGCATCGCCGGGTACTGGAAAACGAATTGCTTGAAGCTACCAATAGCACTATGGATATGCTAACCAACCTGCTGCAATGGTCCAGATCGCAAATGGAAGGTTCGTCTGTTAACTTATTGAAATTAAACCTGCTTGCGGTCATAACAAGCACACTTGAAATGGGGAAAACCCAGGCAGAGAAAAAAGATATTACTTTTAACTATGATATTGAACCAGGAATAACGGTTGTAGCCGATACAGACATGCTGCAATTGGTGGTCCGCAACTTGGTAAGCAATGCCATAAAATTTACGCCGAGCGGTGGCATCATTAACATAAACGCAGCGTTGCTACAGCAGGAGTGCAAAATAACCGTCAGCGATAATGGTAAAGGTATTGATCCGCAAAAACAGGAAAATATTTTTTCTATCAACGCCAAACCGACATTTGGCACCAATAACGAGAAAGGGGTTGGTTTGGGCCTGCTGCTATGCAAAGAATTTATTGAACGCCAGGGTGGCCGTATAGGCTTTAAAAGTATTTCTGGGCAGGGTTCCAGTTTTTTTATTTTTATACCCGCGCTACCGGTCTGAAGACAGGGATTTTCAGACTATCGGACTTTCGGACTTTTAGACAAAAGACTAACCGAGCAAGGATTAACAGATTTAGGGTTTGCGGCATGTTTGGAGCAATGATTTTTAAAGTCCTTGTTCCTTTATCCAAAAATCCTTTATCCGAAGGTCTGAAAGTCCGATAGTCTGAACATCCAAAAATCCCAAAGTCCAAAAGTCCCAAAAAATCACTTGATTCGGGCAAAGGCCATAGCATCTGCTTTATACCTGATATGTGATGAAACTGCTTCGCCATTAACATCAGCCTCAATGGTATAGATGTAGTCGTTATCGGTGCTTGATACTATACCACATTGTTCGGCTCCCTTATTTTCCTGAAAATTAAAGAAAACAATATCGCCGGGTTGGGGATGGTCGGTAGGGGGGATAATATAATTTTTTTGTTTCAGCTGTTTGTAAAAAGTGGTGAGATCACTTGTTTTTATATCGGGCATTTTTGTTTGATTGGTTTGAAAGCACCAGATAACAAAAGGCACGCTCCATTGCGCGCCGGTGGGAGCGCCGGCTGTGTTCAAATATTTGCCTACCAGATTGTGACTGTTATTAGGATTTAATTTGGCGCTGTTGAGCTCAATGAACGCGTTGGAAAGTGCAATACTGCCGGGAGATGCCACTGCCACACTATTGCCGGGAGTGGCAGCCGACTTACCCACCGCCTTGGATTTGCGCAAAAATATGGTGTTTAAAGCGCCTTGGGCACCCTGCGTATTTAATGTGTTTGCGGTGTTGATGGCAAAGGTGGTATCCATGGTATAAAAACTCAGCAGCGCCAGTTTTACCGTTGTTGAATCTTTACTGAGGATAAAGGGCATGAAGGATTGTATGAGTTGTGCTTTTTTAAAATTATAATCCATGGTAAATAAGGAGTCGTCATGCCGTTGTTTTAGGGTTTGGTGTTTGTAGTCTTCCATTTTTTCGAGCGACGAGCCATGGAGGGTTAAGTAAGCAACCAAAACGGTTGTGATGGTGGTGAGCACTATCGCGATGTTTTTTTCTATCCAGAAGAAAAACCTGTTTTTTGATCTTACAGTCATTGGCTTAGGATTATAAGTTCTAAGCTATGAAAATATTTTTACTGCATCAATAAGGAGGGGACTATCAGATTATCAGACTATTGGAGGTTCGGACTTTCGGACAAAGGACTATCAGACAAAGGACTATCGGACGTTCAGACAAAGGACTAATGGAGCAAGGGTTTTTGGAAACCTTCAACCGGGTTAATTCTTACGCTATTAGTCTTTTGTCCGAAAATCTGAACGTCCGATAGTCCTTTGTCCGAACATCTAAACATCCGAAAATCCGATAGTCTGACCGTCCGACCGTCCAAAAATCCGAAAGTCCAAAAAACCTTCCCCCGTTCATCCATCTTTTTATATTTTTGTTTACAATCAAAAAAGATCATTACCATGAAAAAATTAGTTTTAGCCCTAACATTAACCATTGCCAGCAGCGCAGCTTTTTCGCAAAGCTTTTTAAAAAAGGTGCAAAGCGCCGCGTCGTCAAATAAAATACGCACAGCGTCGCTACCATCGCTGAGCAATATAGGCGGTGTAAAAGATGCCATTATGGGCAAGCTGACACCGGCATTGGCACTCACCGCGATTGAAAAACCTTCGGTAGCATCAACCATTACCGATTATTTGAAAAGCAAAGCCGATATTATGCCTTTGGCCAATACTGATAAAACTGCTTATGCCAGCAAATCATCAAGTTTAATCAGCAGCTTATCGGGCAAACTGAAAACCATACTTACCGTTGCGCAATACTCCAAGTTTTTAGGCCTTAAACCTAAAGCGCCAAGTGCCAGTAACGTGCTGTCGAGCCTGTTTTTTTAAGGCATAGGGTAGTTGCATGCCGGCAACGACTCACCCGGTCTACGCTTCGCTGGACCACCCTCTCTTCACCTGCGGTGGAAAGAGGGTTTAAAACATTTTTTTACGAGGTTTTCAGCCACAGTGGAAATTGTCTGAACCGGAATTAATAGAATGAGAATTGCTGTTGTTTCCCTTCCCGTCAGCAGATAAGTTTCGGGCGAAAGCGGGCAGAACTTGGTGGCATAGTGCGCAGGAGGGGCATAGTGAACATTGCCGAAGGGCAGGCCTAAAGCGAACAAAGTGGAGGCAAGGTTTAACAGCCCGTGGTTCTGCCCGGTTTGCAGGGCAGAGGCCTGTGCGGCAAAGAAACCTATCTGCTGACTTGATTTTTTGGTTACTTTTGTATCAAGACAAAAGTAACAGCCCTCCCGCGGCAACTGAGCGGGCCAATGCTCTTTCATTCCCACAAAATAAATTCAGCCCCCCAAACGGCCCTCCCAAGGCAACTGGCGCTGACTTTTTAGGGTGTTCGGGTCAGCACAATAGGACTGTTCGGAGGTGTTCGGCTACTGATTTCTTAAAGTTATAAACCACTGATAGTCAGTGTGTTTTTTATTTTGACTAAAAATAACCGAACGCTTAATTGATTGGCTATCAATAAACTAATTTTTGCCAAATCCGCCAACACCTGTACACCTATCAAAAAGCGAACTCCCGGTAATAATATCAATTACCATGACAAAACCCTCCTAAAATCTTGCTATTTGATACTAACTACTTGCTACTAAATTTCACATCTTTGCACTATGAGCAAGTTATGGCAAAAAACCACTAATGTTAATCAACTGGTCGAGAGTTTTACCGTCGGCCGCGACCGTGAATTCGACCAGGAAATGGCCGCTTTTGATGTGCTGGGTTCCCTGGCGCATACCCGCATGCTGCAAAGCATCGGCCTGATGGATGTTGCTGATCTTGACCTTGTACAGCGCGAACTGAAAGCCATTTATGCCGATATAGAGGCAGGCAACTTCACCATCGAAGATGGGGTAGAGGACGTACACTCACAGGTAGAAATGCTGCTTACCCAACGCATTGGCGACGCCGGTAAAAAGATCCACTCCGGCCGTTCCCGTAACGACCAGGTGCTGGTTGATCTGAAACTGTTTTTCCGCCACCAGCTGCAACAGGTAGTTGAAGAAACCGAAACCCTGTTTCGCCAGCTGATAACCCTGAGCGAAAAACATAAGGATGTATTGTTGCCAGGCTATACGCACCTGCAGGTAGCTATGCCATCATCATTTGGCCTCTGGTTTGGCGCCTATGCCGAAAGCCTCGCCGATGACCTGGAACTGGTGCTGGCGGCGTATAAGATCACTAATAAGAATCCGCTGGGTTCGGCCGCCGGTTATGGCTCGTCGTTCCCCCTTAACCGTACCCTAACCACTGAGTTATTGGGTTTCGATAGTCTTAATTATAATGTAGTATACGCCCAGATGGGCAGAGGTAAAACCGAGCGTATTATAGCGCAGGCGCTCTCATCTATAGCCGCCACCCTTGCCAAAATGGCTATGGACCAGGCGCTGTACCTGAGCCAAAACTTTGCCTTTGTAAGCTATCCCGATACGCTGACCACAGGCAGTAGCATTATGCCCCACAAAAAGAACCCCGATGTTTGGGAAATTATGCGTGGTAAATGCAACCGCCTGCAGGCCCTGCCAACAGATGTAGCCATGATGACTACCAACCTGCCATCGGGCTATCACCGCGAGCTGCAGTTGCTTAAAGAACTTCTGTTCCCCGCTTTTGCCGAATTGAAGAGCTGCCTGCATATGGCCACTTTTATGCTGCAAAACATCACGGTGAACGTGGATATATTAAAGGATCCTAAGTATGCTTACCTCTTCAGTGTGGAGGAAGTGAACCGCATGGTACTCAGCGGCACGCCGTTCCGTGATGCCTACAAACAAGTGGGCCTGGCCATTGAGCAAGGCGACTTTAACCCCGATAAAACAGTTAACCACACCCACGAAGGCAGTATAGGTAACCTGGGCAATGAACATATCACCGCCGCGTTTAACAAGCTGTTATCAAACTTTGATTTTGGAAAGGTTGAAGGAGCGATAAAGGGGTTGGTAGGATAGGAATGGTAATTCTGTTGGATATAGACGGCGTTTTAGTAACTGAACCGGCCTGGAAAAAGGTGGAGACGGGGCTTGACGGTTTTATGCTGTTTAATAAACGATCAGCTGAAAATTTGGCGTTTATATTAGCGGCAACAAATGCTGCTGTAGTTTTGACTACTACCCACAGAATTAGTTTTAGTGTTGAACGGTGGCTCGAAATTTTTAGTTTGAGAGGTATAGAAATTAACAATATCTCTAAACTAAATACAAAACAATCGCTTGCTGAAATGCAGGATCGAGGGACTGAAATTAAAGATTGGGTTGATAACAATGGTTACGAGAACTATGTTATTATTGATGACGATCCATCTATAAATAATCTTCCAAATGCAATCAAACAAAGGTGGATCTCTATTAAGCCTTATGTAGGAATTGATGAGGAGGCCAAACAAAAGGCGCTCGATATTCTTTTAAACAAATAGGTGAAACCATCACTTTAAATGTGAGATCACAACATATGAACGGACAAAACAGAAGCGACATATACCAGGGGCTTGAAGTAGATATTATCCTGAAAAAAGATCAGCGTAACGGCACCCTTACCCGGGGAATAGTAAAAAGGTTGTTAACCAGCGCAACCTACCATTCCCGCGGAATTAAGGTTCAGCTGGATGACGGGCAAGTTGGCCGTGTGGCCTGGATTGTGGAAGAGGAGGATTAAATTTTCTATAGTTCATCAATTCTACATAATTCATCTCCATATTTACATTTATACTTACCATAGTATAAACCTATATGCCTGCAAGCCTTCAAAAAAAATCGAAGTTATGGTTACGGATAGATGCTCATCACCGTTTACTTGTTTCCTTATGTGTAGGCGCAGGTACATTATTTTTTTCCTGGGGACGGTTTAGCGCGCCAGCCCTGGTATTGGTTACCTGGATTGGTTTTGCCTTAATGATTATTTTGATGGACTGGGTAATTATCCTTTCCTCTCACCCTATGGAGATTCGCAGGATAGCGAAGATTGAAGACTCCAGCCGTACCTTGATATTTTTGTTTGTTATCATAGCATCCTTGATTAGTATGCTGGCTATTTTCTTCCTGCTAAAATCCTCCAAACAGTTGTCACCCGCTGTAGTAACAGGTCACGTTTTACTGGGTATGGCATCGGTAATTGTATCATGGGTGCTGGTGCATACTATTTTTACGCTGCGCTACGCACACATGTTTTATGCCACTGATCCTGATGACGATAACAAGAAAAAACCTTTAGGGGGCCTTGAGTTTCCCGGCGATGAAAAGGAGCCGGATTACCTTGATTTTGTATATTTTTCCTTTGTTATTGGGATGACGTTCCAGGTATCTGATGTGGAGATCTCGTCGCGCCAGATCCGCCGCCTGGCCTGGATTCATGGGATGATCTCCTTTGCGTTCAACACTGCCATCGTGGCGCTAAGCATCAACGTTATATCGGGCCTGGTTTCTAATTAAAATAGGCTGCTTTGTGTTTCAATAAATTGAGGCCGTTTCAATTGCATGCCTAATTCTTGGTTAAGTTTTTCTACCACATAATCGGCAAGTCTCGGTGAAAATTCCTCTTCGTGCTGGTGCATTAAAAACCATACCGATCTTAAACCCAATTGTTGCCAGGTTTTGATACGTGAAACCCATTCATCTACGCGTGCGTAATCAGAAGGATGCAGGCCATTACCTACAAAGCGGATAAACGCGTGGGGCGTAGGCAAGGTCATGTGTACCACATCGCGCCGTCCGGTAGCATCGGTTATTACCGCGCCGATATTAAGATCATGAAGAAGTTGAAATACCTTGTCCCGGTTTTCAGCAACAGAAAACCATTCCTTGTGCCGTAACTCAACAAAAACAGGTACATCTTTGGGTAAAGTTTCCAGGTAGGCTTTCAATTCCGGGAAGCTTTTAGGCGTATAATTATCGCTCAGCTGCAAAAACAAAGGTCCCAGTTTTTCGCCAAATGCCATAATGCCTTCATAATAGCTTGTGGTGATTTCATCCGCATTTTTTAGCCTTTTAATGTGGCTGATGCTTTGCGAAAACTTGGGGCAAAACTTAAAATCGGGGTTGCTATCGGCTTTGGCTTTCCATTTACCAATAGTATCCGCCCCGTAAACATTATAAAATGTGGCGTTCAGTTCAATACAATCAAAATGCTTTACATATTCATCCAAAAAATTAGCCTCTTTGGTTTTAGGTGGATAGATCTGCCCAACCCATTCTTTACGGCCCCACTTGGCACAACCCACATGCACCTTTAAAGGTTCATTGCTTTTGGAAGCTTTAAGTGTGCTAAGCGTTAATTCAGCATCAGGCGGCAATGTAAAATCTGTTACAGCTAATTCTTCGGGGGATACACGGCCAAATTCCATGGTTTGTTGGTTTAATTATGTTGCGCTAAGTTGCAAAAAAGACAGACAATTTTTAAAATTCTGATTCATTCAAAATTATCCTAATAAATCAACCTTAAACAAAGGCTTAACCCTTTTTTTGCTGGCCTGTTCATAAGCGTATCCCAATTTAATAATATCCCCCTCTTTGTAAGCAGTGCTAAAGAATGACAGACCAATGGGCAAGCCTTGCACCAAACCCATAGGCACAGTGATATGGGGATAGCCCGCCATAGCCGCCGGGCCAGAAAAGGAGAAGCCATTATCATAATCCCCATTCACCAGATCGATGCAAACAGCGGGGCCATTGGTTGGGCCAATAATGGCATCCAGTTTATTATCAGTGAGAATTTTATCGATAGCCTTGCGGGTACCAGTGTTGGTTTGTTTTACAGCGTCCAGATATTCTTTACTGTTCAAACCACCTTTGGCTTGTGCAAGTTCCAGCGTTTCCTGCTTAAAAAAGGGCATGGCTTTGGCCTCGTTCTGCTTGTTAAAGGCAATTACATCTGCAAGGGTTTTAACTTTCCCGTTGGCTGTACTTAAATATTGGTTAAGGCCATCTTTAAATTCATGTAACAACACGTTAAACTCATTTTTGCCAATTTCTTTCAACTCTTTGTTCAGCTCTATTTCAACCACCGTAGCGCCTTTGCTTTCCAGGGTTTTAATGGCATCTTTAAGTAAAGCTACCATGCCGGCGTTGCCTTCCAATGCCGATTTTTCAACCCCGAGGCGTTTACCCTGCAGGCCGTCGGCATCCAAAAATTTAGTGTAGTCTGTTTCAGCTTTTCCCTTGTTGCCAATGGTAAAGCTATCCTGTGCATCTATACCCGCTAATGCTCCCAGGAATATGGCGGCATCTTTAACGGTGCGGGCCATTGGTCCGGCGGTGTCCTGGGTTTTGGAGATGGGGATAATCCCCGTCCGGCTCCATAAGCCTACAGTAGGTTTAATGCCCACCAATCCGTTCACAGATGATGGCGATACTATTGATCCATCTGTTTCCGTACCGATGGCTATAGTGCACAAATTGGCTGCAACCGCCGATCCTGATCCGGCACTTGAGCCACTGGGGTTACGATCAAGAATATATGGGCATTTGGTTTGCCCTCCCCGACTGCTCCATGCACTGGTAGAGTGGGTGGACCGGAAGTTGGCCCATTCGCTCAAATTGGTTTTTCCCAATAACACGGCACCGGCTTCGCGCAGTTTATGTACTATAAAGGCATCCTGTTTGGCAAAATTATCGCCCAGTGCTAATGAACCAGCGGTAGTATGCATATTATCGCCGGTGTTGATGTTGTCTTTTATCAGTACCGGTATGCCGTGCATCGGGCCGCGTACTTTGCCTTGTGAGCGCTCTTTATCCATGGCATCGGCCATGCTGAGGGCATCCTTATTAATCTCGATAACCGAGTTAAGTTTGGGGCCATTCTTATCAATTTCATCAATACGTTTCAGGTAAAGCTCGGTTAACAGGCGCGAAGTGTATTGTTTGGATTTCATTTTTTCCTGCAGATCCGTTATCGTAGCCTCCGAAAGTTCAAACAGGTCATCTTTACTGTCGGTTGCCGTAGTATCCGTTTTTTTATTATCGGTAGATGGCTGGCTGCATGATGCAGCAACCAAAGTTGATATGGTTAAACCTGCTAATGAGCCTGTTTTAATGAAATTTCTTCTGTGCATAACCGGGTTTTGAAAAAGCTTCTACAAATAACAAAATATTTAGCTAATTAAAAACTATAAGCCTGAAAATGTTACAACATATAATGGCGGTATTAACTGCTGATTGAGTCGGATTTTAACATATTATAATGCGATTATTACAAATCGGCATTTATAAATTTTCAATATTTACATTGTCTCATCTAAATATAAAATGATGAGGTTTCTTTTAATTATTCCATTGGTTTTGGCCATTACTACGGCAACATTTGCTCAAAACTTAAGCCCTGTAGCCCGTAATGGCGCGTTAAAGGTGCAGGATGGTAAATTGGTAAACCAACAGGGGATAGCGCCACAGCTGCGGGGTATTAGTCTTTCATGGAGTTTGTGGCAGGGGCGTAAATATTATAATCCGGGGGTAGTTAGCTGGCTTGCCGGTGATTTCAAGATCTCTATACTCCGGGTGGCAATGGGGGTTGAGCCCGATGGCGGTTACTTGCAGCAGCCCGATGAGCAGCAAAAATTGGTGACAGATGCTGTAGACCAGGCTATAAGGGAGGGTATTTATGTGCTGATAGACTGGCACGACCATCATGGCAACCTGCATTTAAGAGATTCAAAAGAGTTTTTTAAGCAAATGGCAAAAAAGTATGCCGGTGTACCCAATGTAATTTATGAGATATGGAACGAGCCGGCAAAAACCGATTGGAAAACTGTTAAAGATTATGCCGTGCAGGTAATTCCCATTATTCGTAAATACGATAAAGATAATGTAATTGTGGTGGGCAGCCCCAATTGGGATCAGGATGTGGATATAGCCGCTGCCGATCCGATCACCGGTTTTAGTAATATTGCTTACTCCTTTCATTTTTATGCCAGCGACAACTATCACCAGGAAACATTGCGTGCGAAGGCAGATAAAGCTATAAAGCTGGGGTTACCGCTCATCATCACCGAATGGGGTGTTGGCGAGGCTAATGGCGACGGTGAATTTAATATGCAAAAAACTCAAACCTGGCTAAAATGGATAGAAGATAACCAGCTCAGTTGGGCCAATTGGAACATTACAGATAAACACGAAACCACCGCTATTTTACAAAAAGATGCTCCCATATATGGCGGCTGGACCGATGCTAATTTAACATCTGCCGGCGCGTATATCAGGAATGTGCTAAGGGAGTTGAATAAGTAAAGGTGTATCATATGAATTTAAAGCAGGTGGCTTTGTATAAATTGCATTACAAATACTTAAGCATATTAGTTTTGGGTATATTCATGCTCAGGAATGTACTTTGTTTTTTTATTGATGATGATGCCCAGATGTTCGATCAAAATGTTGCTCCCCGCTGTTTTAATGGCATTGTTATTTGGCTGCAACCCCGGTAAAAAGATTTTTAAAAGCGATTGTAATGATGATTATTCACCGGTTTACAAGCGCGTTGCTTTTACAGAGCTGGTAAATCACCTTAAAAAATACGATAAGCAATACGTGGAGGTCACCGGCAAATATGTTGAGGCACCAGAGCAGTCGGCCTTATTTAATGATAGCCTTTTTGCAGATCATTCAATTACGCAAGCCATCTGGATAGATTTTAACCCTGATTGCCCGCTTTATTTAGAGGGTACACGAATAGGCCTGTTTCAATATAATGACGGTCAATTTATCCAGATAAATGACAAGCATGTCACTATAAAGGGGAGGGTTGATGCTCATGATACCGGCCATTTAAACCAATACAAGGGGGCTATAGAAAGGATAAGTTATATAGCCTTATAATGCTAAAAAAGCTAAAGAATTAAATTGTCAGCTTTAAGCCATCATAGGCCAAATGGATGTTTGGAGGCAGCTCTTTTGTAATATCCTCATGCTTACCCAGGCGGTGACTAATATGTGTGAGGTAAGTTTGTTCGGCGCCTATTTCCTGTGCAAAGGCAACAGCTTCGGCAAGTGTAAAATGCGAGATATGGGTTTGTTTTTGCAGTGCGTTTATTACCAATATTTTACTTCCTCTTATTTTTTGTTTTTCTGCTTCTGATATAGTTTTGGCATCAGTAATATAGGTAAAATCATTTACCCTGAAGCCCATAACAGGGAGCAGGTAGTGCAATACCTCAACAGGCGTAAATGTTACGCTGCCGATAGAAAATGGATTTAAACCTATAGGATGTACGGTTACCTGCGGCACTCCGGGATAACCATTGCCATCAAAAATATAAGGAAATTCGCGGATAAGAGCTCTCTGCACACGGAAGTCGGCATAAACATCAATCGGTGTATTTTGGCGGTAATTGAAGGCACGGATATCATCCATCCCGGCAATATGGTCTTTATGCTCATGCGTAAATACAATAGCATCCAGGTGCTTTACACCGGCGCGCAGCATTTGGTACCTAAAATCCGGTCCGGAATCAATAACGATGGTTTTACGTTCGGCTTCAATTAAAACAGATGTGCGCAGGCGATTATCGTAAGGGTTTGCAGAGGTACAAACCTCGCATTCGCAGGCAATAACAGGTACGCCCTGTGAAGTTCCGGTTCCTAAAAATGTTATGGTCACAGTTGCAGTTTTGTTTGTTTAATATCTTGCAAAAATGCAATCTGTTTTTCGTCAAGCAGTTTAAAATCTACTTCCAGCTCGCGCAAAAGTTCAACAAGAGCTAATATTTTGCTTTCCAGGTTCGAGAAACGGTTAACTATTACCATACGGCTATTGAGTAACAGGCAGGCGCCTGTTTTAAAGTTCCCTTTTTCATACCGCACCCGGTAACCTGCTGCTTTAAGCAGCATCTCCAGTTTTTCGAGGGTGTGGTTAGTGGGAGGAAGCATTATTTCAAAAATAGTAAATTAAGTGTAATTGCAGATTCATTTTTAGATATCGCGGTGGTTGTTATCAATAATCAATATCCCTATATTTATTAACCAATTATAAGCCCTATATCACAATGAAGAAACTCATTCTGTTTGTTGTAGCCATGGCTGCATGTTTAGCAAGTTATGCTCAGCAAACTAAAACCTATGCCGAAAAACTTGGTTGGCCCAAAGGAGCACGCGTAATTATTTTGCATGTAGATGATGCTGGCATGTCGCACGAATCAAACGATGGGGTAGAGACAGCGATTGATAAGGGCGTAGCAACATCAACCAGTGTGATGATGCCTTGCGCCTGGGTACCCGATTTTAAAAAATACCTGGATAAACATCCCGGTACAGACGCCGGCTTACATTTAACTCTAACATCTGAGTGGGATAACTATCGCTGGGGGCCATTGGCCGGTAAAGCCGCGGTACCCGGCCTTACTGATAAGCAAGGTTGTTTATGGCCATCTGTTGTGGAGGTGTATTTCAAGGCATCGGCAGATGAGGTTGATAAAGAGATAAGGGCGCAGCTGGATAGAGCTTTGAGTATGGGCTTTGTGCCTACGCACCTCGACTCACACATGGGGACACTCTTCGCCAAGCCATCTTACATGGAAAAGTATATTAAACTGGGTATCGAAAAGCAGATCCCGGTTATGTTTCCCGGTGGAGATGACCTGTTTTATCGCGCAGAAGCAAAAGCCGCTACCATCGCCGATTTGAAAAAGCAAGGCAAATACACTGAAGGGATGGGTATTGCCGAGCCTGCTGCCTTAGCGCAAGCTAAAAACGTTGGCGCCTTGATCTGGAAGGGTGGTTTGCCTGTTTTGGATGATCTGCATAATTCAAGCTATGATTGGCAAATGCCCAATATTGATAAAATGACAGATAAGGAAATTCAAAAATGGTACACTGATCATTATATTGAAAGCATCGGGCGTTTATCGCCGGGATTAACTATGGTGATTATGCATTGCACCAATCCAACACCGAATTTTAACTATATATCTGACACAGGCAAAAAACGCAAAGGCGACCTGCTGGCCATGACCGATCCACGTTTAAAAGCATTTTTAAAACAACAAGGATTTATTTTAACTACCTGGCGCGAAGTAATGGAACGGAGGATTAAAACGGGGGATATTGAATAGTGTATCTGAACCGGGATTAAACAGATTTTTTGAATTATCGGATTTTTAAACTTGTATTTTTCTGAATTGGGTTTAACAAAAGAATCAGGGAAATCTGAAGAATCTGTTTAATCGCGGTTCAGACAAATAATCTGCACATCTGAAATCTGCATATCTGCACATCAACTCATCAGTTCTGTATCAACTTATATCTGCCAGATTTGATGAGCTTTTGTTGTTCGGCAGTGAATGAGGTTCGGCCGCCAAAATCCTGTACCCAATAGGTTTTATATTCGGCTATACCAACCTCCTTAAAGTCACGGTTCATGAGGTTTTTGCAATGACCTTCGCTTTTAAGCCATCCATCCATTACTTCGGCTATACTTTGCTGTCCCTGGGCAATATTTTCGCCTATGGCGAAGCTTTTAAAGCCTTTAAATTTATATCCTGCAGAAACCACTCTATCCTCCATGCTTCGGCCATCTTTGCTGGTGTGACTAAAATAATTGCTTCTTGCCATATCTTTTGCATGGCCTGTAGCGGCATCAAATAGTTTATTGTTCCAGGTGAGGGGAGGGGCCGGCGGAAAGTAAGTATTGCCGCAATTACAGCCTTTACTGCGGGCTGCATTTATACGGGCTAAAAATTCACTTTTAAACGGCTCGCTTTGCCCGTAGGCGGTTCCAAACGTTAATGAAATAGTAAGTATGCAAATTACTTTTGCAATTAAATTCCTCATATGGTGTATGACAAATTAAATGAAACGAGGTTTAATTTTCAATAGTATGGCGGGTTGCACTTATTGTTTGCGTTTCCTTAGCCGGAGGCGCCAGTGACTGCGTTTTTTACGTCGCCAGTAATAAACCATAACAGCTATGGCCATTAGGGCAAGGGCGGTAATGAGCGTTATAACGAGACTGTATGCCTTGCCGAGCTGAGTTTGGGCCCTCTTCTGTAAGTCGAGGTATATACTTTTTTTTTGACGATAATTGAATCTTGTTTTTTTATCTGTACCGAGTCCTTTTTATTTATAAGTGCAAGACGGTCTTCCTCGGCCTTGTGTAAGATGCTATCATCCAAAAACTCATGCCTTTTTATCGCGATAGTGGCTTTTTCATAATCTTTCATATGCCGGTACAAAGCCGCATAACCTACCTGTACGGTCGATTCATTTTTGGGATCAATATTTTTAACTGCAAGTTTAAGGGCTTCATTCAAATCGCGCATGGCCAGAGTATAGTCCTTAATGTCGGTTTTTATAGCCGATAGTTCAATTAACGAGGCAATTATATTAGGTACATCGTTCTTTAATCGCGATATGGTATTTGATTGCAAAATAAACCATTTAGCCTGGCTGTATTTGCGTTGCGAACGGTAAATTTTCGACAGGTTATTATAACATGTACGTAAGCCTAATGTATCATTAAAGCGTGAATAGCTATGCAGCGCCAGCATGGTATAGTTTAAAGCTTCGCCCTGGTAATAATACCTTACGTGCCTGTTTAAAACAGTATCATAATTTAAATATTGGGCAGCTATCTGGGTGTATATAGGTCCTTTTAACGAATCGCTGGTGAGTTGTAGTTTTTGTTTCAAACTATCAAGGTCACTCGCAGATGCAGATGATTTTGATCCGGCTAAAAGGATGAATATGAGACAGGTAAAAAGTTTTTTCATATAGGGGCTATCGAATACCAATATATTTTGAATATTGAATAGTCAAATAGTGTGCCTGTTTTATCAAATACTTTGTACTAAATAATACACGGTGGATAGAAATGACGAATACGGGGTGGAAACGGCGGTTTTTAGAAAGTAAATGCAGGGCCAGGATTATAAAGTGCAATTACTCTGCTTCAATTGCGCGTTACAAGTAGTATAGTAAACAGTACAGTTATTACTCAATAGCAGTACTAAACAATCACCTGCTCGTACCGGCTTATGAAATGCTGTAGTGGCTTAAACCTTGAAAGTATGAAATTGAACAGCGTAATACCGACGCTGGCGCAGATGATACCCGCTAATACATCAAGCACATAATGATGACTTGCATATACCGCGGTAAACCAAATACCAAGCATTACAATTGCAAAGAAAACATTGACAATGCCCAGGCGGTTTTTAATGCCATAATATAAAACAATTACCGGGTATGATGAATGTAAGGATGGCATTGCCGCAAAAACATTTGAGCCTTTAGCGTAGATAGATTTAAATATACCCGCGTTAAAATAAGCATCAAACTTTGCCAGGCCGGCAGTATTGCCTTGTGTTAGTGGATGAAAAAGCAAACCGTGATATTGCACATACCATGGCGGAGCAGCCGGGAAAGTATAATATATAACAAAGCCCAATAAATTTACCAGTACAAACGTAAGCGAGAATTTAAGAAACTGCCTTTTGTTTTTAAAAAACAGGAAGGCTGCAAAAGCAAGCGGTACCGGAATCCAGCATAAATAAAATATGCCTGCAGCCACATCAATAAATGTATTGCCATTTACCCGCCAGTATTCGTTAGGTGTTAACAGGTTGCCTTTGTATTGAATGCCAAATAAATGCTTCTCGAAATTGTAAATATCGGCAATGTGTACAGCGTTAAACTTGTAGTTTGGAAAGGCTTTCATATAATCAAATATGATCCAGTATACAATGAATATACTAAAGCCAAGGATAAACTTGCGGGTAACTGCCGAAGCGTAAAAAAGGGAATTAAATATTAAAACCAATACCAATTCATCGGTTTTATAGCCTATTAAAAAGTAGGAGAGTATTAAATAACCTAATGAAATCAGCGAAACAACAAGTACAGTTTTGGTATTGATTGTTACACCAGTGTGTGCCGTGTTATTCACCTTATTTTTTTAAGAATCCTGAACGGAATATTTTATCCCACAGTGGTGAGCTTACACCGTAACCCCTATCGGGATCCTGGTAATGATGTAACATGTGGTGCTGTTTAATTTTTTTAAATAAGCCGCTTTTAAAGTTAAAGTGATGCATAGCGTAGTGCGATATATCATAAAACAGGTAGCCTAATATAAAACCAGGGAAAAAGCCGAAAACATGGTTTACAGGCAATATCGCCTTAAATAAAAAGTAAAAACCTGTAGCTAAAGGGATACTTAGCGATGGGGGCAATACCAGGCGTTTGGCATCGCTGGGGTAATCATGATGCACACCGTGCATGATAAAATGCAGTCTTTTTGCCCAATCCCAGTTTTCGTTTGGTTTAAGATGGAATACAAAACGGTGCATAATGTACTCCGTAATGGTCCACACAAATAAACCTAAAATAAATAGTGCAACGTATGTTAATACATCAATACCCTTGTCAAAAGAAAGGTATGTTGAGTATATAATAACGGGCACAAAAATATACAGGGGTACAGTATAATGCACCTTTGATAAACCCTCTAAAAAGTCGCTTTTAAACATCCTCACAGACTCTTGTGAGTTTGATACATAATTCTTTTTCATAGCATATCAGGTTTAAAATGTTTAATGATTTGTCTGCCTGTTATTTTATTTTTTAGTTGAATGTATTAGCCGGAACTAATCATTTATCCGGTTAAATTTTAATAAACATTTACCTAAAGTAAACGCCATTATTTAATTGTCGCGAAGATATGATATTTTGCTCAGCTCTGAAGCCTGAAGTGCTAAGTCTTGAGTGTGCTCCAAAATCGCAATTTCGGATGAACCTTTATGGATACTATTAAACTTATGCCCTATTAAAAGCTTATAACCTATCTTCTTCCTCTTGTTTTATTAAAGCCCTTTTGGCTTCCCTAAGCCTGTTAAAAGCGGTAATGTTGGTTAATACAGCCAGTATAACAATTGGAATGGTAAATATCGAAATGGTTTCAAATACATGGAATTTGATGCCCGGAACAAATAACTTATAATTACCGCCAATATACTGTGCTACAATTCCGCTTAACGCAGCACATAGGCCAATGGTGACTACACGCTCTGGCCTTTGCATTAAACCTCCTTTAACCTCAACGCCTAAACCTTCGGCACGTGCCCTCACGTAGCTTACCATCATGGAACCTATTAAGGCAATAAAGGCCGCTATCGAACTTAAAAAATAGTGATGGGCAACTAAATAATAACAAATACCCAGGAACATGATGAGCTCACTGTAACGATCAAGAACAGAATCATACAAGGCACCAAAGGTTGATTTCATATTACCCAAACGCGCTACCTGCCCGTCGAGCATATCAAATAAGCCTGCAAACAGTATTAAGCCACCTGCCCAGCCCACGTAGCGCAAATCGCCACGGTTACCTTCTTCGGCACCTAAAATAAATATTGCGGCTACGCCTACGTTTAACACAAAGCCAATTGATGTAACTGCGTTTGGTGTTAAACCAACCTTGATCAGAATTTTTACAACGGGATCAATAACCCTGTAAATACCTAATTGCAGGTTTGTTCTGAGCGATATTTTCTGTTCCATCTTTGTAATAGTTTTATGTTACAAAATTAAAAATCAAATTTAATCCTTACACGGAAGCCCCATGAGGAAATATCCGGATGATCTAAATAATTTAACCTCTTAACAAAATCAATTCGTATAAATTTAAATATATTTTCAACACCAACGCTACCTTCCACGTAAGGTGTTTTACCAAGCGTATAAGTAATAGGAACGCCATTGCCATCAATTGGAAACTGATATAATGACGGATGTAGGTTTGGATTGTTTTGATCACTTAAACCACCGTACAAAACTTTTGCCGAAAATACTTCGCGCCACTTTAATTTTTTCAACAAAGGGACTTTATTAAAAAAGAAACCCATAAAGTGCTGATCTATCCTGAAGCTCGCGTATTTATCACTCGCAAACTCCAAAAAGTTCATTAAGTTGTATGAATCAATATCATACGCATATGTTTGGTTGGCCTGGTGAATAGTTAATAATGGATACGGTACCGAACCAAACGTTTTACCGCCGCTTAAATTAACATCGGCATAGCCCAGCTGTGATTCATAAACACGCTTATCAATACGTGCATCTAGTTTTTGATAACCGTACTCGCCGCCTAACAAGCTCTTTACAGCTGCAGTATATTGTAATTGAAAAGTTGGGTATTTATTTGGGATGGGGATACGGTAAATTTTTCCCTGGTAAAATTCTTCATGCGGTGCATAACGTAACCCGGCAGTAAACTGCGTGGTGGTAAGGTCATGAACCGAATTTGGCTGTCCGTTTAAAATATTGTTAAAATAGAGTGAGCCTGCAGGTTCCTGTGTCCATCTGTTGAAACCGGCACTATATGAAAAGTGACTTTCAAACTCATGTACATAATCTATCTTGTAGTTATCATTGTACAGATATTTATCATTTACACCACGTTTAAATGATAGCAATAAATTGTCTTCCTGAACAAATTGCAGGTTTAACCCCGGAATTTTGGTATCCCGCTGAAAGCTTGCCCTGATATAATTTTGAGGGAATTTGTAAATTGATTTATTGTTTAAAGAGTACGTACCGCTCAGGAAATATTTCCAGCGTTGATCTTTAAAACCGTAAGCGGCATACGTTTCAAAGTAATAACGTTTGCTCAATTCCGGCGTTGTACGGCCACCAAATCTCAATTTTAATCCCTCTACAGGGTTAAAGCTGTAAAAAGTATTTGCGGGGCCAATTTCAAACTTACCAAAGCCCTTGTAGCCTGCAAGCAGCAGGGTGGCAATATCAACGGTACGCTTAAAGGATGGCATGTTTTTTAAGCTGTCGATGTTTTTGTAAACCTTTGATTCGGCAGTTGTTAAAGTATCCAGGCGATTTTGTGCCCAGAAAGCTTCACTCCGGTTGCGTGCTTCATCTGATGCTTCTTCTGACTGCTTGGTATATGCTGTATCCGGGCGAGGCTTGTTTACTATGTAATTACCGAAGGTTATGGTACGCATGCCAAATAAACTGCTTTTAGCATCTTTTTTTGATGCGCCAAAATCGGCAGTGGTATTGCTCTTGCTTAGGTGGTAACGGCCATCAGGGTTTTGTTCAAAATCAAGGTCGACCTGGATCGATCTGATGAAGTTGATATTGATGTGCTTATTTACCAATAAAGTAGCTTTTTGAACTGCATAATTACCATCAAGGGTTATATAAATGCTTCCCTCAAATAATACATCATTGCTATTGCGGGGCGTAAAACTTAATTGAACCAGTTTTTGGTTTTTACTATCAGTAATTGTATCAGTGATAAAAAACTTATAATAATTAGGGGAGTTGTTTGATATCGGGCTTAAAAATTGACTTGTAATCAGGAAAACGTTGTTGTCGTAAATATCAACCTTACCGTAAAGGTGTTTAAAATATTGCGCTAAACCAGCGTTATCAACCGCCGGGCCAAAGTTTACATTTTTTTCGCCCAAAATTATCTCGCGGTTTTTCTCGGGATTTTTGCGGTAATAGTTTTGCAAAATTTTCTCGTTCAGGAAAATAGGGAGTATCGATTTACCGGGCACAGAGGTGCTGTCCCGGTTATCTAAAATGAATTTATACTTTCTGAAAAACTTACGGTCAGAAAACTGTGCCGAAACATTGGCAGCCCCAAACATCATTTTATCATATTCCCTATACTCTACATAGTCGTAGTGTTCGGGGCGGTTTTTCTCTTTATTTTCTATAACCTTACGAATCAATTCAACCGCGGGGTTATCCTTGTTACGATATTTTGGCTTTTTGCCGGCTTTAATATTAACCTCGTTCAGTTGCTGAGCCGAGGGGAATAGCTTTACATTAATAACTTGCTCTTTACCGGGTACAACTGCTAAAAAAGCATCTTTATAACCTAAAAACGATATTTTTATTTGTTTGTATGAAAGCTGGTTTGTTGAAAGGCGGTACTTACCGTTATTATCAGTGGTAACACCTGTAGTGGTGCCGGTAAAACCAACCACTACGTATGGGAGGGTTTGTTTATTGCTTGCATCAGTTACCGTTCCCGTTATTATAGTAGTTTGGGCAAATAATGATGTAGCAGATAAAAGAAATATTGAAAAGAATAAACTTTTGTAAAATTTTTTAAACTCCATGTACTTTATGCAATTATGCAGATACAAACTTTTTTTGATTGATAAATAGTAACCAGCAACCTGAACACTGAAACCCCTTTTGATTGCTGATATTGTAAATTATCAGTCCAAAATTATAGATCGATCAATCGCTTAGCACTTTTCTATCCAGTCGATCTGTCTGGTGATTCACCTGCTTTTTAGCACGTTTCCTGCACCCTTTACAACCTTTAAACATGGCCTGTAACCGCGTTTCAAAGGTAAAAAAAATCCCTACAGACTAATGTGGTCAAAAAGTCAAATATTGCCTACATCAGTTGCAATGCCATTTACCTTCAAATAAATTACCTTTAAATTATACTAATGCGCAAACGATACTAATTAATTTATATTATAACTTTTGTTGAAGGTAATATATGCAAATTACGTAAAATGTTGATTTTTAGATGTGATTATTAAGTTCGGGTGCAATTTTAAGTAAAATGATATGTTTTACAGCTATAGACAGCTGTAATTTAACAATTATTAACAGCTTAACTTAAAGGATATTGTTAACTAAAAAGTATGTTTAAATAAAACAGCCGCACCAGGTGATAAATCCCAATGCGGCTGTTTTTGTTTTATGGTATTTTATTATGCCTCTTCGGCAAACATATCATCATAGTAATCTAAACCAAGATGGGTTATCAAATCCTCGCCCATTAAATAGCGAAGGGTGTTTTCTAACTTAATCAGCTGTTTAAATATATCATTTTCAGCATGTAAGCCCGGTGCAGTTTGCGGCGATTTCAGGTAGAAGGATAACCACTCCTGTATGCCACTCAGTCCGGCTCTTTTTGCCAGGTCGCTAAATAAAGCAAGGTCAAGCGCTATAGGAGCGGCCAGGATTGAATCGCGGCAAAGAAAGTTAATCTTGATTTGCATTTTGTAACCTAACCAGCCAAAAATGTCAATGTTATCCCAGCTTTCTTTGTTATCGCCATGCGGAGGGTAGTAGTCGATACGGATTTTGTGGTAAATGTTACCATAAAGTTCCGGGTTATCTTCTGGTTTAAAAATATCTTCCAGTACACCTAATTTTGATACTTCTTTGGTTTTAAAGTTATCCGGATCATCCAATACCAGGCCATCGCGGTTACCCAGGATGTTGGTAGAGAACCATCCGCGTACACCCAATGAACGTGCAGCTAAGCCGGGAGCTAAAACTGTTTTCATTAAAGTTTGACCGGTTTTAAAATCTTTACCGGCGATAGGGGTTTTGGTTAGTTTAGATAGCTCAATTAAAGCCGGGATATCAACTGTTAAGTTAGGGGCGCCGTTTGAAAAAGGTACACCTAATTTTAAAGCAGCATAAGCATATATCATACTTGGTGCTATCAGTTTATCATCATCCTTTAAAGCTTGTTCAAAAGCTGCAAGTGACTGGTGGATAGCCGATGCTTCGTAATAAATTTCTGTTGATCCACACCAGATCAATACAACCCTGTCAAGTCCGTTTTTTTCTTTGAAGTTTTTAATGTCCTCCATTACCTGTTGGGCAAGCTCATAACGAGTACCGGTTTTAACATGGGTGCCGATAAGGTTTTTGGCGTAGTTATGGTCAAATGCCGCCTTCATAGGCACAATGGCTTCCAATTCAGTTTTTACGGCGTTTAATAAAGAGGCATCAAGCACTTTAGCGTTTGATGCAGCTTCAAAAACGTTATCCTCATAAACATCCCATCCGCCAAAAACAACATCGTTTAATTGCGCAAGCGGAACAAACTCATTAATTTTAGGGTTGCGGTTTTCGGTTCTTTTGCCTAAACGGATGTGCCCCATTTGTGTAAGGGAACCAATTGGCTGCGAGATGCCTTTTTTTACAGCTTCAACGCCGGCAATCAATGTGGTGGCTACTGCGCCTAAACCAGGGATAAGTATACCCAGCTTGCCTTCGGCAGGAGAAATTTTGATTTTCATTGTAATTATTTATTGTTTTAATTGTTGTTTGGTGGCCAAGCCGCTACTGGGCTTTACCGGTTTTTCTTGCTCGTTTTAATATGAAATACAAACTGTGTTAGTTTATGCTAAGTGCTTGATTTTAAAGTTACTTAAACGTTTAAGTAAATGATTTTAGTTTCTGTTTTTGTCAATTTAAAATATTCTTTTTTGTAATGATTATTTAATTACGGTGCTACAGCCAGTCATTGGCTCTATACCATTTCAGCGTTTCAGTTAAGCCCTTCTTTAAGTTATAGGCAGGATAGAACCCAAGTTCTGATTTTGCCTTTTCAATATCAACAGACCAGTTTACGGCCATAAGCTCGTTTAGCTTTTCTGAATTTAAGATAGCAGCTTTATTGGTCAAATAACTTACTTTTTCTGATACCAACGCTATTATTTTTATAAATATTACAGGCAAATGAAATTTGAAGGTTTTTAAGCTCAGCGCTTCCTTTGCTAAATTAGCTAACTCATATTTGCTGTAAAAATTGCCATCGCTTAAATTATATGCTGTAACATTCCAGTCATACAATGATTTTATGGCTGCTTTTGCAACATCTTTAACATATATAAAGGTGAGCTTTTGCTCGGCACTGCCCATGTAAGGTTCAAGGCCACGGGTAAGCTGCTTAAAAAATATGAATATGCCAGTATCCCGCGGGCCATAAATGGCGGTAGGGCGTAAAATGGTATAACTTAAGTTTTGTACGGTTTTAAGTTGTTCTTCGGCTAATAGCTTGCTGCGGCCGTAAGCGGTTACCGGATTGGGCTTTATGTTTTCACTAATGGTACCCACCAATGTTTTAAGCGGGCCAAGTGCAGCAAGGCTGCTGATGAGTACGAATTTTTTTAGATTAATATCTGCCTGTGTGGCTGCCGATGCCAGGTTGAAGGTATGAGTGGCATTAATGTGGTTGTACGCTGCCTCGGATTTGGCCGCCGTAACACCCGCCGCATGAATTATATAATCGGGCTTTATATCGGTTAATTGTTGTTTTAGAACTGAAAGATCGTTGTAATCAAGATTTATAAACTTGATGTCGAAATGTTTTAAATGATCTGTCTTGCTGCTCTTGCGCACCGCGGCATACACTTCAAGGTTGTTTTGTAACGCTTCCTCAATAATGTGAAATCCTGCAAACCCGCTTGCCCCGGTTATTAAAACCCGTTCCCTCATATCGCTTTCTGATATAACCTGTATTTTTTGTACGGATCGCCTTTAATAGCTTCAATTGCGCGGTTCACCATTTCATTATGTTCCAAAGTCCATCCGGCTTCGGCATGCTTAAAGCCTTTAGCTTTGTACTCGCGAATAATGGTGCCATATAAACAAGCTTCGATACCCATTTTACGGTAACCATCTACCACACCCAAGGCATAAATGCGAATGCTTTGGATGCTTTTTTTGCCAAATAGTAATTTGAAAATACCTGTTGGCAATAAGCGGCCGCGTTTTATTTTTTGAAAGATCTCGTTATAGTTTGGCAGTGCTAAA
This sequence comes from Mucilaginibacter sp. P1_A3, assembly GCF_056406855.1. Taxonomy (NCBI): domain Bacteria; kingdom Pseudomonadati; phylum Bacteroidota; class Sphingobacteriia; order Sphingobacteriales; family Sphingobacteriaceae; genus Mucilaginibacter; species Mucilaginibacter sp. P1_A3. The sequence continues at coordinate 133,782 of NZ_JBFTZJ010000017.1, forward strand.
CCAAAGGCAACTATCTTGCCATCCTGCTCGGCAACCAATGCGAAATCGGGGTCGAGGATCAGTTTAAGATCTTTGGCCAGGTAATCAAACTCATCATCTGTTAATGGCACAAAGCCTGTATTTTGATCCCAGGCCGAGTTGTATACTTCGCGCAGTTTAATGGTTTCTTCTTTAAAATTTTTAAGGCTAACCTTGCGGATGATAATGTTATTGCGTTTTAAGCGTTCCTCCAGGGAGTTTAACAACCTTACCGATTTATCGTCATAAGCCTGCCCATCCCAATGCCAGGCAATCAGGTCGACATCTTTATCCAAACCATAGCTTTCTATCAGCTTAGCATAATAGGGCTTGTTGTAGGTTTGCATTAAAAACGGAGGGCTATCAAAACCTTGTATCAGTAAGCCACAGGGTTCATTGGTGCTAAAGTTTACCGGGCCTAATAATTTGCCGGTAACACCTTTATCTTTAAGCCAGCCCGTAACCACATCAAACAGCAGGTTTGAAACTTCAGTATCATCTACACAATCAAAAAAACCAAAAAAGCCATCGTTCTTTTTATTGTATTGGTTGTGCGCGTTGTTAAGGATGGCGGCTATCCTGCCAACTATCTTACCATCGCGGTACGCCAAAAGAGGCTGTACTTTATTGTGCTTATGAAAAGGGTGTTTGGTTAACAAATCGCGCTGGGCTATGAACAGCTCGGGAACGTAATTTGGGTCGCCCTCATACAAATCATGCGGAAAATCAATAAAGGAGGCCAATTCGCTTTTTGAACTAACCGTTACAATTTTTATCATGAGTAGTAGTGTATACTAATTGAATGCCCTTGGGCTATATGAACGTAAAAGTCCGTGTGTATAGGCTTGTTTTGTTAAACAGCAGCCAAATATACACACGGACATTTTATTAGATTATTATATTTTTTCTTTAACAGAAGTAACGCCTACTTCTTTAAATGCTTTTGCAAGTTTTTCAACGGCTTCATCAATTTGTGCAAATGTATGAGTTGCCATTAATGAGAAACGCAGTAATGATGAATCTGAAGGAACCGCAGGTGAAACTACCGGGTTAACAAAAACACCATCGGCCTGTAATTGCTTGGTTACAAGGAAAGTTTTTTCGTTATCACGTACGTAAATAGGTAGTATCGGGCTTTCAGTAGGGCCAAGGTCAAAACCTTCATCCAGTAACAATTTCATGGCATAATTGGTATTATCCCAAAGTTTCTGGATTCTTTCCGGCTCCGTTTCAACAATATCCAATGCTGCAATAACGCTGGCAACAGATCCCGGCGGCATACTTGCGCTAAACATCAGTGATCTTGCACGGTGCTTGATGTAATCAATAGTATCCTTATCGCTGGCAATAAAGCCACCTAATGATGCCAGTGATTTACTAAAGGTACCCATAATAAGATCAACATCATCTGTAAGGTTAAAGTGCGAAGCTGTACCGGCACCTTTGTGACCAATTACACCAAGGCTGTGTGCATCATCAATCATGATGTTGGCACCAAACTGATCGGCAAGGGCAACTATTTGCGGTAGTTTAACAATATCACCTTCCATGCTGAATATACCATCAACGGCAATGATTTTCACAGCGTCCTCTGGCAATAGGGCCAGTTTGCGTCGCAGATCATTCATATCGTTGTGAGCATATTTGATTACTTTGGAAAACGAAAGCCTGCTGCCATCAATGATACAGGCATGATCATACTCATCTAAAATGATATAATCATTACGGCCGGTAATGCATGATAGTACACCCAGGTTTACCTGGTAACCAGTGCTGAATAGTACGGTGGCTTCTTTGCCAACATAGTTGGCAAGCCTGTTCTCCAGCTCGATATGGATATCGAGCGTACCATTTAAAAAGCGCGATCCGGCACATCCTGTGCCGTATTTATCAATTGCCTTTTTTGAAGCTTCCTTAATTTTAGGGTGATTGGTAAGGCCTAAGTAGGAGTTAGAACCAAACATTAACACTCTTTTGTTATCTATTAAAACTTCAGTGTCCTGAGCAGACTCAATAGGCCTGAAATAAGGATACAATCCCTTTTCCCGGAGCATATTTGCAACCTGGAACTCGGCGATCTTCCCATGTAGTTTTTTAACCATGTATTAACTCTGCTTAAATTTTGCGTAAAAATACCATGAATAAGCAAATAACTTATACGGTAAGTGTAATTTTTTTAAAAATAGCTTATCATTAGTTTAACCTAACAGGTAAAGCTGTGCTCATATCACATGGCAAATTAATTAATTTTTTTGTTTATTTCGCACCTAATATTTTCATTTTTTTGTAAAAACGAGAAATTCATAGGTTTTTGCCACGCTTTTATATAATTTACGTAATATTTTGGTGGTTCACAATATTTTGTTGATATTAATCACATATTCGCACGTCCCCTGTGTAATTGTATAAAACTATAACGATTTTGTTTTTTAGTTCATGTCGGTTTACATTGACATCTATTTTCTACAGCATGAAAAAACTAAAGTACCTATCCCTCTTAACAGTAATCAATTTAACATTAATTTTACATTTGCCGGTTTTTGCGCAAGGTGGTGCTGATACTATTGGTGGGCCGGTATCGCTTAAACAGGCAGTTGATTACGCGTTGCGCAATCAGCCAGCAGTACGGCAGGCTTCTATTGATGAGCAAATCAATGAGCGCGATATCAGGATAGGACTATCAGGTTGGCTTCCGCAGCTTAACTCATCGGGTATATATAACTACTATTTTAAGGGTAACCCGCAGGCAGGCGCATCTGGTGCAAACATTCCGTCAAACAGTGGCAGTATCCGTAACCTCTCAACACTGGGTGTTACCGCATCGCAGGTATTATATAATAATGATGTATTCCTGGCTTCAAAAGCATCCAGATACTCGCGCGAGTATTATAGGGAGAACACACTGAGCACGCAGATATCGGTTATATCAGATGTGAGCAAAGCTTTTTTTGATGTTTTGTTATCGCAAAAACAACTTGACATAACCAACGAGGATATCACCCGGTTACAACGCAGCTTAAAGGATGCCACCAACCGGTACCAGGCTGGGGTATCTGACAAAACAGATTATAAGCAAGCCACCATCGCCCTGAATAATTCATTAGCTACACGCAAGGCAACCGAAGAATCTATAAAAAGTAAAACGGCCTATTTAAAACAGATCATGGGTATTGGTGGAGAAAAGCCACTAACACTGGCATATGATTCAACGCGGTATGAACAGGAAGCTTCTATCGATACCAATCAAACGCTGGATGTAAATAACCGCATCGAATATCGGTTGCTGCAAAGTTCAAAAGCACTTAAAAATTTAAATATTAATTATTACCGCTACGGATTTTTGCCTTCGATATCAGCAGTAGGCAGTTATAATTACGCATACTTTAATCATGATTTTAACAATCTTTATAGTAATGCCTATCCAACAGGCTACGCAGGCCTTACTTTAAGTTTGCCCATTTTTCAGGGTGGCAAGCGCCTTCAGAATTTAGCCAAAGCAAGGTTACAGGTTGAGCGTACCGATCTGGATATAGTAAACACCAGGAACAGTATCAATACAGAATATGTGCAGGCTTTGGCCAGTTATAAAAGCAATTATACCAGTTACAGGCTGGTAAGGGAAAATGTTGATCTGGCAAAGGATGTATATAAAATAGTAAGTCTGCAATACCGCGAAGGTGTTAAAACTTACCTTGATGTTATTGTAGCACAATCAGACCTGCGCACTGCCGAACTGAACTATTATAATGCCTTGTTCCAGCTGCTGGCCAGTAAAATTGATCTGCAGAAATCATTGGGAACATTAACTGTACAATAGCTATACGATCACGCTTTTTTTAATAAGAACTCAAACAAACAAATCACTATAATGAAACACAAATATATATATTGGTTGGCCCCCGCGGTATTATTAACATGGATGTCATGTGGTAAACCTGGGAAAAAGGGCGCCATACTGCCACCAACACCGGTTGCAATTGCCGAAGCCAAAACCGCCCAGGCGGTATATTATGACAGTTACCAGGGAACAGTTGTATCCATCAATACAGTTGAACTGCGCAGCCAGGTTCCTGGTTTTGTAACGGGTATCTTTTTTAAGGAAGGTGATGTTGTTGAAAAGGGTAAGGTGCTTTATGAAATTGATAAACGTAAATATGATGCAGCTTACCAACAGGCCCAGGCCAGTGTATTAAGTGCCCAGGCCAATTTGATAAAAGCGCAAAAAGATATCGACAGGTATAATATGCTGTTAAAAAACGATGCTATTGCCCGTCAAACGGTTGACCAGGCTACGGCGGTTTATGAAACCAACAAAAGCCAGGTAGCGGTAGCCAAAGCGGGGCTTGCTTCGGCTGCTACCGATCTTTCTTATGCCACCATCAGGGCTCCGTTCACGGGCCGGATAGGGATTTCGCAGGTAAGGCTGGGAACACAGGTTGCTGTGGGTACTACTTTGATGAACACCATATCTGCCGAGCACCCTATTGGTGTAGATGTAGTAATTAATGAGCAGGACATCAACCGTTTTTACGGCCTGCAAAAAACAAGTAGCGATACCACTTTTAAATTGCGGTTGCCGGATGGTACTACTTACAATAAAACAGGTAAAGTTTTAGCTATCGATAGGGGGGTAAGCAGCGGAACCGGAAGTGTTAAAGTAAGGATCCAATTCCCAAATGAGGGTGATGTATTGAAGGATGGTATGAGCTGCGTTTTACAGGTGCTCAACGAACAGTCTGGTAACAGAGTACAAATACCTAACAAGGCGGTAACTGAGCAAATGGGAGAGTTTTTTGTTTTTGTGACCAAGGATACTACAGTTAAAGATACCGCCCAGGATAAAACTATAAAAGACAGGCGTGATACCATTGCCAAACAGATAAAGGTAAAGCTTGGTCCACGTGTTAATACTGATATTGTTGTTATGAATGGTATTAACGCTGGCGACAAGGTGGTGACCGATGGTTTTCAACGTTTGCGCGATGGGGGTAAAATAACTCTTGGTTCTGGCGCGCCACCGCAAGGCGCTGCACCTAAAAAATAAGTTTGTTATAAAAAAAGAGAATTTAAGCGAGTAGCGGGGGCAATTCCCGAAAAACTTAATTTAAAAAAGAATGATCGCAGATACTTTTATACGACGACCGGTTACCGCAATAGTGATCTCCATAGTGATTGTAATTGTGGGTATACTGTCAATGACCAGCTTACCTATTGGGCAATATCCTGATATTACTCCGCCAACAGTATCTGTTACCGGTACCTATACCGGTGCCGATGCATTAACGGTGGAGCAAACTGTTGCAACCCCCGTAGAAGTGCAGGTAAACGGTGTGCCGGGAATGACCTATTTGCAAAGTAATAGTAGCAGTAACGGCCAAATGAGCATGACTGTGAACTTTGATGTAGGTACCGATATTAATATAGCAGCGCTTGATGTGCAAAACCGTGTGGGTATTGCATTGCCAACTTTACCGCAGGAGGTGCAGCGTTTAGGTATGATTGTGCGTAAACGTAACCCCAGTATATTAATGCTGGTGGCCATGTACGCGCCTAAAGGCAGCCACGATGTTACTTTTACTGATAACTATACCAACGTTTTTATAAAGGATGCCATATTACGTACCAAAGGGGTGGGCGACGTAGTTACCCGAGCCGATGATTTTAGTATGCGTATATGGCTTAACCCTGATAAGCTGGCATCGTTGGGGATGACCGCCGGTGATGTTACCGCGGCATTGGCAGAGCAAAACGCCCAGGTAGCCCCTGGTACAGTTGGCGCCACACCCCAGCAAAAAGCGCAAACCTTTGAATATTCTGTACTGGTAAAAGGCCGCTTAAGCAAACCCGAAGAGTTTGGCAATGTGATAGTGAAAACGGTGCCAAGTACAGGTGCAATTGTACATTTAAAAGATGTTGCACGTATTGAATTGGGTAAATTCAATTACTCTGGTAATTCATTTGTTGATGGAAAAAGGGCCTCTTACTTATTGGTATACCAGGCGCCAAACAGTAACTCGCTTGAAACTGCCGAAAATGTATATGCCACTATGGAGGAACTTAAGAAAAGCTTCCCGGCTGATATTGATTATGTAGTGCCTTTTGAAGCGGTAACAGTTGTAAAGGTATCCGTGAGCGAGGTGGTTGATACACTCGTTATAGCATTAGGGTTGGTTATTGTGGTGGTATTTTTGTTTCTACAAAACTGGCGTTCTACACTAATCCCGGTTTTAGCCATTCCGGTTTCTATTATCGGTACATTTATATTCTTTATCCCACTCCATTTTACTATTAATACGCTTACGCTATTTGGTTTTGTACTGGCCATTGGTATTGTGGTTGATGATGCCATTGTGGTTGTTGAGGCTGTACAGCATTATATGGATGAGGAGGGCATGACTCCGCGTGAAGCCACGGAACACGCCATGCGCGATATATCGGCGCCGGTAATTGCCATTGCATTAATATTAGCCGCGGTGTTTGTGCCGGTAGGGTTTGTGCCCGGTATAGTTGGGCGTCTTTACCAGCAATTTGCTATCACCATTGCTATATCTGTATTGATCTCGGCTTTTGTGGCGCTTTCACTAACGCCTGCACTGTGTACATTACTGCTTCGCCCGCATAAAATTGATGAAAAATCAAAAGGACTCAACAAATTCTTCTTTGTGTTTAATGAGTGGTTTACCCGCCTAACCGGCAGGTACCGTAAAACAGTTGATTTAGGTATAAAAAATTCAAAGTTCATCGTTATTATACTGGTGGTCATTATCATAGGTACTATCCTTTTATTCAGGGGTAAACCATCAGGGTTTATTCCGCTGGAGGATGATGGCCGTGTTTATATCACCTATGATCTGCCCGAAGCGTCATCAACGGTAAGAACGGTTGATGTGCTGCACCAGATGATGAAAACCCTGGATAGCGTTCCAGAAATTGCACATTACGCGGCATTAGGCGGGTTGAACGCCATCAGTTTTGCCAGTAAGGCCAATAGTGCTACCATGTTTGTTCAGCTTAAACCCTGGGATGAGCGTAAAGAAAAATCGCAACAAATAACTGCTCTTGTGGCCAAGCTTACAAAAAAACTGGCCCGGTTTAAAGAGGCTAATGTTATTGTAATTCAACCGCCTGCTATACCTGGTTTAGGCAGCACCGGTGGTTTTTCGTTTATATTAGAAGAAAAACAAGCGGGAGGCGATATAAAGGTTTTTGAAAAAACACTGAAAACGTTTGTAGGCGAGATTAATAAACGGCCCGAAATTGCCAGAGCATTCACCTTTTTTACCGCGAGTACACCAGCTTACCAGTTAACTATTGATAGAGAGAAGGCTAAAAAATTAGGCGTTTCTATAGCTGATGTTAACAGCGCACTGCAAACTTATATGGGGAGTACCTATATAAATGATTTTACCATCTACGGGCGAAACTTTAGGGTGCTTGCGCAGGCTGATACCGCTTACCGGAGTAACATCGGCAATATTGGGCAGTACTTTGTGCGCAATCAATTTGGTACCATGGTGCCGCTAAGTACCTTAACTTCATATAAAGTTATTGAAAACTCCCCGTTGATAGCCCACTATAACCTGTTCAGGTCGGCGGAGATCAATGGAAGCACAAGACCCGGTTATAGTAGCGGTGATGCCATTACAGCTTTGAAAGAGGTTGCGGCAAAATCATTACCACAGGGTTTTGGTTATGAGTTTTCTGGCCTTAGCCGTGAGGAATTATTATCCGGCTCAAAAACGGTTTACATTTTTGCCCTTTCCATAGGCTTTGTATTCCTTTTCCTGGCCGCACTGTATGAAAGCTGGTCGGTTCCGTTTTCAGTACTGCTTGCCGTGCCTTTAGGAGCATTTGGAGCTATCCTGTTCTTAACATTCTGGCCCGATTTAACCAACAACGTATACGCGCAGATAGGTTTGATAACGTTGATTGGTTTGGCGGCAAAGAATGCTATTTTGATAGTGGAGTTTGCCAAAGAACGTGTAGATAAGGGTATGAACCTTGAAAAAGCTACTCTTGAAGCGGTAAGACTGCGTTTGCGCCCCATCATTATGACCTCGATGGCATTTATATTGGGAGTAGTGCCATTAATGATAGCATCAGGAGCGGGTGCCGAAGCCAGGAAAACCATTGGGTGGACAGTGTTTGGCGGTATGCTTGGAGCTACCTCCCTTGCCATATTTATAGTGCCTGTTTTATATTATGTAATTACCAAATTTGCTTATGGTAAAGATAAACTGGCCGAGATGGAAAAAAACTACAAAGCTGATCCAAAACATGATTCGCACTTATAATATCAATTTATAAAAACAAAAAAAGAGAGGTAAAGCCTCTCTTTTTTTGTTTTTGGCAAACCATAAGCCCATATCTCGATACCCTTATTTTATAATTTTTAGCCAAAATCCTACAATAATCTTCAATTGCGTACACTCTCTGTACTGTGTAGATTCTGTTTTTCTGTACATTAATTTGATGTTAAATTTGTTTCAATAAATAGTATATAAATATCCTTTTAATACAAAAAACAATATTGATAATCAATATTTAAGCTGAAAACCTGCTTTAAATAACGGATGCAAAACAGGGTATTCAAATGGTCATGCCAATCTCACAAGCGTTAAATATTGTCATAATGGCAAAGTATTTGTAAAGGTGGTATCAATACAATGGAAAAATTGTAGAGTTAATCTAAAAATTACAACTATGAAAACAATGACAAAAATTTTAGCAAGTGCTTTTACAGCAGCAGCTATATTTATCGGAACAAATGTTAAAGCACAAACTACTCCAGCTAACGCGCTTCGTTTTGGTGTAGGTTTAGAGACAGGTATACCAACAGGTAATGCCCATGACGGATCGAATTTTGAACTTGGTGGTACCGCTCGTTTGCAATATGGTGTAAATAAAAATGTTGCATTAACACTTACTTCGGGTTATTATAATTTCTTTGGTAAAACTTATTCTCAATCTGTAACAACCAGCACAGGTACATCAACCGTATCTTTTAAAGGCAGGTCACTTGGGATGATCCCGGTTAAGGCTGGTATTAAAGCCTTTGTTTCTGATGGTTTTTATATTTCAGGCGAAGCGGGTGCTGGATTTGAGGTACATCCTACAGTAGCCGGTGGTACTAAAGACACCAAACTTATTCTTTCTCCTGGTTTAGGTTATGCAACCAAATCATGGGATGTAGGTGCACGTTATGAAAACTTCTCTGGCCAGGGTAATAACTACGGCCTGGTAGGTTTACGTATAGCTTACGGTTTCGGTTTATAATATTCCAAAACACTAATAATAACAAAGCCCCTCGTCATGATGATGAGGGGCTTTGTTGTTATTATCTGAACCTGGATTAAACAGATTAAAGGATTAACAGGATTTTATCTGTTCGATTTTTTCATCTGCACACCTGCACATTTAAAATCTGCACATCTAAGAAAGTTTCCCAAGCGCTTCTTTAATCCTTCTTACAGCTTCAATCAGTTTATCCTCAGCGGCAGCATAAGAGATCCGGATAGAAGTAGGATCGCCAAATGAATCGCCGCCAACGGTGGCTACATGAGCTTCCTCTAACAGGAAAATGCTCAGTTCATCAGCATCCTTAATTGTTTTGCCATTATAGCTTTTACCGAAGAACGAGGTAACATTTGGGAAAAAGTAAAACGCGCCATCGGGCAGGTTTAATTTAATACCATCAATTTCGCTCAATAGTTTATACACAATGTCGCGGCGTTTTTTAAAGGCGGCACGCATTTCAAGTACTGATTCCAAACCACCTTCATAAGCGGCAATACCGGCACGTTGGGTGATAGAGCAGGTTCCGGAGGTTATCTGTCCCTGCATTTTATCGCAGGCGGTAGCAATCTCTTTATTGCTTGCGGTGTAACCAATTCTCCAGCCGGTCATGGCAAATGCTTTTGACCATCCGTTGATGATAACCACGCGATCTTTTATATAATCAAACTGAGCTATTGATTCGTGTTTATCAATATAGTTGATATGCTCATAAATCTCATCGCTCATGATATAAACATGAGGATGTTTTTCAAACACTTTGGCCAGGCCTTCCAACTCATCTTTGCTGTAAACACTGCCAGTAGGGTTACATGGCGATGAAAACATAAATAATTTAGTTTTCGGCGTAATGGCTGCTTCTAATTGCTCAGGAGTAATTTTAAAGTTTTGTTCAACAGTAGTGTTGATGAAAACACTTACGCCTTCGGCAAGCTTAACAACTTCACTGTATGATACCCAGTAAGGAGTAGGGATGATCACTTCTTCGCCCGGATTTACCAAACATAATACCGCGTTGGCAATAGCCTGCTTGGCACCTGTGGAAACTACTATCTGGCTAACATCGTAATCAAGATTGTTTTCGTTCTTTAACTTGGCAACAACAGCCTTACGCAGTTCGGGATAACCTGCTACCGGGGTGTAGTAGGTAAAGTTTTTATCCATGGCCTGCTTTGCAGCTTCCTTTATGTGTTCAGGGGTATGAAAATCAGGCTCGCCAAAGCTAAGACTGATCACATCCACGCCTTTTGCGGCAAGTTCACGGCCCATCTTGGCCATTTTAATCGTTTGTGATTCGGACAGATTATTTATCCGGTTACTTAATGCGCTCATATAAATTATGTTATCGCGGCAAATATAGAAAATAACTTTACTGCTACTTACGCTTGTTATTTATAAATTTGTCGCCTTATTCAATTTGCTTTGAAGGAACAGAAAAGGATCATATTAATTTCGTTGATAACGGGTATTGTGTTGATGATGGCAAAGTTTGCCGCCTACTTTTTAACCGCCTCCAATTTTGTACTAACAGATGCCGCCGAAAGCATAGTTAATGTAATAGCCAGCTCCTTCGCTTTTTTTAGTATTTACCTTTCTTCGCTGCCGCGAGATGAAAACCACCCCTACGGGCACGGTAAGGTTGAATATTTTTCGGTTTTTATTGAGGGGGCCCTTATAGGCATTGCTGGCGTTATCATTATCATTAAATCAGCCTACAGCGTATTTTATCCCAATATTATTCATGATCTGCTCATCGGTGCGGCTATCATCGGCGCTACCGGCGTTGTAAACGGCGCTTTGGGTTATTATATGATTCATAAAGGCAAGGCGCTGCATTCCATTACTTTGGATGCTGATGGCCGCCATTTGCTTGCAGATATGGTAACCAGCAGTGGTTTGGTAGTTGGTTTAATGCTGATTCATTTTACCAGCATCCTATGGCTGGATAGCGCCTTATCTATTTTAGTTGGCTTATATATTATATATAGCAGCTATAAGCTGATCCGTAAATCGGTAGCGGGATTAATGGATGAGGCCGATTTTCAGGTGGTGAGGGATGTGGTTAAAGTTTTAGGCCATCAACGCCGGGATGCCTGGATAGATGTACATAACCTGCGCGCCCAGAAATACGGTAACGAATTACATATAGATTGCCACCTTACGCTACCAAATTATTTTGATTTAAATACAGTGCATACCGAAGTATCGCTGGTTGATAAGATGATTAACCAGGAGGTTGGTATTAAAACCGAACTGTTTATCCATACAGATCCTTGCGTACCAAATTGTTGCCACTATTGCAGCATGCCCAATTGCCCTATACGCTCAGAGCCGCAAACAGAAACTATTGAATGGACCCTGGATCTTGTTGTACGCAATAAAAAACACTTTGAGTAATGGCAGGTTATTTTAATGTACGTGTTTATGGTTTGCTCATTAATGATAATAATGAGGTGCTGGTGAGTGATGAGCAGGAGTACGGTATGCGCTTTATCAAATTTCCCGGTGGAGGATTGGAGTTGGGAGAAGGTTTAGTAGACGGATTAAAGCGTGAGTTTGTAGAAGAATGCGATTTGCAGGTAGAGATCATCGATCACTTTTATACAACCGATTTTTATGTGCTCTCGGCATTTAATAACTCACAAATAATCAGTGTTTATTATAAAGTTAAAAGTATCAGCCCTATTAACTTCACCATAAAAACGGTGGAGTATGATTTTGATGGAGAGGGTGACGTATTGCAGGCCTTTAGGTGGGTGAAACTTGACGATCTGTATCCCGAACATGTAACCTTCCCGGCTGATAAACGTGTGGTAGAATTATTAAGAGAACAATTATGACTTTACAGGAACGGGATTTAAGAATAATATGGCACCCATACACCCAAATGAAAACTGCCGCGCCGCCCATTCCTATTGTGAGGGGCGAAGGGGCTTTGTTGTTTGATGAAACGGGGAAACAATATATAGATGCCGTATCATCATGGTGGGTAAATATCCATGGGCACGCGCATCCTTACATCGCTAAAAAAGTTGCCGAGCAATTGCAAAAACTGGAGCATGTAATTTTTGCTGGCTTTACCCATGAAGGCGCCGTTGAACTGGCCGAGCGCTTACTGGCAATTTTGCCCGATAATCAGCAAAAAGCATTTTACTCAGATAATGGCTCAACAGCTATTGAAGTGGCCATTAAAATGTGCCTGCAATATTGGCTAAACAAAGGCGATCAGCGTACAAAAATACTGGCCTTTAATAATGCTTATCACGGCGATACCTTTGGCGCTATGGCCGTAAGCGGCCGCAGCGCGTTTACCAAAGCTTTTGATAGCCTGCTGTTTGAGGTAGAGTTTATTGATACGCCAAATAAGGAAAATATAGATGATCTTAAATCTCATATCTCCAAGCTGAAATCAGAATTAGCCTGTTTTATTTTTGAGCCATTGGTACAAGGATCAAGCGGCATGTTGATGTACGAAGCAGAGTATCTGGATGAGCTAATGGCCCACTGCAAACAGGAGGGTGTGCTGATGATAGATGATGAGGTATTTACCGGCTTTGGCCGAACAGGGAAGGCATTTGCCTGTAATTACCTGAAAACCAAGCCCGATATTATGTGTTTTTCCAAAGGCTTAACCGGCGGAACAATGGCCCTGGGTTTAACAACCTGCACCATGCAGATTTACGATGCTTTTTTATCGGATGATAGATTAAAAACCTTGTTTCACGGGCATTCATTTACAGCTAACCCTATTGCCTGCGCTTCGGCTTTGGCAAGTTTAGATCTTTTTCAGCAGCCGGATACTGAAGCCAATATTCAACGCATTGTAGCTGCACATGCTCAGTTTGGTAACAAGATCAAACATCACCCTAAAATAAAAACCGTAAGGCAAACAGGCACCATTTTAGCTATGGAATGGGAAACCGGGGATAATACATCGTATTTTAATTCGCTGCGCGATAAACTATATCATTACTTTTTAGCTGCCGGTATTATACTGCGCCCGCTGGGCAACGTAATTTACATTTTACCCCCATATTGCATTACCGACGGTGAACTGCAGTATGTTTACAATAAAATAGAGCAGGCCCTTCAAGAACTATAACATGATGTTAAATAAACTTTTACCTCAAATAATAGCCGATAATCAGTTACACTCACGGTGGTTAAACACGCTGTCGCTGATGGAAAATACCGGTGCGCGCAAGATCTCGGCAAGCGAAGATCCGCTGACGGTGACTTATATCATCCTGAAACATGCTGCCGAGGAGCATCGCCATGCCTTCTATTTAAAAAAGCAGCTGGAAAAAACGGGAGTTGAATTACCAACCTACGCTGCCGAATACCTGCTGGCCCCCGGTTCAAGCAAATATTATTTAAACCAGTTGGATATTGATGTTTGCCGGTACCTTAAAACCGAATTAAACCTTACCGGTGCCGAACTTCGCTTTGCCGCCTACCTGCTGGTAACTTACGCCATTGAAGTACGTGCTGATGAACTTTACCCTATTTACCAGGCCGCCCTTGACGAAGCTGGCAGCAAAGTGAATGTAAAATCAATCATCCTGGAGGAAGAAGGCCACCTGGAAGAAATGCTGAACCAACTGCACAAATTCTCGCCCGACTGGGAAAAGCACGCCAAAAAAGCTGTTGCGTTTGAAACCAGGTTATTTAATATGTGGGTAGAGCAGTTGGGGACTTCGCTGAAGTAAAGCGCCGGAATCAGAATTTACAGAATTTTAGAATGAGCAGAATGATAAGAAATTCTGTAAATTTTCAAATTCTGTAAATTCTGATTCAGACAGTTAATAACCCATATACTCCGTATACACCTCCTGCAAAAAGGCCTTGCCATATAGCAATGCCCTTTCAGTGTCTTTTTGATCGGCGTTTTTATTGCCGGTATAAACTATCCTTTTGCCAGAGTTATCATAGGATACCGTTTGCTGAGGCATCATAAAACAAAAACCGTTATCCCAGTTAAAAAAAGCAAAATCGGCCGTGCCGGGGTTAAGCAAATCTTTCGACCATTTAAATTGTTTATGGGGCAGATCCAACTGCGCAAACAGGGTGGCGGCAATATCGGTTTGGCCGCCTAATTTGCTGATCTTTTTGCCGCGGTATGCTGGTTTTATCACATCGCCAAAAAACAAAAGAGGGATATGGTATTTTACCGGGTTGTAGGCCTCTGATATATTATGAGGCAGGCGATGGCCATGATCGGCCACTAAAATGAATAGCGTATTTTTATACCAGTCCTGCTGTTTGGCCTGCTCAAAATAAGCGTTAAGGCATGAGTCGGTAAAGTAAGCGGTACTCCTGAATTTGTTGCTTGCGTCGCCATCCTTATCTTCTTCAGGGAAATGTCCTTTTACGGGTAATATAAAAGGTTCGTGATTGGTTGAAGTTTGCAGGTAAGTAAAAAAAGGCTGTTTTTGTTGTTGCGCATATTGCAGATGCCTGGTTAACAATACATCATCATATACACCCCATTGAGTTTTAATCTGGCTTTTGGTAAAGGCAAGCTCATCGGTAATTTGATCAACCTGGTGGCTTTTCATAAAGGTGTTAAAGTGCATATAGCTGCTTTTACCACCATAAAAGTAAGATGTTGCGTAACCTGCATTTTTTAAAGTTGTAGCTATAGCCGGCAGTTTTGCCTGTTTCAATGTATCCGAAACTATGGTGCGTATAGCTTGCGAGGGGAAGCCACTCATGATAGAGATAATACCCTTATCAGTACGATCGGCAGAGGAGTAAATGTTATTAAACAGGATGCCGTTTTTAATGAATTTTTCAAAGTTAGGGGCAACACCTTTATCGCCTCCTAATGATTCAATAACATCTGCGGTATAACTTTCCATCTGGATAATCACCACATTGGGATGATTGGTGGTTAATATCCTTAAGGTGCTGTCGTTTTTAACGTTGTAAGCTTCTGCTACCACTTGCGTTGCACTACCCGGTTGCAAAAAAAGGAAAGGATTGTATGGGGTACGCAAATTTTCGACCACATTATTAAACAGGTTCCACTCGGTATTGAGGGCAGCCTGGTTCAGAAACTCATGGTCGGAAAAATAGGCCGAGTTTTGGTTTACAGGTACGGATTGAAGCCCTCCCCGAATCAGCAGGAAATTGAAGAACAGCAGCAGGATAATAAGCACCGCTTTAAGCCGGGGTTCAACCTTAGGCTTTTTAAACTGGTAGTCAATTATCTTATTGGATAGCAATATGCCGGCTCCTAACAATGCCAGGCAAATAATAATACATCGGCCAACCGGAGACGATCCCGAAGAGGCCAGTGCTTCTGAGGGGGCATTGTACAGTGATGCAAATACCCTGAACACAACTTTGGTGCCCCATTCGCGAAATATATTGAAGTTAAGCCCTGTATTTAGGGAGATACAAAACAGGCAAAACCAAACATATACTTTAAGCCAAATGGGTTTTATATATGATTTTGGGAAACACCAGTTAACAATAAATACCAGTAGGGGGATGGCGCTGATATATGCCGCTGCCGATGCATCAAGCCTTAGGCCATAGTAAAAGGTTTGCAGTATTTCGCCCAAACCGGCTACTTTAAGTTTAGGCAGAAAATATAATTCAAATGTTACCCTGGTTATTGCAAAGAACAATATCCAGAAAACGAAAAATCTGATTAAACTAAAAAGGTTTCTTAACATAAGGGGTACAAAAGTAGTACTTTAACCCCAATGTTAAGAAACCTTTAATGAATAGTTAATGAAGTGGATTATCTTCCTCCACGCATCGCTTTCAAATCATCCATGGTGATCTTTTCAAAATCAGCAGGAATGCTAAATGTGCCTGCAGGTACTTTCTGCTCGGTTACACTTTTTACAGTAACCTCTGTTGATCGTCCTTCGCTAAATGAAGTATACTGAACTGGGAAGCCGCCAACACCCGCGTAATATTTTGCAATACCTGCCAATGGGATCTCCACATCATTGGTAACCCATATATCATAAGT
This sequence comes from Mucilaginibacter sp. P1_A3, assembly GCF_056406855.1. Classification (NCBI taxonomy): domain Bacteria; kingdom Pseudomonadati; phylum Bacteroidota; class Sphingobacteriia; order Sphingobacteriales; family Sphingobacteriaceae; genus Mucilaginibacter; species Mucilaginibacter sp. P1_A3. The sequence goes on from NZ_JBFTZJ010000017.1 coordinate 150,082, forward strand.
TTTGCTGGTTTTTGAATCTGTAGCTACTACCTTTTTGCAGTTAAAGCCCGAGATTACTTTAGTTTCGGTGCTGGGTGCAAAGGTAAATTTAGGCATACCCGCTATTGCCTGGTCAATATCATCGGGGCTGGCTATCGCTGCCTTTTTAATGTTTGCAACCGCAACATCAACTAATATCACCATCGATTTGCTATTTGCGTCGGTAATGATCTTGATATTAGCCGGGCCATTTGAAAAAGCAAACGCATTTGAATCGGCCCTGAAATAGCTTTTAGCGTTTATTTGTTGCCCCATCATTGATGTAGTAAAGTCAACTACGCCTTCGGTGTATTTTTTTTGTGCGCTTGCACTCATGGTGGTTGCGGTAAGGGCCAAACCCAGGGCAACATTTAAAAATTTTATCCTCATTTTTTTAGTTTGATTAATACCAATTTACTTGTTTTTAGTTAAAAGACAAATTTATTGGCGTTTAGTTTAATGTTGGTAATTAGATGCTGTTATTAATGAAATGTTACGTTTTAATATTTGGTACTTTATATGCAAACGTTTTGCTTCGCTTTCAAACTTAACAATAGTTTGGTTGCTGTTGCTACCATCAATTACAAGCATTTGGTAATCAAAGTACTTGTTAATTGCAAATAAGCTTGAATGCGGATTGCCCATTATATAAAGAAAATCGGTTTTTAATTTTTGTTGTAACGGCTGGTTTTGTAATTGCTTATCAAATATAATTATTCTTTTATCGTAAAACTGGATAAGGGCGCCCTGTTTTTTTAAGTAAGGCAAACCGATGTTTTGATTCGGTTTTATAATTTGAGCATCGTTTACCTGCGTGCTATCCAGGTGTGGCCGTACCGAATAATTGAAGTTTCTGTCGGTATCGGCAAGGTTGGTTAATATAACCGCGCTGTTGCCGCTTTTAAATACAATGCCGGTGTTTTTACGCAGGTTTAAAAAGGCTACGGAATTGGCGGTTTCGGCACGGTATTTTTTTATGCTGATACTGGTACAAACCAGCAGCAGGCAAACTATCGCCAGCTTTATCAGCCATGATTTTTTATCATACAAAAAGTAAAACAGGCTAATGATAATGATATAAAGTAGCACGTACTCGGGTATGGTTAGCCATATTTTACTGATGCCTGCAAATGGGGCATGTTCTATTAAGGCCAATGCCTTGTTCATGAACAGGATGGTTTGCTCCAATACATAAGCTAATGCACCCGATAGCACCGGTACCCACGAAAACATAAGGCAGGCTATCCCACTATACATAATAATAGTGGTGGGGATAATGATAAGCAAATTGCTGACCAAAAAATAAACCGGGAACTGGTGAAAATACAGCGCGCTCAACGGGAAAGTTATCACCTGTGCCGCTATAGATATGGAGCAGGCTGCCCAAAGCTTATCGGCCCATTTGTTTTTAAACTCAAACCATTTATACACCAAAGGCTGCAAAATTACCAGGCCTGCCACGGCGAGGTATGAGAGCTGAAACCCTACATCAACAATAAAAAGCGGATTATAAAGCAACAGTATAAATGCCGATATAGCCAGTATATTAAGCATATTGATGTACCGGGCATAAGTTTTACCTATAATAACCATACTGATCATTACGGCGGCCCGGCAAACTGCCGGCGAAAAGCCACTGAGCATAGAGTAGTACCAAATAAGCAGGATAATGATACAGGCTTTGATATGCCTGCCATAACGGTAAGTATTTAAAAAGCCCAGCACCCATTGTAGCAACAGGTATATTATAGCCACATGCGCCCCCGAAACAGAGAGCACATGGATGGTTCCTGTTTTTGAATAAGCCTGCAAAATATCATTGCTTAAATCGGCTTTGTAGCCCAGTATTAGGGTTGATGCCACGGCAATAGCCTGCTGATTATGCATTTGCCGGCGAAATTTGATCACCATTTGTTGCCGCAACCTAAGTGAAAAGGCAATAAGCGGATTACCCGTATCATGTTTTATTACGCGATACATGCCCGGGTATAAAAATGCCTGGTAGTAAATATTTTGATGTGCCAGGTATTTTTTATAGTTGAACTCGCCGGGATTAAACGGTGGGTCAATAGCGTTATACTTAGCAGGTATCAGCAGCTCATCGCCATATTGCAGCGCTATTGATGCACTATCTTTTATAGTGATAAGCAAGGAGCCATTAGTACCTGTAGCTTTTTTATGGTTGATGTTTTGCTGTGCCGATGCTGTGAACCTCAACAGTCCGTTTTTAAGTTGCGGCTCGTTGGTGACCTTTACCACAAAATATTGGGCGGCCGACTTTGAAAAATGACGTTCATTAGCCAGTTCGTTATAATTAACGGCGCTGATGCAACCTGCAGAGAGTAAAACAAAAGTCATCAGCAAACCACCCAGCCATCGCACCTTGTAAACAGCAAAATGTTGATAGGTTAAATTGAGGAAGATAAAGAGTAAAGAAAGCCCGATAAAAATACCCCAAAGCACAGGCAGGTAAGCAGCGTCAATAAAGCTGATACCTAAACCAATCCCCAGCAAAAACGGCAGGAGTAATACAACAAACGGAACCTCGCCTTTGTGATTTGCGATCATTTATTCGGTAGCAAGCAATAAAGATATGTTTTAGGCCCGTACCTACAACTGGTCGCGTACTTCGAGCAGGAATTTTTTTATATTTTCAAGGGAGTCAATAACGCGTTGGTTCTCGCGGGTATCGCCCATGTTGTTTTTTAGATGATCTTTAGCCCCGTTAAGTGTATATCCTTTATCGCGGATGAGGTGAAAGATGATCTTGAAATTTTCAAGGTCTTCGGGTGTAAAATAGCGGTTGCCTTTTTTGTTTTTTTTGGGTTGCAGTACATCAAATTCCTTTTCATAGAAGCGGATCAGCGACTGATTCACATCAAACATGGCCGAAACTTCGCCCATGGTATAATACATCTTGCTTATCTCGCGGTCTTTGTAAGGCATATGCAAATGTATTCTTTTGATTTCGAATTTGGGATTTTCGATTTCGGATTTTTTGTCTGGTCCTAAATTATTTATCATCCCGGTTCTTCGGCAGAATACCCGGTTGATGTATTACAAATAGCGGAAAAGAGAAAATAATCCCATTCAAATATCTTCGGGCTGTTATTTGGTTTCTGTCCAGGGCAGGGATGAGGTTTTGCCACTTAACAGATCGGCTTTACGGCGGGCTAATTCTTGCATATGTTCATCTGAAATGATGGGGGCATCATTATCCATGCTGAATCGATAATTTAAACTTTTAAGAAAAGCTAAAAGTACTTTCTTTTCTTGTTCGTTTTGAATCTCTATTTTTACTGTCTCCATGTTGCAAATTTAATCTTTATTTAATTAAAGTCCAATTAAGCAATAAGTTATGATCTCAAAAAATAAAGTGCTTTCTTGTCAGGAAAATTGCGGTAAGCTTATAATATTATCATCTTTCACCTCTGGAAATATGATAAATAAGTGAAAAAATAATAATATCTTTCATCCACCTAATTATTATATGACAATTAAACAATTGATTGCATACAGCTGCTGTATGTTGTGCACCCTTGGCGCATTTGCATTTCAGGGAGATTCCCTGGTAAATATAACCTCATTAAAAAACGAGTACGAGTTTAAATGGAACAACCAAACGGCAAAGGTTGAGGTAAAGCAAAAGCTTAGTAACACCTATAGCAGCAATGCTTATAGTGTAAATTACACAGTATCTGAATTTTATAACAACAATATTAGCATTGATGCAGTATCGTGTAAGGTTGATGGTCATAATCAACGTGGGCTTAAACCTACTTACACCTATTACGGGCAGGATGATGTCTTTTATTCTGATGCCAGGGTTTGTTACTTTCCACTTGTTTTGCCAAAAAAGGGAAGTACAGGTACGGTAACTTTTGAAGAAACGCTTAATGATCCCCGGTATTTTACCAATATCTATTTTTCTGATGCGGCCATTGTTCAGCAAGGCGAAGTAAGTATTAAAATTCCACGCTGGATGAGGGTGGATATTAAAGAACTTAATTTCAACTCCTTCAGCATAAAAAAAACAAGCGAGTATATTACTGCCGAAAATGCCGATCTGGTAACGTATACCTTCAGCAACATTCCCGCTATGAAGCGCGAAGACAATAGTCCCGGGCCAACCTATATATATCCACACCTGCTTATTTTATGTAAAACTGCTAATGCAGGCGGTAAACAGCTTACTTATTTTAATACTCTTGCAGATCAGTATGCCTGGTACCGCGAACTGGCCAAAAATGTTGTTGGGGATGAAGCCATAATTAGCGCAAAAGCCAAAGAACTAAACGCCGGGCTTACCAATGATATGGACCGCATAAAGGCGCTATTTTACTATGTGCAGGACAATATAAGGTACATAGCTTTTGAAGATGGTATGGCCGGCTTTAAACCCGAAAAAGCAGATGAAGTGCTGCGCAAAAAATATGGAGATTGTAAGGGGATGGCAAACCTTACAAAGGCCCTGCTCGTATCGCAGGGTTTTGATGCCCGCCTTTGCTGGCTGGGCACCAGGCACATTGCCTATGATTACCAAACACCATCAATGGCGGTGGATAACCACATGATATGCGGCTTAAATTATAAAGGCAAAACCTATTACCTGGATGCTACAGAAACATACCTGGGTATTAACGAATATGCCGAGCGTATTCAGGGTAGGGAGGTTTTAATGGAAGAAGGCGATAAATTTATTTTAAGTAAAGTGCCTGTAGCAAAGGCATTGCAAAACAATGATCAGGAGGTAAGTAAACTGAGCATTATTAATAACGCGCTGGTTGGTAAGGTTAACAGGGTATGGAAAGGGGAGGATAAGGAAGGTATGCTAACTGGCTTAAACAGTATTAAGCACGAAAATGTTGATGAGGCTACCATGCGTTACCTTTCTGCTAATAATGCCGATTATTTAATAAGCAATTTGTTACTAAGCAGCACAAGCAACCCCGATAAAGATTTAACCGCGGCTTATGATGTTGAACGCAAAAGCGGGATATCAACCTTTAGCAAAGAATACTATATTGATTTGGATAGCCGTAAGGAGTTTGCAGAATCGGCTTTCAAGATTGCAGAAAGAAAGCATGACTATTGGTTTTCAAGTAAAAAAAATATAACTACCGAAATAGAACTGGCCATACCTGCCAATTATAAAGCTTCAAGCATCCCCGCCGATCTGAACATTGTTAAACCGGATTATGAGTTTCATATTAGTTACCTGAGCTTGCCGGGTAAACTGGTGTACAAGAAAGTGCTCATCATTAAGAATACTACACTTGCAAAGGCAAAATTTGTTCAATGGAACCAGGATATTGAACTGTTAAACAAAGCCTACAACGAAAATTTAATTATAAAACCTATATCACAATGAAGCAAACTTTACTCTTCTTATTTTTTTTAACATTAACCACTGCTGTATTTGCACAAAACGATAACGAAACCTATGCGCAAAAGGCAGCAGAAATTCAAAAGGAAGTTTGGGGTACAAAAGTGCCTGAGTTTTTAAACTCAACGGTACCTGCCAATTTAAGTAATGAAAGTGCAGTGGTTTTTGCACGTTCATACAGCATGCAGCGATCATTAAGCAGTAAGTTTAAATTTATGATCATTACGGCTACAAAAACTACGCGTGTAGCCAAGCTTGCCACCTTTCATGAAAAAGTTAAAATCAATGACAAATCCGCGTTAGAAAGTTTTTCTACCATATCTTACCAAAAAAGACTTGATGAAAGCGAAAGGATCCTGAGCGCCAAATTTGTGATGACACATGATACTTACATAGGTGCAAAAATTATTAAACCTAATGGGAAGGTAGTTATTGTTAATACCAGTGAGGAAGTGCTGATCAAAAATGAAAAGAACGATCAAAAAAGCAAGCTGGCTATATCCGATTTGCAGGTTGGCGATATATTGGACTATTACGTAAGTACAGTTGATATAAGCGATAAAGAAATGGGTGATAGTTTTGCCGCAAATGACGAGGTATTTGTGCTTGCCGGCGAATATCCAATACTTTATTATAGTCTTGATTTTCAGTATAGCAAAAAAGATATTGTAAAAAATATTAGCGCCAATGGGGCCCCTAAATTTGAACAAAGCACTAACGATGCAGGCGACCAGCTATTTAGCCTTAAAATGCGCAACCTGCCCAAATACCAAAGTGAATTATGGACATCAAAGTATCGCCAGTTTCCATATGTTGAAATAAGCGTATCCTATACCAGTGGCTTTAACCGGTTTCTTAGTGGTGGGCAACTGGGCGAAAGCAGTGCCGAGCGCCTTGAAGCAAATAAAACCTCATTTGAAAAAACTTTTAATGAAAGGGCACTTCCATTTTTTAACGAGCCGGTTGATCGCCTTAAAAAGTATTTCGATGGGAAAAAGAACATGAAAGCCGTTCCGCTTGATAGCTTAATGAAAGTACTTTACAATATCAGGAAAGGTATGATCTTGGGCAGTTACGATAAGGATGATGTTGAAAAGATAGATGCGGTAAATTACAGGAGTATAAAAACTAAATTTAACACGGCTTTAATGAGTATGGCGCTTAATGATATGAAAATTGATCATGATGTGCTGCTGGTATGTTCGCGTAATGCTAATACACTTGATAACATATTTACCTATGATGATTTTGATGCGTTTATACGTATCAATGATACCAAGCCGCTGTATATGTATTTTGATGATGCCACCACGCATTTTAACGAAATACCAGCCCGTTTCCAGGGAGAAAAAGCAATAGTGCTTACACCAAAAAGGGAAAACGCTATCAGGTATTCATTTACCGAAGGCACTACGGTATTACCGGTTTCTGTGGCGGCGGATAATTCCATCAAAGAGGATATTAAAGTTTCGCTTTTGCCGGGCAATATGCAAAGGCTTAAGCTGCAAAGGTTAGTTAAGCAAACCGGCGCGTTAAGGGTAGATGATCAGCGCAGTTTACTGCCGGTTATTGATATTGATAACAATATGATGGAGCTATCTAAAAGCGAACCGCTGGAAAAACGCCTGGCAGCTAATCCCGAAACGAAAAAAATGCGCGATGCCTTTGATTTCGCTTTTGCAGATGATCAGCAAAAATCATTAAAAAAGTTCACAGCCGAAATAAAAGCGCAGTATGAGCAGGAGCCGCTACAGGTAACAGATTGTAAGATCATTAATGCGGCACTTGACAAAAGCAGCCCGGTTTTTGAGTTTAGCGAATCATTTGTGTTGGATAACCTGGTAAAAAAAGCCGGTAATAACTTTATTATTGATGCTGGCAAACTGGCCGGTACTTTTTATAAACTGCAGGAAAAAGACCGCAAGCGTACGCTTGATGTTTATATGCCCGAGGCCCGAAGCTTTAAATACTCAATTGCCATAACCGTTCCGCCGGGATATAACGCTAAGGGTATGGAAGAGCTGAATATTAAAAAAGAAAACAAAGCAGGTTCTTTTTCATCAGTGGCAACAGTAAATGGCAATGTTTTAAACATAACTGTAAACCGTGCCTATTACCATAATTTTGAAAAAGCTACCGATTGGCCGCTTCTTGTAGCTATGATAGATGCCGCTTCGGGATTTGAGAGCCAAAAGATATTGCTGGAAAAGAAGTAAAAAAGGATTGCTTCGTCCCTACCTACGACAAGCTATTAAACCCAAGACTTACGAAGTTTTAAAAACTTCGTAAGTCTTTCGCCGCTTGTCATTTCCACCTTTAGAGTTTTCCAAATTTTATCAGCTACCTATGACATGTTTGAAAACAACCTTTTGTCATCCTGAACGCAGTGAAGGATCTATTATTCGCCATGCTTCTCCTCCCGGTAAGTCTTGCGAATAGATTCTTCGCACGTTACCTATGACAAGTTACAAAAATGAAGTCATCCTGAACTTGTTTCAGGACCCCACAGGACAGGTAGCCCACATGTTATATACTTAGCAAGTGGGGTGCTGAAACAAGTTCAGCATGACATTGGGTTTAAATTGCTTTGTCATTTCCATCTTCAGAGGCCGCGGATTTCGTGCCTCAGGATGACAAATCTTTCAAAACGACATTTCCTTTTCAGTGTCCACCGGATTTTATAACGTCAATAACGATCACTTTTTCACTTTTAAATAACCTCCCGAAAATCTGTATCCCAATTTGTGATTTTCCTTCTTTCCCACTTTCGGACTAATAACTACATTTGCATACTATGACAGCTACCGAAATACGCCAGGCTTTTCTTGATTTTTTTGTTTCTAAGGGACACGTGATTGTTCCTTCTGCGCCAATTGTAATAAAAAACGATCCAACCCTGATGTTCACCAACGCGGGGATGAACCAGTTTAAAGATATATTTTTGGGCGAAGCACCTGCAAAAGCATCGCGTGTTGCTGATACCCAACGCTGCCTGCGCGTAAGCGGCAAGCATAACGATCTGGAAGAGGTGGGTATTGATACCTATCACCATACCATGTTCGAGATGCTGGGCAACTGGAGTTTTGGTGATTATTTTAAGAAAGAAGCCATTGCCTGGAGCTGGGAGCTGCTTACCGAAGTTTATAAATTACCTAAAGACCGCCTGTATGTTACCTACTTTGAGGGTGATGAAAAGGAAGGCCTTGAAAAAGATACCGATACTTACAACCTGTGGAAAGCACTGGTTGCCGAAGATCATATCCTGCCCGGAAACAAAAAAGACAACTTTTGGGAAATGGGAGAAACTGGTCCCTGCGGACCCTGTTCTGAAATTCATTACGACAGCCGCCCCGACAACGAGCGTGCCGAAGTAAGCGGAGCAATCCTTGTAAATGCTGATCACGACCAGGTAATAGAGATCTGGAATAACGTGTTTATGCAGTTTAACCGCTTAAAAGGCGGCGCACTACAGTCATTGCCTGCCAAGCACGTGGATACAGGTATGGGCTTTGAGCGTTTGGTGCGCGTACTGCAGGGCAAAACTTCAAATTATGATAGCGATGTTTTTCAGCCAATGATCCAGTTCATTGCTGAAAAAAGCGGTAAGAAATATAACAGTGCAGCCAAACCTGGTGATACCGATTGGAACGAAGCCGTTGCTATGCGTGTATTAGCCGACCATATCCGCGCCATCAGTTTTGCCATTGCCGATGGGCAGCTGCCGGCAAGCAATAAAGCAGGTTATGTAATCCGCCGTATTTTACGCCGGGCAGTGCGTTACAGCTATCAAACCTTAGGTTTTAAAGAACCTTTCTTTAACCAGTTGGTGCCTTTATTGGCTGAGCAGTTTAAAGGAGTATTTGATAATTTGTATGCGCAGAAAGATTTTGTGCAGAAGGTGATTTTGGAAGAAGAGCTGTCGTTCTTACGTACTTTGGAAAGGGGTTTGAATAAAATTAGAGATTATATCTCAAGGCAAGATTCGGTTCGCTATGTGGCGTTAACTGTGGTCGATGAAAAACCGGAATTGTCAGCTGCGTCTTTAATGGATTATCTGATTGATAATCCAAATGAAATAAAGAAAGGCCTTGAAGCAACGTATGGAGAGACTAAACCAACTATTGATGGAGACATCGCGTTTGAACTATTTGATTCGAATGGGTTCCCCATTGATTTAACCAAACTTATAGCTTCGGAATATGGATTTAATGTTGATGAAGATGGTTTTAACAAAGCTTTAGCCGAGCAAAAAACTCGTTCCCGGTCTGCTGGTGCCATAGATACCGGCGATTGGATCACCCTAAGAGAAGACGAAGGCTCCATTTTCACCGGCTATGACGAAACCGAAACCATTGCTCATGTTGTTAAATACCGCAAGGTAACAGCCAAGGGTAAAGAGCAATTCCAGATTGTGTTGGATAAAACACCTTTTTATGCCGAAAGTGGTGGGCAGGTAGGAGACAGGGGCGAGCTTGTTTTCCCGGATGGTACCATTGTTTTGGTAACGGATACTAAAAAAGAGAACGGTCTAACGGTTCATTATGTAGATCAACTGCCCGAGGATATTGACGATGCCCTAACCGCTATTGTTGATCCTGGTTTGCGCGGCCAAACCAATGCCAACCACTCGGCTACGCATTTACTGCATGCCGCCATGAAACAGGTTTTGGGCAGCCACGTTAATCAAAAAGGTTCATTGGTAAATAGTGACTATTTAAGATTTGATTTTTCGCATTTCGCCAAAGTTACCGATGAGGAACTGGCACAAATAGAAGCTATAGTTAACCAAAAAGTACGCCAGAATATTCCGCTGAAAGAAGAACGCAGTGTATTATATGCCGAGGCTATTTCCAGTGGCGTTACCGCCCTGTTTGGCGAAAAGTATGGCGAGTATGTCCGCGTAATTACTTTCGAAGATGAGTTTAGCAAGGAGCTATGTGGCGGTACGCACGTACAGGCTACCGGGCAAATCGGCTTCTTTAAAATTATTACCGAAAGTGCAGTAGCCGCTGGGGTTAGGCGTATTGAGGCTATCACCGGGGTAGGTGCCGAGGTGTATATCACCAACCAAAGCCGCATGTTTAATCAGTTAAAGGATCTGCTTAAAAACCCTAAAGATTTGCCTAAAAGCGTTGAAAGCCTGCTTGATGAAAATAGCAAGCTGAAAAAAGAGATTGAGAAATCAATCCTTGAAAAATCATCGGGCTTAAAAAATGAACTGGCTCAAAAAGTGGAAGCTTTAGATGGTATCAACTTCATTGCCCAAAAGGTGGCCCTGCCAAACGCCGAAGCGGTTAAAAACCTGGCTTACCAGTTAAAAGATATTGTACCCAACCTGTTCCTGGTGCTTGCCGCCGATTTTGATGGCAAACCAAGCTTAACCGTAATGATAGCCGAAAACCTGGTGAAAGAAAAAGGTTTACATGCGGGTAACATCGTAAAAGAACTGGCTAAAGAAGTAAAAGGTGGCGGCGGTGGTCAGCCGTTTTTTGCCACAGCCGGCGGCAGCGATATAAGTGGATTGGATAATGCTTTGGCAAAGGCTAAAAGTTTTGTGTAAGGTTGACAAATAAAACCATCCCTCACACTTCATTGCGAGGAACGAAGCAATCTCTACATAGGCAGGTCGAACTTGCATAGTGCCCTCTGTAGAATTTGGAGATTGCTTCGTACCTCGCAATGACGTATTGGATTTTGAGGCGTGTGGGCCTGTCAGTCTGAGCCTGTCGAAGACTCGCGCGCAGAGCCCTTTGCCCACATGCTTCGACAGGCTCAGCAAGACAGCCCTTTTTTGAGCGTCATTTTCATCCTTCGGAGTTTCGCGAAATTTCATCACTTATCAAAATTCTCCACCCTCCTTTACCCTATCAAACACATCTGCATTATATTTTTTGCATTTGTTTAAAAGCCAAACCTGTTTATAGTGTATTAACTTTTATATATTTGGAATTCAATCAGCACATCACAGCTGAATTTTATTTTTATGACAGTACTCACAAACGGGATAGGTGAAAAGTACGAATTGGTTGTTGGCCTTGAAGTACATGCCCAGTTATCCACTTTAAGTAAGGTGTTTTCGCCAGATTCTGCAGCTTTTGGTGCCGAACCTAATCACCACATTAGCGCCATTTCGCTTGGGCATCCAGGTACTTTGCCTTTTTTAAATAAAAGGGCGGTTGAGTACGCGGTTAAAATGGGCCTGGGCTGTAACTGTACCATCAACCTGAGTAATAATTTTGCCCGTAAAAATTATTTTTACGCCGATTTGCCTAAAGGTTACCAGATAACACAAGATCATGCGCCCATTTGCCTGGGCGGATATGTGCCGGTAAGACTGGCAGATGGCACCGAAAAAAGACTGGCTATTCATCATATTCACCTGGAAGAGGATGCTGGTAAAAGCATGCACGATCAGCATCATGCCGATTCACTGATAGATCTTAACCGCGCCGGTGTTCCATTAATTGAGATAGTAACCCAGCCGGATATGCGCAGTGCAGAAGAGGCAGGTCAGTTTTTAACCGAAACCCGTAAAATACTGCGTTACCTTGATATTTGTGATGGTAACATGGAAGAGGGCAGCATGCGTTGCGATGCTAATATTTCGGTTAGGCTAAAAGGCGCTACCGAGTACGGTAACCGCTGCGAGGTTAAAAACCTGAACTCTATCCGTAACGTACAGCGCGCTATTGAGCATGAGTTTGCCCGCCAGGTAGAGGTCATCGAAAATGGCGGTCACATAGATCAAAATACGCTAAATTTTAATGCCGATACCGGCGAAACATCAGTATTGCGATCAAAGGAAATGGCTAATGATTACCGCTATTTCCCGGAGCCAGACCTGATGCCCCTGATGCTGAACAAAGAGTATGTAGAAGAAATACGTGCAGGCTTGCCCGAATTACCCAACCAGCTTTACCATAAATATGTAGAACAATTGGGGCTTTCTGCCTATGATGCATCTGTAATAACAGCTGACAGGGACGTAGCGCATTATTTTGAAGAACTGATAAAATTAACCGATCATTATAAAGCCGCTGCAAACTGGCTGATGGGCGCGGTAAAATCATACCTGAATGATCATGATGTGGCTATTGGTAACTTTGCTGTTACCCCGGCAAAACTGGCCGGTCTTATCAAACTAATTGACGCAGGGGTGATAAATAATTCTGTAGCTTCGCACAAATTATTCCCTGCCATGGTCAGAGAACCAGGCAAAAAGGCTGATGATCTGGCTAAAGAGCTTAACCTTTTAATTAGTGCGGATAATGACGATGTAAGCCAGTTTATTAAAGCTGCCATTGCCAAATTCCCCGATAAGGTAAAGGAATATCAGAAAGGGAAAAAAGGTGTTTTAGGTTTGTTTATGGGCGAGATCATGAAACTATCAAAAGGAAAGATCGATCCGCAGAAAACAAACCAATTATTGATCAAGGAATTAGAATCAAAGTAGAATGAAATTAAAGAGTTTGGCAGTTTACAGTTTGCTGCTTTTAACAGCGTTTGTTTATTCATGTAAAGATAGTTCGCAGTTTACCATCAACGGTACCATTAAAAATCCAGGCAGTTTAAAGCTGGTTTATTTAATTGAGGCCGATAGCACCCAGATAAAAGTTGTTGACTCCACCACATTGGGCGAGAACGGCAAATTTCAGTTTAAACATATTGCGCCGTATGCTAACCTGTACAAATTGCGCATTGGTAGCGCGGGCGGTGGCGAGCAATCTGCAGGGGCAAACAATGTATTTGATCTGATAGCAAAAAACGGTGATGATATTGAGTTTAGCACCGATAATAACGATAATACCCATACATATATCATTAAAGGCTCTGATGACTCTGAAAAAATAAAGGAGTTTAACAAGATCAGCAATTTTTACGGAGAAAAAAATTCCAAACTGGTTGCCGAATACCAGGAGAAATCACAAAAGCTGGGCAAACAATCAGATTCATTGCTGAAGGTATACATGCCTACATTTCAGAAAAACCTGGCCGATTACGGTGCTGCTGTTTTAAAATTTGTAAACGATAATAAAACATCACTGGCAGGTTTTTATGCGGCAACATCATTGGACGTATATAAATTTGAACCGCAGCTGGTAGCTTATTCTGATGATATCAAAGCGAATTTTAAGGATAACCCGGGCGTGCAGACTTTTGTAAGGCAGATGGAGAAGATTAAACCAGTGTCTATTGGTCACAAAGCGCCAGATTTTACGGTTACCGGCATTGATGGCAAACCAATTAAACTGGCCGATTATAAAGGTAAATACGTAATGCTTGATTTTTGGGCTTCATGGTGTGCGCCTTGCAGGCAGGAAAACCCTAATGTGGTAAAACAATATGCTGCCTTTAACTCAAAGGGTTTTAATATATTGGGTATATCGCTTGATAAGGATAAGGCTGCATGGCAAAAGGCAATTAACGATGATAAGCTGACATGGGCACATGGATCTGATCTGAATAGTTTTGAAGGCCCTACCGAAACACTTTACCATATAGAAGCAATTCCATCAAATTTCATCATCGATCCGCAGGGAAATATTGTTGCCAAAAATATTACAGGTGCCGATTTGGAGGCCTTTTTAAACAAAACGTTCAATAAGGTTCAATAAATCGTTAACATAAAGTAACCTTTAACAATTTGTTAATATTATGGTAACTTTAAGCTTTTGTAAAGTGTATACTTTTATACAAAAAAATTAACGCATCATGAGCAGCTCTCCAAAACAGAAAATACTTATTGTTGATGATGAACCGGATATTTTAGAGTTGATTGAATACAACCTTAAAAAAGAAGGCTACCAGGTATTTTTGGCACGCAACGGCCAGGAAGCTGTAGCTGAAGCCAAGAAATCACTACCTGATCTTATTGTACTTGACATTATGATGCCTAAGATGGATGGCATCGAGGCTTGCCGCATTATGCGCACCATGCCTGAGTTTAAAAACACCTTTATGGTATTTTTAACCGCCCGCAGTGAAGAATATTCAGAAATTGCCGGCTTTAATGTAGGCGCTGATGATTATATAGCCAAGCCAATTAAGCCACGTGCACTGGTAAGCCGTATAAACGCCATATTGCGCCGCAATGCACCTGCCGAAGAAGCACCTGATAACAAATTAGAAATTGGCGATTTAATAATCGACCGCGAAGCATACCTGGTTTACCAGAAAGGTGTTAAGGTGGTATTAGCCAAAAAAGAATTTGAATTGCTGTACCTGCTAGCCTCAAAACCAGGTAAAGTGTATACCCGCGAAGTGATCCTTAAAAACATATGGGAAGACTCGGTAGTGGTAACCAACCGTACCATTGATGTACACATCCGCAAACTGCGCGAAAAACTGGGCGACGATTGTGTAGCCACCGTAAAAGGTGTAGGATATAAGTTTGAAGCTTAATTATCAAATATTCCGCAATAAGGAATTTTGAATAGTATATTTTAAATAAAGCCCCGGTCTTTTAACACAAGATCGGGGCTTTGTTTTGCCCGCGCTGAGGGGCAGATGAAGAGGGGAGTTGTAGTAAAGGTGGACTGGTCAGGCAATCTGTGTTTTGATCGACGGGGGAAATAATTAAAACCAATTCTCCTGAAATTTGTATTCCAGTTAACAAATTTGCTCCCGATGAAAAAAATAATTTCTATCACCGCCATATGTATACTTTTACTCACGGTAGGCTTTGTTGCAGCAGGTAACCTTACCGGTAAATGGACTGGTCCTGTAAAGCTTCCTGATAATAGTATTTTTCAATTGGTTTATAATTTAAAGGTAGATAGCAGTAAGGTTACGGGTACCGCGCTAACACCGGCGGGCGAGGTAGCTATTACCGATGGGATGATCAACGGTGATGATTTCTCTTTTAACGTACCTGTGCCAAATGGCAATGCGCCGCATACCGGCAAACTCTACGGCGATTCTATAAAAATGCACCTTGTTTACCAGGGGCAACACCTGGCCGCTACTCTTTTGCGCGTTAATTGATATTCACAATCTATAACTATCGCTCAATTTATTATATAACACAAAAGCCACCCCAATTAAGGATGGCTTTTGTGTTATTGGTGTTTTAAATGTGCCGGTGGTTTTAATAATGCCGTGCTGTTACGTATACTTAACAACAGCGGCATTTTAATTATTAAAATACAGCAACAGCATTAAAACAATTAAGCTTGTTTAGCAAACTGAACGTTGATTAACAGTTTTATATCTTCGCCTACAACGATTGAACCGGCTTCGGTAACGCCGTCCCAAGTAAGACCAAATTCTTTACGGTTTATTTTACCGGTGATTTCGAAACCAGCTTTAGTGTTGCCATAAAAATCTGCTGCTGAACCACCAAATTCAACATCAAGAGTTACTGGTTTGGTTACATCTTTAATAGTTAAATTACCTTTCAAAGCAAACTCTTCATCACCGGTTGAGGTAAATGAGGTAGATTTGAAGCTGATTTGCGGATATTTTTCAGCGTCAAAAAACTCGGCTGATTTTAAGTGCTCATCGCGTTGAGTTTGATTAGTGTCGATGCTGTTGATATCCAATGTGAAATCAATCTCGGCATTTTCAAAATTGTCGTTATCTGTGGTTAATTCACCGGCAAAGCTTTTGAAAAAGCCGCTCACGGTTGAAATAACCAAATGTTTTACTTTAAATTGTACTTCTGAATGCATTGGATCAATGATCCATTTTGTTGCTGTTTGTGTTGACATGATTTTTATTTTTTTTTGTTGATACAAAGATAATACAAAAATAGATGTTTAAACATCTATTTTGCTTTAATTACAATTCGCAGACATAGAGTAAGAAGTTAAACCCTACAATTGCTTTATTGTTTAATTATAAATCTAATTTTATCAAAAATTAATATCCGGTTCATTTAAAATTAACAGCTCATGAGAAAGCTCTTTATAGCGTCGTTCATTATTATTTTTACAGTGCTCACTGCGTGGACAATTATTTGGAAACCAGCGGCCTGGTCGTTCATTATAATGGTACCCATATATGTGGTGGGCTTTTATGACCTGGCGCAAAAAAAACATAGCATAGTTCGTAATTTCCCGGTTTTTGGGCACCTGCGCTTTGTAATGGAAGATCTAAGGCCCAAAATATACCAGTACTTTATTGAGAGTGACACTAATGGAACTCCCTTTAATCGTCAAAACCGCACGGTAGTTTACCAGCGTGCAAAAATGGTTGATGATACCCGCCCCTTTGGTACCGAGCTTGATGTTTACGAAAGCGGTTACGAATGGCTTAACCACAGTATATCTGCTATTGATCATCATCAATTAAATATGGAGCCGAGGGTGAAAGTTGGCGGTCCGGATTGTAAGCAGCCTTATATGGCAAGTGTGTTTAATATATCGGCCATGAGTTTTGGCTCGTTAAGTGAGAACGCAATACTTGCCCTTAACGGTGGCGCCAAACTGGGCGGTTTTGCCCACAACACCGGTGAAGGCGGCCTAAGCGATCACCACCTTGAACCGGGCGGAGATATCATCTGGCAAATTGGTACGGGTTACTTTAGCTGCAGGCATAAGGATGGAACTATCGACTACGAGGCCTTTGCCGAGCGTGCAGCATTGCCGCAGGTTAAGATGATTGAAATTAAACTATCGCAGGGGGCAAAGCCGGGGCATGGCGGTATTTTACCCGCTGCCAAGGTAACACCCGAGATAGCGCGCATCAGGCTGGTGGAGATGGGGCAGGATGTAGTTTCGCCGCCATTTCATACCGCTTTCAGTAATCCAATGGAACTTACCACGTTCATTAAAAAGCTGCGCGAGCTTTCGGGCGGTAAACCTATAGGCTTTAAATTATGCGTAGGGCATAAGAGCGAATTTTTAGCTATTTGTAAAGCCATGGTTAAAACTCAGATCTATCCTGATTTTATAACTGTCGACGGGGGCGAGGGTGGTACAGGTGCCGCTCCGCTGGAGTTCTCAAACTCGGTAGGTATGCCGCTGCGCGAGGCCCTTGCGTTTGTTTACGATGCCTTAACCGGCTTTAATATTAAAAGGTATATCAAGGTTATAGCATCGGGCAAGGTAGCCACCGGTTTCGACCTGGTGAAGAATTTTGCTTTGGGTGCTGATATGTGTAACAGTGCCCGTGGAATGATGTTTGCCCTGGGCTGTATACAAGCCCTGGAGTGTAATATGAATACCTGTCCAACCGGTGTAGCCACCCAAGATAAAAACCTGATGCGCGGCCTGGTGGTTGAGGATAAAAAAGTACGTGTAGCCAACTTTCATAAGGCTACTGTAGGCAGTGCTATCCAGATGATTGGGGCCGCTGGGTTGGTTAAACCCTGCGATCTGCACCGTATGTTCATCTATCGACGCATTAACCACAGTCAGATCCTGACCTATGGCGAACTGTTTCCATATATCCCTAAAGGAAGTTTGCTCAATACTCCATACCCATCAACCTTCGAGCTGGATATGGCCCTCAGCAGTGAAAACACCTTCGTACCCGATTATACCGTGGTCACTAATGTGGATTATAGCAATGTGAGTTCGTATATGAGTTGAGATTTCACCCACCCGTCATTGCGAGGCACGAAGCAATCCCCAACTAAGCAGAGCCGCTAAACTATGTCATTGCTGTAAAGGTCAACTAATTCGGTAACAGAATTAGCTTTAAGGAATAAAGCTAAATGTTATGCGAAACATTAACAATGACCTTACATTAAAGCGGAACTACCTGAATAAGTATCGTTTTCTAATTACAGAATATGAGCAGGTAAAACGCGGAGAGCACTCCATTTTTAGGTTTGCCAAGGATTTCTATTCAGCACATGATACTGATC
>NZ_JBFTZJ010000018.1:0-79522 GCF_056406855.1 Mucilaginibacter sp. P1_A3
TATCAAAAGTGAATAACCCTTCTTCGTTTGCTCTCCTGGTTGGATATCCTGGATATATCGCTAAGCAATATTCCTTACATTCTGTTCAAACTCTAAAGGGTAAAAGGAAATGAGGCAGTCTCTCTCTCTGAACATACCTTATGGTTGTTGGGGTCGCCGTCTGCTCTCATTTCCTTTCACTTTTTATTCTGCTAATCTAATTTATCATTTGATAACAAACATAGGAGGGTCGCCATCCGCGAATGGCGGACCGGCGGGGTGAGTCGTTGCCAGCATACAGAGCCGATTGCCTGGTATGAAACAAACACGTCATGGGGAGTCTGTCGAAGCATGCGGGCAAAGGCCTCTGCGCGCGCCCCTTCGACAGGCTCAGGGTGACAGGCCGTTTAAGAATAGATTATTGGGAGAAAAAATCATACAAATGCAAAAAGCCACTGGCTTTTCACCAATGGCTTCTCTTAAATATTTTTGAAGGATGATTAACCCAGATACGATTTTAAAATTTTGCTGCGCGATGTGTGGCGTAAACGTTGCAGAGCTTTGTCTTTAATCTGGCGTACACGTTCACGGGTTAGATTAAATTTTTCGCCAATTTCCTCTAAGGATAGGGGGTGGTTGGTGCCTAAGCCAAAGAATAATATAATGATCTCGCGTTCCCGCTCGGTTAAGGTTGATAATGACCGTTTGATCTCTTCAGATAATGATTCGTTAATTAAAATAGAATCAGTATCCGGTTCATGATTTTCAAGTACATCAAGCAGTGTATTTTCTTCGCCCTGTACAAACGGGGCATCCATAGATACATGGCGGCCCGAGTTGCTTAAGGTATCAGATATTTTATCAACAGTAGTTTCCAGAATGTCGGCAAGTTCCTCTGGCGATGGCTCGCGCTCATACTCCTGCTCCAGCTTTGAAAACGCTTTACTTATTTTACTTAATGAGCCTACCTGGTTCAGCGGTAAACGCACGATACGTGATTGCTCGGCAATGGCCTGCAATATCGACTGGCGAATCCACCATACGGCGTAGGATATAAATTTAAAACCCTTAGTTTCGTCAAAACGTTTGGCTGCTTTAATTAAACCCAGGTTTCCTTCGTTAATTAAATCGCCAAGGGTTAAACCCTGGTTTTGATATTGTTTAGCAACAGATACAACAAAGCGTAAATTAGTTTTAGTTAAACGCTCTAATGCGGCCTGGTCGCCTTCACGTATTTTTTGGGCTAATATTACTTCTTCTTCGGCAGTTATCAAATCAACTTTACCAATTTCGTGAAGATATTTATCCAGCGATTGTGACTCGCGATTGGTAATGGATTGCGTTATTTTGAGTTGTCTCATCTATTTAATAAAACTTTCTATCCGTTATATTCTGAATAGAACGTATAAAGTTAAAAATTTGTTCTAAAATAAAACATATAAATTGACAATGGCAAGTAGCTGATATAAATAAAAAAATAAATTTAATAAAATAAAAGTCGACTAATATTTATCGTTAAATAATAAATATTAGTTGATTTTTGATGAATTATATTTTACTTTGCACGTAATTTAATGATATGGTAATGAAAAAAATACGAAGATTACAGGTGTTGGTTTATATAGCATTTGGCTTGTTTTTTATTCAGAATGGAGCTGCTGATGCATTGCGGGGTTTTAAAGAGGGTTTAAGCGATGGAATGGGCTTAAAAAGCAGCGGTTTTACACAAAGATCGCCCCTGCATCCTGTTATAGATGGCAGTTTTATAACTCACCAGGCCGATGGTGAGTTAAGGATAGGCGACGACTACATTATGCGGGATATTAACATTACCAGCGAAGTGCGGGTTAATGCTGATAAATTGGTAACTCCCTGGATAATAAGGGTGGCAACAATTGTGCTGATACTGAGTATTGTAATTATTATGGGCAAAATGGCTTACACCATAAACAGGGTAATTCAGTATATTGCTGAAGGCAACATGTTTCAGCTGGAATGTATTAAGCAGATCAAAAATATCGGGATGCTATTGCTCTCCTACTCGCTGGTTGATTTTGGTTATCAGCTTATAACGTATTATGAACAAAGGCTTTTGATCCATTCGCCATTGAAGGTGATAAACACATCCTCTTTTGATTTTGTAGCCTTGATAATTGCCATATTGGTTTTCATTATTGCTGAGGCCTTTAAACAAGGTGCAAAGCTTAAGGAAGAACAGGCTCTAACCATTTAAGCCATGCCGATAATCATAAATCTTGATGTGATGATGGCAAAACGCAAAATGTCATTAAACGAACTGAGCGATAGGGTAGGTATTACCATATCCAACCTATCTGTCCTCAAAACAGGTAAGGCAAAAGCTATCCGTATAGAAACCCTGGAAGCGATATGCAAAGCACTGGATTGCCAGCCGGGAGATATTTTGGAATACGCACAACCAACTGTTATTGAAAATGTTACCAGGTAAGTAGATGGAAGATAATGACATGGTGGGGTTATAAGTAGGCAGCAATCATGTCAATTGCTGGTAGTTTAAAATCCAATGGATGAAAATGACCTTTGAAAAGTTTGTCATCCTGAACTATAGTGAAGGATCTATTCGCAGACTGTACAGGGCGAAGAAGCATGGCGAATAGCAGATCTTTCACTATCGTTCAGGCTGACAAAAGGTTTTTATAAGGATGTCAGCTTCGCAATGAAATAGATTCTTTAGGTACTGTATGTGTATTGATAGCTAATAGCTTACATGTAACTTATTAACTTCGTGACCTGCCCATTGCACACAGGCAGCAAGCCCTTACACCTCGCTCAGTTTAAAAGTATCCTTCACCCTGATGCCTTTTTCAGTTTGTTGCAATGTGCAGCATTCATTGATAGGATCGTGTTCAAAGTAGAGGATGTAGTCGTTCTCCACGGCCTCGGTCAGGAACACCTTTTTCTCCTGGAGGGTAGTAAGTGGAAACATGTCATAAGCCATTACATAAGGCAGCGGAAGGTGCCCTACAGAGGGAAGCAGATCGGCCATGTAAAGGATTTGTTTGCCCTTATAGTTGATGAGCGGCAGCATCATGGCTTCGGTATGGCCGGATACAAAACGGATATTGAAATCTTTGGTAAAAGCGATGCCATCCTCTGGAGCGATAAATTGCAGCTGACCGCTCTCCTGGATTGGTAATATGTTCTCTTTTAAAAAAGAAGCCTTTTCACGATCATTGGGATAAACGGCCCAGTTCCAATGTTTAGGATTGCTCCAGTAAGCGGCATTTTTAAATGCAGGTGATAGCTTTTCACCCTCTCTGATTACGGCACCGCCAACATGATCAAAATGCAGGTGGGTTAAAAATACATCGGTAACATCATCCCGGTGAAAACCGAGCGCAGCTAATGAGCTATCCAACGTAGCATCGCCGTGTAAATAATAATAGCTAAAAAACTTCTCGTCCTGCTTATTACCTATGCCGGTATCAATCAGGATCAACCTGCCCTCGTCCTCTACCAGCAGGCAGCGCAAGGCCCAGGTGCAAAGGTTGTTGGCATCGGCCGGGTTGGTTTTGTTCCAAATTGTTTTTGGTACCACGCCAAACATGGCGCCACCATCTAATTTAAAAAAGCCGGTATCTATTGTGTGTAGTTTCATAGAGGGTCAATAGTATAGAGGGTCAATAGACCATGGTTTTAATAAAGGTTTTAGTAAAAGGCGCAAAAGCTGATAGTCCAAAGTTAAAAAATAGCTATTGACTATGGTCTATCGTCCATGGACTTCATTTTGCCAATAAATAAGCACAAAAAAGCCGATAGCTCAAAGTTAAAAAAATAACAATGGACTATCGGCTATCGTTTATGGGACTTCTTTTACAAGTGTATTACTTCGTCATAAGCGGCTGCTGCAGCTTCCATAACAGCTTCGCTCATGGTTGGGTGCGGGTGAACCGATTTGATGATTTCATGACCGGTAGCTTCCAGCTTGCGGGCTGTAACCACTTCGGCAATCATTTCGGTAACGTTGTAGCCCAGCATGTGTGCGCCAAGGAATTCGCCATATTTGGCATCAAAGATCAGTTTTACGAAACCATCTTTAGCGCCGGCGGCACTCGCCTTGCCCGATGCCGAGAATGGGAATTTACCAACCCTGATCTCGTAACCTGCTTCCTTAGCCGCTTTTTCGGTATAACCTACTGATGCAACCTCTGGTGAGCAATAGGTACAACCAGGGATGTTATTATAATCTAAATGATGCGGATTTTGACCAGCAATTTTTTCCACGCAAATAATACCTTCGGCAGATGCAACGTGCGCAAGCGCCTGGCCTTTTACTATATCACCAATAGCGTAAACGCCTTCAATATTGGTTTTGTAATAATCATCAACCAGTACTTTACCTCTTTCGGTTTTAACACCAACTTCTTCCAGGCCAATGCCTTCGATGTTGGTAGCAATACCTACGGCCGATAACACCACTTCGGCTTCAATAACCTCGGTACCTGTTGCGGTTTTGATATTTACTTTACAAAGTTCGCCGCTGGTATCTACAGATTCAACATTTGAACCGGTCATGATGTTGATACCCTGTTTTTTAAGAATACGTTGCAGGTTTCTTGAAATTTCTTCATCCTCCAACGGAACAATATTATCTAAAAATTCCACTACGGTTACTTTGGTACCTATTGCATTATAAAAATAAGCAAACTCAATACCTATAGCACCAGAGCCAACAACCACTAATGATTTTGGCTGTTTAGGCAATACCATTGCCTGGCGGTAACCAATTACTTTAACGCCATCCTGTTTAAGGTTTGGTAACTCGCGTGAGCGGCCACCGGTTGCAATAATGATATTTTTAGCAGTGATTTGTTTGGTTGAGCCATCATTAAGCTTTACTTCAACAACGCCTTTTGATTTTAATTTACCAAAACCGTTTACAACATCGATTTTGTTTTTTTTCATTAAAAACTGTACGCCCTTGCTCATGCCATCGGCAACACCGCGGCTACGTTTAACAACAGCTGCAAAATCAACTTCGCCGGCACCGTTAATTTTAATACCGTAATCCTGCGAGTGATTAAGGTATTCAAATACCTGGGCGCTTTTTATTAAAGCTTTGGTTGGGATACAACCCCAGTTAAGACAAATACCACCTAATGATTCTTTTTCAATGATGGCAGTTTTTAAACCGAGTTGCGAAGCGCGGATTGCTGCTACATAACCACCCGGGCCTGACCCTATAACAATTAAATCGTAGTCCATATTTTTAATGATATACTTTGATAACTAAATTTTTGTTTTGTACGGATTATAGCGGGATGTGTTATTTGCCGCAGGCGCTATAATTTTAAAGGCCCAAAGCTAAGTAAAAACAGGCGAAATGAGAAAATTGAACAATTTACCACGGCGATAAAAATTTATTTTTACAGCACAATGTTTTCTGGGGCTTAAAACAAGGAAATAATTACGAATATCATATAATATCTACCTATTTACTTGTGATTATTTATGATTTTATGACACTGTGTTGAAAAAAATACAACGATTGTTAACATTAACTTAACATTGTCAGTCAGGCGATTACTTATCTTTGCCGCTAATTAACTAAAAGTATAATTAAAAAAACAATTTATGAGGAAGCCTTTACTTCTTTTATTATTATTAACGGGTTTATCATTCCTTTTCAGCAGGAATGCAGCCGCCCAGGGTGTTACCACCGCGAGCATCAACGGTATCGTTACCGATGCTAAAGGTGCTATCCCAGGTGCAACCGTTACTATCACACACGTACCAACAGGTACCGTGTATGCAAGCGTTAGCCGCTCAGACGGTCGCTTTAACATCCCTAACTTAAGGGTAGGTGGACCTTACACCTTTAAAGTAACCTTTATTGGTTATAAGGATTTTGTTCAGGATAACATCACATTATCTATCGGCCAGGATCAAAGGATCGCTGCTGCGCTTGAAGATAATACTACTAATTTGTCTGAGGTTAAAGTAACAGCTTCCGGAAGCAAAGTGATCAACTCTTCACGTACCGGTGCCCGCGAAACCATCAGCCGTTCACAAATTGAAAATTTACCAACTGTAAACCGTTCATTAAGCGATTTTACCAAGTTAACTCCATCTGCAAACGGATTGAGCTTTGGTGGTCGTAGCAGTAACTTTAACAACATTACTGTTGATGGTGCATTGTTTAACAACTCATTTGGTTTATCAGGTACTTTAGGTGGCCAGGCAAGTTCACAGCCAATTTCATTGGATGCCATTGACCAGATCCAGGTTGATATTGCTCCTTATGACGTTCGCCAGGGTAACTTTACCGGTGCGGGTGTTAATACAGTAGTAAAATCAGGTACCAACGAAGTAAAAGGTACTGTTTACTACTACGGTCGTGGTGTTAGGTTAACAGGTTACCATGCAGGTAATACAAATGTGCCTATCACTCCGTTTGATTACCATACTGTTGGTGCATCAATAGGAGGCCCTATTATCAAAAATAAATTGTTCTTATTCGTATCTGGCGAGCAGGAAAGAGTTAGCCAGCCACCTGCAACTGCATACGTGGCAGGTCGTCCTGGTTTAAGTGGTTCTAACGTATCGGCAGTTCAGTCAAGCACGTTAGAAGACATTAAAAACAAACTAAAAAGCTTTGGTTATGATCCGGGAGCTTATGAAAACTATGTTTACAGAACATCAAGCGATAAGTTAACCGCTAAATTAGACTGGAACATTGACAAGAATAACACTTTAAGCGCTAAGTATTTCTACTTAAAATCGTTTAAAGATCAGCCAGCCAGTAACTCAGGTATCAGCAATAGCGATGGTAAAACAAGTGTAGGTTACGGTACAACACGTGCTCCGGGCCCTAATACTTTGCCTTTCTACGGTTCTGGTTATACCATCAACAATAACTTTAATATCGGAATTGTTGAGTTAAATACCCGTGTTACCAATGCAATGTCAAACAAACTTACTGTAGGTTATTCAGCATTGAGAGATTACCGTGCCTTTTTAGGTAATGGATCTTTACCAATGGTTGATATTGGCAACGGTACTTCTGATGTAAATGGTAATGTTGTTACCGGTGCAAGCGCTACAGCAACAAGTTTTGGTTCTGAGCTTTATACTGCAGGTAACTTATTAAGTACCAACATTTGGCAATTTGCCGATGACTTTACCATATACGCAGGTAAACATGAGCTTACAATTGGTACAAGTAACCAAATTCAAAGCTATACCAATGGTTTTGCTCCTGATTATAATGGTTTATATACTTATAACTCAGCATCAGACTTTATCAATGATAAACCTGCCGCTGCTTATACTTTACGTTACCCTGCTACAGGTAGCTCATTGCCATTAGCAAAAATAAAGGCTTCTATTTACAGCCTTTACATACAGGATAAATACCATGTTACTGATAACTTCAGGTTAACTTATGGTTTAAGGGCTGATTATGATGCTTTCCCTACATCGTTGGCGGCAAACAGCAATGCTGCTGCTTTAACTTTCCAGGGTGGTACTCATGTTGATGTTTCTAAATTACCTAAAAACAGAATACAGCTTTCTCCTCGTGTAGGCTTTAACTGGGATGTTAATGGTGATGGTTCTACACAGGTACGTGGTGGTTCTGGCTTATTTACAGGATCGGTACCGTTTGTATGGATATCTAACCAGGCTTCAAACAATGGTTTATTGTTTGGTTCACGCACAATCACAAAAGCTAACGATCCTACCAATTCGCAGTTAGTTTTTAACCCGAATGTTAATGCTAACCGTCCACAAAATGCAACTGCAAACACATCTTACGAGCTTGATGTTGCTGATCCAAATTTAAAATATCCAAAAATCTGGAGAACAAACCTTGCAGTTGATCAAAAATTGCCTGGTGGTATCATCGGAACTATCGAAGGTGCATATACCAAAGATATCCGTGCTATCTATCACCAGAATTTAGTATTGTCTGATGGCTTTAGCACTTTTGCTGGTCCAGAAGGTCAAATACGTTACGATGCTAAAAATACTACGCCTGCTGCTGCGGCTGCCACTGCTGCTAACCCATCAATTACAGGTTTGTATTATATGAAAAACACCAGCAAAGGATTTTCATACTTCGTAACCGGTCAGTTACAAAAAAGCTTCACAAATGGTTTTGCTGCCAGTGTTGCCTATACTTATACCAAATCAAAAGATGTTAATGACGGTGGTTCAACTGCCAGCACCATCTGGAGCACAAGATATGTAGCTGGTAACCCTAATAGCGATAACCTTTCAAACAGTTCATACGTTCAGCCTAACAGGATCATTGCAACCGTATCATACCGCAAGCAATATGCTAAAAACTTGGCTACTACTGTAGGTTTGATATTTGAAGCTGCTAACAACGGAGCTATATCATACATTACTGCCAATGACCCTAACGGTGACGGTGCTACCAATGATTTGATGTTCATCCCTAAAAATCAGGGCGATATTATTTTAACCCAGGCACCTACAGCTCAAAATGGAACTGTAGATACACGTACGCCTGCTCAGATTTGGACTCAGTTAAATGGCTTTATTAACCAGGATAATTATCTTAGCCAGCACAGAGGTCAGTTTGCTCAAAGGAACGGCGCCATATTGCCTACCTACAAACGTCTTGATCTGCACTTTGCCCAGGATTTCTTTATCAAAACTGGTAAAGTAAAAAACACTCTGGAAGTTACTTTTGATGTAATCAACTTTACCAACCTGTTGAACAGAAATTGGGGTTTACAACAAGTTTCATACAGCGGGTTTAACAATGGTGCTACTACTGTGTTAAGGTATATGGGTAAAGATGCTACTACCAATAAGGCAATTTATTCATTCCCTTATCTTGATGCAAATAACGCTATCCCTGTTACCAATTCGTACAAAACGGATATCAGCCAGTTTTCTCGTTTCCAGGCTCAGATTGGTGTTAGATACATCTTCAACTAATCTTTCCTGATAGTATAAATTTAAAAGTCCCGGGCCGGTTGGTCCGGGACTTTTTTTTGTGCGCCTGGTATTTGCTTTTACTATTTTGCAGGATAAAAATACCGGAGTTTTGAAAATAGTGATAATGAAAAAAGGCCCTGAAATCAAGGCCTTTTTCTTATCTATTTAGAAGGATATAAAATTTATTCGTACTCAAAAACGCCAAATTCCGATGTGATGGTTGCTTTTTTGGTTTCTGCCTTTTCAACACGCCCGATGATCTGCGCGTCAACACCAAAGCTTTGAGATATTTTAATCAGGTCTTCTGCTATTGCATCGGGTACATACAGCTCCATACGGTGCCCCATGTTAAATACCTTGTACATTTCCTGCCAGCTGGTTTTTGACTCCTCCTGGATAAGCTTAAACAGCGGAGGGACCGGGAACAGGTTATCTTTTATAATATGAAGTTCATCAATAAAATGCAGCACCTTGGTTTGCGCGCCTCCACTGCAATGTACCATGCCGTTTATCTGGCTGCGATATTTATCAAGCATCGCCTTAATGATAGGGGCATAAGTACGTGTAGCGCTTAAAACTAGTTTACCTGCGGTTATACTTTGGCCATTCCCGATGTCAACAAGATCCGTCAGGTTTTTACTGCCGCTAAAGATGAGATCATAGGGGATAGCCGCGTCATAACTCTCGGGGTATTTATCGGCAATGGTTTTATTGAACACATCATGGCGGGCAGATGTTAGTCCGTTTGAGCCCATGCCGCCGTTATATTCTTTTTCATAGGTGGCTTGTCCGTATGAGGCCAGGCCAACTATAACGTTGCCAGGCTGGATGCGGTGATTAGAGATAACATCTTCACGCTTCATGCGGCAGGTTACCGTAGAGTCGACTATAATGGTGCGTACAAGGTCGCCGACATCGGCAGTTTCGCCCCCGGTTGAGTAAATGCCAATACCAGCATCGCGCAGTTCAGTTAATATTTCTTCGGTGCCGTTAATGATAGCTGCAATTACATCACCCGGAATCAGGTTTTTGTTGCGGCCAATGGTTGATGATAGCAGGATATTGTCAATAGCGCCTACGCAAAGCAGGTCGTCAAGATTCATGATGATGGCATCCTGGGCAATTCCGCGCCATACAGATATGTCGCCGGTTTCTTTCCAGTAAGTATACGCCAGTGACGATTTTGTGCCAGCGCCGTCGGCATGCATAATATTGCAGTATTCCGCGTCGTTGGTTAAAATATCTGGTACTATTTTACAAAAGGCTTTCGGGAAAATGCCCTTATCAATGTTTTTAATGGCATTATGTACATCATCTTTTGAGGCGGATACACCTCTTTGATCATATCTTTGCGAAGAAATCATGGGCAAATATAAATTAATCGTACACGAATCTCAAATAAACACGAATTTCACGAATGGGAACGAATCATCACGAATTTAAGAAATACGGGTTTTACAAATAGGTAGAAGTGTGGGGAATGTTTTTCAAAATGTATAACTTGCCATGTGCGGTGGAATTGGTGTTAATTCGACTTAATTCGTGAAATCTGTGTTGATATTAAAATCCATCTCCTATAAAATAAACCGCTGGCGCCTTAGGCGAAACAGCCAGCGTAACTTTTTAATTTATTGCAGTGTATTTGTGGGCTTTTTTGGTGGCCTTGCAGCCATCGCGTTAAAGTTTCTGGTGCATTTTATGGAGGATGTAAGCCACAGCATCTCATCGCACCTGTATTATCATATCGCTTATGTGTTTTTGCCCGCACTGGGTATTTTTTTGGCCGTAGCCTGGCAGCATCTCATCAACCGCGATAAAATTCAAAAAGGCATAGGCAGTATTTTGATCAATATTAAAAAGAACAGATCAAACATCAGGGTAAATAATATTTACTCGCATATAGTAACCAGTTCGTTAACCGTAGGTTTTGGAGGGTCGGCCGGTTTGGAAGCACCTATTGTAGCTACCGGTGCCGCCATAGGCTCCAATGTGGGTAAGTTTTTTAAACTTAGTCCCTACGAAAAAACGGTATTACTGGCTGCTGGGGCTTCGGCTGGTATAGCGGCGGTATTCAACAGCCCCATAGCGGGGGTACTGTTCTCGTTGGAGATATTAATAGGCGAGATAACCATACCTACATTTATACCCTTATTGATTGCATCAGCAACGGGGGTGGTGGTTTCTAAATTATTATATTCTGGTCAGCTTTTTCACCTAGTTACCGAGGGCTGGGTAGTTACTGCAATTCCTTTTTATATTTTGCTGGGTTTGTTTAGCGGATGGATGGCCTTATATATTAATAAGGTAGGCGGCAAACTGGAGGGCGGAATCCTGAAAAAACAAAACCGTTATGTGCGGGCGCTTTTGGGTGGTTTGTTTTTAGGGGGTATTATTATGTTATTTCCGCAGCTTTTTGGCGAGGGCTATCATTACCTGCAGGAGATTTTGAATGGTAATATTGATGCCCTCAAAGATGAATCGTTATTTGCTGACTGGCTTTCGCAGCCGATGCTTATGATCCTGTTTATCGCGTCGCTGGTTTTTATGAAAATCATAGCGGCAGGTATCACCTTAGGCTCGGGTGGTAATGGCGGTTCATTTGCGCCTACCATGTTCACCGGCGCCTTTTTGGGTTTGCTGGTGGCTTATAGCGTAAATGCAACAGGGCTTATCCATTTAAATACCAGTAATTTTATTGCTGTAGGCATGGCCGGGGCATTAAGCGGTGTACTGCACGCGCCCCTCACCGCCATATTTTTGATAGCCGAAATTACCGGGGGGTATGTTTTATTTATTCCGCTGATGATTGTATCCTCTATCTCCTACATCATATCGCGGTTGTCGTCGCCACATAATATATACTGGCAGCACCTTATTCATGAGCAAAACATTCATCCCGGGCAGGATTATAGTATGCTGAATGCCATTACGCTGGATAGTGTTATCAACAGAAAATACACTGCCGTTGACAAGCAAACAACGGTTAATGATTTTTATAAAATTTTGGCGGTAACCGATGCCAATATTTTCCCCGTATTGAAAGATGATGGCCGGCTGGAAGGTGTAGTGCTGATTGATGACATTCGCCGCCGCCTGTTTAACCAGGAGATAGCCGATGATACCATTGCCGATATCATGATTGTACCGCCAACGATAATTGACTATGAGCAGCCAGCCAGCAGCGTAATGGAAACCTTTGATGCCATTGATGTATGGCAGCTCCCGGTAACAAAAGATAACCTGTTTATTGGCTTTATATCCAAGTCGGCCCTGTTAAGTAAGTATCGAGAGGCAATTATTGAGCAGCATAAGGCTAGTGATTTGTTTGCATAAATTATACACTAATTTCACGAATAAAGACGAATGCCACTAAGCAGGTCGCCGAGGGGGCACACAGAGCAAACTTGAAAGCCTTACACATTGTAAGCGGTCTCTTGGTCCCTTTTCAAGGAGATGGTGAAGAGACAGAAAGGGGGCGAAACAAAAATGCCACTAACTCAACATTAGTGGCATTAGCAAATTGAATTAATTATATTACCGTTTTTGGTTCTTGCTTGAAGTTGTGGTGACTATTATGAATACCAGTAATGAGGTAATAACCATCATAGCGCCTACAATAGCAAAGGTTTTATCATGCGTTACGGGATGCATTTGTCTGCTTCCAAAATACATTGATATAGAAAGAAAACCTATAAATAAAACAAACAGACATAAAAATTTTATGATTTTCATTGCATTTTATTTCAATTCAATTTGCGGTTTTTAGTCCCTATTAATATGATTCGGGAAAATTTGTTTTTATTTCAATTCGTGAAGTTGGTGAAGTAATTATTTGATGAATAGCAACTCCCTAAATTTAGGCAATGGCCACATTCCGTCATCAACCAGTTGCTCCAGCTTATCAACCCGGTAACGGATTGGCGCGAAGAATGATTTTACCTTTTCATCGTAATCAATGGCACGCTGGCGGATATCTTCAATGATATTTGCTTTTTTGCGCTCCTCAACCATGTGATCAACGTTGGTTTTAATGAAGTTAACATGTTCAGATATCTTATTGATAATATCCATTTGAGCCTCATAAGTTGAAGGGGCCATGCCAAGATCTTTTAAGCCTTTTACATTTTCAACCAGTTTGGTTTGGTAAGCGATCGCCGCCGGGATGATCACGTTGAGTACCAGTTCACCCATTACGCGGGCTTCAATCTGGAGTTTTTTGTAAAAGCTATCTAATAATATCTCGTGGCGGGCATGAGCCTCACGCGGCGTAAATACGCCGGTTTCTGCAAACAGTACTTCCGCTTTTTCTGATAAAAATGCATCAAGCGCTTTCGGCGTAGTTTTTATATTGGCTAAGCCACGTTTTTCGGCTTCTTTTTCCCACTCATCGCTGTAACCATTGCCCTCAAAACGGATATTTTTTGATTCCTTGATGTATTTTTTAATAACGATCAATAAAGCAAGGTCTTTCTTTTCTCCCTTTTTTATCAGCTTATCAACATCGTATTTGAATTTTTTAAGCTGATCGGCCACAATAAGGTTCAAAATGGTCATTGGGCTTGCCGAATTGGCTGAAGAACCCACTGCCCTTAACTCAAACTTATTACCGGTGAAAGCAAAAGGCGATGTACGGTTACGGTCGGTATTATCAGGAAATATCTGGGGGATCTTGGGGATACCCTGCCATAATAAATTATCTTCTTTTATTTTTTTGCTGATCCTGGAGGTTTCTATCTCATCCAGTACATCATTTAGCTGGCTGCCCAGGAAAATAGATATAATGGCCGGAGGAGCTTCATTAGCGCCCAGGCGGTGATCATTATTCACCGATGCAATGGATGCCCTCAGGAGGTCGGCATGCTCATAAACCGCTTTGATGGTATTCACAAAAAACGTAAGGAACATGAGGTTGTTCTTTGGCGTTTTTCCTGGCGATAACAGGTTTTTACCGGTATTGGTAATCAGCGACCAGTTATTATGCTTGCCTGATCCGTTGATGCCGGCGTATGGTTTTTCGTGCAGTAACACCTTAAAGTTATGTCGCCTGGCTACGCGATCCATCAAATCCATCAATAATTGGTTATGATCAATAGCCAGGTTTATTTCTTCATAAATAGGGGCGCATTCAAACTGCGATGGTGCAACCTCATTATGGCGTGTTTTTAATGGGATACCCAATAATAAGGCTTCGGCTTCCATATCTTGCATGTAGGCATATACCCGGCCTGGTATCGCGCCAAAGTAATGATCTTCCAGCTGCTGGTTTTTGGCCGAGATATGACCAAAAAGGGTACGGCCGGTTAAATACATATCCGGGCGTGCATTAAATAAGGCGATATCAACTAAAAAATATTCCTGCTCTAAACCTAAAGAGGCATTTACCTTCTCAATTCCTTTATCAAAAAAGTGGCAAACATCCACCGCTGCTTTGTCTAAAACGTTCAAAGCCTTTAATAATGGTACTTTATAATCCAGCGCTTCGCCGGTGTATGATACAAATACGGTGGGTATACATAAAGTACGTGCCATTAAAAACGCAGGCGATGAA
Organism: Mucilaginibacter sp. P1_A3; assembly: GCF_056406855.1. NCBI lineage: Bacteria > Pseudomonadati > Bacteroidota > Sphingobacteriia > Sphingobacteriales > Sphingobacteriaceae > Mucilaginibacter > Mucilaginibacter sp. P1_A3. Next base: position 14,477 of record NZ_JBFTZJ010000018.1, read on the forward strand.
GGATCCCAGGCGGTATAGCCCCGGGCCTCGAAGGTATTGCGGATGCCACCACTCGGGAAACTGGATGCATCCGGTTCCTGTTGAGATAAAGCATCGCCGCTAAAACGCTCAATTGCGCCGCCATCGGCAGTGGGTTCAAAAAAAGCGTCGTGTTTTTCGGCTGTTGTGCCGGTAAGTGGTTGAAACCAGTGTGTATAGTGTGTTGCTCCTTTGCCCAAAGCCCATGATTTCATGGCAGATGCTATTTGTTCTGCCAAATCACGTGGGATAGGTTCGCCTTTTTCAATAGAATTAACAATGCCCTGGTATGCTTCTGTTGAAAGGTATTCCTTCATTTTCTTTTTATCAAAAACATTGGCACCAAAATAATCAGAGATTTTTGCAGCAGGTGGTTTAACTTCAGGTATGGTTCTGCTCAGAACGTCCTGCAGTGCTTTAAATCGAATGTTAGACATAATTATATGCGGTTTAAAATAAAGGCAAAATCAAAAATAGAACTATCCTTTAAATAAGCATTAAAAATAATTGAAATATAATAGAGGGAAGTGATATACGGCAGCCTGATTTATAAATCATTTATATAATTGAAAGTTTATTTTTATTGCATAATGCCATAAAACTTACCTTTTGTGTTAATTTTTTAACTGTTTTTAACTAAAACAGGTAAAAAATGGAACTTTAAGATTTAAATCATCTTGTTTTTTGTGTTATTTTCATTTAATGTGAATTTATTGCGTTTTGTAATTTGAAATTCATTAAAATTTAATCTGTTTTTAACTTTTGAATTATGATTTTTATAATTTTTACACTTTTTGTGATCTTTTTTTTGTCGAAAATTTGTTATTGTTAAAAATACTACCTAATTTCAGGAAATAATTTACAGAAACCCTATAAATATTATATTTTTTACAAAAGGAATGTAGATTTTATAGGTCAAAACCTAAAGAGTGTGTTTTTGAGAGGTAATTCTGAATAATTTATCCCTTGCAATCAAACAAATTAACAATACGACAATCAAACTAAAATTAAACTATTAAAAAACAATCAAACTAAATTAAAAAACAAATGAAAGTAAGTTCTACAAAATTAGACCTCCTAAGTTCAGTCCGGCAGCTGACACGAGAGAAATGGGCGCTGGGTGCTACCATTCTAACAGGAAAAATGATTGGCCTATTGCTGGTTTTTGCAGCAATGATGGTTCTGCCAGGTGTATTTGGCACATCGGCACATGCTGCCGATACGTACACCGCTCATGAAACCACGTTAATTAATACAGTTAACACGGTTTGGACGCTGGTTGCAGCCTTTTTAGTATTTGGTATGCAGGCTGGTTTCGTTATGCTTGAAGCAGGCTTTGCCCGCAAACGCGAAACGGTGAACGTTTTAATGGAGTGTATTTTTGATACTTGCCTTTGTGGTTTGTTATTTTATGCCATAGGTTATGCCTTTATGTTTGGTAATGGTAACGGTTTCATTGGCTGGGGTGGATTAGGTGCTGATGGTAAAACTATCACTAACTGGTTCTTCCTGCAAAACACGCCTGATACTTACGGTTCAACAGGTATCCCTGTTTTGGCACACTGGATATTCCAGTACGCTTTTGCTGATACTTGCTCAACTATTGTTTCTGGTGCAATGATTGGTCGTACCAGCTTCCGTGGCGATATTTTGTACAGTATAGGTATTACAGGTTTTATTTACCCAATAATTGGTCACTGGGCCTGGGGACCGGATGGTTTCCTTGCAACAATGGGAACTTCAGGCTTCTTAGCTCACATCAGCGCTCAGCCTTTCCGTGATTTTGCAGGTTCAACAGTGGTACATACTATTGGTGGTGTAGCTTCATTGGCGGGTGCAATGGTATTAGGCCCACGGTTGGGTAGGATTTTTGCCCGTGATGATAAAGAAAAAGGCGGATTACCTGCAGGCCATAACTTATTAGTAGCTGCAGTGGGTGGTTTCATCCTGTGGTTTGGCTGGTACGGTTTTAACCCTGGTTCTACTTTATCTGCAATGGATATGCAGGGTATTGGCCGTGTTGCTGCCAACACTACGCTTGCCGCTTGCGCCGGTGGTTTCACTGCTATGCTTGCTGCTTTATGGTTTGGCCCAACCAAAGGTAAGTTTGATTTAGCTTTCACCATTAATGGTTTCCTTGCTGGTTTAGTTGCCATTACCTGCCCTTGCTACTGGGTAAGTCCGCTTGGTGCTATATTGCTTGGTGGTATATCTGGTTTCATCATTTTTGGTGGTGTTTATTTGATCGAATGGTTCCGTATCGACGATCCGGTTGGTGCAGTATCTGTACACGGTTTTAACGGTATCTGGGGTACATTATCATTAGGTTTATTTGCATCTGGCCAGTTTGGTGCTACAGGCCCAACAGGAGCTGATAATTCAGCACCGGTTACAGGTTTATTTTACGGTGGCGGCTTTGGCGTACTTAAAGCACAAGCCATTGGTAGCTTTACCATTACAGCAGCTGTGTTTATAGTAACTTTTGCAATGATGTTTGTGATCAATAAATTAGGTCATCCATGGAAATTACGCATTGAAGAAGAAGGCGAAACAGGAGCCGGTGGTATCGATGTATTTGATCACGGTATTGAAGTTTACCCGGTTCAGGATGACGAGATCAGCTTGAGCGGCCTTTTTGATAAAGGTGTAAAATCCCCAACTACAGTATAATAAAATTCTATAATACCTTGTGCGGTTGGTTAAATCATTACCGACATCTGTTTTACCATCCGCACAGGTATTTTTCTTAATCTTTTAAATTTTAACCGCTTTACCTGAAGGCTATGTTGTGCATTAGCTTAATGGGGAAGCTTTATACAACCCAAATCAAATTCAAATCAATTAAATCGTTATCATGAAAAAAACACTTTTACTTTTATCATTTTTAAGTATTGCCGCTTTTACGGTTAAAGCGCAGGACACGGTGAAGACCACTTCAGATGCTCCTTTGGTCATTTATGGCTCGGTAGATACTTATTACAAATATGATTTTGCAAAGCGTCCCAATATTCAAACTTCTTTTGCCTCTGATCAAAATTCAGTATCTATCGGTATGATTGATCTGGGCTTGAAGAAAAAAGTGGGTAAAGCATCTTTTGTTGGTGAAATGTCTTTTGGTCCACGTGGCCAGGAGCAATCAATTCCTGATGCGCTTTATGGCTCTTTACCAGCAGGAACCTCCAGCTATCATATTCAAAATTTATATGTTTCATATGATGTAACTGCGAGCTTTAATTTAACCGCAGGTTATATGGCAACATTTGTTGGTTACGAAGTTATTAGCCCGGCAGCCAATTTTAACTATTCGACATCATATTTATTTAGTGCCGGCCCGTTCCAAAATGCAGGCTTTAAGGCAACTTACGCTTTCTCTGATAAAGTTAGCTTGATGGCTGGTGTGTTTAATGATAACTGGAATACCTACAAATCAAATTCAGGTACTCCGGAAGTATCAACCTTTGGTGCGCAGTTATTTTTAGCCCCTGTTAAAGGATGGACAGCTTATATTAACCTGGCAAGCGGTAAATATTCTGGTACTGTATTGGATTTAACCACAGCTTACCAAATAACTGATGCCTTTAAATTAGGCTTAAATGCTGCAAGAAAAACAGGTGCTGGCGCGTTAAATTATTATGGTTACGCGTTGTATCCGCAGTTGGCTGTTTCAAAAACAGTTACCTTTGGTTTAAGAGAAGAGTATTTCAAAGCAAAAGCAACAAACAGTGGTCCTGATATTGGTATTGCTCCGGGTAATTCAGTATTTGCTTCTACTTTAACTGCTAATATTAAAGCTGGTCCTTTAAATTTCATACCAGAATTTAGGTTGGATCACACCAAAAATATAGATGGATTTGTTAAAAGTGACGGTTTAACCGGTACTAAATCCGCTTCGCAATTTGTATTAGCGGCGGTATATTCTTTCTAAAATTTACGTAAAGCAATATTTTTAGAAAAGCCTCCCGATAACCGGGAGGCTTTTTATCTTTATAGCAAAAGCTGCATGCCCGGGTTAAATTTGGCGCAGCTGTTTATAATACTTATTTTAAACGTATGAGAAATTTGATAGTGGCCATGATGTGTATCTTTTTTGCTAAAACCGTAGCGGCACAGCAAGCAGATTCACTGGCTTTTGATGAGCACAACAAGTATATTTATTACCAAACCGTAGCGCAAGCCGATTTGACTAAAGATACATTGTACCGCAGGGGTTTATATTTTATGAAAACGGCGGCCCCAAAAAGTAAGATAAAACCATCTTTGGCTGATGAAGCCCAGGGCGTTTTAACAGGCAATGGTAGTTTTATGGTTGCTAAAAAAGCTTTGATATTAAGCAGCGTTGGTGGTCAGATTGCCTATATGTTAAGAATAGAGGTAAAGGATGCCAAATACCGCTATTGGTTTACCGATTTTGTTTATACGCCGTACCAGCGCGATAGGTATGGGGCTGATGTGCCAACACCAGGTGTAAATATACCATTGGAGGAGGCCAAAAATAAAGTTGACAAGAGGGATCTGGCTGTTTACCTGGATAAAGTGCTGCAAAACAGCCGTCAGGTAGGTGCGATATTAAAATCATACATGTTAAAAACCTCATCGCTGCCAAGAACCGATAAAGGGATCAAAAAGATATCGACCAAGGAGTGGTAGGTTGGTATTGGGACAAAAAATGCATTTAGTGTAATTGAAATTGGAACGTGGTATGATGTATTTAACAATGGTGAGGGGGTAAAAACTTTGATGTTATGGAAAGTAATGGAGATTTGGTTTTAATTGCTAATTACAAGGCAGGTGGGTTTTACAAGAAATGGAAGAAAGATGCGATAATTGGAATTGTAGCGGTTATATTACTTTTTATTCTTTACTCTGCTCTTTCAATCGAAATGGTTGGTGTAACGTTAAAGCTACTTTTTGTTTTGTTTTTTCCAATTTTAATATTGGGTGGTATAATTTATTCCTCAATTTTTCAAAAAAGAAAATATATTAACAATATGATTAAGAAGGTGTTCATAACTGACAATAAGGTCTCAATAAAGACTTTTAAATGGTTTGGTTATGATTCGATTATTATTTCTTCGGAGAAAATAAATATAGAGATCAAGGAGCAAGCCACGGATGCTTTTTTTGTTGGGAAGAATTTCTTTTTATTGAAATTTAACCAGGATAATCAAAATAGCTTTTACTTCATAAAGGAGTTTTTCGATGACTCTGTAGGTTTTCAAGATAGAATGATTTAAGTGTTGAAGGAATATGTATTTGTGTGATGGCAATAACAACCTTTAATTTGGATAATGCCAATCAGGGGAGGTTATGCAGTCGGATTTACACAATTTGTTTTAAGCTAGAAGGTTGGTCCTATTCGTGAAATTTGCCCCTCTTACATTCGTGAAATTCGTGGTCAATAAAAAAGCCGCCCTTTAATACAGGGCGGCTTTAGTTTTTTATTAACCTGGCGAGATAATAATAAAAACGTTAATTCTTTGTGTTATTGGTTTGACAAAGCATTTTTTAAAATTTGTTTGTTGTTTTGTTAGTTTAATTAGGGTTTGATAAAATTAGGAACAATTGATGTTATTATAATAATTACAATCCTTCATCGTGCTGGCTAAGATCCAAACCTGCCATTTCTTCTTCGGGAGTAACACGTAATGTGCTGATCATGTCTGTTACTTTTAACAGGATTAATGAGCCAAAGAACGCGAATGCCGATACACCTACTAAAGTTATCAGGTGCAGGAAGAATAAATGTGTTTCGCCGTAATACAAGCCATTGCCGGTTGTGTTGCCCGCGTTTACGTTTTGATGAGCAAATACGCCGGTTAATAGCATACCTACCATACCGCCTACACCATGGCAAGGAAATACATCCAGCGTATCATCAATGCTGGTTTTGCTTCTCCAGATAACTACCAGATTACTTACCACAGCTGCAACAATACCAATAATTAACGAGTGGGGGATGGTTACAAAGCCGGCCGCAGGTGTAATAGCCACCAGGCCCACAACGGCACCAATACAGGCGCCTAAAACGCCAGGTTTTTTACCGCGAAGGATATCGAAAAACATCCAGGCCATCGCTGCCGCAGCAGATGCTGTGGTTGTAGTAGCCAATGCAGTTGCTGCAAGTGTACCTGAGCCTAATGCAGAGCCAGCATTAAAGCCAAACCAGCCAAACCATAATAAACCTGTACCTAATAGTACGTAGCTTATGCGGGCCGGACTGTGTGATATTTCGTTACGTCCCTTTAAATATAAAGCTGATGCAAGTGCTGCCCAGCCTGCGCTCATGTGTACTACTGTACCACCGGCAAAGTCAAGCACGCCTTTTCCGAATAAAAAGCCATCCGGGTGCCAGGTTGAGTGGGCCAGCGGGGCGTAAATAAATATCATGAACAGGCAAAGGAAAATAACATAAGAGTTAAAACGGATCCGCTCGGCAAAGGCGCCGGTGATCAGCGCGGGGGTAATAACCGCGAATTTTAACTGGAACATGGCAAATAATACCAACGGAATAGTAGGGGCAAGTTTCCAGGTAGCATTACCCAGGGTGCCTTTCATCATAAAAAAGGTACGCGGATCGCCAATGAAACCGCCAATGGAATCACCAAAAGCCAGGCTGAAACCAAAAATAACCCATATTACAGTAATTACGCCCATACACACAAAGCTTTGAAGCATGGTGGAGAGTACGTTTTTTTTGCTCACCATACCGCCATAAAAAAAGGCAAGGCCGGGTGTCATGATCAATACAAGAGCAGTACTAACTAATAGCCAGGCGGTATCGCCCGTATCAATTTTACTGTCTTTAATAGTTGTTAAGGTAACAGATGGAAATACAAGGGCTAATACGATTATAAGTAAAAGTATGCCAAATGGTATGAATTTTTTCATGCTTCGGGTTTTAGGGAAGAGTTAATAAAATTTAAAGAAGCTGCCCGGTACCCAATCAAAATACCGGGCAGTTTCAAAAACTAATACTGAATGAGGCACCCAATCAAAATGCCATCAGTATTAAAACTAAATTTTTTAAAAAACAATAAAATCCGGCTGCGTAATCAGCGCAAACGGATGAAACTGTTTTATCTGCTACCAGAAATCATGAAACGGAAAAAGGATGAGTTTGCGGAAACGCGATAGTTCGCTGGTGCCCCCACCGCAAACAAAGTTGAGATACTTTACATGTATAGTGTAAAAATTGGGGCTTATATAAATGCCATGCAGCGGGTAAGCACCCCTGTGCTGTTGCAGGTTGATAAGCTGTACCGGTACATTGTTAAGGATAGCGTCATAATTATATGGATTATGATGAGCTGTTGTAGCCGATACAGTGGATTTTTTTTCGTCTTTGTGGCTAATATGGTATAATGCTCCCCTTGCCGAGGCTGAAAACCCGGAAAAGAGTAGAAAAAATAAGGCAGTAAATCGATAAAGCCTGTTAACCATATCTAAAAGTAGTAAAAAATTAAAATAAACGTGATTTTTTTGTAAATATTTTAATCTTTTATCTGTTTATATGGTAATTATGTATTGATTTTGTCTTTTTAATTTGATAATTTATTAAAATAATGTAAAAATTAAACGGTTTATTGATTATTTGTTAATGAATAAAGAGTATTCATAGAATTTATCGAGGCCGGTTTACGGGTCATAAATGGGCTATTTGGGTAGGAATATTTCGATTTTTGCGAAATATTATGTATGTACATTCGTTATATAATTGTATTTAATTCTTAACAAAATGCATTCGGCCAAATTTGATTTATACAAAATCGAGTGGCTCGATTTTGTATTTGACCATCGTAATAAAGCATACGGTGCTTATGAATTAAGGCAGCATTATAAGAGTACTTTGGCAAAAGCCCTTGCTATAACTTTGGCAGGCGTCGCATTGTTTGTAGCGCTCAGCCTGATCTTAAAGCCCAAACCACCCGAACTTGTAAAAATAACAATGGTTGATCTTACCCCGCAGCTTAGCCGGCCCGTTGAGCCAGTAAAGCCCATTGAACCGCCAAAACCTGCAGCGCCGGCTCCTCCGGTTAAATCTGCCCCGCGTGTATCAACTACAAGGTTTGTTACCCCGGTAATTGTTAGTAAAGGGCCAACCGAAGAGCCGCCCGTAATTAGCAAAATTGAAGGCGCTATTGGCAACGCCGATGTTAAGGTTGCCGGAAGCGAAGGTGTTGAAAACGTACTGGATAATTCTGGAACCAAAGGAGGTACCGGTACCGCCCCGGTGGTTGTTCCTGTGGCAGATAATACCATACATGATTTTGGCGGTCTGGAAGTGATGCCGGAGCCGGTTGGCGGCCCATCAGCGTGGAGCGGTTTTTTACAAAAAAATTTACGCTTCCCCATTATGGCCCAGGAGCAAGGTGTATCCGGCAGAGTGATCATGGGTTTTGTTATCGAAAAAGATGGTAGGTTATCAAATATAGCAGTTGAGCATAGTGCGGGGTTTGGGTTTGATGAAGAAGCACTAAGGGTACTAAAGCTGGCTAAGCCCTGGAAACCGGGTGTACAAAATGGCCAGGCTGTACGTGTTAAATATGTAATACCTATTAAATTTCAGTTAGCTGAACAGTGAGTCGCCATTGTGGTGAATGGCATTGAGTAATAGTCTTTTAGCCCCGTATAATGCGGGGCTTTTTTGTTGTTAAACACATTGGCTTCTCTAAAGTTTTTTAGGTCCGTCGCGAAGGAACGATTAAGCGGTAAGCATATTCTTGAAGATGAAATTTTGATGAAATTTATTTTTTAAATAAGTGTGATAATTTTATGTTTTGTAAAATATAAAGTATGTATATTCGTTATAGATAAAATTTAATTCTTAAAACTATGCTTATCACAAAATTTGATTTGTACAAAGCCGAGTGGCTCGACGTTGTATTTGACAGTCGTAACAAAGAATACGGTGCTTATGAATTAAGGCAGCACTACGGGCGTACCATGACAAAAGCCATGGGGATAACCTTTGCGGGGCTTGCTGTTTTAGTAATTGCCAGCATTGTTTTTAAACCCAAACCAGGAGAGATGCTGGTTATACGCGATGTGCCGATATTGGATATGAAAACGTTTAAGCAGGAAAAATTAATTGAAAAACCAAAACAGGCTAAAGCAGAAGATGCTCCAAAGCCTGTTGAACATATCAAAACCCTGGCAAGCCCACCGCCGGTGATAGTTGCCAATGATCCAGTTGTTCAGCCGCATACCACTGCAGAGTTACAGGCAAGTACTATTGGAAGTGTAGAAAGCAAAGGAGACGATAAGCCGGGAAATGTAATTGCAGATAAAGGACCGGTTGGTACCGGGAGCGGCCCCGTGGTTGATAATACTGTACATGACATTAATGGGGTTGAAGTAATGCCCGAACCGGTAGGGGGCGCAGCTGCCTGGAGCAAATTTTTGCAAAAAAACCTTAGATTTCCTGTAGTGGCCCAGGAGCAGGGTGTATCTGGCAAGGTATATATGAGTTTTGTTATCGAAAAAGATGGTCAGCTATCAAATATAAAGGTTGAGCGTGGTGCAGGTTTTGGATTTGATGAGGAAGCTTCACGGGTTTTAAAACTGGCCAAGGCCTGGAAACCCGGTATGCAAAACGGGCAGCCAGTACGCGTTAAATATGTAATACCAATGAATTTTCAGTTGGCTGATAATAATTAGGATCGGGTTTCGGGTTGCGAGGCTCGCGTGTGATGATGGTAGATAAGTAGTGTGGTTGTAGCCTCCGTATAATACGGAGGCTTTTTTTTGTTTGCCAAATTAATGGGTAGTAAATAGTTGTAAATCAAAATAAAATTTCAAAAATGTTAATTATGTAGAATGTTATTCTGTATATTTGTTTTAAAAGAAACTTAATTTGTTTGAGATGAGTATTTCGAAATTTAATTTGTACAATGCCGAGTGGCTCGATCTTGTATTTGACCATCGTAACAAAGCATACGGCGCTTACGAACTAAGGCAGCATTATAGCCGTACCATGAGCAAAGCCATGGGTTTAACCTTTGCAGGGCTTGCTGTTTTAATAGCGGCGAGCGTTATTTTTAAACCTAAGCCTGCAAACACGGTTTATATAGGTCCTGAGTTTCGCATTCTGCCGCCTGTATCTAAAATTATAGATCCGGAGATTAAAAAGCCCGAACTTACCAAGCATGTTGAACCTGCAAAGGCGTCTCCTCCTGTACCTGCAACCGGGTTTGTTACTCCGGTGATTGTGCCGTATGAGCCGGTTGAGCAGCCACCGGTTATTGCGGATATAAAAGATGCTATTGGTCCGCAAGATGTTAAAGGACCTGCCGGTGGTGATAATGTTATTAAACCTGAAACAGGAACAGGTGGGGGCGGCGATGCCGTTAAAATAGATGAACGTATTTACGACGCCGGTGGCGAAGGACTTGAAGCTATGCCCGAACCTGTAGGTGGCGCTGCAGCATGGAGTAAGTTTTTGCAAAAAAACCTCAGGTACCCCGCCGTTCCGCAGGAACAAGGTATCTCGGGTAGGGTATTTTTAAGTTTTGTAATAGAAAAGGATGGTCATTTATCCAACATAGTAGTTGAGCGCGGCGCGGGTTACGGATTTGATGAGGAGGCTACACGGGTATTAAAGCTGGCCAAAGCGTGGAAACCCGGTATCCAAAACGGGCGGCCGGTACGGGTTAAGTATGTAATACCGATGAATTTTCAGTTGGCTGATAATTAGGATCGGGTTTGGGGTCGCGAGGCTCGTGTGTGATAGTGGTGAATAAGTGGTGTGGTTGTAGCCTCCGTTATGCGGGGGCTTTTCATTTAACCAATATTTCCTGCTATTCTGTTATAGATATTGGAGAGTATTACATTCCTTGGTTTACCCAATATCATTCGTTTGGCGGTACGGATCTCTTTAAATCCTCTTTCATGCAACAATGTGGCAGCGTATAAATTATCTTTAGGGAAAGCAACTTTATCGTTGGCATTAAGATGTACTTTCAGTAGTTCAATTCCTGCATCCGGGCTATTGGCGATGATTAAACCTTCGCCCAGGGTGGGTAGATAAAAACCTTCAACCATATTATTGCTGCAATACACCAATCCGCGGGTAAGGTGTTCCTCAAAGAAAAACATCCTGTTTTCCTGTGAGGTTAAGTAGTCAATGTATGCAATTTGTTCCCTGAATTCTTCTTTATAGGGTATAACATGAGGCGAAAGTGCTGATGCTATATGAATGTCTTTGAAAAAAAGGTATTCGGTTTCTGTAGTAAAGCCGGCTTTTGCGTAAACGGGGGCTCCAAGGTCGGTTGCAATTAAATTAATTGTTTCGCAATGATGTTGTTTGGCCATATCAACCAGGGTTTGGGTAATATAGCCCCCAATTCCTTTACCCCTGTATTCCGGATGGACAATTATATGGCCCAGCCACGCTATTTCATGGTGAATGATTGTTGCGCCGATGCCGGCAATTTTACCGTCGATAATTATTTTTATAGGGAAGCAAAAAGACGAAGCCGTGTAAAAGCGGAAGCTTGGTATAATATTGGGCCAGCCACTCGGTTGCAAGTCACCAAGCAGGTTTATGTCGTTATCATTCAAAGGCTGAACTTCCATATGCCTATTTTAAAAATATCAATCTCTACAAAACCTTTCTGAAACAAAGGCTATCAGGCAAGCCAACATACACGCCGTAATTGGAGGTTTGTACGTAGCCCGATTTTCGGTACAAGCCATGTGCCTCCAGTTGTTTACTGGCGGTTTCCAATACGGTATACTGATAACCTAATTCAAATGCCCAGGTTTCCAGTTCCTTTAGTATCATGGTACTTATGCCGTTTCCTCGCGCGTTATGGCGTACAAACATTCTTTTAATTTCCACCGCATCGGCATCAAATCCTTTAAAGCATCCGCAGCCAGCCGGGGCATCATTTAAATAAGCAAGTACCACAGTATCTATTTGATCTATCACGTTATGCTGATCGTACAGATTCATGATATCGCCGTTGCGGTCGCGCAAGTCGGCATCCAGTTCGCGGGTAAGGTTGCGGAAATCGGGGTTATCACTGGTGGTCCTGGTTATGCGGATTGTTTTCATTGATGCAAAAATATAATAAGCTGGAAAAAAGGAGGGAGGGGTAAAGCTAAAAAGTAAAACATTCCTCAATTCCTAAATTAATGGTGCTTATCAATCAAAATGACCTAAATAAAATACATAATTGGAGATTTAGACCCAATTGAGCGCTCGTGTTATTGGATTGCATATGAGTAGGTTAACATAATATTAAGCGCTGGCATCGCATTTGTAAGCTGGCGCCTGTAACAATAATGTTATAAAAGAATATAAAATTATTAAGCTTATGAAAAAAATATTGCTTTTTTCCGTCCTCGCGTTGGTTTCAGTTTTTACTTTTTCCTGTAAAAAAGATGGCAATAGCACCCATACGGTAAAATATACTATCCAGGGTTCAAGTAAATCGAACGTTACCTACACCGATCAGAATGGAAATGTTCAATCTCAGAATAATGAAGATGCAAGCTGGACTATTAGTTTTCCTTCAAGCAAACATGGTTTGGTGCTTAAATTAACTGTAATTAGTAGTGATGGCAGCCCGGTTGGTGGTAAAATCTTCATTGACGGTAATCAATCAGCACAAAGCAATGGCACAGTTAGCAATATCGCTATTTCAACCGTGTTGCCTTAACAATAACCTTTGTTGTTATTTCAGAACAAGTTGATTTGTTTAACAATATTAAAATTTAATCCGTTTTCAAATGTATTGATATTCAGTGTATTTGATTGATTATAAAAACCATACTAAAAATGAAAAGAAAACTTTTATTGGGATTTGCCATGGCAAGTTTGGCTTTTACGGCCTGTAAAAAAGGTGGTGATAATGCTGGTTCAAAAACACATATGAGTGTTAAAATGACCGATGCCCCTGGTGCCTATGATGCCGTTATACTAAATGTTAAAGAAATAGTTGTTTTATCAGCAGGTGTCGAAAGTCATTTAGCAGTAAATGGCAAACCAATTAACATATTGAACTTTAGGTTAGGTAAAGATACGTTGCTGGCCGCACAGGATGTACCTGCGGGCAGGTTGCAGGAAGTTCGCCTTGTTTTAAATGATAGCGGAAACAGGGTAGTTGTAAATGGTGTTTCGTATGATCTTAAAACCCCGAGCGGGCAAACATCAGGCGTAAAGCTTAAAGTACAAGATGACCTTAAAGCAGGTATTGCCTATACGCTGTTGCTTGATTTTGATGCTGCGAAGTCAATTGTAACTACCGGCAACGGAAAATATATTTTAAAACCAGTAATCCGCGCTATACCCCAGGAAGTATCTGGCGCCATGGTAGGGGTAGTTATTCCGGCAGCCTCCAGCCCGATGGTTTACGCCATTAAAGGTACAGATACCGTTGGTACAGTTACAGATGCTACGGGCAAATTCTATTTCCCGGGTTTAGCATCCGGAACTTATAAAATTGACTTTGTACCGTTAAACCCATTTTTAGTTAGAAGCATTAATAACGTAGTAATTACAAATGGTGCTGTTAAAGATGTTGGTGTAGTTACTATAGCACAGTAATATTGCTGTAATACAAAGAATTAAAGGTCGTTTAGTTGAATAAAATATTGCCGGTATATTTCAACTGAACGACTTTTTTATTTGACAAATACAACCCGCTGCTGATTTTTATTCAAAATAAGTTAAGTGCACATCAAACCATTTAACCTGCATCATGTCATAACTATAAATTCACCTTATATGAAAAAATTAATTTTCACCGTAGCCATTTTATTAGGCTGCCTTAGTTTTAAAGCTGCTGAAGCGCAGATTAGTGTTAGCCTGGGTGTTAATATTGGCAGCCAGCCCGAGTGGGGCCCAGTTGGCTATGACCATGCCGATTATTATTATATGCCTGATATTGACGTATACTATTCTGTACCCACACATCAATACATTTATTATCAAAGTAATTCATGGACCAGAACAACCGTATTGCCGGCCAGGTATGGTAATTACGACCTTTACCACGGCTATAAAGTTGTTATAAATGAACGCAACCCATGGGTAAGAAATGATGTTTACCGTACCCGGTATGCAGCTTACCGAGGCCGCCGCGACCAGGTTGTTATCCGTGATAGCCGTGATGATAAATATCGCGATCATTGGGATAATGGTAAGCACAAAGGCTGGGACAAGCAAAAATATAAAAAAGACAAGCATGGCGATGATGACGACCAGGGACATGGTAAGGGGCACGGTCATGGTCACAAAGATTAAATGAGTTTATTTCCTAATGACCTTTGTGGATTAATTTAACAAAAACTTAAATAAATTTACCAATAGTAAAAATGTCATAAATTATGTTTACCTTTGCAACTTATTAAATACAATATAATGCAACAAGGAACAGTAAAATTTTTTAATGACGAAAAAGGTTTCGGATTTATCACCCCAGATAATGGTGGAAGCGAAATTTTCGTACACTCTTCAGGTTTAATTGACAACATTCGCGAAAGCAATTCAGTTAGTTTTGACGTAGAAGAAGGTCGTAAAGGCCCTAATGCCGTAAATGTAAAAATAGTTTAATACTCTATTATAACCATTCATGAAGCCTTCTCCTTTTGGGAGAGGGCTTTTTTTATGCGCTTTTATTTTGGCGAACCAGGCGGCACGCGGCTGCTGGCAACAGGGTAAAAAAACGGTTGCAAGTATCCTTTTTATGGTTTATATTAGATTAATATTCAATGGATTATAAATAGTTGAAATATTAAACAGTCTGCCCTCTTAAGCCTATTAGTATGACTTTTCAATGTGTTTTAAAAAGAGCTGCTATTCTTTTGGTCTTTATGCTGGCATATAGCTTAAAGGGCTTTTCGCAAACTGATAGCCTTCGGTTTTATGCCAGCCAACTGGATTCAATTTATAATACCTGGGTTAATAACCCTGATACCACACTTAAAACAGACTCCGTTATAACAGCCTTTTTACACGTAAACCCAACTTCGAAAATAAAAGGCGCAGGTACGCTTCAAGGCTTTGCCCTCACTTATAATACCCCCGAAATAAACTGGTATCATGATTTAGCAAGGGTGATCGATAAGGATTCCGTCGGCTTTTTAATTAAGGTTCGTATCCCCAGGAAAATTTATGATCAGCATAAAATGCTCACTTGTTGGGCTGTTTGGTGGGGCCGGGAGATGCAGGTTGTTAAATATGGCGGTATTAACATGAGGATAAAACTAATGCTTCAATCGCAGCCGCAAAGGGCCAGTGTATATTTAGTACCGCACAGAATTTGGAAAAGCAAATTTGAAAACACTCCGTGGAAAGAACATATCGAATCTTTAAGCGATTATATGGTCGATAGTGATCAAACAAATACTTCTGTAACTATTGATGAAACAGTTTATACAGTAGTATTTAAATTGGGTAATAAATTTTTGATCCGTACCCATTATACCAGGCCTATGGATACAGAACCAACTCAAAAAGTAACCGCGGATTTTCAAAATGAATAAATGGAAAGCCATTTTAAAAACCGGCTCAGGAGTATTTGCAACTATTCCGGGTTTGGGCGTGCTTTTAAGTAACATAGGGGTACCGCCCGATAGTTCAAAATACCTGTTTTGCGGCATAATAGAATCTTTTGGGGTATTTACGCTTTTAATATTGAGGTTCAACTCCGGCTTTTTCAAATCTCTTCCCATAAAAACCATCAATCGGTTGGCTATTGTTTCAATAGTAACCTTTGGGGTCACCCTGTTTCTTTACCTGTTTCTTTTTAACCAATATGTTGTTGGGTATAAAGACTCAAAGCCCCTATTTTTCCCGGTGTGGCCCCAGGGCGAACTTCAACAAGGACTGCAGGAAATGGGCAGTAAAGCCAACTTAATTAAGGAATGGGGCCGTGATGATGTGCATACGGTTATCCAGTCATCATCCTCGGCCATGTTAAATTATAGCATGCTGCTGTTTTTATTAATATACCAACTGGTTTTTGTATCGCTCACTTTTGCATTTGGGATTCTTTCCATACGGGTTAGCGAGATTGATAGGGGGTGATATTGGTTTTTGAAAGGCTGACTCCTGCGATTTCTTGACACTTCGGGTGTGCTACTCTTTTACGCAAAAGGAATATTTGTTTCAAAAAACTTTAGTTTGTTTCAAAAAAAGTAATAATTTCACTGTCCGAGAGCCCTGCTTGAAACCTTATCACATGAAATATTATTACTATTTGTTTTTGCTGCTTGTTGTATTATCAAAAACTTCTTCTGCACAAAAAATTGAACTCGTCAATTCGGGCGAAATAATTAAACAATCTATTACCCTTTACGATTCTGCCAGGTTTAAGGATGCTCTTCAAGTGCTTACCAAAGTTAACCGTAGCGATACCAATTACGTATGGTCGGTTTACGAAAAGGCAATCAATTGCTCGGCCGACAGCCAATACACACAGGCTATAAAATATTGCCAGGAAGGACTTTCGCTTACTACGCAGCGGGAGTATGAGCCTGAATTGTATAATACGTACGGCAACGCTTTAAATGATTTGCATCAACCTGAAAAAGCGGTTAAGATTTTTGACCAGGCTATAGCCAAATACCCATCGTACTCGTTACTGTACTTTAACAAAGGGATAACCTACATGGGCATGAATCGCTATGCCGATGCCGAGGCGATGTTTCAAAAAACCTTGCTGGTAAACCCTTATATGTACAGTGCGCATTTTCAGCTGGGTTTTGTGGCTTTGCAGCAGGGTAAAATTATGCCGGCTATGCTGAGCCTTATTGGCTACCTGCTGGTTAACCCCGAGGGCAGGTATTGGTCGCGGTCGATAGGCATCCTGGATAAAATATCTAAAGGTTCCGATGAGATCCTGGAGCTTAAAAAGAATAAAGTGGGCACTGCCGACGATCCTTATGCCGAGGTAGAGGAAATTGTGCTATCAAAAATAGCGCTCGATAAATCATACAAACCTCTGATATCTATTGACGACCCGATATCGCGCCAGATACAGGCGGTATTTGAAAAGCTGGAGTACCAAAAGGATAGCAAGGATTTTTGGATGCAATATTACCTGCCCTATTACAAGCAGGTTTTTAGCCAGAATAAACTGGAGTTGTTTATTTTTCATGCATTCAGCAACGTGAACTTGCCTGTTGTAAAGGATTACAGCAAAAGGCATAAAAAGGAACTGGACAAGTTTGTTGACGAAGCGGCATATTATTTTAACCAGCTCCGCTCAACCCGCCAATTGAATTTTGCCAACCGCGATACCGTTACCCAAAAGTATTATTACGAAGATGGCAAGCTGATTGGCAAAGGCAAGCTATCTGCTGATGGTAAAATTGTGATGGGCCCGTGGTTGTCAATTTATGGTGCCGGCAATAAAAAAAACATCGGAACCTATAATGATGCCGGCCAGCGGATTGGCACCTGGACGTACTATTTTTATTCGGGCGCGTTAAAGGCTAAAGAGACTTTTGTGGCTGGCAAGCTGATGGGTAAACAGGAATATTATTTTGAGAATGGTAACCCAAGTTCGGTGGAAAATTATGTAAACGGCAACCTGGAAGGAATGAGCAGTACATACAATTACAACGGTACCCTTAAGTTTACGGCCACCTACAAGCAGGGCAAAAAAGACGGGATAGAACGCAAGTACTACGCCAACGGCAGCTTGCAGGAGGTAGATAATTACAGCAACGATGAGCTTAACGGTATAGCTACCGAATACTTTAAAAACGGTAAAATAAAAAGCACATCGCACTTTAGCGCCGGTAAAGCCGTAGGGCCTTACAAATCATCGTTCGAAACGCTGGGCATATCAACCGATGGCCAGTTTGTGAATGCTAATGCCGAAGGGGAGTGGAAATTTTACTATGAATCGGGCAAGATCAAAGAAAAGCGCAATTATATAAATAACAACGAGGAAGGCCCGCATACCGAGTATTATGAAAACGGGCAGATATCGGTTATCTATAATACTAAAAAAGGCAAGATAAACGGCGACGTGGTTTATTACCGCGAAGATGGCAAGGTATGGAGTAAACAGGTGTTTGCCAACGGTGTTGTTGTAATGGCCGAATATAATGACCTTGCCGGCAAACAGGTTTACCATGCCGAAGCTAAAACAGCCCTGGCCGATTTGGTTACCTACAGCATTGATGGTATTAAAAAAAGGCACAGACATTTTAACGCCGCGGGTCAGTTGGATGGGCCGGATACCTTGTTTTATCCATCGGGCAGGGTGAGCCAGATTGATGAATATAAAAACGATAAGCTCAACGGCACATCGCTGAGCTTTTACACAAGCGGCAAAAAGAAAGCCGAAATACCGGTGACTGAGGATGAAAGCAATGGTTACTCGGTAAGCTATCATGCCAACGGTATGATGGAATCGGAAGGGTGGCTACAGGCCGGCGACCACCAGGGCGTTTGGCTTTTTTATGACGAGAAGGGCAGGCTTACCAACCGGTCGTACTATTTAAACAATGATCTGGATGGTTTTAAAGAAACCTATAGCCCTAATGGTAAAAAAAGCCTGGAAGAAAAATATCACCTGGGCTGGCTGGAAAAAATAACCCAGTATGATAGCACCGAAAAGGTTATGCTGGTAGATACCTTCCCGAAAGCTACCGGAAAATATAAGCTGATTTACGCCAACGGCAAGCCGATGACAGAGGGTAATTATGTAAACGGCGAGCTTGACGGCCCCTGTAAAACTTATTATTTTGATGGCAGCCTGGAAAGTAGCTTTGTGTATAAACGGGGTTATATAGATAGCGCTTATGTAAGTTACCGTTTCGGTGGCAAAAAAAACTCCGAGGGCATGTTTGATCATGGTAGTAAAACCGGCTTCTGGAAGTTTTATGATGAAGATGGCAAGCTAAGCAGTACCAGCAATTATGTGAACGACGAGCTTAACGGCGAAAGAACTTATTACTTTGAAAACGGCGCTAAGGATTACATTGGCCTATATAAAGCCGGTGTGCTTGATGGCCCAGCCAAAAAATATGATCCGGACGGCACCTTAGCCTACCAAACCACATTTGATGATGATTACGCGGTTTCTTACTCATTCCTTGCAACGGATGGTAAATTAACCCCGCCTGCTGTTATAGCATATAACAATGGTACGGTAAAATCCTTTTTCCCGAACGGAAAACCATCAAGAGAGTGCAGCTACAGCGATGGGGGTAAAAACGGCCACGATGTGATTTACTACAGCAACGGACAAATTCGGTCGGAAGATACCCCGGTATATGGACTGGCCTACGGGATAACAAAAGACTATTATCCCAACGGGAAGCTAAAATCTGTATATAATTATATTATGGATAATCCGGACGGGGTTTGTAAAGAGTACTATGCCAACGGCAACCTGAAGAAAGAAATGACCTTTGACAACGGAGAATATCATGGACCTACAAAATATTTTGATGAAAACGGAAAGCTGGTTAAAACTACGTGGTATTACTATGATAAACTTATCTCTGTTAAATAATGAATAAATCACGTTTATTATTTGGCGCTTTATTTACCTGCTTTTGCGCATGGGTAAGCACAGCAAAAGCACAGGACTTTGAAACTTTACGCAAACAGTTTCCTGATGAAAAGGCGGTGCTTTTAAACCGCGTTTTTGAATACAACATCAATCTTAAAAACGGTGTGCCACATGTGGAAAGCAGGGAACTGCAACAGATAGAATATCTGCTGGGCAGCGCTACAGCGTACATGGGCGGTTATGGGTTTTCGCATAGCGATTTCCATAAGCTGGTATCGTACGATGCTTTTACCCAGGCGCCGGATGGTAAAAAGCTTAAAGTAAGCGATTTTACCACCAACGATGATAAAGCCGGCTTTGTTTTTTACGATGATGTAAAAGAAACCAGTTTCCATTTCCCGGCTGTGGAGCCGGGCGCCATAGGCAATTTAAAGGTGGCCTGGGATAATAAGGACCCGCACCTGTTATCACCCTTTTACTTCACCGCCTATATGCCGGTTATCAACAGCGAGCTTAAAATTACGGTATCAAAAGATATCTCTCTTAAATACCGGTTTATAGGCCAGGATACCAGCAACATCAAGGTTAATATCGAAAGTAAAGGCCATAATAAAATTTATAGTTTCCAGTACAAAAACTGCCCGGCCGATAAATCATACCATAACGCGCCTGGTTTTGCCTGGTACTCGCCGCACGTGGTTTTTTACCTGGATAGTTACAAGGATGATAAGGGCAATACCGTGCCCTACTTATCTAATATAGATGACTTGTACCACCTGAACTACAGCTACCTTAAAAATGTAAATACCGAAGTTACACCTGCTGTTAAACATATTGTAGATTCGTTAACCAACGGTTTGCATACCGAAGAGGCAAAGGCCCGCAGCATTTACTCCTGGGTACAGGCCAATATCAAATACGTGGCTTTTGAGGATGGTATGGGCGGCTTTATTCCCCGGGATGCCCAACTGGTGTGCACCCGTAGATTTGGCGATTGTAAAGATATGGCCAGCATCCTTACCGAAATGTTGAACGCGGCCGGCGTAAAAGCTTATTTTACCTGGATAGGCACACGCGATTTACCCTATAAATTTACACAAACACCGTTGCCCTTGGTGAGCAACCACATGATATGTACTATTAAACTGGGCGATAAATATGTGTTTTTAGATGGTACCGACCCAACCTGTGTTTTCGGCATGCCATCATCAGGCATTCAGGAAAAGGAGGCGATGATAGCCATTGGCGAAAACGAGTACAAGGTTTTAAACGTGCCCATTGTTGAGAAAAACAAAAACATGCTGGTAGATAGTACCTGGCTGGAAATGGGCGCCAACGGTATTAAAGGTCATATTAAACGCGATGTAAAAGGCTACTTTGCCATGGAGATGCACGGTAAGCTCATGTACTGGAACCGCAACAAAATGGATGAGTACATGAAAGACGAATTTGAACGGGGATCGAACAAGTTTAAGCTGGATACTTTTTATGTAGATAAAAAACAAAGCGCAGGCGAGCTATCCATGTACGCCAATTTTACCCTGCCCGATTATGGCAAAAAACTGGGCGATGATTATTACGTGAACATCAACCTGTTTAAATTTTTCCAAAACGAGCAGATAGATTACCCCAAACGCAAAGTGCCTGTTGAGCAGAATTTTAACTTCGAAAAAAAATACGTTACCCTGTTTAAAGTGCCCGATGGGTACAAGGTATCTTACCTGCCGCCAAGTAAAGCCTACCACAATAAAGTTTGGGGCTTTGATGTTAAGTACGAGCAAAAAGGCAACTACGTGATCATGACCCAGGAGTTTGATAACGATAACCTAATGCTTGCCGCCGATGGTTTTGACCAATGGAATAAAGTGCTCGAAAACCTGTACCCTTTATATAAAGAAACCTTAAGCCTCGCCAAAAAATGAAGTCTATAATAAAACAAACCTGTAGCCTGCTCACTGTATTGTTAGCAAGCCATTACGCACACGCCCAAACGCCGGGAATAGAAAAAGAAACCTGGTCAGATAAACCTGCTATTCATAAAATTGCCGATAAATACAGCAAAGAATCTGACGTAATTGTACTGGATAAACACCGGGTAGAATTTACCGACGAAGGAAAAGATGCTTTAGCCGAATATTATACCGTGCACAAGATCGTCCATATTAATGATGACAGGGGGATTGAAGGCTATAATAAAATTTACCTGGGCATAAGCGATAAGGCTGATATTGTAGATATTAAAGCCCGCAGTATTTCGCCAGGTGGTAAAATAGTGGAGCTTAACAAGAATGATATTAAAGAAGTAAAAGAAAAGGACGACCAGATTTACAAGATTTTCGCGATGGATGGCTTGGAAAAAGGTTGCGAGGTGGAATACTATTATACATTTAAAAGGCCTGCTACGTTTTTTGGCCGTGAGGTAGTGCAGGGTAACTCTCCCATATTGCTTAGCCAGTTTCAGTTGTTTGCGCCAAAAAGGTTAAAGTTTGAGGTGAAGCCTTATAACACCGACGTGGTAAGTAAAGACACTATTCTGAACGAAAAAGCCATAAGCGAATGCAGTTTTACCGAAACCCCCGGCGTAGAGAAGGAAAAATATTCAAACTATTATTCTGGCCTGAAAAGGTTGGAATTTAAGCTGGCTTATAACCTATCAGTAAACAAAAGCGAGCGTCTGTATACCTGGAACCTGCTGGCCAAACGCATTTACGGCGTTTATACCGATTACTCGGACAAGGAAGCTGCGGCCGTTGCTGATGTTATCAAAAAAAATAACCTGGCCGCCTCTACTGATGAGGTAGCCAAAATAACGGCGGTTGAAAATTATATCAAAAAGAATTACTCATACCACGAAGACGCCAGAGGCGAAAATGAAAACCGGGTAGAAACCATACTGCGCAACAAAAATGCCGGTATGGTAGGTATTGTGCATTTATACAGCTTGTTTTATCAAAGCCTGGGTGTAAACTACCAGTTTGTGTTAACAGCCGAACGCAGCAAATACCTGATTGATAAAACTTTTGAAAACTGGAATAATTGTGATAATCCTATATTTTATTTCCCGGCCGAAGGTAAATTCCTGGCACCAACCAGGGCTGATTTTCGTTATCCCTGGATTCCATCAGATTGGGGAGCAACTTATGGTTTGTATTGTAAACATACCATGCTGGGCAATTTTTCGACAGCGATAGCGGATATCAAGATGGTGCCGCTTGAGGATTATACCAAATCTATGCAGAGCATGGAGGCTACCATAACCTTCTCCAAAGATCTGGATTCGTTAATAACCGATGCCAAACAAATTTTTGGTGGTTATGCAGCAACAAACTATCGGGATGCCTTTAACTACTCCAACGACGAACAAAAACGCCAGCTTTTTAAAGACCTCACCAAAAACTATTTCAGTTCCGAAACCATCCTTTCATCAGAAGTGTTAAACCAGCCTTTTGAAAGCCAGACCGCCAACCTGCCTTTGATTTTACACATCAAAGCAAAATCGGGCGCGTTTTTAGAGAGTGCAGGCAATAAACTTTTGTTGAAAATAGGTATGGCAATTGGTCCGCAGGTAGAGATGTACCAGGATAAACCCCGCCAGTTACCTGTTGATATGGGTTTTGGCCACGTTGAAGAACGTAAACTGGAAGTTACCATACCGGCCGGCTACAAGATCAGAAATCTTAATGATCTGAAGATTGACCAGACCTACAAAGAAGATGGCGAGCTAACTATGGGTTTTGTATCTGACTATGAACTAAAAGGAAACCAGCTCACCATCCACATTATGGAGCAATACCGCAAACCAATATACCCCATCACTATATTCGATCCGTTCAGGAAAATTATCAACGCATCGTCTGATTTTAATAAGGTAGTATTGATATTGGAGAAAATATAGTCTTGAAAAACAGAACAGTATCAGGTACCAGGATTTTGTTTAACCGCTGATGTGGTTAAACAAAATCCTAAGGTTTATTGAACTTTCATTCTGTTTATACTTTAATGCCGGAAATGGCAGAGTCTTTTTGAACTCCATTGAAAATAAAAAATTCTGAAAAATTCGAGTTCAAACAAATTTTGCGTAGGGGATTGGCGGGGATACCGTCCGTTAGCTAACGGATAATGCCCTGTGCAGTATGAGCATAAAGCCCGGCCCGCAGGGATACGCTCTTTGGCTCAAGTGTTGTGCTTTGGGCATTGAGTGATAGGGGACTTGTGGTTTTCTTAGTCATACAAGTCCCGGCTGCTTCGTTAACATAAAGAAGTTAAGAAACCACAAAAAACTATAACCTATTCTTCTCCGGCTTCCTTAATCAGTCTATCTACCAAAGATGGGGATATTTTGCTGAATAAGCTGCAGGTAAGGTCGCAGTAAAGGAATTATACGCTGCTGTTTTGCGTAAAGCAGCACCCCCGCCGAACCTTTAACGGCTACTCCTCTTTGTTCGGCAAATTTCCTGGCGGCCCTGTCATCTGTGAGTAGGTAATCGCATTTTATCTCGGCAGCTAAAGCTATGGCGCTGGCTTCGCCTGGATCAATAAGATCATTAAATTCGCTTTGCAGTAAATTATTCTGAACAAGCTTAATGGTTACCCAATCTGGTAAGGTTTTGCCATATTCTTTCGCTATTTCGGGAGTTGTGATAACATGTGCAAATAATTGAGGGAGTAAATACAATGCATCAATTTTATCTAAAATGATAAAACAACTGGTATCGGTAATAACAATAGTGTTTTCAGGCATGATCAAGGTCGGCCTCAACACTGGGGTCAAGGTAGTTTACACCAAAATTGATCAGAATTTCAGCAAAATCCCATTTTTTCATTCCGCACATTTCGGCAGCCTGGTTTAATGATAGTTTGCCAGCCTCATACAGTTTGGCCGCAATTAAACGTACGGTTTCATCATGCTCTTTTTCCAGCGCATCAGGAACTTGTATTGTCATCGTAGTCATATTATAAAGATAAGCATTATTCAAATTAAAACGTATAATGATTTATCAGGTAGTTTGTTGAATACGGTATTGATAATAACAATAACAGGGCAAACAAATTTAAATTACCCGCCACCCACACTTCACCCCCGCAACAAACCTGTCACCTTTTACCGCTATCCTTTCGTCTTTCCAGCTTTTTTCCTAATTTTGCGCATCCTTTCAAATAAAACAATATTAAATTGGAGCACCAGGAATTAACCACCGTTGAAACCGCCAAAGATTTAGGCTTACTACCCGAAGAATTTGAACGTATTATAGAGATATTAGGGCGAGTGCCCAACTTTACCGAGTTATCCATCTTCGCGGTAATGTGGAGCGAACACTGCTCATACAAAAACTCCATCACCTGGCTAAAAACCTTGCCTAAAGACAGCGACCGCATGCTGGCCAAGGCAGGTGAAGAAAACGCCGGATTGGTTGATTTGGGCGATGGCATTGGCTGCGCCTTTAAGATAGAATCACATAACCACCCATCGGCGCTTGAACCTTACCAGGGTGCTGCCACAGGTGTGGGCGGTATTAACCGCGATATATTTACTATGGGTGCAAGGCCCATAGCCCAGCTAAACTCCCTGCGCTTTGGCGATCTTAAACTGGAAAAAACCCAGTGGTTGGTTAAAGGCGTGGTAAAAGGCATCAGCCATTACGGCAATGCCTTTGGCATCCCAACCGTAGGCGGCGAGTTGTTTTTTGACGACTGTTATAATGTAAATCCGTTGGTAAACGCCATGTCGGCAGGTATTGTTAAGGCGGGCGAAACCGTTTCGGCAACATCATACGGCGTGGGTAACCCTGTTTATATAGTAGGTTCGGCAACCGGTAAAGATGGTATCCATGGCGCGGCTTTCGCATCCAAAGATATCAGCAAAGATTCTGTGAATGATCTTCCTGCCGTACAGGTGGGCGACCCTTTCCAGGAGAAACTGTTGTTGGAGGCTACATTAGAAGTTATAAAAACCGGTGCCGTTGTAGGTATGCAGGATATGGGCGCTGCCGGTATCATCTGCTCAAACTCAGAAATGAGCGCCAAAGGCGAGCACGGTATGCGTATCGATCTGGATTTGGTGCCAACCCGCCAGGCCAATATGAAACCTTACGAAATCCTGCTTTCTGAATCACAGGAGCGTATGCTTATCGTGGTACATAAAGGACGTGAAAAAGAAGTTGAGGCTGTATTTGATAAATGGGACCTTAACTGTGCCATTATTGGCGAGGTTACCGATACCCAACGTTTAGAATACTACATGCATGGCGAAAAAGTGGCCGATGTACCTGCTGACGATTTAGTGTTAGGTGGTGGTGCCCCGGTTTACGAACGCGAATACCGCGAGCCTGCTTACTTTGCCGAAAATCAGAAATTTAATATGGATGATGTTGCCGAACCTGCCAATTTGGTTGAGGTTGCCGAGCATCTTTCTGCTCACCCTAACTTAGCATCAAAACGTTGGGTAACTGATCAGTATGATAGCATGGTAGGTGTACAAACCATGACAGCTAACCTGGCCTGCGATGCAGCCGTTGTGGCCGTTAAGGATACCAACAAAGCTATTGTATTAACTACAGATTGTAACTCCCGCTACGTATACGCTGATCCTTATAAAGGTACAGCCATTGCCGTTGCCGAAGCTGCGCGTAATATTACCTGCGCCGGTGGCGAGCCTGTGGCTATCACCAATTGCTTAAACTTTGGTAACCCTTACAATCCCGAAGTTTACTGGCAGTTTGTAAGCGCCATTAAAGGTATGGGCGATGCCTGCCGCAAGTTTGAAACCCCGGTTACCGGTGGTAACGTGAGCTTCTATAACCAGTCGGCAGATGGTGGTTCGGTTTTCCCTACGCCAACCATTGGTATGCTGGGTGTAATGGAAGATACCGAGAACATCATGACCGCTGATTTTAAACAACCCGGCGACCTGATTTACCTGATAGGCGAATCGGTAAATGATATCGCGTCATCGCAATACCTGGCTTCATGGCATAAAATTACAGCTTGCCAGGCCCCGTATTTTGATATTGACAAAGAATACGATACACAACAAACCATTAAAGAGCTTATTAAACACCGTGTGTTGGTATCTGCACATGATGTTGCCGATGGTGGTTTATACATTAACCTGTTAGAGTCGGCCATGCCAAACGGACTGGGCTTTGATATCGAAACAGATGCTGCTATCCGCAAGGATGCCTTCCTTTTTGGTGAGGCACAGGGCAGGATTGTGGTAACGGTAGCACCAGAGGAGCAGGAACGTTTTATTGAGTTTATGGCTACCAGCGAAACTGAATTTACCTTGCTGGGTACTGTAAACAATGGTTTCCTGAATGTTGACGGTGAACTGTTTGGTCACGTTACCGATGTGAAAATGGTACACAGCAATGTATTACACTCTATTTTAGGCGAATAATGCTGAAACTGAACCGGGTACACCATATCGCCATCATTTGTTCCGACTATGAAAAGTCGAAGCATTTTTACAGCGAAGTACTGGGTTTAAAAATAGTACGCGAGGTATATCGCGAAGCAAGACAATCATACAAGCTTGATCTGGAAGTGGGCGACCGCTACCAGATTGAGCTTTTTTCATTTCCAGAGCCTGCACCCCGCCCTTCGCGCCCAGAAGCGGCCGGTTTGCGCCATTTAGCCTTCGAGGTAGATGCCCTTGACGAGGCCGTATTTCACCTTACAGAACAAGGGGTAGAAGTAGAGCCCATCCGTGTAGATGAACTCACCAACAAGCGCTTTACCTTCTTCACAGATCCTGATGGCTTGCCACTGGAGTTGTACGAGCGATAGGGGATAAGTCTATTTTTTCTTTCTTTGTTCTTTTCTCTCTTTTGTCATCCTGAGGAACGAAGGATCTATGAACTATACAGGTCCATTTTGTAGATCAACTAAACAGGACAATAATAAAAGTTCTGCTCATTTTTCCGGGCGTTTCCGCCACTGATAGAAGTGTCGGCCGGGCTCTATGCTCATACTGCACGGGCCTTATTCACATTGGCCGGTATCCGCGCCGATCCCTAACGCAAAAATTTGTCTGAATCGGAATTTTTCACAATTGTTTGTTTTTAATGGAGTTCAAGAAGGCTGCGTTGTTTTCAGAATTAAAGAATTTCAGAATAAGAAATACATAGTGGCCGCTCATTTAATCAATTTGTACACTTGCAAAAAATGTCTAAACCTGAATTTTTTCGAATTAAAGAATTAACAGAATGAATTGGCTGTTAATATTGAAAATAAAAAGCGGGCAAAGGCCTGACGGAAAACGCGGGCCTGGGAGTTTTGCCTGTGGGGGGAAGGATTTTTCCGTCTTGATTTTTTGGTTACTTTTGTATCAAGACAAACGGCGTAGCCCTCTTGAGTTCTTTTAAAAATAAATTAATAACGAAAAAAGTAACAGCCCTCCCGCGGCAACTGAGCGGGCCGATGTTGTCGTTTACCACAAAATATTTCGATGCCCGCCACCCAGGATATTAAAGTAGCCGTTGATGCTGTAGTATTTGGATATACATCCAAAGAAGGATTATCCGTATTACTTATTAAACGCAATATTGATCCTTTCAAAAACAACTGGGCATTACCGGGCGGACTGGTTGGCAACGATGAATCCTTAGAAGATGCTGTACAACGCGAACTGAAAGAGGAAACAGGCATTAGCATTAATTACCTGGAGCAACTATATAGTTTTGGTAAACCTGGCCGCGACCCACGTAACAGGGTGATCTCCATAACTTATTACGGCCTGGTTAAACCCGAGGCCTTTGAGATACATGCAGCCACTGATGCGGCAGAAGCGGCATGGTTCAACATCAAAAAAATTCCGTCGCTGGCTTTTGATCACGATAGTATCATCATCGCAGCGCATGAACGCCTTAAAAGCAAGATCCTTTACCAGCCCGTGGGCTTCGAACTACTGGAAGAGAAATTCCCCTTCTCCGAACTGGAAAAACTATACATGGCTGTATTAGACCGCGATATAGATCGTCGTAACTTTAAAAAGAAAGTAATTAAATTCGGTTTTTTAGAAGAGACTGCCGAAAAACAAGTGCTTGAAGGGGCCGGACGACCGGGAAATCTTTTCAGCTTTAACAAGGACAAATACTTCCAGCTTCAAGAAGAAGGCATCAACTTCGAAATTTAAAGTTTCCCTGTAGAGACGCATAATTGCGTCTCCCGCATGCAGGTCAACCATGCAAATCCACCGGTCAAATCTCGCATGCATAACCGCTCGTCTGGCGGGAGACGCAAATATGCGTCTCTACGGAAAAAAAATCAAAAATAATTTGCGTATTTAAAACGCATATTTATATTTGCGTATAATTAACGCAAATAGCATGAAGATAGCCGTAATTGTTGCCCGCTTCCAAACACCTTACCTGCATGAGGGGCATAAACAACTGATAGATACCGTAAGTAAAGATTATGCTAAGCTTATTATCCTGCTTGGCGTAAGCCCAGTGATGGGTAGCAGAAAAAATCCTTATGATTACCATACCCGCGAAAAAATGATCAAAAGGGAATACCCGGATGTTGTTGTTCTGCCGGTGAGTGATCATCCAAGCGATAGGGTATGGTCTGATAATCTGGATAATTTATTAAAAAGTGTTTTTCCTAATGGTCAATTTTACTTGTTTGGTAGCAGGGATAGTTTTATTCCTTACTACACAGGGCATTTTGAAACGGTTGAGCTGCCCGCGCATGGCGATTATAATGCTACCGAACTGCGTAAACAATATGCCGATAAGGTATTTGATTCTAACGATTTCCGTGCAGGTATCCTGTATGCCTATTATAACCAATATACTAAAGTATACCCAACGGTTGATGTGGCTGTGTTCAGGAACAATAAAACAGAACTGCTGTTAGGCAAAAAATCCAATAGCAATACATGGCGCTTTATAGGAGGCTTTGCCGATCCGGAAGATGAAAGCTACGAAGCTGCCGCCCAACGCGAGCTGTTTGAAGAGTGTGGCGAGCTACAGGTAAGCAATATGATCTATGAAACAAGTCACCGGGTAAACGATTGGCGTTACCGTAACGAAGCCGATAAAATCATTACCTTGTTGTTCAGCTGCGATCACCTTGCCGGGGAGCCGACGGCTAACGATGATATTATAGATGTGGCCTGGTTTAAAATTGAAAACCTGGCACAAATGATTGCCGATGGCCTTATTAACGATGAGCACGCCAAAATGTTAAAGCTCATCATCACTAAATACGTTAAAAACTAAACCGATGAAACGCGAAAACCTCATTCTGTTAGCCGATGCTTATAAATATGCCCACCATAAATTATACTATCCCGGTACCACTAAAATTTACAGTTACCTGGAAAGTCGTGGCGGAATGTTTAATGAAACCATCTTTTTTGGCTTACAATATATTTTGAAAGAATACCTGCAGGGCCCCGCATTTACACAGCAGGAACTGGACGAAGCCGAAGGCTTTTTGCAGCAGGTATTTGGCCGCGACGATGTATTTGATAAAAGTAAGTTTCAGTATATACTGGATAAGTATAATGGCAAATTACCCGTAACTATAAAGGCCGTAGCCGAAGGTACTGCTGTGCCAACTGGCAATGTATTGATGACCATTGAAAATACCGACCCAGAATGTTACTGGCTTACCAATTTTTTAGAAACCTTATTGGTACAGGTTTGGTACCCCTGCACCGTAGCAACGCTAAGCAACCAGATAAAAAAGATGGTAACCCGGTACTATACCGAAACTGCCACACCTGAAGCCAGCGCCGGGATAGACTTTGTGCTGAACGATTTTGGCTTTCGTGGTGTTAGCAGTGTGGAAAGCGCTAAAATTGGCGGCGCGGCGCATTTGCTTAATTTTAGCGGCAGCGATAACATGGCAGGTTCATTAATGGCTATTGATTATTATGAAGCCCAAAAGGTTTATGGTTTAAGTATCCCGGCTACCGAGCATAGCATCTGCACATTACTGGGCAGGGAAGGGGAGCTGGAAGTTTTCAGGCATGTATTAAAAACCTTCCCTACAGGTACCATTGCCTGCGTGTCTGACAGTTTTAACATTTTCAGGGCTTGCAAAGAGTATTGGGGAACCGAATTGCGGAACGAGATTCTGAGCAGGGATGGCACGCTGGTGATCCGCCCGGATAGCGGCGACCCCGTGAGGACCCTGCTTGAAATATTTGAGATCCTGTTTACTCAATTTGGTTATACGGTTAACGGCAAGGGGTACAAAGTTTTACCGCCACAGCTAAGGGTGATCCAGGGCGATGGCGTAAATTATAATGAGATAGGAAACATTTATGAAGCGTTAAAAAATAATGGCATCGGTGCCGAAAACCTGGTATTGGGCATGGGTGGCGCTTTGCTGCAAAAGGTTGACCGCGATACGCAGAAATTTGCTTTAAAATGCAGCTGCGCTGTTATTAATGGTAAAGAGGTTAGCGTTGCGAAAAGTCCGGCAGAGATGAACGCGCAGGGTGACATTACCGAAAGTTTTAAAAAGAGCAAAGGAGGCCGGTTAAAACTACTGAAACTGAACGGCGTATTTAAAACCGTTAATGAAAATGATGAACCCGGGGCAGAAAACCTGCTGGAAACCGTTTTTGAGAATGGTAATTTAATTAATACGTTTACTTTTGAACAGATAAAGACCAACGTAAATGCCAATTAATACCACCATGACGAAACTGCTGTTTGCAATAAAAGATTATGAATACCTGGCCGAAAAAGTACTGGCCTGCGGAACGTTTGAAAAAGGAGAATTAGTAGTTAATCATTTTACCGATGGCGAGCGTTATCAGCGTATTTTAACCCCTGTTGAAAATCGGGATGTAGTTATAATTGGAGGTACCGTAACAGACCAGGCCACGTTGGAACTTTATGACCTGGCATCTTCGCTGGTAAGTTATGGGGCCAACTCATTAATATTGGTTATCCCATATTTTGGCTATTCAACCATGGAGCGTGCAGTATTGAGTGGCGAAATTGTAACAGCTAAGACAAGAGCACGATTAATTTCGGCCATCCCAAAATCAAACAGGGGTAATAAAGTAGTGTTGTTTGATCTCCATTCAGAAGGGATTCAGTATTATTTTGAGCATGATCTTTACCCGGTACATGTTTACTGTAAGGATCTGGTGATAAAGGCCGCCCTTAAATATGGCGGCAATAATTTTGTGATGGCCAGTACCGATGCGGGCAGGGCTAAATGGGTGGAGTCATTAGCCAATGATATGGGCGTAAACGCCGCCTTTATACTCAAGAGGCGATTAAAGGGAGATGATACCGAAGTAAGCGCCATCAATGCGGATGTTGCTGGTAAAACGGTGGTTATTTATGATGATATGATTCGCTCTGGCGGCAGTATCATTAACGCTGCCAAAACCTACAAAAATGCCGGTGCCGCCGATATTTATGTAATAACCACACATGGTTTGTTCATCAACAACGGCATCGAAAAATTGAAAAACAGCGGCCTCATCAAAAAGCTCATCTGCACAGATTCGCATATGAATATGCAGGCCATCGATGATGATTTTGTGGAGGTAAACAGTATGGCTGAATTGATCTGCTCGGTGATTTAGGAGAGGGCTTATAAGTCACGAGTACTCCACGCTTTTGGCCAGAGCTGCATACTCGCGCCAAATTGGGGGGCAGGAGTATCCAAAGCTATAATTTAGAATAAAGATTTTAAAAAGTGTTGCGTTCGCAACAGGTGAAACAGTAGAAAATGTTACCTGTCTAATAATCAATACATTATCAATTGCCATAAAATAAAAACCGCAACAAAGCCGCAACAAGGGGTTCTGCCGGCCACCATTGTTTAGCTATACACACCGTAGTTTTAAACTACAGGCATAGTCGTTCGAAGTCGGAGACATTCGAACAGCGGAAAGACTTCGGAGAGCAGGCGAGTTTTACGTAATCGAAGTCGCTGTAAATTGAAAATAATGAAAAGAATATTAAGTTTTGTCGCCATTACCATTTTGAATGTTTTACTGTTTATCGCGCTGCAAATAATCTCTCAGTTTGCTCATTTTTTTCTCTTCGGTGAAGGGGCTTTAAGCGATAAATTTATTGTTTGGGTATCAATGTTTTTTGCACTGATCCAATTGATGATACTCGTCCTTTTATTTCGCAAACAAATCATTATTAAGACCGATTCATTACTTATAGTGAATATATCCCTTATTGTTGGATTGTATATCTATTACGTCTCTGGTGCGACTATGCAGCCTTGACCAAAAGCGGAGCGTACGCCCCCCATCTGGCGCGAGTATGCAGCCTTGGCCAAAAGCGTGGAGTATTCGTGACTTATCGAGTTTATGTTAAATTAAATAAAGCAAAAGAGGCGGCAAATGAGTAACACACATGATGATAATTCTTTTTTAACAAAACTTATAGAAGAATTTCCAGAACTAAAAAACGAAGTGTTAGATGAAGATTATGCAGGATTAATATCCTTACAAATTGGATGTTTTAGACGGTTTACACAACAGGCTATTGATCTCAATAACTTAGACCAGGTTAAAAAATGCTTTTTGTTTCTTGAAGCAAACTATGATATCGTAAATCTTGAAGTTAGAAACTCACTTTGTATTTCTTATATAGGTAAATTAAAAATGCCAATAGGAGGCGTGGTTGAGAAAATATTACCCAAAAGATTCAAACAAATAATTTCTGAGCTAAATACATATCAAGCATCAGTACCGAAGAATGAAAAACTTAATAAATTTTTAAAGGATTTATAATTTCTCCCCCGTCTGGTGCGAGTATGCAGGCAAGGCCGAAAGCGTGGAGTACTCGTGACTTTTAGCTTATTTATTTCAAATCCTATAATTTTCCAACGATTGCTACTTGGTTTCCATCGAACGAATGGGGCTTTATGTCGAACGCGTTTTTATTTGATCAAGTCCTCGCCTTTCTTTGAATCGTTTTTTAACCAGGCGACTAACAACCGCTCATTAATTAAGGATTATAATGAAAAGAATTTTATTTTTTGTAGTTTTTGCCTTTGTGTCTTCGTTCGCCAATGCATCGGCGCCAATTGATTCAGCAAAAAAGGATACAGCAAAAATCAACAGACAGGTAGTGAAATTGAACGAAAAACTAGCCGACTTACAAACAGATCTTTCCAAGATACAGAATCGTATTCCCGATGAACAGGCAGCGGTAGAACAAACGGCATCAAGTTCCAATAAGGCGCAGGAAGAAAGTCGTAAAAAAGCGGCATCAGCAGTGGGAGGCGATGTTGGAGATACCCGTAAAGCTGCAAAAGCAGCGCGAAAAGCTGCCAACGAAACCAGCGATGCGGAGGATGCGACCCATAAATTGAAAAAGGATCAGGAGAAAGTAAAAAGCATTAATCGTGAAATTGAAAAAATCAGGGGAAAGATCAATAAGCTCCAACAGGATAACTAAAGATATCTTCAATAGCAGAAGCACCGTTGTCCCCATTTGGCTGCATACTCGCGCCAAATTGGTCATTACTTTCCAAAATAGGTATCGTCATCAGAGGAAAAGATCAGTTTTATTTTCCCATCGTCTTCCTCCACTCTGGACATCCAAACGCCCGAGCCGATCTGTCCCCTGTCATTAAAAAAGCTAAAATCATCAAATGAAATGTATCCTGTGCGGTATTTCCATTTTCCTTTGCATTCATATACCCTGCCTTTTGAGTTAACATATTTATGAGTATAAGAATGGTCGTTGTATACAAAAATCATATCCGCCCGATCTGTGCTGTAGCTATACGTGCCAATCAATGCATTTTCTTTCACATTAAAACAACCAACTAAAATAAGGACAATCAGTACCAGGATTATATAAATAGGGTTTTTCATTGGTTAATTGTTTAGTACTCCACGCTCTTGACCAGGGCTGCATACTCGCGCCAGGCAGTGACCGAAAGCTGGAGTGCCAATAAAGGAATTTGTTGAATATGAATCACAAATTTTGATTAATATTAGTTAATTTGAAGAAGAAGTGTCGTATTAATTACAAGGAGAAAAACTGTCCTTATAATCTGTGAAGCATAATAATCATCAAAATTTCGTCTTATTTTTGCGCCAAAAATTAATAATATAATTGAGAGGACTGGTAATTCAAGCCAATAAAACAAAGTGTATTCCTTTTCAGCAAAACAGCCCAATAAGAACATTATAATACACGTAGAATATAGGCAGCCCAAAGCAATAGAGATTATATAGTTATTATTAGACGGAGACTTCCCTAAAAAATAGAACCCAAGAGGAAAGTAGCATATAGATAATACTCCGCTAAATATAAATAGATCCAACGTCGACTTGTAATTAAACGCGATTTTTAAGAATAGAGAAATAAGAATAAGTGCGATAAACAGCTTTTCAAACTTTCTTATAGTTTTTATTGAATTGATAATATTTTTCACTGTATTATTTAAAAGTTGCTTTGTATGAAAGTACCTCGCGCCAAATGAAGGAAGATTGCACTATAGAAGATTTAGTTCCCTAGCCATAATTAAAAATAAAATATATAAAAACATCAGTCCGATTGTGGTTGGCTTTCTGTATTTGGGGTTCACAATGTTACATACGGTTAGTATGAGTACAAAGCATGCTAATTGAAGTCTGCTTCCAAATACGTTTAGAGTGTGATTTGTATTTTCAATAATTGGTCTCGATAAAAAATATATCGCAGCAAGTTCAATTATAAAAAAAAATGGAAAAGAAATTTTCTTGATCATATAATTTCTTTATTGCTTATAGCTAATTGTTTTGATCAATGAAAAGTTGGTCAACCATTATATTTTTCTCTTTGGCATATTCAAAATCTTCCAAGGATATTGTCTTACCGTTTTATTCCTACCGCCGCTACTCAAGGGGACACCCTTGTGGTCCGCATGCTAAGTATGCGCCATCTCTTTTATAAAGTCGTAAGTATTCCACGTTTTTGGCCAGGGCTGCATTGCGCCAAATTGGCGAAATATCCATGGCCAATAATATTTTATTCTAAAATATTATTCATCATATCTCCGCCCTCACTCCTCAAAAAGTAAAATTTCACAAGCAAACTGGATATGATAAATAATGATGCAAATAAATATGATCAACATAGATTCCACAAAAAAGTGATATTGTGAAAAAAAACATTTCAAATGATATATCCATATTATAACGCAAACTTAATATATTGGCACTTTCGTTCACGGTAAAATCAAATTTTCCATCAGTCAATTTATAATATCTCAAATTCGATTTAAATTTCCATTGGAACTCTTTTTCGTCATCAAATGAGATATTTTGCTGTGTGTTTTGCACAATTCTATAATCTGAATCGTTTAAAAATGCAAGAATTCTTTCATGGGTATCTTTTCGCTGAGAAATTATTTGTTTTTTGATTTGGAATTTAATTTTCATATCGATTATCATTAGTTAGGAACAACTAATTGCAATAACAGTTAATCATTTTATTTATAGAAGTCCAGGCGTACAAATGCCTCCCTGCTTGTTTCTTC
Organism: Mucilaginibacter sp. P1_A3; assembly: GCF_056406855.1. NCBI lineage: Bacteria > Pseudomonadati > Bacteroidota > Sphingobacteriia > Sphingobacteriales > Sphingobacteriaceae > Mucilaginibacter > Mucilaginibacter sp. P1_A3. The sequence continues at coordinate 50,443 of NZ_JBFTZJ010000018.1, forward strand.
ATATAATGCCGTGTTCATCAAGGAGTGTAATTGAACTTATTTAACATATTAATTATGAGCTATGCTGTTTTAGCCAAATCTTCATAATCCAATAATAATTTATTTAACAAACCGACTTCGTCATTACTGATAAGCCCTTCTTGTTGATAAGGAACAAATACATCAATAATGAAGTCGTATTCTATTTGAGTCTTAATTTTTTTTCGTTTTATTATTTTCTTGAGTTTATTTTCCCGCTTGAAATCAAGTCCTGCATTCTTGATTTGCTGCCAAAAATAATTTACCGCCTCGCCGGAACCATCTTGAAAGTATGTTAATACATCATTTATTATAATACTTAAACTTTGTTTGTTTTTAAATTTAGGATTTGGATTCTGGAGGTCGTTTTTCCAAGACGAATATGTATTTAGCACATGCTGCTTGGTGCTGTTATCCCAGTTTTTAGGTGAATAAAGTCTGAAAGATGTCAACGCAATATCTATGGCAGCTATTAGTTGCCTTGTTTGTTCTTCATAACTTAGTTTATTCATGCGTATATTTTGAAGCTTTATTCGCCCTCTGACGCGAGTATGCAGCTGTGGTTGAAAGCGGGGCGTAATCGTGACTTTAATGCCATTAAAGATAAATGATTTCGGCTATTTAATTATAATTTCGCCTTAATGTTCCACTTTAAACAATTCAGCGTTGACCAAAGCGGCTGCGCCATGAAGATCAATACCGATGGGGTTTTGCTTGGTGCTTTAACGGGGGCTGATAATCCGGTGTCTATTTTAGATATTGGTACAGGCACAGGCGTAATAGCGCTTATGCTTGCACAGCGTTTTGGCAATGCCCAAATTGATGCTGTTGAGATTGATGAAAGCGCTGCCAAAACAGCCCAAAAGAATTTTGGAAATTCGCCATTTGCCAGCAGGATTAGGCTTTATCCATTGGGCTTTGAAGCCTTTTTTACGACCCGCACGGATAGGGAATATGATTTGATTATCTCCAACCCGCCATTTTATATCAACTCCCTGCGATCGCCGGGGCCAAAAATAAATTTGGCTAAGCACGCCGGGGATGGTTTTTTTGAAGGATTGATTGAAGCGGTATCAAACAACCTAAGTAGTGATGGGGTATGCTGGCTGATATTGCCGCCGGATACCGCGGAGATGGTTAAGGATTTGGCGTTACAGCGCGGGCTTTATCTGCATAAAATAATAAATGTTCATTCGTTTAATGATGACGCGGCACATCGGGAGATCCTGGCCTTTGGGTTTGAGCATAAGCAAGCCACAACACAGGAGTTTGTGATTTATGATGAGCCGAAGATTTACAGCAAAGCATACCAGGAGGTGTTGAAGGAATTCCTGACGATTTTTTAGATTAATACCTGTCTCTTACAAAAGATTTTCCAGCGATACGGTGGCTTCGGCATTGGTTAAAGTTAACGCAGGGGCCGAAGCATCAATGGAATATAGCTTGCAATTAAAAGTAAGTTTAATTTTTAGCGTTGCGCCAGAGCCCAATGTGGCCGGTATAGGGGTTACCGATATAATATTTGCAGTGCTGCCTGTTTGTGCGCCTGTAGCACTTGTATAAAAGTTTCCCTGGCTGTCTGTATAGCTAATGTTGATGAACTTAGCATCGATAGCATTATGATCTGTTCCGAAGGCTAATACACCTGTTTTGATAAAGGCGTTAAAAATAGCTTTTTTATCATCGGTTGGTAAAACATGGTAGGTTCCAAACTCAACACCTATTTGCGGGTTAAGTGTTTGCGCCTGGGATATCAGGGCAGAAAGACTACCGGTGATCTCACCCGCGTTATTTGAAGTTGCCGCAGCCGAGCCAATAACCCAGCCTTTAACGCCATCAGTTGTTTGCCAGGTCAAAGCCTGACCATTTAAAGTGCCTTTAAAATAATATTCGCCGGTAATTGTAGTTGGATCAGTTCCCGGGTTTGTGCCGGTTGCTGTCGCGCCGGGTGGCAAAACATCTCCCTCCAGCTTACAACTGCTAACCACCGCTATTAAAAACAGAAAAGCAAAAATTTTAAGGTACAAATCTCTCATACAAACCTGTTTTTATTTTTAAGCACTTATACGTGTACCTAATATATAATAGTTTCGCGGTATTTTAAATATTTAAAACTATTTGTTACAATAATTGTATACTCCGCGGTAACAAAAGGACGCATACCGGGGAGTTGACATGTGAATTTTCTATGCTCTTGTTTGTTGCCTGCGGCATCTTCTATCTATATTTGCGTCCATGACCCATATTGGCCTTATATCTGATACCCATAGTTTCCTGGATGATGCCGTTTTTAAACACTTTGAAAACTGTGATGAAATTTGGCATGCCGGTGATTTTGGCACCCTTGAGCTGGCAGATAAACTGGCTGCCTTTAAACCGCTGAAAGGTGTTTACGGCAATATAGATGGTAAAGATATCAGAACGGTTTATCCCGAAAACCTGCGTTTTAACTGCGAGGGGATAGATGTTTGGATAACGCACATTGGCGGTTACCCCGGCAGGTATAGCCAGGCTATTAAGCATGAGATATACAGTAATCCGCCAAAGTTATTTATCTGTGGACATTCACATATCCTCAAGGTGATGAATGATAAAAAGTTAGGCTGCCTGCACCTTAACCCCGGCGCTGCCGGCAAGCAAGGCTGGCACAAAGTACGTACCCTGATACGCTTTACTATTGATGGCGATAAAATTCAGGACCTGCAGGTTATTGAACTGGCCGGAAGGTAAGTTGCGGGTTTGTTAATAACAATTTAACTGTCAAATAATTATAATAAACCAGCCTTTGCGTTTTCTACCTCAAAAACCGAATCGATAAGCAGTGGAGTTTGTTTGCCGGCAGCAACAGCCAGCTGGTCGCAACGTTCATTTTCGGGGTGCCCGTTATGACCGCGTACCCAGGTGAATTTAACCTGGTGTGGTTTGCTCGCCTCTAAATAGCGCATCCATAGGTCTTTGTTTTTTTTACCTGCAAAGCCCTTGGCAACCCAGCCATTCACCCATCTTTTTTCGATAGAATCGATAACGTATTTAGAATCAGAAAAGATCATTACCTGGTTAGGACTTTTTATAGATTCCAGGCCCTTTATAACAGCCAGCAGTTCCATCCGGTTATTGGTAGTTTTGCGAAATCCCTCGGATAGCTCCTTATAATGCTTACCCGAACGCAATATCACCCCATACCCCCCCGGACCCGGATTACCACTTGATGCACCGTCTGTATAAATCTCAATCATAGGGCAAATATAGTAAAGCCCCTTAACCCGCTAAAGGGAGAATACGAATTTAAATGCCTGATCAAAGAACACCCCCTTCAGGGGGCTGGGGGGCTCACTTTTTTGATCTTCAACCTCAATGAGTTACCTATAACCACAACATCCGAGAATGCCATGGCAAAAGCGCCAACCATAGGGTTTAAGAAGCCAAAGGCCGCAACAGGGATAGCTATAATGTTATAAGCAAAGGCCCAGAAAAGGTTTTGCTTAATGGTGAGCAATGTATGTTTACTGATCTGTAAAAACTTAATAACAGAAAGCAGATCGGTATTAAGCAATACCACATTGGCAGATTGAATGGCCACCTGGCTGGCATCGTTCATTGATACACCTACATCGGCTTTGGTAAGGGCAGGGGCATCGTTGATACCATCGCCTATCATAATGGTTTTGCCTTTTTGTTTGTAGATATCAATAACCTGGAGCTTTTCGTCGGGCAGTTTTTCGGCGTGTACCTCGGTGATTCCAATCTGGCTGGCTACCTTCAGGCAGCGGGTTATCTTGTCGCCGCTTAAAAGGATAGGAATGATGCCCATCTTTTTAAGTTTGATAATCATAGACGCAGTTTCGGGCCTAAGCTCATCGTCAATTGCTATCTGCGCCAGCAACTTTTGATTTTTATACAGTGAAAGGTTAAAATGGTCCTGGGCGTTTTGTTTGGCTGTACCTAAAAAGTAGTGGTTACCCTCTACATCTTCGGCGCGCATACCCAGGCCTTTTTCCTCTTTAGCAGTCTTGAGGATCACCTTTTGCTGAGGTAGCTTTTTCAGCCCCTCCACTAAGGATTTTGCAATGGGATGGTTTGATCTTTCTTCGATTGCAGTAACAATACCCCTGATGAGCTCTATATTGATGCCCGGTTCAACTTTGATCTCATCAATGCTAAACTTACCGGTAGTAAGCGTTCCGGTTTTATCAAATACCACATATTTGGTGTGGGCTACCGCTTCAATGATATCGCCACCTTTAATGAGTATTCCATTTTTGGCAGCACGACCTAAACCAACCATCACGGCGGTTGGGGTGGCCAAACCCATGGCGCAGGGGCAGGATATTACCAATACTGCAATAGCATTCATAAGCGATTTTTGCATGCCCGCACCACCGGCAAAATAGGTAATGATGAAAGTAACAAGAGCTATCAATAACACTGCGGGAACAAATATTGAAGCTACCTTATCACCCAGCTTTTGCACCGGAGGTTTAGCAGCCTGGGCTTTTTTCATCAGATCAATGATCTGTGATAAGATGGTATTTGAACCAACCTTAGTGGCCAGCATATGGAAATTGCCATTAAGCAGGATGGTGCCGCCTATTACTTTGTCGTATTTTTCTTTTTCAACAGGCATGCTTTCGCCGGTAAGCATGGCTTCATCAACAGATGCGCTGCCAGAAAGTATTTCGCCATCAACGGGAATCTTATCACCTTGATTTACGATGAGGGTATCGCCCGGGCGTACCTCTTTGGCATTTATTACTTCAATACCGCCGTTTATAACCCGGTTGGCATTTACTTGCTGAAATTTAATAAGGTCTTTTACGGCCGAGGTAGTTTGAGTTACCGAACGTTTTTCAAATACATTACCAAGCAATACAAGTGTTATGATTGTAGCGCAGGTTTCATAAAACTGATATTGTGAGCCCAGGTTTTGTATGGTGCCTGCCAGGCTGTATACAAAGGCCGCAGTTGAGCCAATGAATATCAGCACATCCATATTGGGCATACCGCCTTTAACCGAGCTCCAGGCACTTTTGCCAAAATGCAGGCAGCCTACTATAAAAACAGGTAAGCATAAAAACAACTGCACTAAAGGCTGGTGTAAAAAATGCCAGGGCAGCAACATATGCATCAAAAGTGGCGCTGTAAAGATGGCGCAGAATATAAATTTGTTCTCAACAGGCTCATAAAATGCCGGAGAATGCTGCCCGATGTCATCAATTACTTTAAATCCTAAATTTTCTATGCCTTTTATTACTTCAGGCAGTTTGGAGTCGTCGCTGGTGGAGAATTTTACTTCTTCGCTGGCAAAATCAACAAGTATATTTCGTAACCCTTTTTTTTCGAGGAGTTTATGAATAGACATGGCGCAATTATTACAATGCATCCCCGTCACATTCAGTTCAATTAATTGCTCAGCCATAGATACAAATCTAAGCATTAACTAAAATCGTTCTGAAAAAATGAGGTAAACTGAATGTAATTTTAAAAAGAGTTTGCAAATAGCGTAGAGATTTCTATTTTTGCACTCTCCAAACGGTAGATGTAGCTCAGTTGGTTAGAGCATCGGTTTGTGGTACCGAGGGTCGTGGGTTCGAGCCCCATCATTTACCCGAAAGCCTCTCATGAAAATGGGAGGTTTTTTTTATGACTATAAAAATTCATATAGTTACTAAAGTATGTTACAGGGTTATATTTTGTAACTTTATATGTTAGCTAAAAAAAGTGTTTGGTTAATTATATCAAAACGACTATAGAATTATGCAATTTTGGTTGCATTAAAACCATTCAGTCGGATAACAAAAGTAAAACCTAAATCATGAAGCAATTAGTTATCTATCTTTTAAAGATTTGGGTTACAACAGCAGTTTCGTCACCTTTATTGCTTTTAATATTTGGTTATCTCATAGAGAAGGATTCTACTGCCTTTAGTTCAACAAGTTTTGAAGTGATGCTTTTCGCGATCATTGTTGGCGCATTATGTTCAGCACCAAGTTTTTTTCTACTATACACTATTTCTTTATTATTGATGTTCCGTGCGATTAAAACTTATATAATAAAAATCACATTAACTATAACAAGCTTTATTTTAGTGTATACTTCATTTATTATTGTATTACCAAATGCTTCTGGAAGGATTCAATTAACAATTATGTATAGCGTGGTTATGTTTGTAACTATATGGCTGTTTAAATTTAATTACGATTAAATATTCGGTTCAATCTTGCACCATGACCGTCCTCATATTCGAGCTATTTTTTTAAGTCCGCTATAAACTGTTCGAAATATAAACCATAACCGACCCGAAAGCCTCTCATGAAAATTGGAGGCTTTTTTGTTGATACTAACTTGCTTCGGGTCAAGCACTACATCCTTTTTGAGATTTCCGTCCCTTTTTTGCCATCAAGTCCGTGTTTTCTGGATTAACTCCCAGGCGAGTGAAGTAACTATTTCAATCGTGTTCTTAAAAAAAGAAGATGTACATGCCCGCTCGATTCTCGTCATAAGTCGCCAAAAAATCACGCCAACAGGCAATGTGAGCATAGTATACAGTTTTTATAAAATTTTGATTGTTAGATATTTAAGTTATAGCTTTAATGTAACAAACCAGTTACTTAAATTTAAATCTCTAAATCATGAAAAAGCTATTTGTTCTTTTTTTATTGGCGATGCCATTTGCGGCAATGAGCCAGGCCCACAGCGGTTATACCGCCGCTTATTCATCAAGTTTCAAAATCGCTGATCCAAGTTATTCAGAAAAAGTCTTGATGCTTTGGAAAGATTTTGAAAACAATGCTTTGGATAAACATCTTGAATGGTTCGCCGACACGGTAAACATGATGTGGGCAAGCGGGAATAACATAAAAGGGAAAGCCGAAAACCTTGCCAATGCAAAGCAATTCAGAAGTTCAATAACAAATTATAAAGTTACTGTAGATGCATGGGTGAGCTTAAAAAGTACAGACAAGAATGGGGTTTCAGTTTGTATTTGGGGAAATGAAGAATTTACTGATAAAGATGGGAAGCAAGTTAAATCGCGTATTCACGAAGTTTGGGGATTTAACAAGGATGGTAAAATTGATTTAATGCTGCAATACGCCGGCGGCGGGACTATGTAATATTAAAAAATAGAATTTCGTAATATTTTAAAGGAGACTGCCTTAGGGTGGTCTTTTTTTATGGTGGTTTGCTAACATGGAGAATGTTAATATTAAAAAATCAGGCCGAAATTTTTTAATCCCGGCTTTTAAATTTCTTGTTGTAGGTCAAGTTTTCTGGACAGATTAGGAGGTAATTTTGATGTAAATAAAACAAACACTAAAAAATATTATCATGGAAAATACAATTAACGGCATCCATCACATTACAGCGATAGCAGGCAATGCTAAACGTAACTATGATTTTTACACCAAAGTACTTGGCCTTAAGCTTGTGAAAAAAACAGTGAATTTTGATGACCCTGAAACCTACCATTTATATTATGGAGATAAGGAAGGTACACCAGGCACAATACTTACTTTTTTCCCCTGGGAAAATATTTCTCCGGGCCGCAGAGGCGCACGCCAGGTTACAGAAATTGGTTACTCTGTACCAGAAGGCAGCTTTGATTTCTGGCTTAAACGCTTTGAGGCAAAAAATGTAATTTACAACAAGGTAGCTGAAAAATTTGGCGAACCATATCTTACATTTTTAGATCCGGACGGGTTAAAGCTTGAATTGATAGCCTCTAAAAATACAGATGCCCGCTTACCATGGGAAACTGATGAGGTTAAGGCTGATAATGCCACAAAAGGTTTTCATAGTATCACCATTACCACCAATAAAATGCAACCGACAGCTGATATTTTAACAGGTGTATTTGGTTACCGTTTATTAGAACAGCATGTAAATCGTTATCGCTTTATTACCGATACCGTTGAAAATGCGGCAATAGTTGATTTGGTTGAGGTTGCCGGTGAAGTTGCGGGGCATGTAGCCGGGGGATCTGTACACCACGTTGCCTTCCGGGTTAAAAACGAAGAAGTATTAATGCAATACCGGGAAAAAATTGCAGCCCTTGGTTTGCATATTACCGATAAGATTGACAGGAACTATTTTTATTCATTGTACTTCCGCGAACCAGGTGGTGTGTTATTTGAACTGGCTACCGATAATCCGGGTTTTGCAGTTGATGAGCCGGTTGATGAATTGGGGACTCATTTAAAATTGCCTGCACAGCACGAACAGTTTCGCAGTACACTTGAAAGAACATTGCCAAAATTATATTGATCATGTACACACATCAAAAAAAATATATAACAGCAGGTACCCAGGCAAAAGATGCCGGGGCTGCATTAATCATGATCCATGGCCGGGGTGGTACTGCTCAAAACATCATTAGTTTGGCCGGCGATTTAAATGTTAAAAACATGGCCATATATGCGCCACAGGCTATCAACAACAGCTGGTATCCATATAGCTTTATGGCTCCTGAGGAGCAAAATCAGCCGGCGTTGAGTTCGGCACTTGAGGTGATAGGAGATTTGGTGCAGCAAATAATAGCAGATGGTATCCCTGAAGAAAAAATTTATTTCCTGGGTTTTTCTCAGGGTGCCTGTCTTACGCTTGAATATATAAGCCGAAATGCTAAACAATATGGGGGTGCGGTAGCATTTACAGGTGGCCTGATAGGCGAGGAGGTTATCCTGGACAAATATAAAGGAGATTTTAAAGGCACACCTATACTCGTAGCCACAGGTGATCCCGATCCGCATGTGCCATTAATTAGGGTAGAAGAAAGTGTAAAAGTTATGAAAGAGCTTAATGCCACGGTTACACTAAAAGTATATAAGGGTCGCCCTCATACTATAACCCAGCAGGAGATTGATCTTGCAAATCAATTGATATTCGATATTTAATGAGCTATATGCTTTAAATCAGTACTATACTTGTGTTTTCCTTTATGGGGCAAAGTCTTTAAATAGATTTATGCCCCATTTTTTTGTCTTAAAATCATGGTCTATTTTTTAATAATATAAATCCGGAATTGCGGGGTACTTTAAAAATATGTTAATCGTATGTTAATGTATTTTTGCTTGTTGTAAAGTTTTCTTACATATAATTTAATTATTAGCTTTAAGTCCAATTATATCTACCCTAATTATTGATTTTTACTTGCGAATAAGTTAATACACAATTTATTTCCAGCTAACAACATAAGCGTTTTTTTGCACGAAATATCGTTTGCTAACATTCTTTGGCAGGCAGTTTTCTTACATGCAAAAAGGGTTTATAAAAATTAATTGAAACTTATGAAAAAACACTACAGACTTATTTTAAGGTTGTTTTATGATTTTAAGCCAAAAGCAGTTATGCTTTTGCTGTGCATGCTGATTGGTTCGGCAAGTGCATTTGCTTTTCAGCAGGGTAAAACAATAAAAGGAACAGTAACTGATGAAAACAACGCTCCACTGCCCGGTGTAGTGGTAACTGTTAAAAGTTCCGGAAGATCCACAACAACAAATGGCAATGGCGCTTACCAGGTTAACGTAAGCGGAGCTGATGATGTTATAAAGTTCACGTTTTTAGGATCGGTACCTAAAGAAGTAACCGTGGGCACAAAAAATGCTATTAACGTTACCCTGGTAACTGATACCAAGCAATTGAAAGATGTAGTGGTTATTGGTTACGGTACATCAAGCCGTAAAGATGTAACCGGTGCAATTACCTCAGTTAAAGCAGAAGATTTTAACCAGGGCGTATTGACTACTCCTGCCGAACTTTTGCAGGGTAAGGTAGCTGGTTTAAACATCACCAAAAGCGGCGACCCAAACAAACAACCGACCACTATATTAAGAGGTCCTTCAACTTTCCGCACCGGCGCGGCACAACAGCCATTTTATGTAATTGATGGTGTTCCGGGTGCATCTATCGACCTTTTGGCACCTGCCGATATTGAAAGTATTGATGTGTTAAAAGATGCGTCATCAACAGCAATTTACGGTTCACGTGCTGCAAATGGGGTAATTATTGTTACCACACGTAAAGCAAAGGCCGGCCAAACCAGGTTAACCTATAGTGCATACGGCGCTATGGAAAAGGTATCAAAAAACATTGATATGCTTACCGGCGATGAGTTGCGTAAATACCTGGCCGATAATGGCGTAACACCACTAAAACAGCCGTTAGATGATGACGGCTCAAATACCAACTGGCAAAAACTTGCAGAGCGTACAGGCTATTCGCAAAATCACAATCTTTCATATGGTGGCGCGGGTACGAATTCGGAGTATGGTGTAAGCGTAAATTATTTGAAAAATAATGGTATCCTTAAAAATACCAGTTTGGAGCGTACTATTTATAAAGGCTATATCAACCAGCGTTTTTTTGATGACAGGCTTAAGTTAGGCTTAACTTTAACCAACAGTGCAACCAAAAATAACGATATCGTTCAAAGTCAGGTATTGCCGGGTATATTGTTTTACCTGCCTACGGTAAGTCCGTTTAATCCTGATGGAACTTACAAAGAAAACTTTGCCCGTACAGGCAGCGGCACTTTGAACCCGTTATCATTAATCAATAATAACTTTATCAAAACCGACAATAATAAAACCCTCATCAACGGTATTGCCCAGGTCGACATTTTAACTGGCTTAAAGTTTACGCTGACGGGATCGACCCAAAAAGAGCAAAACAATGTAAATACCTACTATAATAGCCAATCGGGCATTGCGGTTGGTGCAAATGGCGTAGCTAACCGTGCCGCTTACACCAATACCAGCAATGTAGTTGAAGCTTATTTTAATTACGATAAGGTTTTTGGTAAGCACTCTATTAAAGCATTGGCCGGTTACTCGTATCAGCAGGATCGTACCAATGACGGCTTTGGTGTACAAACCCAGGGCTTTTCAGATGATAATTTAACGTACAATAATTTGTCGTTCTCAAATCCGACAAACCTGTCGCAAATTATTTTTAACCCGGCCTACATTTCAACTTTAAGATTGATATCATATTACGGTCGTTTAAATTATCAGTATGCTGATAAATACCTGTTGCAGGCCTCGTTAAGAGAGGATGGTTCATCGGCCTTTGGTTTAAACCATCGCCACGGTTATTTCCCCGCGGTTTCTGCCGGATGGAAGATCATCAGCGAAAAGTTTATGGAAAGTATGCCAGTGATTAGTGATCTGAAACTAAGGGCCGGTTATGGTGTATCTGGTAACAGCCTGGGTTTTGATGCCTTTACCGCTAAGTTAATATACGGAACCCCTCCGGGTGGTGGCGGAAAGTTTTTGAGCAATGGGGTTATCACCAACTCTATTGGCCCAGTACGTAATGAGAATACCGACCTTAAGTGGGAAAGTACAGCAACCACCAATATTGGTTTGGATTTCGGTATACTGCAAAACCGCATTACAGGATCTGTTGACTATTATATCAAAACAACATCTGATCTGATCACCGACTATTCGGTATCGTCAACCCAATATCCTTATCCGGTGTTAACAGCTAATGTTGGCAAAATAAAAAATAGTGGTATCGAGGTTGTATTGAATGCCATCCCGGTAAAAACCAACAGCTTTACCTGGCGCACATCGTTCAACGTATCGCACAATAAAAACGAGGTAGTAAGCTTATCAAATAATCAATTTACTATTAACAATATTTTAACCGCGCAATTGGGTGGTAAAGGACAGTCATTCTTAAGTAGTCAGATTATACAACCTGGTTATGCAATTGGTACCTATTACCTGTGGCACTATTTGGGTAAAAATGCAGCGGGTGTAAGTACCTATCAAAAAGCCGATGGTTCAACCACCGCATCGCAGCCGCTTACTACAGATCAGCGTATAACAGGTAGCGCGCAGCCTAAGCTTATTTATGGCTGGAACAACAGTTTCTTTTACAAAAACTTCGATCTTAACTTCCTGTTCCGTGGTGTTTATGGCAGCCAGATCCTGAATGCTACAGCAGCATCTTTAAACAACCCGGCCGATTCCAAATTTCAGAATATCCCGAGATCCACCCTTGGCGAATCATATAAGGATATTAACGCTTACCTGGTATCAGATCGCTATTTAGAGAGCGGCTCATATCTGCGTTTGGATAATGCTACCTTAGGTTATACCATTAAGCCGCATATCCAGGCTATCAAGAGCCTGCGTTTTTACGCATCTGGCAATAACATCTTTATCATAACCAAATACAAAGGTGTTGATCCCGAAATAAATATTGGCGGCTTAACGCCGGGCATCGATAACAAGGATTTTTATCCTAAAACCCGCACGTTCAGTTTCGGTGTAAATGCATCATTTTAAAACATTCAGCTAAAGATATACAGATGAAAAAGATATTAATATTATGTGCCGCAGCAATTGCCATCCTGGGTACATCCTCATGCACAAAGTTAGACGTACCTGTAGAGTCGCAGTACGTAAAATCAAATTTTCCGGTTACCGATGCAGATTACAACGCGCTGCTGGGTACCATTTATTCAAACCTTTCTTCACAATTTGCTGTGCCTTACTGGCGCATGCAGGAGCTATCAACAGACGAGGCAATATTGCCTGCCCGTGATGGTAACTTTGATGATGGCGGCCAGTACAGGCAGCTGCATTACCACAGCTGGACATTTGATCATCCTAACGTAATAGGGATATGGCAGTGGGGTTTTGGTGGTGTTAACACCTGCAATCGCATACTTACCGTTATTAACGCTTCCTCTTCATCGCCAACAAAAAAGGCAGCTTCATCTGCCGAAGTTAAGGCTATGCGTGCTTTATATAATTACTTCATGATGGATTTGTACGGTAACGTGCCTATTATCACTGATTTTCCGGTAACAGTACAGCCTGCAACACAATCACGTGCCAAAGTGTACCAGTACATTGAAAGCGAATTGTTAAGCGCGTTGCCACTACTGCCGGCAAAAACAAGCAGTAATGCAGCTTTGTATTATGGTAGGCCAACCAAAGCGATGGTTTTTGCTTTGTTGGAGAAAATGTATCTTAATGCGCAGGTTTATACCGGTACCGCTAACTATACCGGTGCTGTTGCCATGGCCGATAGTGTTTTAAAGAATACTAACTATAGCCTTGACGTTAAATACCGTGATATATTTTTACCAAATAATGGTCCTCAAATTAACGAAACCATATTTGCTATTCCTTATGATCAGCAAATTCCGGGTAACCAGTTTACCAGGTTTGGTTTCTTTTACTACCTGGTGCAAGCCTATGGGTTTAACGTAGGTTTAAGTATTGCCATGAGTACCACCCCAGAGTTTTATAACAGGTTTAATCTGCCAAATGATGTTCGCTCAAAAACATGGCTGGCCGGACCTCAATTTGCACCAGATGGTGGAGGTGGTTTCACTACACAGCCCGTATATTACCCGGGTACCACAACTCAAATTTATATTGAGCCTAAATTGACCCTGGTACCAGGCAAACCTATGGATTTAGGAAATACAATTGCAAGCCAATCAGAAGGGGTGCGTTCCATGAAATATTATCCGGATCCTACTATTATACAGGCAACCCGCCTAAATGGTAACGATGTGCCTGTATTACGTTTGGCAGATGTGATACTAATGAAAGCTGAAGCTATTTTACGCGGAGCCTCTGCTACCACTGTTAACGGAGAGTTGCAAACCCCTGATGTATTGGTGAATAAGATCCGTACACGTGCAGGTGCCCCTACGGTAGCTGGCATCGATCTTGACGGTTTATTAGATGAGCGCGCGCGCGAATTTTCATGGGAAGCATGGCGTCGTAATGATCTAATTCGTTTTGGTAAATTTGAAGTGGAATATCCATTGCCAAATGATGTGCTGAGTATGAATAAAGATGTTACCCGCAGGTTATACCCTATACCATCAACCGAAATTAAACTTAACCCTAAATTGGTTCAAAATCCTGGGTATTAATTTATAGTTGATATTAATGAGCGCAAAAGGTAAAACTTTTGCGCTTTTTACGTTTTAATTAAATAGTAAAATAAATAAAAAATGAAAATTATTAGCGGCTTACTGATTAGTCTTTTACTTCCTCTTTCGTTTTTAAAAAATGATCAGGAGGATCTCACTATAAATAAGATCCAGGTGATAGGATCACACAACAGTTATAAACGGGCTATTGATCCTAAACTATTCCGTTTTTTGCAAAAGCGCGATTCTGTGGGGATGAGCAAAATTGATTACGACCATATTGGCCTTTCAGATCAGCTTAATTTGGGCTTAAATGCATTGGAAATAGATGTTTATGCCGATGCCAAAGGCGGTAAATATGCACACCCTAAAGGGCTTGACTGGGTACCTGGTCAACCACCTTATGATACACAGGGTGTAATGAAAGAGCCCGGCTTTAAGGTTTTTCATATTCAGGATATTGATTACCGCAGCAACTGTTTAACTTTTAAACTTTGCCTGCAGGAACTGAAAACATGGAGTGATGCACACCCTGATCATAATCTTATTTTTATTACCATGAATGCAAAGGATGAGCGAATGAAGAAACCGGGCTTTACCGTGCCCGAAAAATTCACATCCAAAACGTTTGACCAACTTGACAAGGCTATATTAGATAACCTTGGTAAACAATACTTAATAACACCCGATGATATACGCGGAAAGTATAAAACCCTTGAAACAGCCGTATTGCACAACAACTGGCCAACATTGAAAGCCGCAAAGGGTAAATTTATTTTTATACTCGATGAGAAAGGAGCTAAAAGGGCATCTTACATAGCAGGCCATCCTTCACTTAAAGGACGGGTATTGTTTGCCGACGCGCTTCCGGGAACTCCCGAGGCTGCTATTCATATCATGAACGATGCTAAAAAAGATTTGGCAGCAATAAAAAGGCTGGTAAAAAAAGGCTACATCATCCGTACCCGTGCGGACTCTGATACCGAGGAAGCCCGTAATGATGATAAATCATCTTTCAAAGCTGCCCAGGAATCGGGCGCACAAATTATTAGTACTGATTATTACCAAAAAAGCACTCACTTTAAATCTGATTACATGATCAGCTTTAGCGGAGGAACTTATTTTAAAATAAATCCTCTGTTTAAAAATGCTACTGTGATGGCAACAAAATAATCTGCTTGTTTGCATTCAGCCCACATCTTTTAATGGTATGGGGTCTTTATTAATATAAAACCGGTCCGCACCCTGGGCCGGTTTTATTTATTTTAAACCTTTGCCAATGCTTGTGTTAAATCATCTATCAAATATTGTGGTTCTTCCAATCCAATATACATCCTGATGAGTTGATGGTGATCATCTACAGCACTATAGTCCTGCTCTGCAATTGATGCAATTGCCGGTACCACCAAACTTTCATGGCCTCCCCATGAAACCGCTATGAGGATGTGTTGCAATTGATTACAAAAGGCTTCAATTTTTGCAAAAGAGGAATCTTTTAAAATAAAACTAAATAGGCCGCCGCAACCCTGCATTTGTTCATGAGCAAGTTCTGTTTGATCAAAATCAGCACTAAAGGGCCATAGTACCCTTTGCACAGCTTTATGACTGCTCAGCCATGCGGTAACTATCTTTGTACTTTCAAAACTCCGGTGTAAACGCAAAGGCAATGTTCTTAAACCTCTTAGCAGTAACCATGCAGAGTGAGGAGAAAGGGCAGGGCCAAGGTTCATAAATTCATGATCGAATATTTTTTTGATCATGGCTCTGCTTCCTGTAAGTACGCCGGCTGTGATATCAGAGTGCCCTCCAATGTATTTTGTAGCCGATTGGGCAACAAGGTCGATCCCCATTTTTATAGGTTGTTGGAAGAGCGGCGTACAATAACTATTATCTATCATGGTTATTATCCCGCGCGACTTTGCAAAGGCAGCTACTTTTCTGATGTCCTGCACCTGGTACGTGAAAGTATTGGGGCTTTCTAAATAGATAATACGTGTTTGTGGCAGCACCGCGTTTTCAAAATTGCTAAAATCGGCTCCGTCAATAAATGTGGTGGTGATGTTAAATTTAGATAAAAAATCATTGAACAGTTTTTCTGTCCAGCTGTAAGGATCTTTAACAGCAATAACATGATCGCCGGCTTTAAGCAACGCAAGCATAGATACGCTAATAGCCCCAATTCCACTGTTAAATAATAAAGCGTCTTCGGCTCCATCTAATGCAGCCAGTTTTTTTCTTAAAATAGTAAGTGTAGGGTTTTGCCCGCGTGAATATAAGTTGGCCCCAAATTCATCGGCCATAGCCAGCCTTAAGTCGGTTATCGTTTTAAAGGCAAAATTGCTTGACTGTACAATAGGCGGCGAAACTGCATTGAAATAATTCTCCCGGTCTTCGCCCAGTTCATTTAAAATAAATGAAAGATCCATAATTAAGATGTTGAAATTGGTTTTTGGGTGCGTTTGGTAATAAAATATATAACAAGGCCAGCTGCAAATGCACAAAGGCATATGAGGGCAGCCATGGGGTTTTCAATAAAAATTGATATAGTAACAAACCAATAGCTGGTAATAAAAACAACGGGGATTAAGGGATACCATTTAATGGTATATATTCCTGTTCCGTCGAGATATTTAGTTTTTTTTCTCAAAATAAAAATGGATAAGGCGGCTGTTGAAAGCCCCACTGTATCAAAAAACATCACATAGTTCAGCATTTTCTCAAAGGAGTTTACAAAGAACAATATGATTAATACAGCGGCCACAAAAAAGCTTAATCCAAATTCCTGCACCTGTGTTTTGGGGTTGATATGTTTAAATATCGGGGGGAGTATCCCATCCTCGGCCATGGCATAGTAAACCCTTGGGTTAGCCATGATATTTACGTTAATAAAAGCAAGTACAGAAACAAACATGAGTAGCGATATGATTTTATAACCCATGGCGCCAAAAATAACGCCGGCTAATGTAGCCGCCAATGCCGGCTGGTGCTGCATACCGCCAATTCCTAAAACTGAGTAATAGGCAAAGTTGATGAGCATATACAAACAGATAACGATGATCATTCCCCTGAAAATGGCCTTTGGGATATTAACTTTCGCGTTTATACTGTCGCCTCCAAAATTGATGGTTTGCTGATAGCCGCCATAGGTGAAAAATATAGCTATTAAACTTACGCCAAAGCCGTATATACTGTTATTGCCAATATGTTTAAATGCATGATGCGCTATAGCAGGTGTAGGGCCTTTAAACACGGCAGCACACAAAACAAGTATCATGCTTATTTTAAACAGGGTAAGTACATTTTGAGTTCGGGCACTCATTTTAATCCCCAGCAGATTTATGATATATAAAATAAGTACAGATGAAATGGAAGTGATCTTTATACCCATATCATTTTGTAAATCCTTTGGCATAATGATGGGATTTATATATTCGGCACCGATAAGGGCAACCGCGGCTACAGACGCGGCGTTGCTGATCACCAGGATCCAGTTGATCATGAAAGCAAACGCGGGGTGAAAGCAATAGGAAAAAGCCTTATAAAAGCCACCTGTTGTTGGATACCGGGCACCAATTTCGGCAAAAGTGAGGGCCCCGCATAAACTTATTGCTCCACCAAAAAACCAGGCGCCAAAATATAAAAAAGGATTGCTTAAGCTGATAGCTACTTCGGCAGGGGTAGCAAAAATACCCATGCCAATAACCAAACTAATAACGATCATCGACAGATCAAAACGGTTAAGTTTTGGAATTATGCTCATTTTAATTGAAATGTACCGGCTTTAAATTTTTATCATCATGTAATTTGCAAGGTAAGTTAAGATTTTGATAAATTAATATGTTGTTTAGTAAAAGGTTTTATCATTTAGTAAAATTATTGCTTAACATTTAGTGAAAGCAGGTTAATCATTTGTTATATTTAGCCACAGGGCACTAATTGCGGCTATTATAAACCTTAAAGTTAATTGTAAAGCTTTTTTGAAATGTTAAATATTGTTAACCGGGTTTAAGCCGGGGAAGATAATGGCCTTACTGTACTATTAATTTATAATTTTGGAGGTAAGCAGTATTACCCGCATTTACATACCGCAGGTTACCGGAAACTAAAAATAGCATGATCAACAAAAAAATATCAATCAAGGATATTGCAAAGCTTACCAATACCTCTATAACCACAGTATCGTTTGTTTTAAACGGGAAAGGGCGTATAAGTAAAGAGATAAGTAAAAAGATTTTAGATGTGGCCCATAACAATGGTTATGAGCCCAATAGGATGGCTGTTGGCTTGCGCACAGGTGTATCAAAGGTTATTGGGTTGATAGTGGAGACCATAGGCGGGCCATTTTTTGGCGCGATGGCTAAAGTAATTGAGGAGGAGGCCGAAAAAGCGGGCTATGGAGTCATTTACTGTAGTACCAACAATAATATTCAAAAGGGGAGAGATGTGATCAAAATGCTATCTCAGCAACTGGTTGATGGATACATTATAACCCCCATAAAGGGTTTGGAGAAAGAAATACAAAACCTGGTGACAAATGAAAAAGCTGTGGTATTGATAGACGGCTATTTTCCTGATCTCGATATTCCGCATGTGTTGGTTGATAATTACAATAGTTCTTATTATGCTATTCAGTTCCTTATCAACTCCGGCTATCGTAATATTGGTTTTGTAACGGCTGATTTGGAGCTAATTCAGCTGCAGGATAGGTTGCAGGGATATAAGGATGCATTGAAGGCTGGCGATATAAAGGAAGATAAAAAGCTGATTTTTAAGGTGCCCTTTGATATTGATAAAACGGAGGCTGTAAATGCTATAAAAACATTTATAAAACAGCACAAACAAATGGATGCGGTATTTTTTACGACCAACTATTTGGGCACCATGGGGCTGCAAAGTATCAATGAGCTCAAATTAAATATACCCGCCGATCTGGCTGTTATCAGCTTTGATGATAATGAGATATTTGAGTTGTACCCGCCGGGTATTACTACAGTTAAACAACCAACTTACGAGATAGCTAAGTCGGCAATAGATGTATTGCTGTCGCAAATGAGCAACGAAAAGTACGATATCTCCAAAATTAAACTTCAAATACCAGCAACGCTTGTTGAGCGGGGGTCTACGGTAGTGGTAAAATAGTTTTTTTACCTGTGATAATCATTTATGGCAATAAATAGCTGTTTCAGACGCTCCTATTTATTGCTATTTCTGTTTCTGCGCATAATTTGAACAAGAAAACTGAATTATTTTAATCATTTTAGTTTTAATGTGTTGTTTTTATTGCCATTATATCAAAAATTAATGTTTTTAAATAAAAAATGCGATTAAGTTTTGGTAAAACATTTTACTATATTATATTTGGATTATTCTATTGTTAACTACGTGTGATTATATTGATAAAACGATTTATCTTGAAGGGTTTATCTCTTGATAGAACAGGTAGTTTTAAAAACTAACAATGATCGTTTCTTAACGATTTGAAATAAATATTTGTTCTTTCGGAAAATTGAGCTTTCATTTCCAGTCAGAGTGCATTATTGGATGCACCGGTTTTAAATTTCTTTTGTGTTTGCCTGGATGACAGCTTTTTTATGCACAAATTGATAAAACGTTTTACCTAAATTGATATATAAATTAATAACCAAAACCAACTGGATGGATAGAAAAACAACTAAAACTTAAAGCAAATAACAGCGCCGCTGTTCAAACCCCTATTACAGTATCGATATGGCATTGCTTCATATCAACAATCATTAACTGCTCATTTTATTAATTAATTATGATTAAATTTTTTTACAAAAAAAAGATCTTTTATTACGCGTGCATAATTCCAATACTACTTGTTTTGGGAGTATCTGCCACGCACGCCCAAACTACCCCGGCTACGGGTACCCAGGTTACAGTTTCGGGTATTGTTAAGGACGCCAGCGGTCCCTTACCTGGTGCTTCTGTTTTATTGGCAGGTTCAACATCAGGTATCTCTACAAATGTTTCGGGTGCGTTTACAATTAAAGTTGAAATAGGTAAGTCAATTTCCGTAAGGATGATTGGTTACCTGCCAGAAACTATTAAAATAACCGGAGCTAAATCAGACCTGGTTGTCGTTCTTAAAACAGATCAGCAAGCATTAAAAGATGTAGTTGTAATTGGCTACCAATCTGTAGCACGCAAAACCATCAGTGCTGCTGTTACATCTATTAATCCTAAGGCTATAGCTGATATCCCTGCGCCAACATTGGATGCGCTATTACAGGGACGTGTTGCTGGTTTAAATGTTCAGAATTTTTCTGGCGAGCCTGGTGTACGCAGTAACGTAGTTTTGAGGGGTAACACCGCGGTTAGCCGTAATATTGATAACAATACCGGTACCACATCAGGAAAGCAAAGCCTTGCCAGAGCTCTTTCTGGTCCATTATACGTAATTGACGGAGTTACGCAAAGCACCGAAGATATAGCCGCCATTAATTATGGTAGCGGAACCAGTACCGATGCGCTTGCGGGTATCCCTATCAGCGATATCGAAAGCATCGATGTATTAAAGGATGCATCTGCGTCTGCAGTATACGGATCACGTGGCGCCAACGGTGTAATCCTCATCACCTTGAAAAAAGGTGTAGCCGGTAAACCAAGGATCACTTTTTCAACCTATCACGGTATAACGGATAAACCTAACTTGGATAAGGTACTTACAGGTGCTGCCGAGACAAGGGCGAAACTTGCGTTGATACAGCATTATGGCAACTATCAAAACTTGCAAAGTATCCCACAGATTTTGACCGATACCCTAAATCCTGCATTTAATAACGCCAACGATTACAGGGGGCAATTGTACCAAACAGGGCAGGTTGATAACTACCAGCTATCTATGACTGGTGGTAACGATGTAGTAACCTACCGTTACGGCTTAAACTATTACAATGAAGCTGGTATCATCAAAAAAACAGGGTTGCAACGTTATTCATTTAACAGTACAGTGGGTGTCGCGCTCTCTCCAAAATTGAAGATCAGCACCCAGATCAGGTTTTACAGGGTTGATCGCCCAACTTCATTGAGCGATGTGAGCGGTAACGTAAATCCGTTTACAGGTGGTTATTATGCAAATAGCCCGCTACCTCCTTCAAACTTATATCTATCACAGGATAATAAGGATTTTCTGTTTGGCAGCTCCAACCCATCAACAGATGCTAATACCAATAACAGTATTACCATAAGCCCAACTATCGACTGGAAAATATCTGATCACTGGTTATTTAATACTGTAATATCCTATGAAAGTGCAGGCAGCCGCAGGGATACCTATACTCCCGGCAGTGTCAGGTTAAGTGGTACAGGATATGCATCAAGCTTTGTAGATAACTCTGCCAACTATTTAATGAGTAATAGTTTGCAATACAGTACAACATTAAATAATGTACACCATATAAACGTGTTGATTGGTCAAAATACCGAGTACCATAACTACAGGGCAACTGATGCGGAAGCGGATGGGATCCCTAATGATCAAATCTCGATTGTAAAAGTGCTAAACAAAGCCAGCTCAACAGCTTACTCAGATTTAATTGAAAGTGGTATTCAAACCGGTTTTTTAAGGTTGAACTATGATTATAAGGGCCGCTATTTATTATCAGGCGTATTTAATGCCGATGCATCTTCAAAATTTGGCGCGGGTAACAGGGTAGGTTATTTCCCTTCAGTATCTGCAGGCTGGATAGTAAGCGACGAGCCTTTTATGAGAGGTACCGAAAATTGGCTAAGCATGTTTAAAATTCGTGGTAGCTACGGTATTACCGGAAGGCAGCCTGATGGTGGCGATAATTATTTATCATACAATACCTATGCTATAGGCGCAGGTGGTTTCTCTGGTAGCAGCAGCCCGCAAACAGGCCAAAACCTTTCTTATACTTATAATGGCGTTGCGGCTATATCTCCTAATTTTAACGGAGGATTAAGCAATAAAAACCTTACTTGGGAGCATTCAAAACAATTTAACCTTGGGGTTGATTTGGCTTTTCTCGACAATAGGTTCAGCTTTACGGCAGATGCCTACGTGAAAAATACCAGCAAGGGTATCTTCTCGCTTCAATTGCCGGTGAGCACGGGTTATACTACTATTGTAACCAACTCTATCGGTACACAAAACAGGGGCCTTGAGGCATCATTCATAGCCCGTTATTTTGCTCCTAAAAGTGCTTTTCAATGGGAAACCAGCTTTAATATTGCCTATAACCAAAATGAAATTACCGCGTTACCCAATGGCGGCCGCGATATTTATTTAGATAAGTATGTTTTAAGACAAGGACAGCCTATAAACGAATATAATCTGTTTAAACAAACAGGTATTTACAAAACGGATAAAGATGTTCCTATTAATCCGGTAACAGGTCAACCTTTAAATTTTTATGGTTATCCGTTTAAAGGCGGTGACCCAATATGGAAAGATTCAAATGGCGATGGTACGCTCGATCAAACAGATTATGTACCTGCGGGTAATCCAAATCCTAAATTTACCGGTGGATTTGTTAACACATTTAGCTTAAAAAGCTGGACATTATCTGTATTCAGTACATTCACTTTAGGTCGCGATATCTACAACGATTACCTGGTAGGTAAGTTATCGCATCTGGTTCCCAATGATGATGGCGATCCTGATCCATATCATGACATAACACATAATGCTTTCCCTGATCTTTCTGGCATCAATTACTGGAAAAACCCTGGTGATGTAGCGCAATACCCGTCTTTAAGTTCGGTAAGCGGAACGCATTATAAATACGCGGCTGTAAGTTCTGCCTGGGTTGAAAATGGCGATTATCTGCGTGTAAAAACTGTATCCCTTTCTTATGGATTTAAAGAAGGTATTTTAAGAAAACTGCATGTAAGTCATTTAAGGGTATATGGAATGGTTGATAACCTGCACATTTTCCAAAAATCAAACGTGCCGGATGCTGAAGAAGTTGACGCTTTTGGTGTGTATAATGGCAGCGGATACCCAATCCCTAAAAAGTTTACACTTGGCCTGGATATAACCCTTTAACATTTTATACATGTTGATAATAAGAAAAGAAATGAAAAAGAACATATTAAAATATACCGCCGGGTTACTATTGGTAACTGGTTTAATAAGTGTTACTTCCTGTAAAAAGATACTTGACGTTGAGCCGCATAACTCCACTTTTACAAATGCGTATTTTCAAAATGGTACTGATGCCAATACGGCAATTGCTGGGTCATACGCGTTGTTGCGGTCGGTATTAACCAATAACTACTCATTCCATGTTTACGGCGATGCGCCTGCAGGCGAGTTTAGTATTAATTCTGGACAGGATGATGGAAACTATAACATTAGTAATGGCGAATTTACAGGGCTAAATGTTGGTTCTGGTAACTGGAACTGGTTAAACTATTACCAGCTGTTACAGCAAATAAACCTGGTAATTAACAAGGTGCCTAATATTCCTATCAACACCTTTGCCAATCAGGACGAAAAGAAACAGATCATAGGCGAAGCTTATTTTCTGCGTGCGTTTACTTACTTTTATATGAGTAGGGTATGGGGCGCGGTACCTTTGAAGTTAGAACCTGATTTGGATGTTAGTCAGGCCAAAAATATACCCCGCACCCCGGCGGCCGATGTACTTAAACAATGCCTTGCCGATTTAAAAACTGCCGAAGCTAACCTTGTATTTGGTTACAGCGATGAAAATCAGCGTGCGGTAAGGGCAAACAAAGGCAGCGCTCTTGCTTTGGAAGCACACATTAAAGCATGGATGCATGACTATAGCGGATGTGAGCAGGCCGCAGCACAGGTAATTAATAGCGGTGGTTATCATTTAGTTAGTGATACTTCACAGTTTAGTAAGGTGTTTATTGGTAAATCTGTTGAAGGTATCTTCGAGATCAACATCAGCTATGGCCAAAACGAAGGCGGCTCACTTAATAATCCATATGGAGGGCTTTATGCTCCAACTATTGCATACCCGTTTGTAGCTACCAAGTCAAGTTTACAGTGGCCGGTTAATACAACCTATGTAAATAAGTTATTCCCGGATACAACCGACCTGAGATACCGGAAATACTTTTTCCAGGCTCAAGGTTCAAACGGGCAAACCATCAAATACTCAAACATTACTTATGCCGATGGTTCTGCCAAGAACGATCCAAGGTTATCTAATAATATCATCATCTTCCGCCTGGCAGATATTATATTGCTTAGAGCTGAGGCGCTGAATCATTTAGGGCGCGATGGAGAGGCAGTAACGTTACTCAACACTATCCGTCAAAGGGCTGGTATTGATAATTATTCGGGTACAGGCGATGATCTTAATCGCACTATCCTGGAAGAGCGCCTGCGTGAGCTGTTTTATGAGGGCCAGTCTTTTTATGACCTGGTGCGTACTAAACAAATCAGCAATCCAACCTCAAGTTTTATAGGAGATTATAACGAGCGATTTGATGATGTCAGGATCAACGCGGGCGGTAACTTATGGCCAATTGACCCGGGTATGTTCAAAGATGATTTTGTATTAACGCAAACACCTTACTGGCAAGGGAAATTATAACTATTTAAATAGCATAAAATGAAAACATTAAAAATATTTATACTCACCTTATTTGCGGCAACCGCGCTGTTCTCTTGTAAAAAGGACTATGTTATTGGCGGTACCCCCTTTAATGCTAAGGTGAACATGACTACCTATGATTATTTGAAAACTAATCACGCGTTTGATACCCTGGTGCTTATGATCAATAAAATGCAGCTAAAGGATGAGGTAAACACCAGCGGAACATTTTTCGCGATGACAAATTACTCTATCCACAACTATGTATTGTCTAAGCAAGCTCAGCTGCGTATTACCCAAAACGATGAAAATTTGGTTTACAAGTTTGATGACATTGATTTTGTTGCGCTGAAGGACTCTTTAAAATCATACATGTTTAAAGATAAGTATAGCAGGGATAATCTTACCCAAAAGGGAGTATACGTGCAATCAAAAGATGGCGAAAGGCGCCTGATGCAGTTATTACCAACAACTGATTATACCAGTGGCATTTTTACAACAAACCCGCAGTATATATTCTTTACCAAAGTTGTTCCATTGGTACCCGGTGGTTCGGTACCCACAACTATTGATGGTATAGCGGCGCTGGATAGCCGGCAGTTTCTTTATACACTTTGCCAAACTACCGGTATAATTACCACAACGGGCGTATTGCATGTACTAAGCAATAACCACACATTCACCTATTTTGGTAACATTTCAAATTAATAAACTTTTTAGATAATAAGAAAATGAAAAAAAGTTATAAAATCTTGGCCGTCGCCATAATAGCGACAAGTGTTGTGGCCTGCGTTAAGGCACCTCATGGTTTTTTAAGCGGACAGATCCGTTATCGCGATAGCCCGATACAGGTTCAAAGAGGAAATATTGTGCAAACATCTGCGGTTGATAACGATGGCTCAAGCGCGCCGGTAACTTATAGGTTATTGGATATAAGAGATGCTGTTACTCATAAACATGCAGATTCACTGTATAAAAATCGCGACAGATATGTATATATAGAGCAATTTGACCCAAATGTAGATACCACGGTAGCTTTACTAAATAGCCGCCGTAAAATTGTTAGCTCACCAACTTTCGAGTTTAACGAACATACCGGTGGGTTTACCTTTTTCGGTACTACCGCTAACGCGCCTGCGGGATCATATGAATTTGATATCGCTGCAACTAATGAGAACGGTACAAAGAATATTAAAAACGTGGCCACTTTTAATTTGTACGATGGCCCCGTTGCCGATATTGATCAGGGAGGAAGTGCATGGTTTGCCGACGGCACAACCACCAACGGAGATCTTGGCCAGCCGAGTGTTACGGTAACAAAATTATCGCCCAAAGGCACATTGGCTATCTTAAAGATAGTTGATAAAAATGGAGTGCCGTTTAACCCTAAAAAGAACGAATACATTAAACGTGGTGATAGAAGTGATTTTACAACCTTTGCAAAGTTTCACCCGGTTATAGTTTCTGATACATCTTTAACTTGTAATTTTGAGGTTATTCCTTTTCCATACCAGGGAGCGGCGCAGGGATTTTTAATGTATTACCGTATCCCCGGGCAATTTGTAAAGATCGATCCGGGTTTTACGCCAACTTCAGGTAGGAATTATAGCTACAACCCAAGGTTTTCTGTAAGGGTTTCGCAGGAAGGTACTTATTTAATCACGGTTAAATTAAAACACGCTACCCGCGATCCTATTTAAAAACAATACCACAACAATAATCCCGGTACAATCCTGTTAACTTGATTGTGCCGGGTATTTTCAACCTTGAATAATATAAAACAATACATAAAATAATGAAGAGAATATTTTTTTTGAACGTAATTGGGGTTTTTGCATTTTGTGCTGCCGGTCATGCCCAATCAACCGAGGTAATTAATAAAAACGGATACAAGCTAACGGTTATAAACCAGGATGCGGCTTTTGATAAAGCGGAGATAGCTAAACTTGAAGAAACCTTTTTTGAAGTATATCCAAAGCTTGAGAAAGAGTACAATAAAAAAGTTACTAAAAACGTAACCTTTGTTATTGATACTGCCTATGATGGCGTAGCTGCAACAGCAAACGCACGTGTAGTATTCAGTTCAAAATATATGACCAAACACCCTAAAGATATTGACGTGGTTACCCACGAGGTGATGCACATTGTACAGGATTACGGTGATAGCGCTGGTCCGGGATGGTTAACCGAGGGCATTGCTGATTACGCCCGTAATAAATTTGGTGTTGATAATGCAGGTGCGCACTGGGCATTGCCTGAATTTAAATCTACGCAAAATTATGATAACGCTTACCGGGTTACCGCCCGTTTTTTGGTTTGGACTGAAAAAAATTACAAAGCAGGTGTGGTAAAAACTTTCGATAAACAATTACGCGACCACACCTTTACAGATGATAGCTGGAAAAAAGAAACCGGCAAAACACTTGACGAACTTTGGGCGGCTTATGCTGCCAATCCAGCTATATAACATTTAGCTCTCTTTACAGATAAAATGAAGAAATTTCTTTTTGCATTACTTTTAAGTCCGGCAATTTCCCTGCAGGCGCAAACCCACCCCTTCGAAAACTTAGTTCAGTATGTACGTCCGATCATTGGCACGCAGCGAATGGGGCACGTATACCCGGGCGCGACAGTACCCTTCGGGATGGTACAACTGAGTCCCGAAACCGATACGGCAGGCTACGAGCTGAACGGCAAATACAACCCCGATGTATACAAATACTGCGCAGGCTACCAGTACGATGATAAAACGATCGTAGGCTTCAGCCATACCCATTTTAGCGGCACCGGCCACTCCGACCTGGGCGACTTTTTAATCATGCCGACCGTAGGGCAATTAAAACTCAACCCCGGCACAGCCGATAAACCGGGCAGCGGCTACCGCTCCGGCTTTTCGCACCAGAACGAAGTAAGCCAGGCCAATTACTATAAAGTAAAGCTGGATGAAAGCAATATCACCGCTGAGATGACCACCACGGCCCGGGTAGGCTTTCACCAATATACCTTTCCCAAATCCGACCAGTCGCATATCGTCCTGGACCTGATGGCGGGCATCTATAATTACCCCGATAAAAACGTGTGGACGTATCTGCGGGTACTGAACGACAGCACGGTGATGGGCTACCGCCAAACCAATGGCTGGGCCCGCACCCGCACCCTGTACTTCGCGATGAGCTTTAACAAAGCCTTTTTTAAACACGGCTACAAAAAATACGATAAACGGGAAGTGTACGGCGGTTTCTGGGGTAAGTTCAACCAAACCAAAAACTTCCCCGAGATAGCCGGCAAACAACTCCGGGCTTACTTCGATTTCAAAACCGAAGCCGGGGAAAAAATCAAAATCAAGTTCGCGCTGTCGCCGGTAAGCATGGCCGGCGCGCTGAACAACATGCAGACCGAAATCCCGGGCTGGGACTTTGAGCAGGTAAAGGCGGAGGGTCAGCAGCTTTGGGAAACCGAACTGCATAAAATTGAGATCCAGGGTAACCGGGAGATCAAAGAAAACTTTTATACCTCCATGTACCATACCATGATCAACCCGACCATGTATATGGATGCCGACGGGCAGTACAAAGGCATAGACCAGAACATACACAAAGCCGAAGGCTTTACCAACTATACCACTTTTTCGCTTTGGGATACCTACCGGGCCCTGCACCCGCTGTTCAACATCATTGAACCCCAGCGGAATGCCGATATGATCCAAAGCATGCTGGCGCACTATGATCAGAGCCCGGAACATATGCTGCCCATCTGGTCCAACTCGGGTAACGAGAACTGGTGTATGAGCGGCTACCATAGCGTGGCGGTCATCGCCGACGCGGTGGTCAAGGGCAATGTGCATTTCGATGCGAACAAGGCCCTGGATGCCTGCGTGGCTACAGCCAAACACCGGGACTATGAAGGCATCGGCGAGTACATGGATAAAGGCTATATCCCCGACGAAAAAAGCGGGGTATCGGTATCCTCCACCCTGGAATATGCCTTTGACGACTGGGCCATCGCCCAGCTGGCCAAAAAATTGAACCGGATGGAGATCTACAATGAATTTATCAAACGCTCGGAAAACTACAAGAACGTATACGATAAAGCCGCGGGCTTCATGCGTCCCAAACTCAGTAACGGCACTTTCCGGAAAACGTTCGATCCGCTGAGCACGATCAATGAAGGCTTCATCGAGGGTAACAGCTGGAACTATACGCTTTTTGCCCCGCAGGACCCCAAAGCATTGATTGAGTTAATGGGCGGCAACAAAAGATTCACCACCTACCTGGATTCCCTGTTCACGATGAACCTGCCGGATAAATACTTCGCCGAGACAGAAGACATCACCCGGGATGGCATCATTGGTAACTATGTACATGGCAACGAACCATCGCACCATGTAGCCTATTTGTATAACTGGACCCACGAACCCTGGAAAACCCAGGAACGGATCAGGATGATCCTGCCAAGGATGTACAAACCCACCCCGGACGGACTGGGCGGGAATGACGACACCGGGCAGATGAGCGCCTGGTATATCTTCAGCACACTGGGCTTTTACCCGGTAGCCCCAGGTTCAGACCAATACTCCACGGGCAGCCCGGCGGTAAACGGC
>NZ_JBFTZJ010000019.1:0-59388 GCF_056406855.1 Mucilaginibacter sp. P1_A3
TTTCTTTATCCACACCAATAACGCGGTAAAACCTGATGGTTTGTTGGCAAATGTTTTATAAGCATAAACTTCTTTACAAAGGGATTGATCTACCCGCCCTAAAGAGACTACCAGTTCATCTTGTGCCACGTCAATACCGGCTACCTGTTTTAAAATCTTTGTCATCACTTAATTTGATTAATAATATATCAAAAGTGAATAACCCTTCTTCGTTTGCTCTCCTGGTTGGATATCCTGGATATATCGCTACGCAATATTCCTTACATTCTGTTCAAACTCTAAAGGGTAAAAGGAAATGAGGTAGTCTCTCTCTCTGAACATACCTTATGGTTGTTGGGGTCGCCGTCTGCTCTCATTTCCTTTCACTTTTTATTCTGCTAATCTAATTTATCATTTGATAACAAACATAGGAGGGTCGCCATCCGCGAAGGGCGGACCGGCGGGGTGAGTCGTTGCCAGCATACAGAGCCGATTGCCTGGTATGAAACAAACACGTCATGGGTAATTATTTCGGCACCCCACGTGCAAGTAAGTACGGGGAAAGTTTGCAACAGACAAGTCGGCGACCTGGCAGGTGTGAATATCCTGTGGGATGCCGAAATAAATCGGCATGACGTCCGCGTTTTAAATTTGGAAATTTCAAACGCGATTTCCATAGTACAATTGTTATTTCCCTGAAATTATCCATCTTAATACAAGTTTCGTCTATTTCTATCCCCTGCTCACAGTTATAATTTTATCCATTATAAAAACCGATGCTTTGCCCGGATGAAGATGCAAACCCGAAGATCAATTATAACCTGAGATAATTTTATGAATAAAAAACTATTGTTTAAACCACTGCTGTTTTTAACCTGCGGCTTGCCTTTATGGTCATCGGCGCAAATAAAACCTTTAAAATTATGGTATGATAAACCTGCCGCCCAATGGGAAGAAACCCTTGCACTGGGTAATGGCCGACTGGGGATGATGCCGGATGGTGGTGTAAAAAAAGAGACTATTGTATTAAATGACATCACCTTATGGAGTGGCGCGCCGCAGGATGCCAATAATTACGAAGCTTATAAAAATCTTCCCCAGATTCGTAAACTGCTTTTAGAAGGCAAAAACGACCAGGCCCAGGCCATTATTGATAAATCATTTATATGTAAAGGTCTGGGTTCAGCCGGGGTTAATTATGGCTGCTACCAAATACTGGGCAATTTGTTGTTGAACTTTAACTACAAAGGCGCAACCGATAGTGTTGTAAAGTATGATAACTACCACCGCGAACTTTCTATAAACAATGCCATTGCCACAACTACCTATAAAGTTAATGGAGTAACCTATAAAAAAGAATATTTTACCAGTTTTGATGATGATGTGGATATCATTAAAATAACTGCCGATAAACCCGGTATGCTGAATTTCAGCATCGGCATCAACAGACCTGAAAGGGCCGTTACCACCACTAAAGGCAATACCCTGCAAATGAATGGCCAGCTAGATAATGGTATTGATGGTAAAGGAATGCAATATTTAACACAGGTTAAAACGCAACTGAAAGGCGGCAGTATCAGATCAACTGCTAACACGTTGGAGGTGAAGGATGCTACCGAGGTAATAATTTATATATCTACAGCAACCGATCTTAAAAACCCTGCTTATAAAGAAACCGTGCAGCGCCTTATGGCTGCCGCTATGAAAAAGCCTTATACCTTACAAAAACAACGGCATATTGCCAATTTCCAAAAACTTTTTAACCGGGTTAATATCAACCTGGGCGGTACGGATAACGATCTTTCAACAGATAAAAGGCTCAGCAATTTTCATAAAAATCCATCATCAGATAATAGCTTCCCCGTATTATTTTACCAGTTTGGCCGTTACCTGAGCATTTGCAGCACACGTGTAGGTTTGTTGCCACCAAACCTCCAGGGCCTTTGGGCCAACCAGTTAGTTACCCCATGGACGGGAGACTATCACCTGGATATTAATGTACAAATGAACCATTGGCCGGTAGAGGTATCAAACCTATCTGAACTTAATTTACCACTTGCCGAACTGGTAAAGGGCATGGTAAAGCCTGGCGAACGTACCGCCAAGGCCTACTATAATGCCGATGGCTGGGTGGCGCATGTGATCACCAATATATGGGGCTTTACCGAGCCCGGCGAATCGGCATCCTGGGGCATTACCAAGTGTGGTTCGGGGTGGTTGTGCGATAATTTATGGCAGCATTATGATTTCACCAACGACAAAGCCTATTTAAAGGACATCTACCCCATTTTAACAGGTGCTGCCAAGTTTTATAACAGCATGTTGATTAATGACCCTAAAACCGGCTGGATGGTTACCGCGCCATCATCATCGCCCGAAAACGGCTTTTACCTTCCGGATGGAAGCGGCAACCATGCCAGTATATGTATGGGCCCAACTATTGATAACCAGATCATCAGGGAGCTTTTTAATAATGTAATAACTGCATCTATAGTATTGGGTAAGGATCCCGAATTAAGGAAAACCCTGCAGGCACAATTAAAAAGGCTGCCTCCTCCGGGTGTGATATCTAAAACAGACGGGCGTATCCAGGAATGGCTGGAAGATTATAAAGAGATTGAACCTCACCATCGTTGCATATCGCATCTTTATGGCTTGTACCCTGCTGCCTTGATCACCCCTGAAAGCACACCTGACCTTGCCGAGGCCAGCAAAAAAACATTGGAAGCACGCGGTGATGACGGTCCAAGCTTCTCAATCGCCCATAAAATGCTATGGTGGGCACGCCTGCATGATGGTACAAGAGCATACAAGCTATTTAACCAGCTTATTAGTCCAACATTGGCCACTAATATGAATTATGGCGACGGCGGCGGCATATATCCTAACATGTTATCAGCCGGTCCGCCATTCCAGATCGATGGAAATTTTGGCGGCACCGCGGCCATTGCCGAAATGCTGATCCAGAGCCATGCGGGTTTTATTGACCTGCTACCCGCCATCCCCGATAACTGGAAAGCATCCGGCGAAATTAAGGGACTAAAAGCCCGGGGCAATTTCACAGTCAACTTTAAATGGAAAGATGGGAAGGTGATCAGCTATAAAATTACTTCGGTACAACCACGGTATGTTAACGTGAAGATCAATGGGGTAGTAAGGAAGGTTTTTGCAGCGAAAGCATAAGGAACCGCGGTTTTAAACCAGCAAGGAATTTATTTGCCCAAACAAAACCGGTTACCGCAGCATTTTATAATAAATACAATTATGATTTGGCACATCGGCTGTTCGGGATTTCATTATAAGGATTGGAAAGGCAGATTTTACCCTGAAGACCTGCCCCAGCGTAAGTGGTTTGATTATTATTGTGAGCATTTTAAAACACTGGAACTTAATGTTACTTTTTACCGCTTCCCGCAGCTTTCCTTTTTGCAGAACTGGTACGCCAAAAGCCCGGCTGATTTCAGGTTTGCGGTAAAGGCGCCAAGGGCCATAACTCACTATAAAAAATTCGTAGAAGCTGCAGATCTGATCAGCAGCTTCTACGATACCATCAATAATGGTCTGCAGGAAAAGCTTGGCCCTGTATTATTTCAGTTGCCACCCAGCTATAACTATACCGAGGAAAGGCTTGACAGGATAATCAACAGCCTTAATCCAACATTTAAAAATATAGTAGAGATGCGCCACGCAAGCTGGTGGAATGCCGATGTTTACCAAAGCCTTCGTAAACATAATATCAGCTTTTCCGGTATGAGTCACCCTAACTTACCAGATGATGTGATAAAAAATACGCCGGTTATATATTATCGTTTTCATGGAGTTCCCAACTTATATCGGTCGCCATATTCTATGGAATTCCTGCAAAAAGTGATCGACGCAGTGCAGCACGATATAGATATAAAAGAAGCCTGGTTTTACTTTAATAACGATTATGATGCCGTTGGCGTGAAAAACGCAAAAGAAATGATCAGTTTAATTTAACAGGTTAGAAACAAAAAAAGACGCAAATGATACGTCTCCTTTAATTTCAATTTAAATCAGGTTAATCCCTATGCCGCCTATGCTTTTTCTTTTTACTTGATTTAGATGAAGAGCTTTTCTTTTCAGATTTAGAAGCACTTTGCTTGGTTTCAGCAGGCTTGGCAGCTACACTCTCCGTAGCTTTTGAAGCCACATTTGTTGAATCTTTGCTCAATTGCTTAACAGTGAACTCATTTCTGCTTAAGCCGTATTCCAACTGGCGTTTGGCACCGGTTAATTTGGCTTGTTTGCCGGTACCATCATATATCGGAAACTCGCGGATCAGTTTACCATCGCGGATATAAAAATTATCATCGCCACGATAGCCCTTACGCTGAGATGAATTCAGCCTGGGGAAATCCAGTTTATTAGCTTTGTTATCATTAAACTCAAACGCGTAGATACTGGTATGATTGATGGTATCTTTTGATTTTGCCTGTATCAATATCTCGGGATTACCATCCACGTCCATATCAGCATTATAAACATCAATAATATTACCATCCAAATCGCCGGTAGTAGTGGTGTACTTTATAGCCGATGAATCTGAATGCAGAATCAAAAATGCCCCCGCCTCCTGCGAACCACGCCCCCAGCTAAATACATCATAGCTCTGTCCCGGCGATACCTCTATCATTTTATGGTAGCGAAACGGGCCCATCAATTGTGTCGCTTTAGAAGCCGGCTGTACACTTGTTGTTTTGGTTTGATTACCGCCACAACTTGTTATGGCCGCGGCCGCAGCTATTAAAAAAGTTATATAATAAAGTCTCCTGATCATTACTTGTATATAGTTCTGTTAATTTCTCAGTACTTCGGGTGTTAATTCGGCAGCTGTTTTACCGGGTGCAGATATAAATACTTTTAAAGTATTGTTTCCGCCGGCATCTACATATTTTAAAGTGAAACGGTGATATCCTTTCAATAAAGGCGCAGCACCAAATTGTTCGTTTATCGCATGTTTGCCATCATTATCAACAACTACCTGGTCATCAATTAATAAAACAGATCCATTGGCTGATAATGTAGAGAAGCCATAATTCCCATCAACCTCAATATTAATAAATCCATTGTAAATTACACCAAACTTTCCTTTACTTTTCCTAAAATCTGCTGTATTAAAGGTTTTAATTACACCGCTATCGGCAACCGGTAAATTAACCAGTTGACTGGTACCAGAAAATGTACCGGCAAATAATTGGAACTTTAGGCCGGGGATATCGCTTGTATTACTAACGGGCGCAAAAGGCGCTTTATTGTAAACCAGCGTACGGGTAACATTACTCCGTTTACCAGATGGAGTAATTACCAGGGTCTGCAGTTCGCGATATTGATCAATAGGTACATTGTAGGTCATAGGCACATGATACTCCAGGTCGGTTTCGCGGGGGGTATACCCGTCAATAGTATAGTATACTTTAGCACCATCAACCGGCGATTTTAGATTTACAGTTAACTGACTGCCTATCATCACGGTATCTTTAGCTCCTATAGCCACCGGAACATGGTAATTTAAATTATTCCTATCCAACCAGGCCAGGTGCGATGGCAGACGTGTTTCTGAAAAATCTTTAAAGTTTTTATTTGCCAGTGGCGACCATGCTATTTCCGATAGCGCCATCAATCGCGGCAACAGCATAAACTCCACTTTGGCGTCGGTTGCTACATACTCCGTCCATAGGTTAGCCTGCACGCCCATGATGTATGTCTTTTGTTCGGGAGTTAGAGCTTCCGGCGTTGGGTCATAGCTGTAGATTTTGGATAAAGGCTCATTACCGCCGATACTCAATGGTTCCTGGCTGGGTTTACCCTGCCCGTGGTCAATATACAAGCCGTGGCTGCCAGGTGTCATCACCACATTATGTTTTTGCTGTGCAGCAGCTATGCCTCCTTCTTCCCCGCGCCAGCTCATTACGGCAGCGTTTGGTGCAAGGCCGCCTTCTAATATTTCGTCCCAGCCAATAATGTTGCGGCCTTTGGAATTTACAAATTTCTCAACTCTTTGAATAAAATAGCTTTGCAGCTCGTTCTCATCTTTTAGCTTTAATTTTTTAATAAGCTGTTGACAAAATTTTGAATTTTTCCATGCATCCTTAGGTGCCTCATCCCCTCCTATGTGAATATATTTACTTGGAAACAATGCCATTACCTCCGTAAGCACATCCTCTATAAATGCAAAGGTTTTATCAGACGGGCAGTAGATATCTTTAAATACGCCCCACGTTTCCGCCGGTTTATAGGTTTTGCCCGGATCACAGCTCAATTCCGGATAGGCGGCCAAAGCTGCCTGTGAGTGGCCTGGCATTTCAATCTCGGGCACAATGTTAATATATCTTTCTGATGCATATTTCACCACATCACGAATTTGATCCTGGGTATAAAAACCACCATACGGCGTACCATCAAACTGTTGCGGTGTTTTATCGCGGTAACCTCCTATTAAGGTTTGAGCACGCATACTGCTAATCTGTGTTAACTTAGGGTATTTCTTGATCTCGATACGCCAGCCCTGATCTTCGGTTAAATGCCAGTGAAAATTATTAAGCTTATAGGCTGCTAACAGGTCGATATATTTTTTAACCATCTCCACCGAGAAAAAATGGCGACCAACATCAAGCATAGCTCCGCGGTAGCCAAAACGAGGATAATCCTCCACCTGCACACATGGCAATTTAGCGGTGGCAGCCCTTGCGGCAGGGAACAACTGTATCAGGGTTTGTACACCATAAAACAAGCCTGCTCCTTTACCTGCAACTGTAATTTGCTGCGGGGTAATGGTTAAGCGGTATCCTTCAGCGGGTAAATTATCGGTACCGGCAGATGTTAATGTAATTACGTTTGAAGCGGTACCAGCTCCCTTTAATACTATTGACTTATTGTAGGCCTGGCTATTGGCCAGGTAATCTTTAAAAAACAGCACCGCTTTGTTAGATGGTGAATCGGCCTGAATACTGGTTTCCTGGCTCAGTACAAAGCTACCGGGTGCCTTTTTAAGTGATACGGGTGCCGGGATGATACCTGCATATGGGTCACTATCCTGCGCGTTAACAACAATAGTAAATGATGTAAGCAATGCAAACAACATTAAGGAAGCTTTTTTTAACATATTTATTATGAGGTTGGTACTAA
This sequence comes from Mucilaginibacter sp. P1_A3, assembly GCF_056406855.1. Taxonomy (NCBI): domain Bacteria; kingdom Pseudomonadati; phylum Bacteroidota; class Sphingobacteriia; order Sphingobacteriales; family Sphingobacteriaceae; genus Mucilaginibacter; species Mucilaginibacter sp. P1_A3. The sequence continues at coordinate 7,129 of NZ_JBFTZJ010000019.1, forward strand.
GTGGTGAATATAGAAGTTTTTAAAAAAATACAAGAAGTTTTTGATTGTAACAAAAGTATAGCGATTGCCTAATAATCCCGATCTTCCGCCTTTGCGTTGCTGTGTCGACAAAGGAAAAGACTTAAAACAAAAAAGGCCATTTGTTACCAAATGACCTTTTTTAATATTTGTAGAAGCCTCCTTATTGGAAGCAATTTTTAACGAAGTTTTATGCTGTTACCACATGCTCTTTAGCTGCCAGGTAACGCTCAGCATCAATGGCGGCCATACAGCCTGTACCTGCTGCTGTAACTGCCTGGCGATAGATATGGTCCTGTGCATCGCCGCAGCAAAACACACCTTCTACATTGGTTTCTGTTGAACCGGGATGGGTAATAATGTAACCGGTTTCGTCCATATGTAACCAGCCTTTAAAAATATCGGTGTTAGGGTGGTGACCTATCGCCACAAAAAAGCCACTAACATCTAAATCCTTTTCTACGTTGGTTGCGTTATTAATTACTTTAACTCCGGTAACACTTTGTCCATCGCCAAGAATCTCTTTGGTTTCGGTATTGTATAATATCTCGATGTTAGGGGTGTTCTTTACGCGGTGAACCATTGCTTTTGAAGCACGGAACTCGTCACGGCGAACAATCATAAATACTTTACGGCAAAGTTTAGCGAGGTAAGTAGCTTCTTCTGCCGCAGTATCACCCGCGCCAACTATGGCTACATCCTGTCCTTTAAAAAAGAAGCCGTCGCAAACGGCACAGGCCGAAACACCAAAGCCACTGTATTTTTGCTCAGATGGTAAACCCAGCCATTTTGCTGATGCACCGGTTGAAATAATAACGGTATCAGCCAATATTGTTTTCACTTCATCAACCACAACTTTATGCGGCAGACTGGTAAAATCAACAGAGCTTACATAACCAAAACGAATTTCGGTACCCAGGCGCTCGGCTTGTTTACGGAAATCTTCCATCATTTCGGGGCCCATGATACCTTCAGGGTAACCCGGGAAATTTTCCACATCGGTAGTTTGGGTAAGTTGTCCTCCGGCTAATAAACCAGTATACATTACTGGCTTAAGATCGGCCCTTGAGGCATATATTGCGGCGGTATATCCTGCCGGGCCCGAACCAATGATCAGGCATTTTACGTGTTCTAATTCTTGAGTCATTCTTTAAAAATGTATGCGAATTTACAAAAAAAGTCAATTGAATGGGTCAGTGATAGGTAAACAATTTAACTCACAGTCCCAATCGTGAGGGCCTATCAATTCATTATATCCACAATCCTCACCATATCTACTATATTAATGGTAAACCTGTAGGTTGACTCTATCTTTTCACCTTTGTATTCCGCGGGTTTCCATTTTGGCGATTCCATAAATGCTTTTACTAAAAGTTCATCAAAATCAATATCAACCGTCTGATCTACTTTTACATCGGTAACAATACCTTTTTCGCTAATTTTTAAATTAAGAACAAGTGTACCGGCGTGGTCAGGAGTCTTAAAAAGGGGGGCTTTGCGCTTTAAATAGGTGTACAAATCAAATGGCATTACGGCGCTTTTAAAATCACTAACCGCGTTAACATGACTGATCATTTTTCCCTTTTTATAAGTATCCGTATAAAGTTCGGCACCTTCGGACGTTTTCATACGCCATTCGCCGCTTTTTTTTCCGTTTACGTAATTCCCCTCCAACAAAACAGCGCCGGTGGTTGGTTCAAAAGTTTGGCTTAAGCCATTTGCTATATCGTCTTTATAAGTTTTAAGGTATTGTTTTTTTCCATTCAAAAACTCATACCACTCGCCGGTTTTCTTTCCGTTTAAAAAGTAACCACTGGTTTTAACATGATTCAATGTATCTCTCTGTATATCAAACCCATTTAGCGGCGTCCGCTTTTCATAGGATATATATTTGCCGGTAGGTATGCTTAACTTTTCGTCTTTATAAAATGCCGAGCTGATGATGGTATCGCGCATATCAAACTCCTTCACCATCCAGGCCGAATCGTCAAACTTTTTTATAACCATGTATGAATTGGCTAATATCTTGTTATCAACCCTGTTGCCGGCTTTATCTATAAACATTAAATAAGGTTGCTGGGCACTTGCATTGAGCGAGATAAACAGGCCAAGAATGGCCATTTTAAAAAATTTCAACATGATAAAGTAAGTTTGGGTCAAATATAATTATTTACCCGTATTAGCCTTCAGCACCCGCAGCACATTGCCGCCTAAAATTTTATTAATATCCTTTTTATTATAATTAAGTTTCAACAGTTCTTCGGTAATTTTCGGATAATCACTAACACTGTCGAGCCCTAACGGATAGGATTCAGCGCCATCAAAATCTGATCCTATACCTACATAATCTATACCTATCAGTTTTACAATGTAATCTATATGATGGATCAGCAAACTCAAAGGCGGACGAATTTTATCCGATTCGGTTTTATACATGACATTCAGCCTGATATTGGCCAGATCGCCGTCGTTATAAATTTTGGTAAGCGAATCCAACTCGGCTTTATGTTGCTGTAAAAACACCGCAACCTTTGGCGAATAGGTACTATCCACAAAACCACTATAAAAATTCAGGCAAACTACGCCCCCATTTATTGCCAACGCCTTTAACTGATCATCTTTTAAATTGCGGCGGCTTGGATCAATACTGTAGGCACAGCTATGTGATGCAATTACCGGCTTTGTGGTGGTAGCCAGCACATCGTAAAAAGTACGCTCGCCAACATGCGAAACATCAACCATAACACCCAACTCATTCAGGTGCTTTACTATCTGCTTGCCGTAATCTGTAAGCCCCAAATGTTTCAGACTGTCTTTTTTGGTAACCTCGTCGCGTGCAGATGTAGCCCATGAAGTACTGTTATTCCAGGTAAGGGTTAAATAGATCATACCACGTTTGGCCAGACTATCAATATAATCCATCCTATCTTCAATCATATGCCCCCCCTCAACGCCTATCATAGCTGCCAGTTTTTTCTTCTTTACCGCTTTTTTTAGTTCGGCGCTGTTATGTACCAGGGTTATCCTATCCGGATTACGCTTTATAAGGGCATACAATGAATCTATCTCGCGGTTAGCAAAAGCGAAAGCTGTACCCTTGCCATAATTTTCGCCACACCAGATGGAAAAGATCTGTGCATCCAAACCACCCTCTTTAGCACGAACAAGGTCAAAATCTCCCTCACTTTGCCTTTTACCGAGATCGAATTTAGTGATCAGTTCATTGGATAATACATCGTTATGTGTATCTATCAGGATTGCTTTTTGATGAATTTTAGAAGCATCTTGTGCCGAAAGCTTTAAGGAAAACAACAATAAAAGGACCAGCAGTTTTTTCATGCCTCAAGATATGGAAAGCAGGGTAGATACACAAATTAAGAAAAAACCCGGCACACCGGGAGTTTTTTGATTTACAATGCCTGGTACTGATTTAAAATATAGTAAATGAATACTCCTATAATTAATAAGGCCCCTACAGCTATTAATATAATGCCAAGGGCTTTACTCATAAAATCATCTATTATGAAATGCTTGTAATCGGCTGGATCGTAAATAACTTTAACAATTTCCCCTTCCTTATAAGCTGAAGGATTGGTACCAACACCATATTTTTCTGTAATCCACTCTTTATCCAACGTTACATACCTTATTACAGGATAATATAATGTCGAAGGTTTTTTACCAAAGCTGGTTAGTTTCTCCAACTGAAAAACCACCCCTTCCACCTTCACTCCCGTTTTTAACAGTTTACGGCGTTCACTTATCTTTCCTATCCCCCAAACTGAAAGAAAAGCGCCACCAGCAAGTATTATTAGTTCATCAATTGTGACATTCATGGTTTTGGTTATTCGTAACGATTTTTTGTCTGAACCGGGATCAAAACAGATTAAAGGATTACAGGATTTTTGTCTGAACCGGGATTAAACAGATTAAAGGATTAAGGGATTTTTGATTAAATTGTATGACAATTTCTTTCAACACGCAACACGCAACACGCAACACGCAACACGCAACACGCAACACGCAACACGCAACACTACGTCTGTATCACCCCAACATTAAATGCTCTTTCAATTGGAGCATGATTGGCAGCCTCTATCCCCATCGAGATTACTTTTCGGGTCTCCAGCGGATCAATGATACCATCAACCCAAAGCCTTGCTGCTGCATAGTATGGCGTGGTTTGTGAATTGTACCTATCAGTGGTTTGTTTAAGCAGTTCCTGTTCTTTTACGTCGTCCACCTCTTCGCCTTTTGCTTTTAGACCTGCAGCCTGCATTTGTACCAATACCTTGGCGGCCTGACTGCCACCCATTACAGCTATTTTTGCTGAAGGCCAGGCGTAGATCAGTCTTGGATCATAAGCCTTGCCACACATAGCGTAATTACCTGCACCGTAGGAGTTGCCTATTACTATTGTAAATTTGGGCACAACCGAATTGGCAACAGCGTTCACCATTTTGGCGCCATCTTTTATGATACCCCCCTGCTCGCTCCTGCTGCCTACCATAAAGCCGGTAACATCCTGCAAAAACACCAATGGGATCTTTTTTTGGTTACAATTCATGATAAAGCGGGTAGCCTTATCGGCAGAGTCGGAGTAAATAACGCCGCCAAATTGCATCTCTCCCTTTTTTGATTTGATCACCTTGCGTTGATTAGCTACGATACCTACCGCCCAGCCGTCGATACGGCCCAAACCGCAGATGATGGATTGGCCATAGCCCGCTTTATATTCTTCAAACTCCGAATCGTCAACGAGGCGCAAAATGATCTCTCTCATATCATAGGCTTTCTCCCGGTTATCGGGCAGTATACCGTAAATATCTTTTGGATTTAATTTGGGGATAGATGGCTTGATCCTGTCGAACCCCGCCTTGTTATAATCGCCGGTCATGCTCATGATGTTCCGGATAGAATCGAGGCAGGCCTTGTCATTGGGTTGCTTATAATCGGTAACACCCGATATTTCGCAATGAGTGGTAGCGCCACCCAGGGTTTCGTTATCCACATCTTCACCAATGGCTGATTTTACCAGGTATGATCCCGCCAGGAAAACCGAGCCCGTACCCTCTACTATCATCGCCTCATCGCTCATGATGGGTAAATAAGCGCCACCGGCCACGCAGGAACCCATAATAGCCGAAATTTGGATAATACCCATGCTGCTCATCATGGCATTATTACGAAATATGCGCCCGAAATGCTCTTTATCGGGAAATATCTCATCCTGCAAAGGTAAATACACTCCTGCCGAATCAACCAAATAAATAATGGGCAGGCGATTCTCCATAGCTATTTCCTGCGCACGCAGATTTTTTTTAGCTGTAATTGGAAACCAGGCCCCGGCCTTTACGGTAGCATCGTTGGCTACCACTACACATTGCCTGCCTGATACATAACCAATACCACATACCACGCCACCGGATGGGCAGCCACCATGTTCGGCATACATGCCATCAGCTGTAAAAGCGCCTATTTCAAGCCATGGTTTATCTTGATCTATAAGATAGGCTACACGTTCGCGGGCCAGCATTTTACCCTTTTCTTTTTGCTTGGCTGCGGCCTTCTCGCCACCACCCAGGTGTACTTTTTTTAGCTTCGTGTTCAGCTCATAAACAAGCTGTTTGTTTATATCCTCATTAATGTTAAAACTGATATCCATAATTGGTTTTTATAGAAAATGTAATTTAGAGAAAATTACCGGCGCAAAGCTAATGATATTTTTTTTGGCGATTTTAAGTCAGCAGTTCCAGTTAATAGCAGGCAGTCATCTCCTAAATTGAAACTATTACTACAGTAGAGATTTGCGGTTCCCTATCAATCGGCCACAACCATTTCTATAGAAAAAAAATACGTAATATGCACGTATACAGTAGCTTTACGTTTAATATTACGTAAAAACACGTATGCTTTTTTAAAAGAAACAATATAGCTTTACTATATCATTTATTAGCAAACCTTTATTATGATACAGCAAACCAAACATTATGGCTGGACACCCGACCTGCCAGATCACCGTGATTTAAGATATGCCCTTGTTCGCCCGGAAGCTTTAGCAAGACCTTTACCCGCGTTAGTTGACCTGCGCCTACAGTGCCCACCTGTTTATGACCAGGGTAACCTGGGTTCATGTACCGCTAATGCCATTGCCGGGGCTTTTGAATTTGAACTAATGCGGCAAAAACTGTCGGTATTTAACCCCTCGCGTTTATTTATTTATTATAATGAGCGCGTGCTGGAAAATCACGTTAAAGACGATAGCGGCGCCCAGCTGCGTGATGGCGTAAAATCTGTTGCCACACAAGGTGTTTGTGACGAAACTAAATGGCCCTATATTGAAAGCAAGTTTGCCAAAAAACCTTCAAAAACATTATATACAGCCGCCAAAAAAAATCTTGCTATTCAATACACCCGCTTAAATAACACAAATATCAGCGAGTTAAAATCATGCCTTGCAACCGGCAATCCTTTTGTTTTTGGATTTACAGTATACCAAAGTTTTGAAGGCACTACAGTAGCCCAAACAGGAGTACTCAATATGCCCGGCAAAAACGAAAGCGTTGTGGGTGGCCATGCTGTAATGGCGGCAGGCTATGATGATAAAAAGAAAGCTTTTATAGTACGAAATAGCTGGGGCAGCACCTGGGGACAAAAGGGCTATTTTTATATGCCCTACGATTACCTAACCAGTACAGATCTGGCTGATGACTTTTGGACCATAAGTCAGGTAGAATAAGCTTCTTGCGAGCAAGAATTTTTTAGGAGCAAGGATTTTTAGATCAAGGATAAAAGACTGGGTATATTCGCTCACATCTTTAATCCTTGAACTTTGCTTTGTTCCATAGGTGTCAGACGAGTTGCTAACGGTTTTTTAATTCCCTCCCAACGGGAGGGGTGCGGTTGTAATGCGCGCGATAGCAGGGAGGGGTTTCGCCGACATGCCATCTACAACAATACTTGAACGCCTGATTTAACCCCTACCTCCTCCTTCCCCGAGGAAGGAATCGCACATTGCCCCTATCTTTTATACCTTTCGAACACCTATAATCCTTCGCTCCATCAATCTTTACTCTCCTTTCGACTTACGTAAGGTTTCTGTCTTTAAACCAAACTTCATCAGGGTTTGCATTAAAGCTCTCCATTAGGTTTACCAGTTCAATGGCATCGCCGGATGTTATAACCAGTTCGCGGTTGGCGGGCTTAAGAAATTTTTGCTCAACCATTACGTCCAGTTGCTTCAGTAATGAATCATAGTACCCCCCAACATTCAGCAACCCTGTGGGATGATTGTGCAGCCCTAATTGTAGCCATGTTAGCACCTCAAAAAACTCTTCGAGCGTACCTAAACCACCAGGCAGCGTGATGATACCATCGCACAGATCGTTCATCATTTGCTTGCGCTGATGCATGTTCTCTACAATGTGAAGTTGCGTTAAACCGGTATGACCAACCTCTTTATCCATTAAAAACTGGGGGATCACTCCAATCGCTTTACCGCCACGACTCAAAACAGCATCAGCCATTAAACCCATAACCCCAACCTTGCCCCCGCCAAATACCAGGGTTATATTGCGACTAACCATCACTTCGGCTAATTGCTCAATAGCTTGTTTTAATAAAGGGTCGCCGTTAAAATTGGCACCGCAGAATACGCAGATAGCTCTCATATCGCAAATATAAAATTTACAGCATCCAATTGCAGGATAAGGCAGTATTATTATCCATTAGTTTGAATGGTTTATCTATTTAAAATGTATTATTACACATCTATATTTACCTAACCTTAAAAAATATATTTCATGAAAAAAATCCTAACCTTGTCTGCCATGTTGATGATGGCCTGTCTCACTTCCTTTGCACAAGTTATTGTTAACCCCAGAGTGGAAAGCAGCGACGACTATAACACTATTATCACCAAAGTGGAAAGTGATGCAAAATTCACCGTTATAAACTTTGAGTACACCGCCAATTCTGATAATTCCTGGGTACAGCTCAATAAAGAGATCTACATTCAAACCGACCAGGGTAATACACATTACAATTATGTAAAATCCGAAAATATAGCCATGGTGCCGGCCAAACACACTTTAGCAAAAGCCGGCGAAAAGCTTTTATTTAAAGTATTTTTTCAAAAAATACCGCAAGCTGCAAAATCAATTGATATTATTGAACGCGCAGGCCGACGAAGCGATGGTATAAACTTTTTCAATTTTTATAACGTAGATATTACACACTCCTACCCAGGCGAGCAACACGTAAAAATAACTGATGTTGTTTTACTTCCTCCTCCGCCACCTGTTAACATGATGGGGCAACCTTCAACTGGCGCAAATGAAATGGCAAATGCCATGAACGCGATGGGCCCCATGTACTCCACATTGGCAAAAAGCATGCTTGATGCACAATTGGATTACTACAAACAGCCGGGTAAGTTAACAGAGCTTGCTAAGTTGACCAAAGAATATTTTGATGCACTTACCAAAGAAGGTTTCACATACGATCAGGCATTAAAAATAATAACTTCCAATAGCTTAATTCCAAAATCGGGATTAAACGCCCAGTAAAATACCGGTCAAAGCAAAAGCCTGCAAGGTTACAAGTAAAAACTTATTAACCTTACAGGCTTTGCTATAATTTGTAATGCAGTATTTTACAGGAATTACCTGGTATAATTAGGAGCTTCCTTAGTAATGGTAATATCGTGTGGATGGCTTTCGCGCATTCCGGCTGCTGTGATACGTACAAATTTGGCACGTTGCAGATCTTCAATATTGGCAGCACCACAGTAGTGCATACCTGCACGTAAACCACCTATGTATTGAAAAATCACTTCGGCCATATTGCCTTTAAATGGTACGCGACCAACAATACCTTCTGGTACAAGCTTTGTAACTACATCAGTTTCATCCTGGAAGTAACGATCCTTAGAGCCTTTCGCCATCGCTTCAACCGAACCCATACCGCGGTATGATTTAAACTTACGGCCTTCATATATAATTGTTTCGCCCGGTGATTCTTCCACACCTGCAAATAACGACCCAGCCATGATAGAGCTTGCACCGGCCGCTATAGCCTTCACAATATCGCCTGTTTGTTTGATACCACCATCGGCAATTACCGGGATACCGCGGCCTTCTAAAGCTTTAGCACACTCGTAAACGGCATACAGCTGCGGAACACCAACCCCGGCAATAATACGCGTGGTACAAATAGAACCCGGACCAATACCTACTTTAACAGCATCAGCACCGGCATCAGCTAAGGCAATTGCGGCATCGGCAGTGGCAATGTTACCTGCAATGACCTGCAGGTTGGGGTATAATTTTTTTACGGCCTTAACCATATCAATAACCCCTTTTGAGTGCCCGTGAGCTGTATCAACAGTGATAACATCAACTCCGGCATTCACAAGGGCTGTAACCCTGTCTATATTATCGGCAGCAACACCAACCGCTGCTCCTACGCGTAACCTCCCAAATTCGTCTTTACAGGCGTTAGGGAAGTTTTTAACTTTTTGGATATCTTTATAAGTAATTAAACCTACCAATATTCCATCTTTATTAATTACGGGTAGTTTTTCAATCTTATTTGCCTGTAGTATGGCAGCAGCTTCGGTAAGGTTTGTGCCTTCGGGTGCAATAACCAGGTTTGTTTTGGTCATCACTTCGCTAACAGGCACTGTCATATCTTTCTGAAAACGCAAATCGCGGTTGGTGATGATTCCCTTTAGTTTATGATCTGCATCAATTACCGGGATACCACCAATCCTGTATTCTTTCATGATCTGGAAAGCATCGGCAAGCAGGGCATCTTCCAGTAAAGTTACCGGATCCTGGATCATGCCACTTTCTGATCGTTTAACCTTGCGCACTTCATCGGCCTGCGCCTGTATGGTCATATTTTTGTGCAGCATACCAATACCACCAGCCTGGGCAATGGCAATTGCCAGGCCTGCTTCTGTAACGGTATCCATAGCGGCCGAAATAATGGGAATGTTTAAACGGATGCTTTTTGTTAAAAAAGTACCAGTATTAACATCGCGCGGTAGTACTTCAGAATAAGCGGGGAGTAGTAAAACGTCGTCGTAGGTTAATCCTTCGGCAACAAATTTGGATGGGTCTAACTGCATAGCAAATAATTATTTTGGAGTTATTATTTGCCGGGCAAAGGTAATAAAAATTTAGGTAATCAGAAATGCTTTGTAAAATAGAGGCAAGAATTAGAGTCAAGAATCACGAATTTTACATTTCGCAGAAAAATGAACTTTGTGAAGCCCATTTGAAACGGTCTTAACTCTTGATTCTTAACTCTTGATTCTTTTTCAATTGCAGCCCATTTGAAGCTGCCTTAACTCTTGACTCTTTTTCAATTGTAGCCTATTTGAAGCAATCTTAACTCTCGATTCTTAACTCTTCATTCTCAACTCCTGGCTCTTTTTCAATATTTGCCTACAATCACTTTATAGAAACTCTCAAAATGAAAATATTTATTAGCCAGCTCCTGTAGCTGTGGGCTTGTGATGCTTTTTATTGTGGCCGCATACCTATCGTAATAATCATAATCAAGATCGGCAAAATAGATACTTTTAAACTTATCGGCATGTGAAAAAACGTTCTCCAGGCTACCCAGCAACGAACCTAACATGTAATTGCGTACCAAATCAAGCTCCTCATCGGGCACCAGTTCGGTTTTCAACAGGTTAATCTCTTTTTCAATTTCGGTAATAGCAGCTTTGCAAACATCGGCCCCTACTTCGGTAGCTATAAAAAATGACGCGCTTTGCTTAAACGGCCCCAGGCCCGATCCTATACCGTAGGTATAACCTTTATCCTCGCGAATATTGGCCATCAGTCGCGATCCGAAATATCCACCAAAAACAGTGTTTAAAACCTGTAAGGGCTGAAAATCCGGATGACTGCGCGTAACAATCGGCACGCCTATCCTGATAGCAGATTGCAGGGCATCAGGCTTTTCGGTAAGGTAAAACAAGTCTTTAGCGGATTCAATTTCCGGCTGGGTAGTATCCGCAGACGTGTCACCGTTAGTCCATCCTTTATCAAAAGTATTGGTGATGAGCGTTAAAGTTTCCGGCTCAATTTTCCCCGCAATAACAATAGTACAGTTTGATGGCTGGTACTGTTGTTTGTAGTGAGCTATCAGATCATCGCGATGCAATGCTTTATAGTTTTCAAAGCTGGCTCCTAAACCATAAATGGTATTGCCGTAAATAGCTTTGTTAAAATCTCTGCGCGCTACTATATCATTTTTTTGCAGACTAACCTGCAGCTTTTGCTGTTGGTTACGCTTAAACGTTTCCAGTTCTTTATCAGGGAAAATAGAATCGGTAAGCAGATCCATGATAACCGGTAAAGTGCTATGCAAATGTTTATTTAAGCTATATAACGTAACCTGCGAGTTTTCGTAACCATAATCAACCTGCAAAAATGCGCCATAAAAATCAATCTTATCGGCTATTTGTGCTGCATTTAAGGTACCGGTTCCCTCGGTAAGCATCGAGTTAACCGCCATATTCAATAGTGGTTTCAAGGCATCAAAGCGCAGGTTTCCAAAAATCCATTCAATACGCACCAGTTCCTGATCGCCGGAGTTAAAGCAATAAATATTGCAGCCATTATCAAGCTTTTTATGCTCGGGCCTTATCAGGGTTATATTATCGATAGCCTTAAAATCGGGGGCTAATGTTCTATCTAAGTTGGTCATTTGTGATATTTTTCCTGGAACTGAATTATCGAATTAAAGAATGCTGACAATTCCGGTTCAGGCAGATTTAATCCTGTAAATCGTGTATAACTTCTTCCGCCAAATAAATCAGCGTTGATGAATTATCTTTTCTAAAAATCTTATTAGCTGCTTCCTTGATCTGTGCCGCTGTTACAGCCAGGTATTTCCCAGTTTCCTGGTTAAGGAGGTCGGCATCACCAAGTAACTCAAACGAGGCAAGGTTCATGGCTTTATCCAGCAATGACATTTCAGAAAACACCATGGTTGATTCTGTTTTGTTTTGCACCTTGGTTAATTCATCTGCGGGAATTTCGGTGTTCTTAACTTTTTCCAGTTCTTCCCATAAGGCCGCTTCGGCTTGTTCAATGCTGATGTTCTCCAGCGGCTTACCTTCAAGCACAAACATTCCTTTATCCAAGCTGCTGGTAATATAAGCATGCACCTCGCTAAAGATCTGTTTATCCTGTACCAGGCTCCGGTACAGACGCGATGAATGGCCGCGCGAAAGTATATCGCTCAATAACTCCACAGCGTAATAATCCTCATCTAAACGGGCTCCCATCTGGAAAGCTATATAAACATCGTTTAATGGCACTTTTGCGGTAACCGTTTCACGGCGCTCTTCGCGCTGATCAGGTTCCTGCGGCAGGTTACGGTTGTATTTTTCACCTGCGGGTATTGGCCCAAACCATTTTTCTGAAAGCGCTTTTACCTCGCTGGTAGTTATGTTTCCGCCCACAACCATAATTGCATTTTGCGGATTATAGTGTTTCTTGAAAAACGCTTTTACATCCTCAATCCTTGCCTCCTCAATATGCTCGATGGTTTTGCCGATAGTAGCCCACTTGTATGAGTGCAATTTGTAAACCAGCGGACGAAGCTTTAACCAAACATCGCCATATGGCTGGTTAAGGTAACGCTGCTTAAACTCTTCAATCACCACATTGCGTTGCACCTCCAGGCTTTTCTCGCTAAAAGCAAGGTTAAGCATCCTATCACTTTCCAGCCAGAAAGCGGTTTCGATATTGGTTGATGGCAGGGTGATATAGTAGTTGGTAATATCGTTGCTGGTGAAGGCATTGTTTTCGCCGCCTACCCTTTGCAGGGGTTCGTCATAGCTGGGGATATTTACCGATCCGCCAAACATCAGGTGCTCAAACAAATGGGCAAAGCCGGTTTGTTCGGGATTTTCGTCGCGGGCGCCAACATCATACAGAATGTTGAGCACCGCCATAGGCGTAGTATTATCTTCGTGAACAATAACCCGCAGGCCATTATCCAGTGTAAATCGGTTGAACTTAACCATGGACAGTTATATTTAAACAAAAAGCAAATGTAAAAATTTTGTTGGTATTGGTTTGAAGAATCGGGAAGCCCTTTTGTTTGATTAAGTAGTAAATTTTAAATTTCCACTGCTATCATTTACTTTTATATCACCATGACCCAATCCGAGCTCATCAAAAAAATCACCAGTATTATTGGTAAACCCAAGGTGCTTGAGCTTAGCAGGATATTGAAGGAACAACAGTTTGCTTTACGCGATTTAATTGATATTACTTTTCAACAGGATAAGGCTGTTGCATTCAGGGCGGTGTGGATACTCGAAAATGTCTTTCTATCTGATCCCGAAATTTATCTTGACGATTTGCACTATATGATCTCGCGGTTTGGCGAAGTGAAGCACCCAGGATGCCAGCGTCATTATGCCAAAATAATAATGCACATCACTGATGCAAAAGCCTCAAAGTCGCTACAATTAAAGCTTAAGGAAATCAACTTTGAACCAGTGGTTGAGCAACTGTTTGATTGGATGATAAATCCCAGGGCAAAAGTTGCTGTAAAAATATTTGCAGCTTATGCCCTATTCAATTTAAAGGATTTATTCCCCTGGGTTAAAGAAGAGCTTACCGCTCAAATGGAGTTTTTAATGCGCAATGGCAGTGCAGCCATACAAGCAGGTGGAAAGAAAATTTTGAAGGAATTGTAGATTTTAGATGTGCAGATTTCAAATTACAGATGTGCAGATGATTGTCTGAACCAGAATTCATCGAATTTGTAGAATTCTTTGAATTTTAAAATTCTGTTAATTTATTAATTCGATAAATTCGGATTCAGACATTTACCTATCTAAAAATCATCTGCACATCTGAAATCTGCACACCTGCACATCTAAACATCTGATTACGCATGCGGCCTGTCCTGGCCGTGCAAATTATCGCTTACCTGGCCGTGGCGCAGCTTGGCATGTATGGCTGATGAACTATCATCTGCATAAGTGCCATAGGCATTTACCAGCACTCCTTTAAGGTTATATTTTTGCGATGATACAGCATAAACTATTGACATATCATCGGGGTTGCTGGCGCCTTCAAAACGGTAAAACTCATCAATTACAAAATCTTCTTCACCCATATGTATACCCTGGGCTTTATCATCTATTGTATCACCTTCCAGGCTAAGGTTAGCTGTGTATCCTCTTGTGAAAAGATCATTAGTGGCGTCTATTAAACTTTCGTAAGTTTTCATAATGGTGATGTTTTGTTTAAGTGTGCGCAGTTGATAATTCACTGCTTTGATATAACTGCTGAAGTATGAATCTTGTTTCGATTTAAAACTGATTATTAAAAAATACCGGTTTAACTGCGAACAGTTTGAATCAAATAAAAACGCCCCGATACTACAGTAACGGGACGTTTTATTTTAAGGCATTTTCTTAGTAAAATACCTGGAGTAAGGCTATTTATTGTGCCTTAGCCAGCCACAACGAAGCATTTAAATGCAAAGCCGGGTGCGAAGTATAGCCAGAAGGCGCATCACCAGACCATCCATTAAACAAACTATCGTTGGTATCGCCTGTACCATCATCGGCCGGTGAGCTATCACCAATAAATACAACGCGACCAGAGCCATATGTTGCTAAAAGCGCCATGGCATTAGCTGTACCACCATTGGTAGCGCTGTTACGCCAAAATAAGCCCTGTACACTTGAATTGTCCGCAGGGTATAAAGTGGCGGTTGATCCGTTATAAAAAGCCAGTTTTGAAGCTGTGCCAGCCGCGCCATTTAATACAATTTGCGCGTTGGTGTTAGTACCTGTATAAACATTAGTTGACGGCCCTTCGCTGATGTCAACATAGTTGATATTGAAACCAAAAGGATTGCTGTTGTTGATACCGTTATTGGTCATCAAATCGTTCCAAACACGTGGCGAATCGTAACCATCACCGTCCCTGTCAGATGGGTTATAGCCATTGGCATCAGTACCGGCAGTTGTAGCAGCAGTGTGGTCGGCTATCATAAATAAGCCTCCACCGTTGGCAACAAAGTTCATTAGGGCTGTTTTCTCGGCAGCTGTAAATAAACGGTTGGGCTCAACAACTACAAATACATCATAATTACTCAAATCCTGTGCACCTGCAGTGCCGTAGGTAATTGTTGATCCGCTTGGCAATGACTCAACCAGCTCACCCCGTTTTACCAATTCAACTGCCCATGAAGAAATAGCGCCTTTCCAATAGGTTTCGGCAGTAGTAGCCGTAATGCCTGTGTATGATGGTGTTGGTATACGCTGCGCTTTTGTTTCAACAGTTGTACCGCCGGTATACATAGGCACATTTTCGGTACCATCGGCATCAATCTGCCAATCGGCGCTGCCTGCATTTTCAAGGTGACTTGCATCAAACAGGAATTTTTTACCTGTAAGTACAGTACCGCCACCACCACCTGTGCCACCATCATTTATGGTGACATCATCTATATCAATACGGTTGGTACCGCCGGTTAATTTACGAATCTCTAACCGTGCTGTACCAGTTACACCACTAATAGTAAACGTTGAAGTAGTAAGTGTTGTGGTAGTAGTTATGGTTGAACCTGCCTGCGCCCAGCTGGTGCCTCCGTTAACAGAATAAAATAAACCCCATGTGCTTGCCGCATCCGAGCCATAAGTGCCACTTTTTATAGTAACGCTACTTATGCCAGTAGTAACATCAAATAACATGGTAATTTTCCCGGTGTTACGAATACGGCCTGCCCATGAACCAGCTTTAAGATCTCCGGACAGGTTGCCTATTAACGCATCATACATATTCCATGAGCTGCCGGATAAGGTTACATTATCGCCACTGGCCGAACCTGTGGGTGATACATCATAAGCCGTTTTAGGGCTGGTTGCGCCAACCTCAAACCCCTGGGTAAGTGATACCGCCTGGATTTTAAGTTTTGTTACCGATACCGTTTTGTTATCGGCAGCATTTTGAACAGGCTGACTTGAGTTTTTTTGACAGCCTGAGGTTAGGGCTCCGGCAAAAGCTAAGGCAGCAAAAAGCAGCCTCGAATTTGTAAATTTTAGCATAGTGATTTTTTAAGGTGTTTTATGTATAAGTTTATGTTTATTAACTGTATGTCAAACTTCAATAAAAATACATGGCTATATATTGCCAATATATTAACTTATTGTTAAATATAGGCGTTTTAGTTAATAGTATTAATTGGAATTAAATTTTATTAGTTGCCTGGTACCGCAACGGATAATCCATATAATCAATGAGATTTCAATAACAGTAATTGATTATATTTACACGTGATAAATGGCGACATGATGTTTACTAATTTGAAAAAACAGGCAAGGCAGGGCTTACTGGCATTTTCCTTATTGATCAGTTTTTTCGCCGTATCCGGTTATGTAGGCAGTAATCTGCCAAGCAGCACAACTACCAATACAGAAGTGCTGGCGGCTAATTCAGTCGCCTTAAAACATGGCATAAGTTATAAAAGAGCGTTCTGTTCTTTTTATAGGATCAAGCTACTCAATATTCAACACAGCGATAATTACTGTCAACGGGTATTATTGCATAATAAGCTTACTATAAGCAGATACCATCATTTGGCGCAACTTTTTTCAGTTTATAGATCCGCTCCTGATTACCAATTCATAAACATTCCCCGTGTTTCCTATCCAGATGCAGGCCTGATAGGTTAACAAACTCTCGTTTCCCAATTTATTGAATTAAGTAAAATTTATTTAACGGTTTAACTGTGCCTTAAAGCCAGCTAAATGTTTATTGCCTGCTACATGAAAAAGCTTAAAAAGCTATTGAGGCTTATTTGCCTTGCTATA
This sequence comes from Mucilaginibacter sp. P1_A3, assembly GCF_056406855.1. NCBI lineage: Bacteria > Pseudomonadati > Bacteroidota > Sphingobacteriia > Sphingobacteriales > Sphingobacteriaceae > Mucilaginibacter > Mucilaginibacter sp. P1_A3. Next base: position 24,011 of record NZ_JBFTZJ010000019.1, read on the forward strand.
TTTTTATTATTGGCCGTAACCGGAATTTCTATAGCCGGAGCCGCCCCTATTCTTGCCAAAAACGAAGAGCGTTTTAATAACACTGAAAGCCCTGTAGAGATGGTGGATAAGAAGAAGGAGGAGGAGGAAAAAGATGATGTTTTTTAAGTTCAAAAAAAAAAGAGCGGCCCGGCGGGTCGCTCTTTTACTTATATGATGGAGTTAAATATTATTTAACAGGTTCAGAAACCACCTTAGGTATGTTCAAAAACACAAAATTATTATCAAACATATCAACTTTAATGGTGCTATCCTTATCTACCTTGCCAGCCAGGATCTGCTTCGATAACTCGTTGAGGATCTTTTTCTGGATGACACGTTTTAGCGGACGGGCACCAAACTGAGGGTCGTAACCTAACTGGCCGAGCCAGTCAAGCGCTTCGTCAGAAGCTTCCATGGTAACGCCCATTTCGGCCAGGGTTTCTTTTACGTGATTAAACTGCAATTTCACAATATCATGAATCTCATCGCGACTAAGCGGGGTAAACATGATGATCTCATCAATACGGTTCAAAAACTCCGGACGAATAGTTGCCCTTAAAAGGCTAAATAATTCGTTCTTTGTTTTGGCAATCAGCTCATCACGGTTTTCATCCTCCAAAGTCTGGAAGTTTTCCTGGATAATGTTTGATCCTATGTTTGATGTCATGATGATGATGGTGTTCTTAAAGTTTACCACACGACCTTTATTATCGGTCAGCCGGCCATCATCCAACACCTGCAACAGGATATTAAACACATCCGGGTGTGCCTTTTCAATTTCATCAAGCAGCACTACACTGTATGGCTTACGACGCACAGCCTCTGTTAACTGACCGCCTTCATCATAACCCACATAGCCCGGAGGCGCTCCTATTAGTCTTGACACAGCATGACGTTCCTGGTATTCGCTCATATCTATCCGCACCAATGCGCCTTCGTCATTAAACAGGAACTCGGCCAATGCCTTTGCCAGCTCGGTTTTACCCACCCCGGTTGTACCTAAAAATATGAACGATCCAATTGGCCTGCGTTTATCCTGCAAACCTGCGCGGCTGCGGCGTATAGCATCGCTTATAGCTTCAATCGCTTCCTGTTGGCCTGCTACTCGTTTATGCAATTCATCTTCCAGGCTCAGCAGTTTTTCACGTTCGCTCTGGATCATTTTACTAACCGGGATACCTGTCCAGCGGCTTACTACTCCGGCAATATCATCTGCAGTAACTTCTTCTTTCAGCATGCGGCTGTCACTCTGATTTTCCAGCAGAGCAGCCTTTAGCTTCTCAACTTCGGCCTGTGCCTCTACAATGGTACCATAGCGTAGTTCGGCTACTTTACCATAGTCGCCTGCACGCTCCGCCTGTTCAGCTTCCTGTTTGTAGTTTTCTATCAGTTCAACTTTTGTGTTGATACCGTCAACAAGATCTTTCTCACCTTTCCATTTGGCTCGTAATGAATCGCGCTGGGCCGATAGATTGGCAATCTCTTCGCTTAAATCGGCAACCTTCCGGTCGTCCTTTTCACGCTTAATGGCTTCGCGCTCAATTTCCAGCTGCATAATACGGCGTTCCAGCTCATCCACAACCTCCGGCACCGAATCCATTTCAAGGCGCAGTTTTGATGCGGCCTCATCCATCAGGTCGATAGCCTTATCGGGTAAAAACCTGTCAGCTATATAACGTTGCGACATTTCAACCGCTGCAATAATAGCCTCATCTTTTATCCGCACCTTGTGGTGTGTTTCGTAACGTTCCTTTAAACCCCTTAAAATTGATATCGCATCGGCAGTATCCGGCTCTTCAACCATCACTTTCTGAAAACGGCGTTCAAGGGCTTTATCTTTCTCTAAATATTTCTGGTATTCATTAAGCGTGGTAGCGCCTATTGACCTTAATTCGCCACGGGCCAAAGCAGGTTTTAATATATTAGCGGCATCCATAGCGCCTTCGCCACCACCGGCACCTACAAGGGTATGGATCTCGTCAATAAACAAAATGATCTCGCCATCGCTTTGAGTAACTTCTTTAATAACCGCTTTTAAGCGTTCTTCAAACTCACCTTTGTACTTGGCGCCTGCTATAAGAGCTCCCATATCAAGCGAATAAACTACCTTGGTTTTCAGGCTCTCGGGCACATCACCCTTGATGATCCTGAAAGCTATACCCTCGGCAATGGCGGTTTTACCAACGCCGGGTTCACCTACCAGTATCGGATTATTTTTGGTACGGCGCGAAAGGATCTGGATAACCCTGCGAATCTCCTCATCCCGGCCAATAACCGGATCAAGCTTGCCCGATTCTGCATACTCATTAAGGTTACGGGCATATTTATTAAGGGCATTGTAGGTAGCTTCGGCGTTTTGATCGGTTACCTTGCTATCACCGCGTAAGCTGATGATCGCTTTTTTAAGGTCACTTTCGTTCACCCCAAAATCTTTAAGGGCAGTACTTACCTTGCCGCCTGCTGCCAATAAGCCTAATAATATATGTTCAACAGATACAAACTCATCTTTAAACTCTTTTAAATATCCCTGTGCTTTTTGCAGGGCCGAATTGCTATCTGAAGATAAATAACCATTGCTGCCGCTTACTTTAGGGAACGACGCAATCTGCGTATCTAAAGTATCGTTTAGGCGTTTAAGGTTAACATTTAGTTTTTTTAATAAATACGATATAACATTTTCATCAACCAGCAACAAACCCTTTAACAGGTGCGCTGGTTCAATTGCCTGTTGCTGGTTACCAGTGGCAATTTCAGAAGCCTTTTGAACGGCTTCCTGGGCTTTTATTGTAAAGTTGTTAAAATTCATAGTGATTTATATTAGTTAGATCCAGTCAAATCCCTTGCCAGTTGTTAATGCCTGATAAAAAGTCATGCAAGAATAAATTAAAACGCCATTTTGACGCCACCAGCATGATTCTTAGTAATTTTTGATATTTTTGATGAGCCCCAATAAGTTCAATTTTGAATACTCATTTCTTTTTTAATAGCCTGCCTGTAAAGTACCGGGCATTATACAGGGATTTTTACACCTATCAAAATTTGGTTGCCATAAGGGCAGCCAGCATCATTTTTTTATTACTTAACGTAATCATAAGGGCAGTATATCTTGCATTCCCGGCAAGCCTCACAAAGGCTCAAAATTTTCCTGAATTTAACACAAGTAACTGGGTATTTATATGCATCACTCCTATTTTTCTGATAATTAGCAACTTGCTTATTGTCGATTATAAAAAGCGTAAAAAAGGCACCCAGTTAATGGCATTTGTTGTGTTTTTATTTTCGCTATACATTATTACATGTGGCATGTATTCCAGTTTTATTGCCACATCTGATCCTGGCGACGCCCTTATCCTTTACCTGATTGCTTTATGCTTTATTAGCGCCATTTGCGTATTTGAGTACTATGAAACCATTATATTAATTATCGTTATTGAATTGTTTTTTACGGCATTGCTGTTATATAGCCAAACATCGCCAACCCAAATGCTTTATAACCAGCTTACATCATTAATACTGTTATCGGCCTTTTATTTAACATCGCGGTACTTTTTCACTTTTAAAGGCAATAGTTTTAACCAGGTTATTCAAATTAAAGAAAAAAACGAGCAGATTGAAAAAGCAAATGGGTTTAAAAACCAGGTACTGGGCATGGTAGCTCATGACCTGCGCAACCCAATAGCAGCCGTTGAATCCATTGCCATGATAATGGAATTGGACGAGATAAATGAAGATACCCGCGACAACCTGGAAATGGTAAAGGCTTCATGTGCAAAAGCCCGGTCAATAATTGATGATTTACTGGAGGCCGCCCGCAATGATAACAACCATGTGATGGTTACTGAAAGAACCGAACTGAACCAGCTACTTAAAACAGCGGTACAAAGCTGGAAAACCCAGTTAAAGGCCGATGTATTATTCACGAGTAGCATAAACCCCGTTTACGCACTGATTAACAAAGAAAAATTCTACAGGGTTATTGATAACCTGGTAAGCAATGCTGTTAAATTTTCAAAGGATAATGAACGCATTGACATCAGGCTTAGCAAAATTGCTAACGAAATAGTGATTGAGGTGCAGGATTACGGCATGGGGATCCCCGAAGCTATTTTACCCGAAATATTTACCCGTTTTACAAAAGCCGGCCGTACCGGTACCAGGGGCGAAAAATCAACCGGTTTGGGCCTTAGCATCGTTCGGCAGATAGTTGAAAGCCATAATGGCACTATCAATGTTGAAAGCAATGAAGGCAAGGGCTCTATTTTTGTGGTAAAACTCCCTGTGGGATAATATTAATTGTAGGGCTCAGCAACTAACTTGCCATAGTAAATATCCAGATCACTCTGTAAAGTTCGCGATTGCCGCGCTGCGCTCGCAATGACATAAGGGATAATTGCTAATTGCAAACTACCAACTGTGAACTGCCCACTGCTAACTGCTAACTGAATAACCCCTGCGCCTTTTTAATAGCTTTCTCCAAATCAATGGCTTTACCTAAAACGCCTTTAAAAAGGTCACCTTCAATTTTTAGCCTGTCGATAGAGTTAAAAATAGTAAAATGCTTCATGGTAAGGCCGGGTTTAACTTCATCCCAATGCAGTGGCATTGATACTGTGGCGCCTACCTTTGGCCGCAGCGAGTAGGGACCAGCAATAGTAGCACCGGGGCGGTTTTGTAAAAAATCCAGGTACATTTTCCCTTTACGTTTGGCTACCATACGTTCCAGGCTGGTAAAATCTGGAATTTGTTTGTGAACAATATCTACAATGATCCGGGCAAACATTTGTGTTTGGTCATAACTGTATGCGGCATCCATTGGTATATAAATATGCATCCCGGTGGAGCCGGAAGTTTTGCAATAAGAAGGCACACCAATAGCATCCAAAACCTTTTTTACCTCAAGCGCTGCTTCTATTACCTGGTCAAAAGTATTTTTATCAGGATCCAAATCTATTACGCAGTAATCCGGGTTATCCGGCGATTGCACTCGACTAAACCAGGGATTCATTTCTATGCAACCCAGTGAAGCCATCCATAACAAACTGGCCTCATCGGTGCCAACTAAATATTCTTTATGCTCACCCTCGCCGTTGGTGTAGGGGAAAGTTTTAGCCCAATCTGGCGCTTTGTCTTTTACATCCTTTTGGTAAAAGCTTGGCCCGTGAATTCCGCCGGGAAAGCGGTTAAGTGACATAGGCCGATCTTTAAGGTAGGGTAAAATATATTCGGCAACCTGGTAATAATAATTAAACATGTCGCGCTTGGTTACTTTATCCTCGGGCCAGTAAACCTTACTTAGGTGTGTAAACTTCAAATCGTGACCGCAAATTTTGCGCACCTGCGTTTCGTCGGTTGGGTTTAGCAAGGTTTTTCTTTCCTTCCCCTTTGGCGGCTTAATTGCTGTTGCATGTACATCTTTCTGTGCATCTGCTACGTCCTCAACAGCTGCTTTGGTATGTTCGGCTATCTCACGTACCACGTCTTTTGCTTTTTTGTCGATCCGCATACCCTGGAAAGATGGATGCCTAAAAACGCCATCACTCGTAACTTCGGCAAATGCCACCTCACAAACCAGCTCGGGTTTAAGCCAGGTAGCTTTTGCTTTGGGTGGATTTGGCCTGAAACGTGAAGGTTTGTTTACATCGGGTATCAAATCAAAGGGACTTTTATCAGTAATAAGTGGTTTAAACTGTTCCATCATTTCCTTTTGTACTTTATCAGAAAACCCTGTGCCCACTTTACCCACATATTGAAGAGCTTTGTCTTCATAAACACCCAACAATAAAGAGCTGAACTGCTTTGAAGTATCTTCATTTTTGGTAAAACCCGCAATTACAACTTCCTGCCGTTTGTGCACCTTGATTTTAAGCCATTCTTTCGATCTGATGTTTGCAGAGTAAGTACCGCTGGCTTTTTTGGCTATAATACCCTCCAGGCCCATTCTCTCGGCGGCCTTAAAAAATTCAGTGCCGCTGGCATTAAATACTTTGCTTACGCGGATGCGATCATCATCAGCAGGTAAAACATCTTTTAAAATGGCCTGGCGCCCGGTAAGCGGTATATCCATGAGGTTTTTACCATCGTACCAAAGAATATCGAACACATAGTAAACCAGTTCGCCATCGGCCTCGCTGCGCCAGTTTTGCAGGTTGCCGAAATTGGAGATCCCTTTATCATTCAAAACTAATATCTCGCCGTCAAGCACGGCATTAATCTTCCAATCCTGCAGCAGTTTATAAATAGGGTAAAATTTTTCGTTAAACGTTTTGTTATTGCGGGACAATAGCTCCACCTCGCCCTTATTGATAAAAGCAAGCGCGCGGTAGCCATCCCATTTCACCTCGTAAACCCAATCAGCGTCATCAAAAGGCTCATCAACCAAGGTCGCCAACATCGGTTTTATCCCCGTTGGAATTTTGGCTTTAGGCGCTTTTTTCAACAGGGCGGCAGTATCTATATCCGCTGATTCAGCTATGCTTACTTCAGGTTCAACCGGTTCCGGTTTTTTTTCTTTTGATAAAGGATTTTTAGTTTTTCCAAGCTTCTCTTCGTGCCCATCTTGCCAAACCTTTTCACCCGTTTTTTCCATAGTTTCGATGGTTTTACCTGATATCACTGATTTATCTTCCCTGGTGATATCTTTTTTAGATGCAAAATCATCATCGTGTTTAATCAAGAGCCAGGCATTATCGCCCATGCCATGGGTTTTAACCAGGGCAAACTCCCCTTCCAGTTTTTCGCCGTGAAGCTTTATTTTGAGCGAACCAGATTTAAGCTGTTTTAACAATGCCTTTTCCTGTTCTTTTTTGCCTTTTATATCTTCAATAGGCTCATAGGTACCCTCATCCCAAACAATTACAGTACCGCCGCCATATTCGCCCTCAGGAATGATGCCTTCAAAGGTGCGGTAGTCATAAGGGTGATCTTCTACCATCATAGCCAGGCGCTTGGTTTTAGGATCTGTGGATGGGCCTTTGGGTACTGCCCAGCTTTTGAGCACGCCATCCATTTCCAGCCTGAAATCATAATGCAACCGGGATGCGTCATGTTTTTGAATAACGAAGGTCAAACTGTTTTTGTCCTTGCTTTTTCCCGCTTTTGGTTCGGCGGTTTTGTTAAAATCGCGCTTTTTTACATATTTTTCCAGGCTCATGGTAAATGATGTTTTGTAGGATAACATCGCCATTGGATGGAAAGTTTTAGAAAAACAAAGCTTCGGGAGTCTGTGAAAACGTTTTACAAATGATCAATAAATTACAATAATTTTCAAAAAACGATCAATTCTTTAAAACCCCTTGTCCAATATTTGTTATTTCATTTGATATAGGTGTAAAAGTCAAATTTTAAAACATCTAAATATCATGAGAAAATTAACCGCATTCAATTTTGTAACCTTGAATGGTTTTTATAAAGATGCCAACAACTCAACTGCCTGGCATGTACACTGCGAAGAAGGGGCAAAGTTTTCTGAAGATAATATGCAGGCCGGTAACATTTTACTTTTCGGGCGTATAACCTATGAAATGATGGCCGGTTTCTGGCCTTCGCCAATGGCTATGGAAAGCATGCCCGGAGTTGCCAAAGGAATGAACGAAGCCGAAAAAATTATTTTTTCGAAAGCTTTAAAAAAGGCAGACTGGCAAAACACCACGGTTATCAATAACATGGTTGCCGAGGTTAAAAAACTGAAACAAACACCCGGCCATGACATGACCATATTGGGCAGCGGCAGTATCATTACCCAACTGGCTGATGAAGGCTTATTGGATGGCATCCAGCTTATGGTTGACCCGGTAGCGCTGGGCGCCGGCATACCAATATTCGGCGGCATAAGTAAACAGCTCAACCTGAAACTAACCGATACCAAAACTTTTAAAAGTGGGGCTGTGTTGCTTTCCTATCAATTGTTGTAGATTAGTGCATTAAACCAATCTTTAAAGCCCAAGTCATACCAGCACAAAATCATAAAACATGAAAAAGTTACTATTTACAATTATGCTTTTAGCCGGTTTAGGCCTGTTTGCAAACGCGCAAAACAAAACTCCCATAACTCCTGCATTAAAAGCCGCTAAACAAACCAAGGAGTTAACCAAACAATTAAGCCTAACCAATAGCCAGATTACAAAGGCAAACGCGGTGTTGCTGGAACAGGATAAAAGCCTTGACAGCTTAAAAGCGCTTAAAACTACCAATGATAAAAAAGAACAAAAATATGCGCATAAGCTGATCCGTGATAAGGCTGATGCCAAATTAAAAGCGATACTTACTCCCGAGCAGAAAACTAAGTATGATGCTTTAATAACAGCTAAAAAAGAAAAAAAAGCTGCTAAGAAAAAAGCTGAACCTGCCAATTAGTACCAGGTTAATTAGTTTTCCTGTTAAATAGCCGCAAATAAGGCATATCAAATCCTGTAAACTTTGTAATATTTTTTATAAAGTTTACAGGATTTTCAATTTTACAAACTTTATTGGTATCATTTTTGCCTTGCATAAATATATTGATATACAGGCATATAACATGTTATAACAACATTTATTTATTTACCAATATCGCATATAAATACTTTTTAAATTATCAAATTGTTAATATTTGATAATTTAACTTAAAACATTTGCAAAATAAAAGATGTGTTGTATATTTGTAGTGTAATAAATGTAAGGCGCTGAACGGCAGCAACAGATGGTTCGAGACCTCCCTTACAGCTCTTCTCATAATTTAGGTTTATAATTGGTTAGAACGCGCCCCTGCCCATCAGAGGGCGCTTCTTGTTTCTATAGGTTTTTACAAAACACCGCGAGCCAGGCAGAATACCATTTTTCACAAACAAAGCCGCCAGCACATTGTATTATCATGAAAATAATACTTTATGAAAAATCCGGTTTATTTAGCTTTGAAACACGCTGATGGCAGCTTACGGAACATTATTGTTGAACCGGTTTTAAAACACGATTTAAGCGATAAAGGAATTTATAAAATATATAAAACAAGCATCGATAATGAATCGGCATTATTTACCGAAACTTTGGAAATAGACGAAGGGCAATCTAACCTGGCCGATAAAAACAATCCCGACTATTTAGGCACCCTCACTTTTGGGCAGGCCGACCATCAACAATGGCAATACGAGGGCGATCTGTTAACCCGCAATGAGCAACAACAAATAGCAAATTACCTGCAGCAAAAAACTTAGTCTACCCCTTTAACTTTCATTTGAAAAGTATAAACCGCCTTAGATGCGGTAATAAAAAGCATATCCTTGTTTTTACCACCAAAGCAGATATTGGCTGTCCAGGGTTCATCTATATCTATATGGGCAACTTTTTCGCCCTTGGCATTAAATATGGTTACACCTTTTCCTGTAAGGTAAACATCTCCTTTTTCGTCTATCGTCATCCCATCAGATCCCTGGGCTGTGAAAAGGGTCCTGTTGGTTAATGATCCATCTTTATTGATATCATAACGGTAAGTTTTGTTGTCACCAATATCGGCCACGTACAAATATTTGCCATCGGCAGTGCCTACAATACCGTTGGGTTGTTTCAATTTATCATCAACAATAACAGCTTCATGTTTTCCTTTGGGCAGATAATATAATTTTTGACCATCAAGATCAGATTTTTTACGGGTCCAATAATCGCGTTGGTAATATGGATCTGTAATGTATAAACCACCATCCGGGCGTACCCAAACATCATTGGGGCCATTAAATAGCAAGCCTTTATAGTCTTTCAACAAAATTTCAATTTTTCCTTTTGGGCTGATAGACCACAGCTGGTTCTTTGCATCGGCACAGCTAATGAGATTACCCTTCTTATCAAAATACATCCCGTTACTGCGGCCTGCACTATCTAAAAAAACAGTTAGCTTTCCATCGGTATCGTACTTCCAGATTTTATCATTAGGTTGATCGGTAAAAAAAACGTCACCTTTTTTATTAACTGCCGGCCCCTCTGTAAACAGGAATTGTTTGGATACCAATACTGGTTTAGTACCAGCATCATATAAGGTTGCTGCATCCTGGCTAAATACTTTAAAGGTTGCTGCTATCAGGCTTAATAATATCGAAAAAAGTTTTTTCATGATTAGGCATAAATTGGTGAGCTAATGTAAGTTGTTTTTTGGGGAATACAAACAGCCCAGCCAAATACTCCCCCTCTATATAAATACGCAATATTTTGTGTCTCAGCATACAAATACCATCACGCAAATTTCCGCTGAACAGACGAAGACGCAAAATATTGCATCTCTACAGCCTACAACTCATTAAAAACGCTATTTTTGCACCTTTATTAAAATACCGTTCAAAACATGAGTATTGCACTATCCGAACAGGAAATTATTCGTCGCGAATCTTTAAAACAATTAAGGGCACTGGGCATTAACCCATACCCTGCCGAAGCTTTTGATGTTAACGCCTGGGCACAGGATATTACCGATAATTTTGCAAATAAACCCGAGGCCTACCAAAATGTAGTTATCGCCGGCCGTATCATGACGCGCCGCATCATGGGTAGTGCATCATTTGCCGAGATCCAGGATTCAACCGGGCGGATCCAGATCTACCTGAAACGCGATGATATTTGCCCTGATGAAGATAAAACTTTATACAATACCGTATTTAAAAAATTGCTTGATCTGGGTGATTACGTAGGTGTAAAAGGCTACGTTTTTTTAACTCAAACCGGCGAAATTTCTGTTCACGTACGTGAGCTGATCGTACTTTCAAAATCCTTGAAACCTCTGCCTGTTGTAAGGCGGGATGATGAAGGGAATATATATGATGCATTTACAGATCCCGAAATGCGTTATCGCCAGCGTTATGTGGATTTGACGGTTAACCCGGCATACAAACAAATTTTCGTCAACCGCTCCAAAGTTATCAGCAGCATGCGTAACTATTTTAACGCGCAGGGCTGGATGGAAGTGGAAACCCCAATATTGCAGCCAGTGCATGGTGGCGCAGCGGCCCGTCCGTTTGCTACACACCATAACACGCTGGATATGCCGCTGTTTTTGCGCATAGCCAATGAGCTTTACCTTAAACGCTTAATTGTTGCGGGTTTTGATGGTGTATATGAGTTTGGTAAAATGTTCCGTAACGAGGGTATGGACCGCACCCACAACCCGGAATTTACCGCCATGGAAATTTATGTAGCCTATAAAGATTATATCTGGATGATGGCCATGGTGGAAGAATGCCTGGAAACTGTTGCCAAAGCCGTTCATGGTATCCCGGTTGTACAGGTAGGTAATAATGAGATCAACTTTGCAGGCCCGTACGAAAAACTATCTATGTATGATTCCATTCTGAAATACACAGGTATTGATGTATCTGCGATGGATGAGGCAGCATTGCGTGAAACCTGTGCCGACCTGAAAATAGAGGTTAACCCAACCATGGGTAAAGGAAAACTGATTGATGAGATCTTTAGCGCTAAGGTGGAGCACAACCTTATCCAGCCAACCTATATTACTGACTACCCTATAGAAATGACCCCGCTGGCCAAAAAACATCGTACAAAAGATGGCTTGGTTGAGCGTTTTGAGCTTTTTGTAAATGGCAAGGAGATAGCTAACGCGTACTCTGAATTGAATGATCCTATTGATCAGCGTGAGCGTTTAGAGGAGCAGCTGGTGCTGGCCGGCCGTGGCGATGATGAAGCTATGGCGATGGACGATGACTTTTTACGCGCACTGGAATATGGTATGCCGCCAACATCGGGCTTAGGTATCGGTATCGATCGCCTGGTGATGTTGATGACCAATCAAAGCACTATACAGGAAGTATTGTTTTTCCCGCAGATGCGCCCCGAGAAAAAAGCCAGGGTTGCTACCGCTGATGATTTTATTAATGCAGGTGTACCTGCAGAGTGGGTGCCTGTACTAAATAAAATGGGCTTTAACACTGTTGAAGAACTAAAAGCCGGCAATCCCAATAAAGTATTTAATGACCTGGGCGGAATGCGCAAAAAATTAAAACTTGATATTACCATGCCTGCTAAAGAAGTGGTGATGTCCTGGTTTGAGTAAGAAAAAACTATCTGAAACCGGAATTTATCGAATTAAGGAATTTATTGAATTGAAGTTATTCATTCTGTTAATTCTTTAATTCTATAAATTCGGGTTCAGACAATCAATCCATAGCGTAATCAACGCAAATACCCTGCATCATCGATAACAATTTGTTAATGAAAGCTTAAAGCAAATACTACTTTGGGTTTAATAATGATGGTTATACTTGTAATAAACAATAATTACAAAAATGATGACGAATTCAATTCTGGAGATTACCGAAAATGAATACCTGATAAAGCTGAACAGGAGCAATTTTAACCTGTCGTTTATCAGGAGTTTATTGAAAATGGTTGAAGTGTCAAACCCAACCGAAGAAAACGATTACACCTATAGCGACCATGTGGTAGTACACCCCTACCAAAATCACTCGGCCACTGCTGATTATTTTAGCGCTATTGACGAAAAATAAAAGGGACCCATTTTTGGGTCCCTTTTATTTTTTTGTTCTTTTGTCCTTATCCCGGTATCTTTCCTCAATAAGCCTGTAGTTCTTTTCTTAGAACTGGCGATATCCGCCTCTTACTACCTGCTTATCCATCTGTGCCAACTGGCCTTTCATCATCTTTATCTGATCGGTAAGTAATTTATTCTTATCATCTTTTGATGCTTCGGACAGGTACATTTGCGCTTCGCGTTTATTCCGTTTTGCCATTGAGATACCTGCCAGGCTCAATTTAGCCAAAGCTATATTGTGCGACATTTTCATGCCCAACTGTAATGATTTCTTAAAATATTTTTCAGATTTCATCGGCGCTTTGCGCGATTCGATTAAACCGATCAACAGATTATAATAACCATGCTGATTTTTGTGTAATTGCTTTTCGTAGTCGGTTATCTTCAATAACCACGCTTCGGCTTTAGCCGAGTTCTCTTTACGCAGAAAATACTGCGATATAATCATATTCTCATTAAAAAAGAAGCTTAGCAGTATGATACCGCCAAACAACAATACCAGGATGCCCCAGCCCCAAAAGCTAAAAGCACAAAGCGCAACCGCTGCTCCGAAGAATACACACGCTACAATTAAACGAACTATATTTGACATAATTTGTGATACATATATTAACTGCAAATATCTGTTTATTTGCACGCTAAACCAACATCTATATAAATATTTATGGCGAATGCATTACACCCATCATGGCTTGCAGTATTAGAGGAAGAATTTGGCAAACCGTACATGGTAAAACTGAAACATTTTTTACAGCAGGAGAAAGAAAGCGGGCAGGTAGTATACCCCAAAAGCGCTGATATCTTCAACGCTTTTAACACCACGCACTTTGAGGATGTGAAAGTGGTGATATTAGGGCAGGATCCCTATCCTGGCGCTCACCAGGCGCATGGCCTCTCGTTCTCAGTACAAAAGGGCATTGCGATACCGCGGTCGCTTAAAAACATCTATAAAGAGCTGGAGGCCGATATTCCCGGTTTTAAAACCCCAGCCCATGGCAACCTGGAAGAATGGGCCAAACAAGGCATACTATTATTAAATTCAACACTCACGGTAAGAGCCGGCGATTCGGCCTCACATCAAAAAAAGGGATGGGAAGAGTTTACAGATGAGGTGATTAAAACCATATCTGATAAAAAAGAAGGAATTATATTTATACTATGGGGTAACTTTGCCCAGTCAAAAGCGGTATTGATCGACGAGAAAAAACATTTCATCATCCGGTCGGCCCATCCATCCCCCTTCTCTGCCGAAAGAGGTTTTTTTGGCAGTAAACCATTTTCAAAAACCAATGAAATTTTAAGGAAAGAAGGTAAGGCGGAGATAGATTGGCAAATAAGTTAAAAAAAGAGTCAAGAGATTAGAGTCAAGAATCAAGACAGCTTCAAAAACAAAGGGCGAAAGATTCTGATCTTTCGCCCTTTGAGCTAAAGCCAAAATCAAGATAGATTTATCTTGATTCCTGACTCTAATTTCTTGACTCTATCCTACCTAATACTCCAACGGCACAATCGGCTCTTTTTTACTGGTTGACATGATCATCATCGTCTGGAATGTTTTTACTACGGTAATGCGGCTTATTTTTTCCATGATCAGTTGCTCGTATGATTTAATGTCTCGAACATAAACCTTGAGTAAAAAATCGCACTGGCCGGTTACGTGATGACACTCGGTAACTTCTTTGATAGTTTTTATTTCATCCAAAAAGGTTTGGATGGTATTTTTTTGATGAAAATCAAGCGAAATCTGGATAAAGGTTTTTATGCCCAGGCCCAGTTTCTCCTCATCCACCAACGCATGATAACTTTTTATATAGGCCGCGTTTTCCAATTTACGCACACGCTCAAGCGTTGGTGCCGGTGAAAGCCCTATTTCGTTTGATAGTTGAAGATTGGTTATTCTTCCGTTTTCCTGTAAAATCTTGAGTATCTGTAGGTCTATTTTATCTAATTCAGCAGCCATAGTACTTGCAAATATAATATTTTCCGCATTTCACGAAATTAAATTTCACTTAAAACGTGTAAAACAAAAATATATTTCCTAACACTTCATATTTTAGATAAGTCTAAATTTTTTATTAGATTTGTATAAATGAACACATTAGCCGAGGAGAACTATTTAAAGTGCATTTATCACCTGGCAATTGATGCCGGCATAGTGAGCACCAATCAAATTGCAGCTTCCTTAAATACCAGGGCGTCATCAGTTACTGATATGCTGAAAAAGCTGGCTGATAAGGCTTTGATCAACTACACGCGTTACCAGGGTGTAAGCCTTACAGATGCCGGCGAGAAAATTGCAATAGGCATTATCCGCAAGCATCGTCTTTGGGAATACTTTTTGGTTGAAAAACTTAATTTCAAATGGGACCAGGTGCATGAAATGGCCGAAGAAATGGAACACATTTCATCAGAGGAACTGATAGACAGGCTTGACGAATTTATGGGCCACCCCAAACATGACCCCCACGGCGACCCGATACCTGATTGTAACGGCAATTTTAAATCAGTGGAGTTAAAACCTGTCTCGGCTTTAGCAGTTAACCAATGCGGCGTTATCTCGGGCGTACGCGATCACTCATCTCCTTTTTTGCAGTATCTCGAAAAACAGCAACTAACCATTGGCAAAAAAGTGACAATAACCGATATAATTGAATACGACCACTCTGTGGCCTTAAAAACCGAAACCGAAAAAGAAATATATATCAGCCGCGAGGTTGCCAATAATTTACTGATATCCTTATGAATACAAACGAACATAACCCTTCATTAGGTAACGTACATAGCTCAGTTAACCCCGAAAGTAAAACCGGTTGGCGCAGAATCATGGCCTTTTTGGGCCCAGCGTACCTGGTTAGCGTAGGTTATATGGATCCGGGTAACTGGGCCACAGATATTGCCGGCGGCAGTGCCTTCGGCTACAAGCTTATTTGGGTATTGTTTGCATCAAACCTAATTGCCCTGTTGCTGCAATCATTGGCGGCAAGGCTGGGTATCGTGCGTGGGCTCGATCTGGCACAAGCCTCTAAGCGTGCGTACCCGCGCTTTGCAAACTTTTGCCTGTATATACTGGCCCAGATAGCCATTATCGCCTGTGACCTGGCCGAGATCATCGGTATGGCTATCGGTTTAAAATTATTATTTAACCTGCCGCTCATTTGGGGCGTATCCCTCACCATAACCGATACCGTGCTGATGCTTTACCTCATGAACAAGGGCATGCGGAAACTTGAAGGCTTTATTATATCGATGATTTTCATCATTGGCCTGTCGTTTTTGGTAGAGATGTTTATAGTATCGCCCGATGTAGTAGATATAGCGAAAGGCTTTATCCCATCCAACCTGTTTAAAAACGATGCTATCAGCCGGCAAATGCTGTATATAGCTATTGGTATAATTGGGGCTACCGTAATGCCGCATAACCTTTACCTGCATTCATCACTGGTACAAACCCGCAAGATCACCCGTACAGATGAAGGCATGAAATGGGCTATCCGGTTTAACCTGTTTGATACAGTGATTGCACTTAACCTTGCTTTTTTTGTAAACGCTGCCATACTTATCCTTGCTGCAACCGCGTTTTTCAAAAACGGTTATTTCCAGGTTGCCGAGATCCAGGATGCTTATAAACTACTGGAACACATTTTTGGACGAATAGCGCCTGTGCTTTTCGCCATCGCGCTGATAGCATCCGGCCAAAGCTCCACAATTACAGGTACGCTGGCTGGGCAGATCATTATGGAAGGTCACATTAACCTGCGTATTGAGCCATGGTTAAGGCGTTTACTTACCCGTGTGCTGGCCATTGTGCCCGCCGTGTTTACTATACTTTATTATGGCGAAGATGCATTAGGCAGCCTCATCATATTAAGCCAGGTGGTGCTAAGCCTTCAATTGGGCTTCGCGGTGATTCCGCTTATTCATTTTACATCTGATAAAAAAAGGATGGGAAATTTTGCCATCAGCCTTAAAGTAAAAATAGTGGCCTGGGCCAGCGCTATACTCATAGTAGGACTTAATGCTAAATTGGTATATGATCAAATTGGCGAATGGTTAAAGGAAAACAAGCAATCGGATATATACATTTATATTTTTGTTGTACCCATAGTAGTTGGCATTTTTGTATTGCTTATATATGTTTTCCTGAGGCCACTGCTTTATAAACATACTACCCAGGTGGCCTATGTTGTTCCACACGGTATTGCAACTGCTATTAATGAACTTGATGCCATTACCTATAAGCACTTAGCTATTACCATTGATTTTTCAAAGAATGATAGTGATTGCCTTCGCCATGCCATTATGCAGGGCGGCAAACACGCGCATTATACACTCATTCACGTTGTTGAAACCGCCGGCGCACGTTATTATGGCGGGCAAGTGATGGATAACGAAACCCAAAGCGACGTTGATAATTTAGATAAATACGTTGAAGTAATGAAAAGGCTTGGCTATAAAGCCAAAGCGGAAATTGGTTACGGTAACCCGGCCAGTGCCATTGCCGATATAGTTAATAAAGACGGGATAGATTTTATAGTGATGGGCTCGCACGGGCACAAAGCTATTAAGGACCTTATATTTGGCACAACCGTTAATTCGGTGCGGCACAAGGTGAATGTTCCTGTGCTCATAGTGAAACCACAATAGCCTAAAGTTAAAAAACAGACGTTATGCCGCCCCCTTCCTGGAGATTTAGCGGGGGCCAATTTTTTATGTAAGTTTGCAGCTTTAGCAGCAGAATATAATGGCCGAGGATAAAATATATATTAAGAACAAGAAAGCTTATTTTGAATATCACGTACTGGATAAATACGTGGCCGGTATTAAATTGCTGGGCACCGAAATTAAATCCATCCGTGAGGGTAAGGCAAATATCAATGATGCTTTTTGCACTTTCATTAATAACCAGCTTTTTGTGCGTAACCTGCACATAGCCGAATATTCTTACGGTTCATTCTATAATCATGAAGCCAAACGCGACCGCGTGTTACTGCTCAACAAAAAAGAGCTAAAAAAACTATTAACCCGTGGCGAAGAAAAAGGATTGACCATTATACCCCTTGCCCTATTCATCAGCGAACGCGGTTTTGCCAAGCTGGAAATAGGCCTTGCCCAGGGTAAAAAGACTTTTGACAAACGCGATACAATGAAAGAGCGTGATACCAAGATAGAGATGGATAGGGCGATGAAACGTTGATTTCGGATTTGGGATGTTCGATTTCGGAATTTTGATTTCCGAATTGATGAGTTATTTTTTCTGATGATAACTGAGATAAGATATTCCAAATTTCAATTCATTTAAATAAATCCGAAATCGAACATCCCAAATCTCAAATCCTTTACCACGCTTTATCCCCTACCAAAGGCACAAACCTAAAGGTATCCAGCACTATCTTTTCGTAATCGTGCTCGCCAACTTTAAGAATTGTAACCATTTTTTGGGTGTCTTCATCGCCTACCGGTATAACTAATATACCGCCAATGTTCAATTGTTTTAATAGCACATCCGGTACAGTGGGAGCGCCGGCAGTCACAATAATTTTATCATATGGTGCATGTTGCGCTATACCTATGGAGCCATCGCCACAAAAAAAGTGGGGCTTATAACCCATCTTTTCAGGTAGCACATATTTAGTTCTTTCGTACAGCTTCTCTTGTCGTTCGATGGTGTATACGGTAGCACCCATCTCTAATAAAACACAGGTTTGATAGCCCGATCCTGTACCAATTTCCAGCACTTTATCACCCTTGCGGATGTGCAGCAGCTCGGTTTGGTAAGCAACGGTGTATGGCTGTGAAATGGTTTGACCCTCGCCTATCGGGAAGGCAATATCCTGGTATGCCTTGTTCCAGAAAGTTTCAGCAAAAAAGTAATGGCGCGGTATTTTCCCTATTGCCCTCAGCACTTCTTCATCCCGGATACCTTTTTTTTCCAGGATATCCACCAATCGCTTACGGGCACCTTTTTCGCGATAATTATCAATATATTTCTGAGCCATTACACAGTAAAGTTAGCAGGATTTTGGGGATTTTGGGAGAGCTTTCTTAGCTTGAACGGATAATCCATTAACTGTAAGCAAGAAAAAAACTTTAAGCTGTTATAATCCACCGATTAACAAAAAAACACCATTTCGAGGCAGGAGATTACTTCGCGCTTCGCGATGACGTTTTTGAAAAAAACTTTTTGTCATCCTGAACGGAGTGAAGGATCTATTCTCAGACTTTACAGGGCGAAGAAACATGGCGAATAATAGATCCTTCACTCCGTTTCAGGATGACAAACCTTTCAAACGACTTAGAGAGCAAAATCAATAAGGATCCACATCCGGCTGTACAATACTGCCTTTGCTCAGTTTGGTAGTTTGAAACTGCACAATTACATCTTTTAAAATAGCTTTAGCTTTCACAATGGAGATGCCATCCTTTTCAAACTTAAGCATGATAGATTTGATGTAGAAGTTACGGATCCTGCTGATCAGGGGTGCTTCCGGACCAATCACCCGGTCGCCAAAATGTTTGCGCAGTTCATTGGCCAGGTATACAGCCTGGTTATACAGAACCTCGGGATTTTTATGCTTAATATCCAGGTTAATGATGCGGTAAAATGGTGGATATTTAAAGCTTTTACGCTCGGCCATTTCGGTAAAATACAAATCGCTGTAATCGTTTGCTATTACCTGTTTTATCACCCGATGAAAGGGATCATAGGTTTGGATAACCACTTTCCCCTGCTTACCCCTCCTGCCGGCCCTGCCGCTCACCTGCGCAAGCATCTGGAAGCTGCGTTCATTGGCCCTGTAATCAGGAAATTTAAGCAGGCTATCGGCATTAATGATGCCGATTAGGGTAACATCGCTAAAATCCAAGCCCTTGGCAACCATTTGTGTGCCTACTAATATATCTATCTTTTTCTCTTCCAGATTATTCAATATAGTTTGCAGCGAATTGCGTGACCGTGTAGTATCCAGGTCCATGCGGGCAATGCGGGCCTCTGGTAATAAAAGGCTTAGCTCATCTTCTATTTTTTCGGTACCAAAGCCTTTGTACTCCAAATGGGTTGAACCACAGGCCGGGCAAATGGAAGGCGAATCTTCTTTATAACCGCAATAATGGCAATGCAGTTTACCGCTGCTTTTATGATAGGTAAGGCTTACATCGCAATTGATGCATTTAGGCGTGAAAGCACAAATTTTACACATCAGTACCGGGGCATAACCACGGCGGTTCTGAAAAAGGATCACCTGCTCTTTGTTGGCCAGGGCCTCGTTTATACCAGCCATCAATACACTGGTGAAATGCGATTGTATAGTTTTTTGCTTGGTTTCTGCAGCTATGCTCACTACCTCAACATTGGGCAGCTCTACTCCGCCAAAACGTTCAGTTAGTTCGGCAAAACCATATTTATGAATCCTGGCATTATGATAACTCTCAAATGATGGTGTGGCCGAACCTAATAATACCTTACCCTGGTGTGTATTGGCCAAAAAGATGGCCGCATCGCGGGCATTGTAGCGTGGCGCCGGATCAAATTGTTTGTACGAAGTTTCATGCTCCTCATCTACGATAATTAACCCAAGATCATTAAACGGCAGGAACAACGATGAACGGGCGCCCAGTATCACTTTATAATCGTTATTTAAAACCTTTTGCCAAACCTCTACCCTTTCGTTATCATTAAAACGGGAATGATAAACACCAATATCGGCACCGAAATAAATCCGGAGCCTTTCTATAATATGGGTGGTTAACGCAATCTCTGGCAGCAGATAAAGCACCTGCCTGTCGTCGCGCATCATTTCTTCAATAAGCCTGATATAGATCTGCGTTTTCCCGGATGACGTTACACCATGCAGCAGCGTTACATCCTTCTCCTTAAATTGGGTGCGGATACTTTCCAGTACTTGGGTTTGTTGTTCGCTTAAATCAAAATTGGTAATGGCATCCGGGTCCTCCTCAAAATGCAGGCGACTAACATTTTTTTCTT
This sequence comes from Mucilaginibacter sp. P1_A3, assembly GCF_056406855.1. Lineage (NCBI taxonomy): Bacteria > Pseudomonadati > Bacteroidota > Sphingobacteriia > Sphingobacteriales > Sphingobacteriaceae > Mucilaginibacter > Mucilaginibacter sp. P1_A3. Next base: position 44,539 of record NZ_JBFTZJ010000019.1, read on the forward strand.
CTGCCAACAGAATATCTTTTTCAAGCAGCGCTTTAATGCTTGACTCCCCTGCACCGCTTTCCTCAATCAGTTCGTTTTTGGTAATTGCCTTTTGATGCCGTGATAGCTTGATATAGGCCAGCAAAGCATCGGCCTGTTTGGGCGCACGTTTTTCCAGTATCGGGAAAAGCTCGCGCAGGTTTTCGGGATTATTATAAACCGGGTTAAGGGTAATAAATGTGCGCTTACGTGGTTTGTAACGCTCGCTCACTTCCTCGCTGATGTGAATGAGGTTTTTCTCAAACATCACCTTTAAAATAGGCATCACTATTTTTTGGCCAAGCAGCTTGGCTATATCACTTATAGTAAGTTCGGGCTGAATATCCAGCGCCTCTACAATCAAAAATTCCTTATCATGTAGGGCCGACCGATCTATATCAAATTCCTTATTAAGTTGTATGCGGGTTTCGCTGGCCAGTTTAAGGGCTGCGGGTAGCGCGGCATTCATCACCTCGCCAATGTTGCACATATAATAATCTGCAACCCATTGCCAAAAGTATAACTGATGGGGAGTAACCACCGGGCGATCATCCAGCACCTCAATGATATATTTGGCCTCATATTTTTCCGGGGCCAAGGATGTGATCTCTTTTATAATTGCCGTATACAATTTGCTTTTACCAAACTGTACCACTACCCTTTTACCTATAGCCACAACATCGTTTTGCTCAAAGGGTACGCGGTAAGTATAGTTTTTTGAGATAGCCAACGGTAAAATCACTTCAACAAAAAGCGTTTTACGATCGGTGTACTCAAATTCGGCAAACTCTAACATGGTGTATTTTTAAAAGAATTAAGAATTAAGAGTCAGGAATCAAGATTAAAAACTTATGATATTGTCAATTAAATTCAAACTCTCCGGTTTTGATTCTGGGCTCTTCACTCTAATTTAAAACTCCTATTTATATCTAAAAGCGGCAATGGCCAGCATCAGCCAGCCTAAAATGAATAGCAGGCCACCCAGCGGAGTTATCGGCCCCATGTAGATCAGCCAATCCCAACCAATAAGTTTTCGGCAGCTTAGGAGGTATAATGATCCCGAAAAAAATATGATACCAAAGGTGAACAGGTAATAAGAGGCTGAAATCAACTTACTTTTTGTAGTATCCTTAAAGGTTGAAAGGAACAGTAAAGCAAATACGTGATAAAAGTTATACTGTACTGCCGTATGCCATACTTCAAGCTGACTGGCTGATAAAACCGCTTTTAACCCATGCGCGCCAAATGCACCGGTTATAACAGCCAACATACCTAAAACCGAAGCGGTGATGATTATTTGTTTGTTCATGCAGATATAAAAAGCTAAGTTAACCAATTGAAAGTATTACTTTAATGGCGCAGGGTAAAATTCTATCTTTGTAAAGCAAACCGCAATGAAACGACTGATAGTTACCACCTTAATTTTACTTGTTGCCACTGTATTCATTACGGTTGTTTATTTCAAAAATTTAAGTCCGCCGGGCGTACGCAACAACCAGGTGATGCAAACCATCCCCGATAATGCTGTTGCTGTATTTGAGTTTAATAACGAGAAAGGTTTTTACGATATTTTTAACGGTAATCAGCTGTTAAGCGGAGTTATTGGTAAGGGTAAATTAAGTGATCTTGATACCCTGCGAAAGCTATTACTATCGTCTCCGTTCTCTGATGGATTCTTTTCCGGGCAAAACGTTTTTGTGTCCGTCCACCCCACTAATACAGACGACGTTGACCTATTGGTGACTACTACCGCAGCTACAGGTTTTGACCCCGATGCCTTTGCCAAAATAAGTAAGCGGCCTAAAAACGGTCTTACTTTAATTACCCGGCATAACGCCATCGGTTTGGAGTATGATATATTGATAAAAGCCATCAATAAGCACTTTTACATTATTAAAAAAGAGGATAATATTTTTGTAGGCAGCTTTTCAAGATCGCTGATCAATCAAAGTATATTGTACCGTAACGATAAAGGGAAAAACATTTTTGTTCCACTTCCAGATCAGCAAAACTCCAACTCCCTGGCAAATCTATATATCAATTACAGGCAATTGTCGCCCGTGTTCGATCAGTTTTTCACCAATAAGAATACAGATATTTTTAAAAGTTTCCGGCTGTTGCCTGCCGTTGCGGCGCTTAGCTTAAACTACAAAAACGATGCGCTGATGTTTAACGGCACTACCAGCTTTAATAGCCATACCTTTAGCTATTTAAACCTGTTTGCCAACCAACAGCCGGTTATTAATCAATTGAAAGATATATTTCCTGCAACCACAGCTTACAGTATCAATTTCGCGGTATCTGATCCACAAAAATTTGCCGCCGATCTTTCCCAATGGCATAACAAAGCTGGGGTGAGCAAAGAAAAGGACCTGCTATTTGGTAAAATAAGGCAAGAAACCGGCATGTTTTTAAAACCCGAATTTGAACATTTATTAAGCAACGAATTTGCTATAGTAACCACCCGTTACCAGGAAAAATATGCCATAGTATCTGTTAAAGATGGATCAAAACTATTGCCGTTAATGATGAACATAAGCACCATGATAAATGATAATATGGGGCAGTTTAATTATGAAAAATTGCCGTTTTTTTTATTGGGTGATGCTTTCAGCATTTTCAGGAAACCCTACTTTATGATCATTGATAACAACCTGGTACTGGCTGCCACTCCATCAGAACTGGTAAGTTATACTGATACTTACATCAATCGTAAATTCATCAGCAAAACAGCGCGGTATAATGAGTTTAACGATTTGCTGGCCGAAAGAAGCAATGTGGCATTCTTTATGAACTTTAAAAATGCCCAGCCTATACTGAAGCGTGATCTTAAAACCTCCGTTTATGATGCCTTTGAAAACAATCAGCCCGGCTGGAAGAACTTTTATGGAGCTGCCTATCAATTTACATCATCAGACAAAAACTTCTATACTAATTTTTGTATGCAGTTAAACAGTGTGGATACAATAAGGGTAAATAAGTAAATTATTTGTACCATTACACAACTACATTGCACTTAATACGTTAAAACTGCTGATTAATTTATTCTTTTTTATCGATAATCAATTTTACATTTTATCTTTAAAGAATCTTAGAAATTAAGGCCAGGCGAAATATTATATATGAATAAAATTTACATTTTTTTTTGCTTATTGCTCTTTTCCTTCTCGGTTTCTGCCCAGCAATTTTCACAATACAACACGGGTACGCTTTATGATTCGTTTGAAAACCCTTCGGTAAGGTCATTCATCCCCGATTCAAGCAAGCAATATGCATTCAATTTTTTTATACCAAACTTTAATGCCAACGCATATTTAACGGGTGATATCCAACAGAGCGTTAAAAGCAGGATATTTTCCAGTGCACCCTCATACAATTCTGGTAAGGTAACAATAGGCAAAGGAAAAATAAATCATTTTAATGCCAACGTAAATGCCTATGCTATTATGCTTAAGTCATTTACCAGTCTTAACGGCGATGTTGAGATGGGGTTTTCGTACCAGACAAAATTAGAATCGCGCGGAACACTCACGGATGAAACCGCAGCCCTGCTTGATGGTGGTTCAAAATTTGCAGATGGCGCCATCTATCAAAATATTTTTAATAATCATTTTTTGATGCAATCCTACAACCAGCTAGGGTTTTCATACCGGGAGCGTATCAATAAGCAGTTTGCATTTGGTTTCAAACTAAGTGCATTATTGGGCATAAAGTATTCAAAGTTTGATATCGAGGGCTCGCAGGCTCAATTTAATAAGCTTACCGACGAAGCACTTATTACCATGCGTGGCCGCTACTATTCAAGTTATATACCGGGGGCAGCATCTGCCCGCGATTATTTACCAACGTTTCGCAGCCCCGGAGCATCAATTACATTAGGCACATCATACATTACCGATGATAAAATAACGATACAGGCTAATATTAAAGACCTTGGTTTTATTCACTGGAGCGGCCGATCAACAACATCTGATTTTAACAATACCGAACTTTATACAGGACTTGCATCAAATCATCGTGAGGATAGTATTTATAATAACACCCTCAATATATTCAGAAGCGCCCAGATTATAAAGTCATTTACCACAAAAACAAATGCTAAAGCTGAGTTAAGCGCGGCAAAAACATACTGGATAGATTATGATAACAACTTTAAATACACACCAACACTTGTGGGTTCAAAAGAAGTATGGTTTACCGGCTTTACAGCGGCCCTTGTTAATCATGTGCAATATCACAACTATACAGGCAGTATCATTGCCAGCTATGACGATTTGAAGCTATTCAATGTTGGCGCACAATTTATGTATAAAACCCCCAATATTGAATTTTACATAGGCTCGGAAAGATTATTGAATACCGGACAACTTACAATGGCCGCGTTAGGTAACCAAACACAAATAGACCATTACGGCTCCTATTCTGGAATGGATATATATTTAGGATTTTCGATGAAATTTGGGTCGGTAATTGAGCACCCGATGAACGCCAGCTATATCCCCATGGGCGAAAAAGGCTTTTTTGGAAGATTATGGGGGCGAATATTTAAAACTGATAAGTAATTTTAGGAGAGTCAAGAATCAAGAGTTAAGAATCAAGACAAAAAAAGCGTAATGGCTAACTCTTGTTGTATCCACCTCTGCGATGTTTACTTTAATTTAATTATTCACCAGACCTTTTCTTGATTCTTAACTCTTGATTCTTTGTCTTGATTCTTGACTCTTAACTCTTGATTCTTTTACCTCTATTACAAAGCTTTCTTGCCGGCAATAAAATCTTTCAGATAATAAGGTTCAAAGTAAGCCACATCTTCAAAATCATTATTCTTGAATTTTTCGGAGGCCCTTTGGGTAAGGTAAATAGCCGAATTTTCAAAACTATTTATGAACAGCGCATTGGGATTGGAGCCCAAAGCAACCTGGCATTTATCGGCGCCATCGCCAAAAAATAAAACCTGATGATCTTTCAGCAGTTCGCTAAAGCTATTTTCATCAATAATATCTGCAGCCGTTGCTCTTAGTTTTTCGCCATCGGTGTTAAACACAGCGCAATAAACTTCCATGCGGCGCGCATCTATCATGGGGCATAAAAGCGTGCCTTTGCTAATTACAATATTGGGATCATTGATAATGCCATAAGCCATAGCTTCAAGCGTTTCAATTGCTATAAGGGGCTTATCTAATGCAAAACACAACCCTTTAGCCGTTGATATACCTATGCGCAAGCCAGTATACGAGCCAGGGCCACAACTTACCGCAATGGCATCCAGGTCGTTATAGGTAAAACCGGCGTTGGTCACCAGTTCTTCAGTAAATAAAGTGATTACTTCGGCGTGTTTGTTGCGCTCATTTACCTGCTTAAAAGCCAAAACTTTGCCATCAGCCGCCAAAGCAACCGAGCAGGATGTAGTTGCAGTTTCAATTTGTAAAATGAGGCTCATATTAATTTTATGGTACAGGGTCATGGCCATGCCCACCCCAGGGGTTGCAGCTGGCAATCCTTTTTATGGTTAACCACCCGCCTTTAAAGGCACCGTATTTTTTTATGGCTTCCACACCATACTGGGAGCATGTGGGCGTATACCTGCATGATGCACCCGTTAAGGGCGAGATAAAATATTGATATATTTTTATAAGCAATATAAAAATACCACCAATAAGTGCTTTAATCAACCTTACCAGCCCCATCATACAACAGTATCATTGGTTGCCACTAATTGTTGCGCAAGCTGGGTTAGCAGCTTCAGCATCTTTTTCTCCATCAAACTATAAGGAGCAATCTCCTTACCAATATACCCTATCGATAGCACAATTGTTTTATCGGCAGCTTGCAGCAAATGGTAAAGACTTTGTTGCTTGTGCAGCCTGTACGCTTCACGCATACAGCGCTTTATTAAATTACGATCAACCGCGCGCTTATAGCGCCGTTTGGGTACCGCAAATAATACCTGTACAGGATACTGCTGTGGCTCGGCATTATACAACCAGGACACCTTAAAAGGATAACACAAAAAAGAAGAGCCGCTATGAAAAAGCTTATCAATAAGCCTTTTATTACATAACCGTTCTTCTTTTTTAAAAGTATACATAGTTGCCTTATTGGAACCGGGGTTTAAGCAGGTAATCGGTATCCATTGGTTTACCTACTGGCAAACCATCGCAACCGGTTTATGCTTTGTGACTACCCTCGTCAGAAACTGATAATCTTTTTCTGCCTTTAGCTCTTCTGGCTGCTAATATTCTCCTACCGTTAGCAGTTGACATGCGTTCACGGAATCCGTGTTTATTTCTTCTTTTTCTTTGAGAAGGCTGAAACGTTCTTTTCATGGCTATTTTATTCTATTCGTCGTTTTAAAAACAAGAGCGCAAATGTAGTAATATTTTGAAACTTTTCAAACACTATTTTTCTTATTTGTCATTCTGTTTTTGTTGGTGTAAATTAAACGTTTTAAAACCATAATATGAAATCAGCCGGCATCCTTTTACTTATCTGCCTACCTTTTATAACCATGGGGCAGGAAATAGCCGCTTCCCACTATAAAATATATAATACATCAACTCAAAAACAGGCAACAGTTAGTGATATTATTAACAGTATGAACAAGGCTGATGTATTATTTTTTGGCGAAGAACACAATGACTCCACAGGACATATATTGGAATTTGAGCTATTTAAAGAGCTGGAACAACAATATCCACATAAAACGGCCTTATCTATGGAAATGTTTAGCACCGATTGCCAACTGGTGTTAAATGAATACCTGGCAGGCCTTATCCGCGAGAAAAACTTAATCAGCGATGCCCGCACCTGGCCTAATTATAAAGATTACAGGCCGCTTGTTGAACTTGCCAAACAAAGCGAGGCTCCCGTTATAGCAGCTAACGCACCCTCCCGGTATACCAATATGGTTACACGCGGCGGTTTAACCAGCTTACAGGAACTGGATGCCCAGGCCAAAACCTACCTTGCCCCGCTACCTATTGATACAGCTACAGGTTTATATTATGATAAATTTGTAAAAGTAATGGGTGGGCACAGCGCCATGGCGGGTATGCAAATTTATCAATCGCAAAACCTTTGGGATGCTACCATGGGCTGGTCAATTGCCAAATTTTATAAAAATCATTCAGGTTTTAAAATACTGCAGCTTAATGGTGGTTTCCACAGCGAAGAAAAACTGGGCACTGTGGCCCAGCTAAAAAAATATGCACCCAATGCAAGGTCAATCACCGTAGCAGCCTATGCCGATGACAATTTTAACAACCCCGATTGGAGCAAATTTAAACAACTGGCAGATTACATTATTTTAACCGATCCGAAGCTGCCACGGAGCTTTTGATTAGGGTTCGGGGATTGATATTTAAATATTTTTATTTCATCTGCCGCCCCTCGCAACACGCAACACGAACCCCGCCACCCGCAACAGATTATTTTTTTACTGCTAACAGATCACGGATCTCGGTAAGTAAAACTTCTTCTTTTGTTGGTGCAGCTGGTTCTGCCGGGGCAGCTTCTTCTTGTTTTTTAAGGGAATTTATTCCTTTAACAATAAGAAATATACAAAAAGCCACAATCACAAAATCGATTACATTGTTGATAAACAAACCGTAGTTGATAGCGGTTTCCGGGACTTTATCCACTGCTGGTTTAAGTACATACTTAAGGTTTTTAAAATCAATGCCGCCGGTCATCATGCCAATGGGAGGCATAATAATATCAGTTACCAATGACGTCACAATTTTACCAAAGGCCGCACCGATAATAACACCCACTGCGAGGTCAACAACGTTGCCGCGCATAGCGAATTCCTTAAATTCTTTTACGATAGCCATAAGATTTATATTTAGTTTATCTAAGGTAATAAATAAATTTTTATCGTATTCAAACAAATTATTTCATTCGGTATTTAACTTCATTGTCCCAATTACTATAAGTTATTTTAAAGTTAATGGTAATTGATGTATTTTTGAACACTTAGTTAACTATGCTTAAACAGAATCTTCAACAAAAACTTTTACAAAAGCTTTCGCCGCAGCAAATACAATTTATAAAATTGCTGCAGGTGCCTACCGTTTCCCTTGATACCCGTATTAAAGAGGAGCTGGAAGAGAACCCGGCACTCGAAGATCTTAGTTTAACTAATTTGAATGATCCTGTTGAAGAATACCCCGACCGCGACCCCGACGAAGACACTTTTAACGGTGACGAAGAAAAGGGAGAGATGGATGAATTTAACATTGACGATTACCTGCAGGATGATAGCGTGAACGATTACGGCTCCCGTTATGATCAAAATGGTGATGATGAAGATGAGCGTAAAGAGATCCCTATCGCTGTTCAAAGCTCTTTTTTTGAAAGCCTGCAGCTACAGCTGGATTTGCTCCCTTTAAGTGATAAAGATTTCAGGATAGGTAAACAGATCATCGGCAGTTTAGATGATGACGGCTATCTGCGCAGACCCATTATGTCGCTTACTGATGACCTGGCCTTCTCACAAAATGTAATGGCCGAGGACGAAGAAGTTGAAGACATGCTGAGGGTGATACAGGGTTTTGACCCAGCCGGTGTAGGTGCACGCAGCCTGCAGGAGTGCCTGCTGATCCAGCTCCGTAAAAAGGACCCCAATGACCCTATCATAAAAAAAGCGATTATTGTTGTTGAACAATACCTTGATGAATTTACCCGCAAGCATTATGACAAGCTGGAGAAATCATTAAACATGGACTCTGACGAGTTACGCGGTGTTATCAACGAAATTTTAAAGCTGAATCCCAAACCAGGAGATTCGAATGAAGTTAACACCAAGCAAATGCAGGTTATACCTGATTTTCATATCATCAACAATGATAGTGTGTTAATACTTACACTAAACTCCAAAAACGCTCCTGAATTACGCGTAAGCAGATCATACCAGGAGATGTTTCAGCATTATGATAAGGCTGCTCAAAAGGATAAAAAATTAAAAGAGGCAGTACAGTTTGTAAAGCAAAAACTCGATTCGGCAAAGTGGTTTATTGATGCCATTAAACAACGCCAGCAAACGTTGCTTAAAACAATGAATGCCATTATGCAGTACCAGTACGAGTTTTTCCTTACCGGCGACGATAAAAATTTAAAGCCCATGATCCTGAAGGATATTGCCGACAGGATAAATATGGATATATCTACCGTATCTCGTGTGGCCAACTCAAAATATGTACAAACCGAATTTGGTACCTTCCTGCTAAAGTCCTTCTTTTCTGAAGCGATTCAAACAGAAAGCGGCGAAGAGGTTTCAAACAAAGAAGTTAAAAAGATACTGGAAGAACACATCGGCAATGAAGACAAACATCATCCGCTGGCCGATGAAAAGCTTACCGACATACTCAAGGATGCCGGCTATAACATAGCCCGCCGTACCGTAGCCAAATACCGCGAACAAATGAACATCCCGGTTGCCCGATTAAGAAGAGAGCTGTAGGCAGTTTGCAGTTGCCGGTGGGCAGTTATCGGTGGGCAGTTAGCAGATAGTAAAATACTTAAATAAAAATAGCGATGAGTTTGAGATTCATCGCTATTTTTATTTAAGATATTTCCAGAATTATTTGCGAGCCTGATTGTCCTTTTGAAAAACTGCAAACTGCAAACTGCAAACTGCAAACTGCTAACTAAAAGGTATGCTGCGGGCAGGTAACCTTGTAGCGGTTATTAAGCAGGATACCGATTACAATTTCGTGCGAGCCGTTGCTTACTGTATTTAGTGCCGAGGTGGTAAAATCATAAGAATATCCAACGTTTACAAATGAGCTAAGGTTAAAACCTACCAGGGCTGCAAATGAATCATTACGACGATAGGAACTTCCTATCCAGAATTTATCCTGGAATGACATCTTCAAATTCAAGTCAAACGTTGTAGGCACCGGCTGTATCACTTTTACCAGCACCGATGGCATAAGCGTTACATCATCTGATAAAAAGAGCTTGGTGCCCGCCGTAAAGAAGTAATGCGGTACGGTTTTATTTTGTGTTGCACTGGTTGAAGTGGATACATAAAGGTTTTGCGGTAATACCTGCTGTACCGATACGCCAAAAAAGTAATCAGATGCATAGGCCCATACCCCTATCCCCAAATCGGGTTTCCATTGATTATTATTGATATTGTTTAAAATAGGATCCGTTGGATCGGCAAAATGAACCTGGGAAAGATTTAACACATTGTGACTCACCCCTGCAGATACACCAACCGCCAGGTTAAGCCTGTTGGTAATACCAAGATGATAAGCATAGGTAGCATCAATATTGGTTTGTGTAATAGGGCCGGTTTTATCAGATACCAAAGTTAGCCCGATACCATGGTGTGGTTCGGCAGCCTGGTATTGCTGGGTGTATGATCTGCTTGATGGATTAAGCCCCCCGCCTGCCGGGAAAGCTGTGGCATCTCCTTGCAAAAACTTATCTCCAATAGGTGCATTTATAGTTAAATAACCGGTTACGGGGGCACCTTCAAGCCCTGTCCACTGGCTGCGATAACCCGCTTTTACATCTGTATAATTTTCAATACCTGTTAAAGCAGGGTTTAAAAGGTAGTTATTGAAAATATATTGGGTGTACTGCGGTTTTTGCTGCGCATATGATGACTGCGCAGCCGCTATAAAAAATACAATTGCGTATAAAATTCTCTTCATTAATTTATCTAATGATGGTAGCTACATATCCCGAAATAACCCTACGTTCGTTTTTAGGATTTATTACATAATATAATAGGTTGCAAACAGAAGTTTATCTTCTTTGTCCAGCCCCCCCTATGGATATAATAACCAACTGACGAATATAACCTTTCTCCGTATCTGTTTTATGCCTCAACTGTATTATTTGTAAAATTTCGATTTACCTTACCTGATAATAGCTACATGAGCAGGTAAATTCTTCGCCGGCTTATCAAATATAACGTCCGGTGAGGAATGATGACGCTAAAACAATTACCTGATTATAGTAATGCTCCCGGAAACAGCCTTACGCCCATTTTTAGGATTTATGATATAATAATAGGTGCCCGAAGAAAGATAGGTGCCCTTATACCTCCCATCCCATGGGATGGTGTACCCCATGGAAAAAAATATCTTTTCGCCGTACCTGTTAAATATTTCAACCGTATTGCTGGGGTAACTATCTAAGTATTTAATATCCCATATATCATTTTTACCATCACCATTTGGCGTAAACGCGTTGGGTATCACCAGGTATTTCAAAACCTTAACGGTAACATCGGCCGAGCTTGAGCACCCCTCAGCCGAAGCTACTGTAAGCCTGTATGATGTGGTTTCTGTAGGGCTTGCTACCGGATTTAAAATATCGTCATGATCCAAACCGGTTGAAGGGTACCATTTATAACTTAAAGCATGCCCGCTCGCCGATGCCTTTAATGTAAGCTTCTCCCCTTCCAGTACCGTTTGGGCGACATCCGTAGTTACAGTTGGTGAGGCGTAAACTGTAATTTGCTGTTTTACTGTATCCGGGCAACTGTTGGCTGTACTATAAATATAACTGATATTTGCTATGCCGGTACCCGCAACAGAAGGGCTGAACAATCCGCCGGAGCTTATACCATTACCAATATATACACCATTACCTGCAGGGCCGGTAATAGTTAAAGGATTAAGCTGAAAAGGGTTATCCTCCGGGCAAAAAGATGGCGACTGAGCAAAGGTTATTAGGTGTGTTGCTTTTACAACAACAGAAAAATCCTGCGTATTTGCACATGTACCACCAGAATATGCAGCTACATGTACATTAAAAGTATGGTTGCCATCAGTAAATTGTGGGTAAGTGTACCGCAGCTGTTGCCCAAAATCCGGGTGTTCATATACCTTTAATGATGCGGCATTGGCCATATCAAAAGTAACTTCGAGCCGGGTGATGCTGCCGAAATTAACCGTCGATCGATTTTCAAAAAATACTTCTTTGTTGCTGCACAGAGCGGCAGGATCAGGCACCACAACATTGGCTTTAAGCATATCGCCGTTAACAACCAAAGTTTGGGTTTTGGTGTACACACAGCCATATTTAGTTGTAACTTTTAAAGTAACCTGGTAGTCACTCCTCGCCTCGGTATAATGATGCCTTGGATTTTTTTCGGTAGATGAATTATTTGCGGCACTGGCATGCATATCACCAAAATTCCACTCATAAGTAAAACCGGCTTCACTATGGTCTGTAATGGAGCTATTATCTTTAAACTGAACAATATCATCAACACAGGCATCAGGCAAAATAAAATCAACTACAGCCAAATCACTTATGGTTATTGTTTTGGTTTGAGGCAAGCCCACACAGCCATTTGCATTAACCACGGATAATTTCACGGTATAAATACCTGGAGCCTCATAAAGATGTGTAAATTGATTATTATCAGACTTTTGAACAATGGCAGCACCATCGCCAAAATCCCAAAGCCATTTTGTAATGACACCATCAGCGCTTGTAGAGTGATCTGTGAAGGTAATGTCCTGCCCTGCGCAGGAGGGGGACAAAAAATCAAAATTAGCAACGGGTAAATTTGTGATGCTAACAACCACCGGATCTGACACATCCTCACAACCGTTTTCGTTGGTAATAGTAAGCCTCACATTATAATTACCGGCGTGCTCATAAACGTGCGATGGATTTTGTACAACATCAGAATGCCCATCGCCAAAATCCAAAAGCCAGGTTTTGGTTTCCCGGCCAAAGGTTTCTGATACATCTTTAAAAACGGTAGCATCACCTAAACATGAGCCCACGAAATTGAATTTTGTGACCGGTAGCGATGAAATGTTAAAATCAAGTTCAACATCCTCATTTGAACCGCACTCATCGGCAACCGGGTTAAATACAGTTGCTACCACGCTGTAATTTCCTGTCGCGTAAATTTTATCATCCCGATATTCATACGAGTAGAGTGTTTGATCTCCTTTAACTGTTGTTGATTTAACAATTGGATTATTATCGAGAAAAGTGGTGCCATTTTTAAAATCCCATTTAATACTGGTTGTTTTAAATGGCAGGGTTAACTGTAATTTATAAGTTGCATCTGTACACCCATTTAGCTGCGTTGTACTTTTTTGAGGATCTTTAAGAGCTATAAACTCGGTAAGGTTTTTTAGATTGGCCCCGGCGGCATAACCGTATGATTCGGCTGTGCCAAAGCCATAGGCTATGGCATTAAAACCATCAGAAGCACTAATATGATGTACGCCCTTATTAACCTCAATTTGTGCATATGAATAAGCAGGATTACCCGCCACAGGCACAAAATTAGTATAAGGATTGCCATCGAGCGCAAAAGTGGGCACCGCGCTCGTTTTAATAATCACATTAATAAAATTATAAATGATTCTGAAATTACCCGTTGAATTTAAGGTGACATGATCAAGCGTTTGTTCAAGTGGGTTAAGGTATATCATTTCCGGATCGCCCGTATCCAGGTTTGCATCCACGCAATTAATAGTTTTAAATTGTGTTACCGCATACTGAACAACCTGTACCTGTTTATTGGCACTAATAACGTTGGGGGTATTTGAATTAAATTCGTAATAAAGCCCTCCGGAAAATTCAGATGGCGAAATATTACGCCCGTTTAAATTTACAATGGTATTGGGATCGCTCAATACAATCCTGAAAACATCATAATTGCGACTTTTTAATGGCGCTGTTATATAATTCTTCCCCCAGGAAGCCGTTGGGTATACCTGCTGAAAAAGATTATCAGAGGTATTATTTACGGTGTTGCAACCTATGAGTATTTTTGAACTCCCGGAAAACACAGCTACCTTTTTACAAGAGCCGGCCTGCGTGCTTATTGTGCGGATGCGTGTACCAGTAAGATCATTAACGGCAAGCGCCTGGTATACCTGGCCTTTGTTTAAAATGATGGTGAAAGGTTTTCCCGGGGCCTCTCCGTCGAGTAAATATGTGGTGGGTGTTATTTCAACGGTAGTTTTATCCTCGGTGCCAACAACTGCAAATGTGGAATAGGACGGTTTTTTTTCTGTTAGGAGAGCATTGGATAACTGCGTGTAATTAATAGATACATAATCCTTACCAAGTACATTTACCGGCAGCAAAAGCGTTGCGCCCGAAACACTCTGCGCAAAAATATGGGCATATACGGCTATAGGTTTTTGTGAAGTGATATGGATTCCCTTAGTTGAAAAACCTTGCTGATCAATAAAGGCACTTGCCGGTATGGTAACTGTAAGTATCCCCCTGGCAGTTACATCATAGTTTTCAGAAAAAGAGCCATCGGCAATAGAAACGTTTACTGTGGTATTAACATCTGCAGTAATATAAAGGTTCATTTTGCTCACATTACCATTAGGATCTGTTGTTGTTGGGGGAGTAATGTGATCCATATAAACCGTCCAAAACTCGGTTCCCTGGTTTGAAAAGCCGCCCTGAGCACCGGCACCTAAACTACAGCACAGCAAAATAAAGACCGAAATTATCGCCCGTAAAAATTTCACCCTGATATATAAATGTTTATTTGGTCTTGTTTATGTACACGTTAAATATAAAACTACTTTTTTAAAAAACGTAATGTTATAAATAGGAGATATGAAGCACATACCCACGCGTCATTGCTGTAAGGGTTTAGTAATTCGGTAACAGAATCAGGTATTTTTATTTGTTGTTTAGGGTGACCATATCGATAGGTTTTTTACCATTGATGCCCTGATGTGGTCGTTCCCAGTTATAATAAACAAGATATTTGAGGAGTTCATCTTCCAGCTCTTCAAAGCTGTCGAAATCGGTATCTTCAATAAGGTCTTCTTTAAGGGTCCTCCAAAAGCGTTCCACCTTGCCGTTGGTTTGCGG
>NZ_JBFTZJ010000020.1:0-45269 GCF_056406855.1 Mucilaginibacter sp. P1_A3
ACCATAGCCGTTAACTTAAGAAATTTTCAAAAATATTTTTTAGGATATTACTCGGACGGGGCTTCGCCTTTGGGCAAAACCACTTAGATTTTCCCATATTTGTATAGTTTTTATATTTATAAAAAGGCGGTATGTTTTCGAGGCATTTACCGCCTTTTCTTATATAAATATAGTAAGAAAAAAATTAAATAGGTTATTTTTTTTAGGGGAAAAGCGCCTTTTACTTTCAAACAAAACACATTTATTACTGATCATGTACCCGACCTACAAGATGGTATACGGTCAGTTATTGATCCTTGTAAACTTTTTGAGCTTGCCCGCAAAAGTGGCTTTCAACAACGGGTATCTAAGCTAAAACCGGCGGAGTTTATCGACACGTTAATGTTTAGTGATTTTGACCACAGTCAGCTTAGTTTGCAAGATTGCTGCAATGATCTGGCGCAGCAACACCAAAAATCATTAAGTAAAGTTGGATTGCACAAACGTTTTAATACAAGGAGCCTGCATTTTCTGAAATCGGTTCTTGCAACCCAAATGGCTTTAAAATTGGATTGTGGCGAGCCAGACAATTGGCAGCCTTTTTCACGGGTGCTGATTGCTGATTCCTCTAAGTTTACCCTGCCCGGGAGGTTTATGGAAGATTATCCGGGCTTTGGAAATTTCGGAATATCGTCTATCATGAACATCCAGTATTCATTTGACCTGAAGCATGGAAATTGGGAGAACCTCGAATTAACTAAAGCAACACAAAACGATCAAAGTCATTCGAAAAAAACGCTGGACCAGATTTGTAAAGATGAACTGCACATCCGTGATCTGGCGTTTGTAACCAGGGAATACCTTGCCAGAATAATTAAGGAAGAGGCTTTTTTTCTGAACAGGCCACACCCTCAGGTAAAGTTTGTTCAGTGCAGTAGTGGAGAAACGATTGACTGGGTAAAGTTATATCAAAAAAAGCGGGGTAGTGACAGTCCTTTTGAAACGATGGTTACTATTGGAACAGGTAAAGATGCCATTAATTGCCGACTGATTGCTTTTCCGGTACCTGAGCATGTATGGACAGAACGAATAAGAAAAGCGCAGCAAAAGGCAAAAACACAGAAAAGAGGAATTACTAATGAGTATAAAGTGCGTTGTAAATTCAGTATATTCATTACCAATACCACCAAAGAAATGCTTGATGCAGCAGCCGTTATTCAGTTGTACCGCTTAAGGTGGCAAATAGAATTAGTCTTCAAAACATGGAAGTCGTTACTTGATGTGCATAAGATAAAGGCAGTTAAAAAGGACAGGCTGGAGTGCCAGTTGATCGCCAAATTCATATGGATATTACTCAACTGGAAAGTCTTCCGATGTATCGATACCGTTATTCGGAAAGGGTCGCCAGGCTATGCCTGCTCTATGTGGAAGTTCTTTAAACAAGTCCGGCAATATGGATATGCTTTAAGAAAAGTGATAAAAGGCAGCTTGGCTTTCAAAGACTGGTGCGAAATATTCATCTTCCCAATTATTAAACACATCCTTATCGAACCCAAAAAAGGAAAAAAAGCTGCTTTTCAGATCGTTCATGACATATTCAATCCTTAAGTTAACGGCTATGGTGGTCTGAAAACAAACCTTGATCTCTACCTTGTCGGCCCCTGGGAATAACCACGCTTCTTTTTCTTCCTCTTTTTAGCGTCATCCGGTGTTGGCGGACTTCCACCCATGTTCTGCCCTTCGTTTAACAATGTACCCAAAATGCCTTTGCCCTGGTAACTTTGCTGATTTGCTAACCTGAACGTATGCTCCGCCTTTAGTTGCTCTTTTACCTCCTGCTTGTCCTCGTAAGTTCCATGCTTGAGGGTATTCGCATAATGGAATGATTCCCCGATCTCCCTGTCATAACCAAAGGTTTGATCAAACAAGCTCTCCGCTGCCTGTTTGAAAGCAACCCGGTCAAACTGCCCGACCTTCTGGCTGTGTTCCGCATTGGTTCCCTTAGAATTATTCAAAGGACTTAACTTAATGCTGTTACTCGCATCTTTCCGGCTTACAATGACCTGCACGTGCATCTGTTCTCCCGGTTTGATATCACCCTTCTTAGCACGGCCTTTCCGTACTTCCAGATCTTTATAAGTATAATACCTGTGGTTCTCCAGCTTGCCAAAATAAACCAGGTCCTGATTACCATTAACGCTGTTGCGTTTAAAATTCTTTGCATAAGCGTCCATCACTGTGTTTGCATAATCTTTCAATTGTTCCTTAGCACCTTCCTCCCCATATTGATCCTTCAAAAAAAGGATCTCTTTTTCACTCGGGCTGATATTGATCAGGAAAAACTTCGCATCATCTTTGGATAACTTGGCGATATTGCCGTCAATGATTTGCCTCACTTCATAAGGCTGTATGGTATTATTTTCCTGGTTAAACCAGTACTCCGGCTGGTAATCTTTATTCAATTGTTCTGCAACCCTGTTTTCTTTCTCCAAATAAGCAACCAGCTGTCCGCTGCTTCCTTTGTTATTCCCGGTTTCGCTTTTAGTGATATTGACATGCATTGTGTTTTTGTTATACTTTCTTTATTATTCTATCCTCTATTGATATTCGTAGCAGGCCGATTTTATCGTTTACTTGTTTATGAACTGCTCACAGGTTTTTAACCTGCTCCCTAATATGTTTGATCAGGTCGTCCTTTTCGGCCTGCTTGGTAAATGTTCCCATCTGTTCCCGTTGTTTAATATAAAATTCTAAGATGTCCGAAAACCTTTTCTTCAGCACCGTTTTTTCATATTGTAATTTATTCAGCTCTTTCAGGTAACCTGCGATCTGCCCAATATGCTTTAGTTGGTCCTGGTAAGCCGCACTTTGCTCATCATTATGTTTAATGATATGCCTATTGAAAAAATCAACGATCTTCAACTGGTTAGCAGTCATTCGTTCCGCATCTTTCTTTATCGGGATCAATAATTCCTGTTCTTGTGTCTTGATAAATGCCACGATATTATCCGTCTTTTTATTGATCGCATTTTTCAATAAGTCATCATTCAGATCCCTGGGATCTTTCTTGCTCTTGTAGAAATAATCCACCATATAAATAAAAAGATCAAGTTTCGTTAGCCCGTTTTTACCAGCAATCGTTTGCAGTTTTTCATCTGTTTTCACCGGGAACCTGATGGTCTTTACATTTTCATCCTTTGTCATGCTACCTATTGTTTATTAAAATTCAGTATACCGCCAGGTATACCAAAACCATTATCTATCGTATTAAGCGGGGGGTAAAGTATACCGGAGGTATACGCGAATCGGCTCTGCCCCGCAGGGCGAGCGGAAAAAGTCGGGTGTGCCCGACTTCCGCTCGCTCCCTCCGCTTTCGCGAAGCGACCGCCGCTTTCTTCCTGATTTGCAATGCAAATCATTACCGGTGCAGCCCTTTGGCTGCACCGAATTTATATAGCTGGATATCTGTCTATCCATATATCGGAATAACCAGTTATTCCGATATGCAGCTATTAGGATAGCCCGATATATAACTATACCGATACAAAGTATCGGGCTATACCGCCCAACCGACAGGCCAGTAAACCTGGCTGCCGAGTTTGGGATGATAAGAGGGTTGATAGCGGATGTAACCATATTCGTCGAGTTCTTTGATACACTTGTGATACGTTGCGATGGAGGCGACCTTGGAAAACGCCATGAGCGTTTTTCGGGTCACACCAAATGGACTTGTGAAGCCGTTGCGCTGCCAGCAAACAAATAAACCCGTGAATAAGCTAAGGTGGGTTGGCAGCAGCCGGTTATCCTTTTCCATGCGCCTGACCAAGCTGGCATAGCCTGCCAGTTTTTTAACAATGTCCTTCTGCAACTTCATTTGCCCTCACCCTCCAGGATCTTGTTGATGTCTTCCAGTTTGTAGTACATGATGCTGCCGACTTTTGTAAATCGCAGCGTACCGTTGATCCGTAAGTTTTGAAGCGTGCCGGGTGATATGCCCAGCAACTTTCTTACCTCTACACTTTTTAGCCACTTCTTGGTGCTGGCCTGTCCCGGCTGTATAATCCTCTTGATCTCGTTTAACAGATCGCTTTTAAATTCCTGTAAATCCCCTTTGGTGATTAGTTCCACATTCATATGTTCCTCCTTGTTTTAATCGTTATTCTAAATACCTGCAAGTACTTTGCATTGCAGGAAAGTTTATCCCTACTTTGGATAATTATAATCCGCACCTTCCCGGTATAGGCGCTAGATCATAACGCGCAGCAGTTAGCTGTTCAATCCCCAGATACAAAGCGTGCCGTTGAACAGTATGGAGGCAAATGTGAAAGCAAAAAGGGCAAAATGAATGACCATTGGAGGCGTTTGGTCACAGATAAAAAGACAAAAGCCTATTTCTTAGGCTTTTGGATAATTTTGAAGAGCTTGTCTTTTTCAGCGATGATCGTGTATTTCGGTGGCGGGTTAACCTTGTCAGCAGGAAAATAGTTCTGGGCGGTACCGATAGCTATGGGTTTGTCGCCGTTTAGAAAATTCTTGGCGAGCAGTTTATACCAGGGGCTTGCCGTTTGGCTGTTCACCAACTTGTTACCATTCGGCAACTTCAATTCCCTTACCTGATCAATCAGGTCGATAAACACCGGGATGCCGTCTTTACTAATGACGATCTTCTCACCGGCTTCATATTTAGTGAATTCTTTAATCTGGCTTTCCAATTCTTTTATTCTTGCCTCTAACTGGTCGATCCGTTTGTTTTTATCGCTGATAACCGATTCCAATGGTTGTGTCTTATGCCACTGATCAATACTTTTAAGAAATGTCAGAAATACTTCCAGTTTACCTGTAAAAATCAATCCTTTGGCATAGGCGCCACCGGACGGCTTTAAGCCTTTATAGAATTTGACCCTATTGGTTATGATATCATAAACATGATCAAAAAAAGCTTCCTCCTGGTGGGCGTTCTCTTCGAGGTAATGATTTAATTGGTAATTGTAAAACGGGGAATATTCATCCTCCCTGATTTTATAGATCTTATCCACAAAGAAATTTAAACCGAAAATCCTGTCTGTAAATATCGGCCAGCCGATATCGTAACGATGAGGAGATAACTCAAAGCGGCCACGGAATTTGAAATAGGTGTCTGAAGGCATAAAATTACAATATGCTTAATTAACGACTTATCAAAGTTTTAGTTTATATGCCTGAAAAATTCGGAGGTTGCCGTTATAAATAAGTGGTTCGAGCCCAGTTTGCGACCCCTTTTCTAAAAAGCCTTTTTACAGTAGTAAAAGGGCTTTTTTATGCCCTCGGGGCAGATTTTCGATAAAAATACAACAGACCAAGCGGGCTTTTTATGAAAGCCCCGGCTATCTGATCGGCACAAGTCATTCAAACCATCAATATCTAACAAAAAATCTCTAACACCTCATTTAAAACAGAGGCATTAGAGATTTTTGGCAATTTTGTGAAAATACTTAATTGATTACTTTGTATTTAACTTATATTTTCACAAATCCCCATTGCTGATTTTTGCCCCCGAAGTAATCAAGTTGGTCGACTGCGCTACCATTTCTGAATGGAACTGCGGCATCAGTCCCTAAAGTAACTTCCAGGGCTTTTCCGCTATTTACGTTTATGATTTTATAGAATCCATCGTAGGTTGGCTGAATTAACCAGTTTTGATTATTTCCGCCTGTGCCTGTATAATCCCACATATCCACGGCACCCCCGTTAGCGCCAGACCAACCCCATACCTCCAAACACTTCCCGCCAACATGCATAGGCGTTAACAGGTAGCTGCCATTTGCCGCAGCTTGCACTTTAAATTGCTGATTTGCTCCGGCTACATAATCCCATTGATCTGCCAGCGACCCATTAGCAGTTGCCCAGCCACCGATCTCCAAAGGCTTAAAACTATACCTATTGATGATTTGGTACACACTACCAACCTGAAATGCCGGGGATGTGCCGGTTTGTGCCCCTTGTACAAGGGCCGCTAAATCCCGTTGATCCTTTACGGCGTAAGTCGATCTATTAATAAGAGACCCGGTGTCCCAAAGAAATGGTAGTATCCCGTTTGCCAATGCCTGGTGCATACAAAAATTATACCAATACGCCCTGGAAGCAAGATTGAAGTTTAAAGAGTCTCCCGCAAGATTTCGGTCCATTACTGCAAACTCGCCCATTACTACCGGGATGCCATGGTCAACGAATTTTGTCTTCATCATTTGGAAATTTTCGCTAATGGTCGATTCCTCACCCCAGGTCGGATTGTTCGCAACATCGAAGGTGGTGTGATATCCCGAGCCCCAATAAAAAAACCTGTTACCATATGATTGGTCGGCGTCCAACAAACAGAAGTTCCAGGGAGTGTAGTTATGGATTTCCACCATCAAACGGTTGGATGCCGGATCTGTTGGCATAGTGTTCATCAGATTGTTCGTATAAACAATATCACCTCCTTTGGGCCCTTGGATAACCAGTGTCCTGTAACTGTTGTGCCCGCCGGTTGACCTCACCGCGTTGATAAAAGTTTGATGATAAGAAAGCAGAACTCTCATCCCCGTGGTATCCGTTGCGTTAGGTTCATTCGCGCTGGCAAAAAGCAGGTGTTGATCAAAACCACGCATTTGTGTTGCAATTTGTTCCCAAAGTGCTTTTTGTTTGGCATTAACGGCCGCCTGCGCGGTGGTTGTACAATTGAGCTCCAGCCATCCGTGGTCCCAATGTATATTTAATATCACATACATCCCATCGTTAACGCAGTATTGCACAACCTGCTGCACACGGGCAAGCCAGGCCGGGTCTATTTTTGCAGTTGTTGAATCTGGTACATGTGACCAATTCCAATTACAAGGAATCCTTATGGCGTTAAACCCCCTTTGTTTATAGCTGTCAATGAGTGCCTGGGTAATATTGGGGTTTCCCCACCCGTTTTCGTTATATTGGGCTTCCATTGTGTTGCCAATATTAATACCTACCGTCATATTTGCAGCGATTTGAGTTGCTGTACTGGCCATCCCGGTTTGATCAGGTGCAAGCGGCGAAATGTTGTAACTTGGATAGCTGGTGGCGGTCAGCGTTTTGGTACTCGTTTTAGCAAGCGGTTTAACATCCGGAGAAGCGATTTGTGGCTTCGTACACCTTGTCAATGCCGGGATTGCAAGAATGCATAAAAAATAACTTAAAGTTTTCTTCATAAAAAAATGGTTAAACTGGCGGCATTTAAATTTGCCTTTATTAATAAATTGGTTAATTGCGTGTGAAAGTGGCAGACAGCCAGGCAAATCGACGATATATTTATCATTACCTTTAAGTTTTATACAGGTATTGGTGCAGGCAGTTATGTTGATAACTGCCTGCACCAACGGGGTATTAAAAAGATCAATGATAAGGCAGTTGCCATTCCGCGTAAGGCAGAGTTTAACATTAGTTTCATTTTTCGATAGGATAAAACGGGCCTGAACCGGTTTATTTGTTTAATTGGTTAAATCTTGTTTTTCAGAAAGGAGAAGTACAATTAATGAAAACAATGCAATTAAAGTCAACATAATACAGCCGTTAGAACAGCGGTCATGATTTAGTGAGCAATAGTTGAATTGGTACCAGGTTTATTAATTGAGTAGTAAAACTACAGAAGAGATAATCTAATGATGGGATGTAAAAGTTAGAAAATAGGGAGGTAAATGTTAATTTTTAAGGAAAAATCGTGGGTTCTGTAGGTGTTTTGTATAAACAGTTGTCTTATCTGAAGTAGAATTTATAAAATGGTGTAGAGAATCTGTGTTAACTGCTTAATAAACTGTAACTAAGAGTGTTTCACCACTTTTTTTAAACGACAACCTTTAACAAGCTTTATTTTACTGTAAGTTCAGGCATGGTCCGTACCATAATATCGGCAGCTCGTTTGCTCCAGAGGTAGGTTATTTGTTTTCCGTTGATCAAATAAAGGAATTGCCACTTTTATCTGGTTAATTACGAATTTATCTTACTTTTATGCTATATAGATGTACCGGTTTGCCAAGGGCCAGGCTCCTGATTTCGAAGATCTCAACTAAATTTTAATGCGCGTAAAACTTTATATTGTTGTTTCAGTGTTGTTTTTTGCTTACACGAAAAATTTTGCGCAAAACAGCCAGTACCAGTTTTCACGGCTCAATACGGGCAACGGACTGTCTCACAACCAGGTTAATTGCATATTTAAAGATCCCAAAGGCTTCATGTGGTTCGGTACGGCATCGGGACTTAACCGTTACGACGGTTATACTTTTAAAGTATTTAAGCATGACGGAAATAATAAAAACACCATAAAGGAGGATTACATAACTAATATTTATGAAGGGCCTGACAAAAAATTATGGGTAGCAACCCCAAGCGGATATTCCTTTTATGACCCAGAAACGGAGCAGTTTAACAATGATGTATCGTCAGTGGCCTATTCTTTCAAACTTCCCGAGTATCCGTTCGTTTCCAAGATACTTCACAACGGCAAAGGCGACTTCTGGTTTTTGCGTCCCGATTCCGGCCTTTACAGGTATAATGAGCTGAAAAAAACTGCCACGCGTTATTATCATCACCGTAATTCCAACCCATCATTATATTCAAATTCTGTTACAGACATGGAGCAGGATGCAAGCGGGAATTTATGGCTAGCTTATAACGATGGCGTGGTAGAGCTATTTGATGTAAAACGAAATGCAATTACGTACCATACCGATATTTTTAAAAAAGCAGCTAATAATAAGGGCAGGAACTATTCGGTAACTATCGACAGGGAAGGCGATCTCTGGATGTTTAACCCCAATATGGATTCCGGCGTTTATTATTACAGCCGCCGTACGGGCCGGTTTCGGTACATCACCAAAGAATCGTCAGAGACACCGCTTACATCCAACATTATTATTAGTATTATTCAGGCCGACGACGGCCTTATGTGGATCTCCACCGATCATGGCGGCGTAAACTTATTGGATAAAAAAAGTGGGAAAATTACTTATTTATTAAATAGGGAAGATGATCCGAAATCATTGGGACAAAACACTGTATTGCTTTACAAAGACAACACTGGCATTATGTGGGCTGGTACTCTTAAAGAGGGGGTAAGCTATTATCATAAAAATATTATCAGGTTCCCGCTCTACAGGCACTTTGCCTCAGATGCCACGAGCATTAGTTTTGAAGATGTTAATAAATTTGCAGAAGATAAAAAGGGCGACCTATGGATTGGGACCAATGGTGGCGGTTTAATTTATTTTGATCGCAAAACAGGCAGGTTTACCCAGTATAAACACGATCGGAGAAACCCGAACAGCCTCAGCAGTGATATTATTGTAAGCTTATGTATCGATCATGACCAGCAGTTATGGATAGGAACCTATTTTGGCGGGCTTGACCATTTTGACGGGAGAAAATTTATTCATTATAAGCATGATGACAAGGTACCCACGAGCATTGCTGATGACCGGGTGTGGAATATCCTGGAAGATTCGTCAAACCGGTTATGGATAGGCACTTTTGCGGCAGGTTTGCAAATATTTGACAGAGACAGAAAAATATTTTCGTCTCCCTTTAAGCAAACGGATATCAGGTCGCCTTATATATCCGCACTCTTTGAGGATACCAAAGGTAATCTCTGGGTAGGAGGATACTTTGGGGTAGATAAAATATTAAAAAATGGGCGTGGCGTTATACATTATAATACAAAGAAAAACGACCCTAACAGTTTGATCAATGATGACATCCATAATATCACGCAGGACAGCCGCGGCCTGATGTGGATAGCGACAAGGGACGGACTAAGCATACTGAACCCCGAAACAAACCGTTTCATCTCGCTGATGAAAAAGGACGGGTTGCCCGATAACCAGGTTTCGAGGGTATTAGAGGATAAGGGCGGGGCCATGTGGTTAAGTACATCAAACGGGCTGGGCCGGATAACATTGACACCCGGCAACGGCACATATAAGTTTCAATTTGAAAGCTTTGATGAAACAGATGGCCTGCAGGGAAGAGAGTTCAACGTATCTACAGCCTTAAAAACTAATAAAGGGGAATTGGTATTTGGCGGCTCTCACGGCTTTAATATTTTCGATCCATTGAGTATACATCCGAATACCGATGAGCCTAAATTAATTTTCACCGATTTTCAGCTATTCAACAAAAGTATAGCAGCCAATGAAGAAGTTGACGGCCACGTTATATTATCTAAAGCAATTTCGGCCACACAGGAAATAACGCTGAACCACAGCGAAAATGTATTTACCATTGAATTTGCCGCCATAAATTTCTTTAACCCCAATAAAATAACGCATCAGTATATGATGGAAGGTTTTGATAAAGGGTGGCTTACAGCAAACAATGCTATCCGGAAAGCTACCTACACCAACCTTGACGGAGGCAATTATACTTTTAAGGTAAGGGCTCTTAGCCGGGAGGGAAAATGGAAACCCAGCTATATAAAATTAAAAATAAAGGTATTGCCCCCGTTCTGGAAATCTACTTTAGCTTATGTCATTTACCTGTTACTGATAACCGGGACCCTCTTTTTTATACGCCGGCGCGGAATACAAAAAATAAAGAGACAATTCATAGCAGAGAAAGAAAAATTTATAGCAGAGAAAGAAAAACAGGAAGCAAAATTATTAATAGAACAGGAGCGTCAGGAGGTTAAGCGTATGCAAGATCTTGATCAACTGAAAACAAAATTTTTGACCAACGTAAGTCACGAGTTCAGGACGCCGATTTCGCTGATCATGGCACCGGTCGAAAAAATGCTTACCCGCGCTGATCAGGAACAGAAACAACAGCTGGGCATGATAGGAAAAAACGCCAGGCGATTGTTGAACATGGTAAACCAATTGCTTGATTTTAGGAAGATGGAAGTTCAGGAGTTGAAACTACATAGGAAGCCAGGGGATATGGTGAAGTTCATCAACGAGATATACCTTTCATTTACTGATATAGCTGAACAAAAAGAAATAGATTTTATTTTTGATACCACGATTGATTCACTGTTTACTGATTTTGACCATGATAAGATAGAAAGGATATTGTTTAACCTACTATCAAATGCCTTTAAATTTACACTGCCTGGCGGCCAGGTAAGCGTCTTGCTTAATGTAGATAGCGCAACTGGCGACGCTCCGCTTGAAATTAAGGTGATTGATACAGGTATTGGTATCCCGCTTGAAAAACAAGGTAAAATTTTCGAGCGGTTTTTTCAACACGATATTCCGGAGTCGATGATTAACCAGGGCAGCGGCATTGGCCTTGCAATTACGCACGAGTTTGTGAAGATGCACGGAGGAGAATTAACAGTAGAGAGTGAGCCCGATCGCGGCAGTTGTTTTACCGTTAAACTACCGTTTGTTATTTATAACAGTTGGGAAACGGACCTGCCATCAGACGATGACATTGATAGCGCAAACGAAGTTGCTCCTAATGAAGATAAAAGTGTTGTCAAAGAGCCGCGATCAAATAAAAAGCCGATGGTTCTTTTAGTGGAGGATAACGATGATTTTCGCTTTTACCTGAAAGACAATTTAAAAGATGTGTTTATTTTAATCGAAGCTTCAAATGGGAGGGAGGGCTGGCAAAAGGCCCTATCGCAACATCCTGATATTATTATAAGCGATATTAACATGCCCGAGATGACAGGAATTGAGTTGTGCAAAAAACTAAAGAAGGACAAACGTACCTCGCACATTCCTCTTGTTCTGTTAACCGCTTTAACTGGTGACGAAGAGCAGATAAAGGGCCTGGGAATTGGCGCTAATGATTACATGACAAAGCCCTTTAATTTTGAAATATTGCTTTCAAAAATCAAAAATATCTTAACCCTTCGGGACACCTATAAGCGCACGTACAAAAAGCAGATGGATGTGCAATTGCAGGAAACTCCTTTAGAAAATGAAGATGAAAAACTGTTAAGGTGTATTGTTGAATATATAGAATCGAATATAGTAAACGAAAGCCTTTCGGTAAAAGAATTAAGCAGCAAGATGAATATGAGCCGGGTATCGCTTTATAAAAAAGTTTTAATGCTTACGGGTAAGTCGCCTGTTGACTTTATCCGTTCTATAAGACTTAAAAAAGCGGTGTATTTACTTGAGACCAGCCAAATGACGATCAGTCAGATTGGCTACGAAGTCGGCTTTAATTCGCCCAAATATTTTACAAAAGCATTTAAGGATGAGTATAACATCCCTCCCTCTACCTATGTCAGTTCAATTCGCCAACAAAAACTGGAAGAAAAGAACAGTTAATTAAATTTAACCAATTATTGCCGGTCCCTTCTTGTCCGCGTTATGACGGCCAATTACTCCCAATTTGTTGTCATTGAAGTCAATATTTCGCAAAAAAATAAAAAAATCATGAAATCGGAGTGTTTTTTAGTGGTTTAAAATGTTGATTTTTAGGATGTTGTACGGTGGTTAACATTTTGGCCCGTATTCATTATCAAATTCGGTATTCCTTTCTTTTTAACAATCATAGTTTCATCCCCCAGAATATAAGTTCAAAGCAATGTGTTTAAAGATGTTGCTTTTAAACACTATTTCACCAATAACCAATAGGACCAACAGTTGACTTTTTTGAATTAGTAAGCATGCACCTGACTGCACCTGAAGTTTTTTAACTGATTGTTCGGGCAGCGGTTTCATGTGAAGAAGCTAACAGTAAAGTAGTTTTCAAAGTTTTTTTGGGCTATTTAAAAATATGATAACAAAACAATTATGAATGAAATAAAAGCCAATTAATTACTAACCAAAAACCAATGAACCAATTATCAAACCTTAAAATCCTTTTAAAAGATGGATAAAAATTTACAAAGAAGAGTGAAATACCAGATTTCATTAATCATCACGGGCATATTCCTTTATTTTTCTGCCCATGCACAAACCGTAAATATTACGGGCAAAATAACAAGTGTCGACGATGATCAGCCCATACCAGGCGCAAGCATTAAGATTAAAGGGACGGGCCTGGGCACTATCTCCAGCATTGATGGTAGTTATACCATAGCCGCTGAGCCGGGCAAAGTACTCATTTTTAGCTTTTTAGGCTATGCACAAAGGGAGATAACTGTTAAGCAGGCCGGTGCAATTAATGTCAGGCTTAATTCAACATCCAGCAATTTGAACGAGATTGTTGTTATTGGTTATGCTAAAGCGCGGAGGCCAGATGTAACGGGTTCTATCAGTTCCATATCAGGAACCGATTTGCGCCAAACGCAACCAACTACTTTTGACCAGGCCCTGCAGGGCAAAGTTGCAGGGGTTGTGGTTCAACAAGTGTCGGGTCAGCCTGGTGGTGGAGTATCTATTCAAATACGTGGCGTGTCTTCAATAAGCGGCTCTAATTCGCCATTGTACGTCATAGATGGTATTATTATTCCACCCGTGGGTGATCCGGGTACCGGTTCTAATCCATTAAATAGCATCAATCCTGCCGAAATTGAATCAATAGATGTATTGAAAGATGCTTCGGCAACAGCCATATACGGTTCGCAGGCAACCAATGGCGTAGTGGTTGTTACTACAAAAAGGGGTAAAGCCGGACCACCGCAGATAACTTATGATTTCTATACCGGTTACCAGGAAATAACCAAGCGGCTTCCTACAGTAAATTTGCCGCAGTTTGCTACTATCATTAATGCCCGGGGCATTGCCTGGGGCTTTGATACCAGGCCCCAATTTGCCAATCCTCAATACCTGGGCCCCGGTACCAACTGGCAAAATGAATTATTCCGGAAGGCTCCGATGATGAATCACACACTTACGGTAAGCGGCGGCGATGCCAGAACCCAATATTTACTATCAACCTCGTATTTTAACCAGGAAGGGATAGCCCTTGGATCTGATTTTACCAGGTACTCCGTAAGGCTTAATTTAGATAACAAAACCACTAATTGGCTAAAAATAGGGACCAGCCTTCAATTGGCGCATATTAATGAAAATGTAAATTCAACTTCCAGTAGCGTAATCAATACCGCGCTAAGCATTACCCCCGATATTCCGGTAACCAACTCTGATGGTTCCTTTGGCGGTGTTACCGACCCCGCCGGTTGGGTACAACCTGTTGCCAACCCGGTGGCATTGGCTAAAATTATAAAAGACCAAAAAAAGAGAAACCAGATATTTGGCAATGTGTATGCCGAAATACAATTTACCAAAGACCTGTCGCTGCGAAATGAACTATCCGGTAATTTCGATTTTAATACAGAAGATAAGTTTTCACCAACTTATAGTTTTGGTAAAGGTACTCCCAGCCCTAACTACGGTTCCTCTGCCGCCGGCCAGAATTTTTATATTGTAATACGCAATTTTTTAACTTATAACCATACTTTCAATAAACTTAATTTCAATGCTTTAGCAGGGCATGAATCGCAGGAAAGCACTTTTGAAAACGTTAGCGGTGCGCGAAGGAATTTTCCTTCAAACAATGTGCAGGCCATTAATTCAGGGGACGCCAGCACAGCCACAAACTCGGGCGATAATTCACAATCAACCCCCACCGGCGGCTCTGCACAGGAATCCTGGTTCGGCCGTGTCAATGTTTCATGGGATGATAAATACCTGCTCACCGGCAATATACGGAACGATGGTTCTTCAAATTTTCCGGCCGGCAATCGTTGGGTTACTACCTATTCGGGGGGCTTTGCCTGGAAAATTAATAACGAGGCGTTTTTAAAAGGTGTAAAATCTATAAATGAATTGAAGCTGAGGCTTGGTTACGGGCTAACCAACAACCAGGGCATACCGGGCAATACTTTTGTAACCCAACTTGCATCGGTGACAAATGGCTTATCAGGTACAGCGCAGTTTCAAAACAATTTGGCAAATCCGTCTGTGAAGTGGGAAAAAACCGATTACTACAATGCCGGGATCGACGCATCGTTTTGGAATGGGCGGTTAGGTTTTTCATTAGATGTTTATGATCGCGAAACAAACGGCCTTTTATTACAGGTGCCGCTTCCGGAATACTCTGGTACTGTAGCGGGCTGGGGGCCGGGATCCATGCAGGCGCCTTATGCCAACGTAGGCTCGCTAAGCAACAAAGGGTTTGATTTCCAAATCAATTCTACCAATATTATTTCTAAAAATTTTACCTGGAAATCTGCTTTTACCATATCGCGAAATAACAACAAAGTGACCAGTTTAGGTGCAGGTGGAGACCAGGCCAACTTAAGCCAAAAATCTTATGTAATTAACGATATCATTGAAAAAACAGTGGTGGGCCAGCCCATTGGCGAATTTTACGGCTATGTATTTGATGGGATATTTTCAAAGCCAAGTGATTTTCAAAACCATGCCCGGCCTGTTGACGCGAACGGCAATCCTTATCCGGTTTCTTCAGCAGGCGGGGGGATCTGGTACGGCGACCGTATGTTCAAGGATTTGAATGGCGACGGTGTTATCGACTCAAAAGATCAAACCTTTTTGGGCTCCCCGATCCCCAAATTTCAGTATGGTATCAATAATACCTTTAACTACAAAAATTTTGATCTGAATATTTTCTTCAGCGGCAGTTATGGCAACAAGGTATTCAATCAAGTGGCTATACCGGAAAACGATCCGGGAAATCATGCCACTTTTTTCACATCGGTACTAAACTATGCGAAACTGGCTCTGGTAGATCACAACGGCTCTGCAACAGATGTTAACAATGTATATGTTACCAACCCAAATACAACAATTGTAGGCGTGAGAAATGACAATACCAACAGCAATAACCGACCTAATAGTTTAATGATCGAGGATGGCTCATTCCTGCGGTGCAAAAATATCACCTTGGGTTACCGCTTGCCAGAAAGCCTTTTATCCAAAATAGCCGTGCATTCTGTTAGGGTATATGCCAATGTATCCAATGCCTTTGTAATTACAAAATATAAAGGTATGGATCCCGAAATCGGTTCGTGGAACCCGCTCCAGGCAGGTTGGGACGGCGGTTATTACCCGCAGCCAAGAGTATTTACTATTGGCGCAAACATAACCTTGAAATAATAAAACGATTATCGATTTAAAATATTTGTTTATGAAATCAATTCACAAAATTATCGTCATCCTGCTATGTGCAGCAGCAATAGCCGGATGTAAAAAGAGTTTTTTGGACCGCCCGTCCAACTCGCAGGTCAGTTCTACTAATTTTTACAAAACCACTTCCGATTTACGGCTGGCTACGGCAAGCCTGTATGGCGGTTCGGAGTGGTGGCAATGGAACAATGGGGCCTTGATACCGCTTGGCGACGTATTGAGTGGTACCGGCAGCTTTCAGTATAGTAACGATTTGGTACAGCTTTTTACACGCACTATTACCGCGCAAAATGGCCTGGTGACCAATGGTTGGGTTGGCTTGTACAATGTTATAGCGCAATGTAATGGCGTTATTAATGCCATACAGACCCAGGCGTCTTCGTCTATTTCGGCATCAGACAAAAATGCGGCCATAGCTGAGGCAAAATTTGTTCGTGCCGTTGCTTATTATCATTTAGCGATATACTGGGGGGCTGTGCCAATTGTTGAAGACAACAGCAAACTGATAAAAGATCCGCTGCTTAATCGCAATATTGTTTCAGATGTTTATAAATTCGTTGCTAAAGACTTAACCTTCGCAGCGCAAAACCTTCCCAAAACGGATGAAAAAGGCCGGGTAACTACCTGGTCGGCGCAGGGAATGCTTGGCAAAGTATACCTGACGATGGCAGGTGTAGGCAAAAGCGGTTCACGCGATCAGGCTTTGCTTGACAGTGCCAAAAAGTATGCGGGCAATGTATGTAAAAACAGCAACTTAAATTTGCTTCCCAGCTATTATGATCTTTTCAAG
This sequence comes from Mucilaginibacter sp. P1_A3, assembly GCF_056406855.1. Lineage (NCBI taxonomy): Bacteria > Pseudomonadati > Bacteroidota > Sphingobacteriia > Sphingobacteriales > Sphingobacteriaceae > Mucilaginibacter > Mucilaginibacter sp. P1_A3. Next base: position 16,798 of record NZ_JBFTZJ010000020.1, read on the forward strand.
GTGCAAAACAACGATAACCCTGAGTCATTGTTCGCGCTTCAATGGGCCGCGGGTGTAGGTTATGGAAATGGCAATGCTCTGCAAGGTTATTTTTCACCAAGCAACACTCTTCTTCCTCAACAACAAGGTGGGTGGCAATCTTTACAGCCAACCTATGATTTATACCGAATGTATTCTGTTAAGGATACGGTAAGGCGCAAAGCCACTATTATGCTCAACGGAGATTTCTATCCCGAATTGCTTCAAGCCTCCGGTGGTTATAAAGCAACAGGTACCGGCCTGAAAAAACACATTATTGGCAACGAAAAAGACAACAATTCGCCAACAATGGATATGTGGTCATCCCCCGAACATGTTGCAATTCTTAGATTGGCCGATGTGTACCTGGTATATGCAGAAGCTATTTTGGGTAATAATGCAACTACAAGCGATGGTGACGCTATAACTTATTTTAATGCTGTGCGCACAAGGGCCGGCGTGGATATGGTGACTGCAATAACCCCGGCTTTACTGCGTACGGAAAGAAGGGTTGAACTTGCTTTTGAAGGACAATATTGGATAGACCTGGTTAGGTATTCTTATTACGATCCTACTAACGCTGTGAAGTTTCTTAATGATCAGGATGCCACTCACGGGCGAATCTCGTTTACTTATGACCCTGCAACGAAAACAGCTACAAGAGACACTATTGCTCCGCCAGTTACGCTTCCGGCAACTATCAATTCATTTACGTTGCCAATTCCGTCATCAGAGTTGACCACCGACCCTAAATTGGCACAGCCACCGGTACCCTATTATTAATTAAAACATTTAAAATATTTGTTATGAAAAAGAAATCATACTTACGCCGGTGTTTTTTGCCGCTTTTATTCATGATCGTGGCTTTATCACCGGCTTGTAAAAAGAACAACGACGGCGGCAGCAGTGCTCCCCCGGTTATCGCGGCTATTAAAAGTTATGTAGCCTCACCCAATGATACGGTTTTACATAGCGCCGCGGCAAAGGGTCAATGGGTGGTAATAACCGGGCAGAATTTGCAAAATGCAACTCAAATATCTTTTGACGGGGTTCCCGCCTCTTTTAACAATGCTTTATTTGCGCCAGGCAGTGCTGTTGTGCAAATCCCCTACATACAGTTTTCAACAATTGATACTGCCAAGCTGTATACGGTGAAATATGTTACAGGAGCAGGTTCAACAACCTTTTCTTTTAAATTGGGCCCGGCAGCACCCACTGTTGCGGCAATCTCCAATATATTTGCCGCCCCCGGTGATTCGGTTTATGTTTACGGCGCAAATCTGATTTTCGTTCAACGCTTTTCGTATAGGGGTACAGCAATTCCGTCGTTTAAATTAGACACTGCCGGGGCTTCTATTGGATTTTTGATGCCGGCTGCAACCACCAATGATCAGGTATCAGTAACCACCAAGAGCGGTACGGTGAATTTTAAAATAATTGCGACCCCGGTCATAACAGGTATTTCCAACGAAAATGCCAACCCGGGTGATTCGGTTTATATTTATGGTACCTACCTTAAAGGTATTCAAACGCTAACTTTTGCCGGTACGCCAGTTACTTCTTATAAATCATCAAAAAATGGGAGCTCTGTTGGGTTCGTTTTGCCAACGCTAACGCAAAGCGGGCCGGTATCTGTTACTACAGAGTTTGGCGCTGCTGCTACCGTGTACAATGTACATGATGTAGCAACAGGCTCCATATCCAATTGGGATAGTAATTTTAATTGGCAATACTGGGGTGCTGGCAAACAAACTAAAGGGGACGCTAATTTTCCTGGCAATTCAAGCACCTATATGTTATTGGATATTAGTGGGTTGGCCAAGGGCGATGGATGGCCCTGGACTACTAACATACCTATGAATGCAGCACAGTGGGTGCCCCAAGCTAATATCACTGACTCAGTTAGCCATTGGGCATTTAAATTTGAAGCAAGTATCCCAAAAGCATGGAATGGTACTACAGTTGATATTGTAAGTGGAGTAAATGGCTATATGGCTCGATGGGAACCATGGCAAAAAAATGCTACTACAACGGTGCCGTACGCTACAAAAGGGTGGGTAACAGTAACTATTCCTTTAACATCGTTCCGTAAGTCAGATCCTACGCTTGGCGAGGGTATGGGTGCTTCATTAACCAAAATTGCCGATTTAACTGGTGATACCGGAAATACCTCGTGCATCATATATATACATAACTATGGCACTTCGGCAGCCAGCTTTTATGGCGCTGTTGATAATTTGAGAGTTGTGAAAATTAAATAGCCTACAGCCCCACGGCAGCATATCGCCGTGGGGCTTTTTAACTGATTAAAATTAAGACAAAATGAAAATTAAGTATTCTTTTACAATATTGATATTGCTTATTGCAGTTATATCTTTATTCGCCTGTAAAAAAACGAAGAATCCGGATCCGCAACTAACAGTTAGTGTACCCACCATAACTTTTACAGGTGATGGTGGAAGCCAGGACATAACCGTTGCAGGGAATGCCGATTGGAGCATCGACAATCCTGCTTATTCATGGTTGCAATTAAGTACAACATCAGGCAAAAGCGGCAGCACTGTTATTCATTTAACAACATTATCGCAAAATGGTACAGGGGCAGGCCGCTCTGGTGTTTTATTCATAAATTGTTCAAACGGCCAGGCAAGAAGGGTAACGGTTACCCAGGCCCCTACCTTATACCCAGGTTATAATACATCGCCCATAGCGCCAGACATGACTGGAATGACCAGTACTGCCGTGCAACTCTCGGCAAAAATGAGTACGGGAATGGGAATAAATTTTGGCAATACCATGGAGTCGCCAAACGAAGGTGAGTGGGTGAATAGTAAAATCACCGAATCGTATGTGAAATATATAAAAAGTTTAGGTTTCAATTCTGTACGGCTTCCCTGTAACTGGGTTTGGAGTCATTTAAGCGATCGGAGCAAAGCAAAAATCGACCCTGCATGGCTTGCGCGGGTGAAAGAAGTGGTTGGATATTGTGTGGCCAATAATGTGTATGTGATACTGAATGCTCACGGGGATAATGGTTGGCTGGAAAATCATGTCAATAAGGCATCGCAAGATTCCATTAATGCGATGCAAAAGGCGATTTGGGAGCAGATTGCAACAACCATGCGTGATTTTGATGAGCACCTTATATTTGCCGGCGCGAATGAACCTGCGGTTAGTACTGCAGAACAGATGACCATACTCAATGGTTACCACCAAACATTTATTAATGCAGTTCGCTCTACCGGGGGCAGGAACAGTAACCGGGTGCTGGTTGTGCAGGGGCCAAGCACTGATCCTACTAAAACTAATGATTTGATGAATACGCTTCCAGCAGACAATATTCCCAACAAGTTGATGGTCGAGGTGCATGACTACACGCCTTCTACATTTACGATACTAACGGATGGAGATGCAAGTTGGGGTAAAATGGTTTATTACTGGGGGGCTGGGAATCATTCTATTATTGAGCCAGACCGCAACGCCACCTCTGGAGAAGAGGATGCGATCACTGCTGAATTTACAAAGATGAAACAGAAGTTTGTTGATAAAGGTATCCCTGTGGTGCTGGGCGAATATGCAGTGTGGAGGAGGACTGCCGCCACTAACAGCAACTATCTTCCTAAGGACCTGGATATGCACAACAAGTCTGTGGATTACTGGACAACTTTTGCAACCAAAACGGCCAAAGCGAATGGTATTCTGCCATTCTGGTGGGAGATAGGTTTTATGTTGGACAGAGCTAATAATGTGGTAAAGGACCAGCGTATGTACGATGCCCTTAAATTAGGATATAAGTAATAGTGTAGTGTCAATTATAGCATAAGGTTATTTCCCTTCCCTGAGATTGGTTAAGTGTTCGCCAGTCTCAGGGAAAGGTTAACCTCTTTGTTACTTAGCCTAAAGAATAATAATCAATTGAAATTACCCTTAACGAGTATTCGTTTTTTAGGTAAAGTAAAAAAATCATGTTTAGAAAAAAAGTGTTGTTAAGTACGGTCCTTGCTATCTCTTTTTTGGGATATAAAAAAGATGTAGAAGCTCAGGCTAATGCGGATAAACCGAAAGTAGTTATTGAAAAACTGGAAGAAAAATTTGCAAATGTTTCGCCGAAACTCCTCACCAATAATGCGAACCCTTTATTAGATTTTATGTTTACGGCCGACCCGACAGCTGTAGAATACAACGGAAGAATTTATGTGTACGCCACGAATGATCATGAACAATATGAGCATGTAGGAAAGGATGGGAAAAATTCATACGAGCATATCCGTACACTGGTTATGATGTCTTCCGATGATATGATCAACTGGACTTATCATGGCCTCATAAATACAGCAAAGCTGACACCATGGAGTCAGAATTCCTGGGCGCCTTCCATTACAGCCAGACTGGAAGCAGACGGCAAAACACACTTCTATTTGTATTACTCCAATGGCGGTGGTGGCTCAGCCGTGCTTACTTCCACCTCTCCGGTTGGCCCCTGGAAAGACCCATTAGGAAAGAACATAGTCGACCGCTCTGTCCCCGGTGTGGATGTCGATGCTCCATTCGATCCCGGAGTTGTGATTGACGGCCAAGGTACAGGCTGGCTGGTTTTTGGAGCCGGAACACCTAAAACAAAATATATGCCGGATAATGCCAGGATTGTCAAGTTAGGAGCAGATATGCTCAGTTTGGCCGGCAATGTTTCTAAAATACCCGCTCCTTATTTTAATGAGGCCAGCGACCTTAACTTTATAAATGGGACCTGGGTTTATAGCTATTGTACGAGTTGGGATGAACGCACGGTATGGCCTTATAGCAATATTGCTAAACCAACCGCATGCAACATGTCTTATATGACGAGTAAAACACCCTTAAATCCGGATAGTTGGCAGTATCGCGATAATTACTTTAAGAATACTGGCGACGTTAACGTGGGTCCTTTGACAAACAATCACAGTCACTTGTTCAAGTTTAAAGGGAAATATTATCTTGCCTATCATGCCATGTATTTACAGGATTATTTTGACACAAAGGGTGGTTTTCGTAATGTGGGTATCGAACCAATACAGGTGAATGAAGGGAATGATGTGAATATCCCCATGGTCAACGCAACTTTTAAAGGTCCGTCACAACTTAACCTATTAAATCCATTCGATGTGCAGCAAGCAGAAACCACCGCAGGCACTTCGGGGCACGTCCAGTTCGATACTGTTGGTAATGAGGGTAATATGGTTGCCATAGGAAAAATAGATAAACAATGTCTCATGGTTCGGGGAGCGGATTTTAGCAAACAGATTCCTGCCAAATTCGAAGCCCGGGTGAAAGGAACAGGTAGAATTGATGTTTATGTAAATAATCTTAAAGGCCCGGCTCTTGTTTCCCTTATGTGTGATGCGAAGGACTGGACTACGCTCTCAAAGCAAATACAACTGAACATGCCTAAAGGAGTAGGGAATATCTATTTTGTATTTAATGGAGAGGGTTTTTTGTTTGATGAATGGAGATTTTATTAAGTCCGGCTGCTGGTTTATTGGTGCTATTTATAAGTAGATGTTCGATCAAAACGGGCTGTTACCGCCGATTCGGTGAAACCGTTAAGCCTTTCTTTAGGGAGCCAGGTAAGATGTTTGATCAGCGTATGATGGATGCCATTAAAGCAGGATATAAACAGCCTGCGGGCCCGACACCGCTGAAACGAGGGGCGGGCTTTAAAAATACCCGGAGTTTTACGGTAAATGATCAGAAGTTTGAAAATTAAATAAGAGAGAGTTTTAGTTGAATATAAGTGGATGCCTGGGGCCTTTACTGAGAGGTCCCGGCATTTTTTTTAGCTACACCAATTCTGTTTTCAACATGAAGGAAATCAATAGTAACCTATTTGAACGCATGACGATTGCCACAGCAAATGATACCTGGTTAAAAAAAGAGAATATGGAAGATGGAATTATTTCAGAAGCGCCGGAATTAGATGAAAGTGAAATTAAAGCTTTGATAGAGAATTTTGATACAATAGGTGTGTTGCTTAAGGGACACGTTACTATCTTCAATAGCCCTATCTTAACGCCTGAATCGAAAAAAATGTGTAACGAGGGCCTGGTTCTTATTAAGAAGTTCACTCAAAAATGTTTAGAACATTATGGGATGCGTTACCTTCCAAAATAAGGTTTCAACTGCGCGCTATGTGGATATGGGTAGGCCCACGCAGTTAAACAGGTAACAAATTGAAAAATTAAAACAAGAAAATGGCTCGCCTGGCTGACCTTGAAGCAGGCCCTGCCGGTAAACTTACGGCCGCAGATAAATAGCACCGCAAAAAGAAAAGAAATAATAATTTATGAAATATACCATTGCCTGTTTTATAGCAGTTTTACTATCCGGCGGAGTTTCGGCACAAAATAAAAGTGAGGTTGCGCTTAATGCGAAGATCAACAGCATCGTCAGCAAAATGACGCTGGAAGAAAAAATAGACATGCTTCATGGAAACGCGTTGTTTTCTTCGGCAGGTGTAAGCCGTTTAGGTATCCCGGAACTTACCTGCGATGATGGCCCCTTAGGCGTACGTGAAGAAATAAAGCGCTTTGATTGGGCGTCGGCTAACTGGACAACCGATTCTGCCACGTTTTTACCAAATGGCTCGGCAATAGCAGCCACATGGAATCCCGTAATGGCCAACCGGTATGGCGTAGTTATAGGCGAAGAAGCGAATGCCCGTAAAAAGCATATAATGCTTGCACCGGCATTCAATATTTGCCGGATGCCGCTTTGCGGCCGTACTTATGAATATTATTCGGAAGACCCTTATTTAAACAGCCTGCTGGCGGTTCAAGCTGTAAAAGGAATTCAAAGCCGGCATGTGGCAGCTTGTGTAAAACACTTTGCCGCAAATAACCAGGAACTTAACCGCGATAGCGTAAACACCATAGTTGATGAAAGAGCCTTGCGCGAAATTTATTTCCCGGCATTTAAAGCAGCCGTACAGCAGGGTAATGCCTATACCGTTATGTCGGCCTACAATAAGCTGAACGGTTATTGGTGTTCCGAGAATGACTTTTTATTAAATAAGGTGCTGAAAAACGAATGGAGTTTTAAAGGAGTGGTTATCTCAGATTGGGGTGGTGTGCACCATACCGTTGCAGCGGCCAACAACGGGCTGGACATTGAAATGGGATCAAGCGGACCGTATGATCAATGGTATTTTGCCCAGCCCTTACTAAAAGCTGTTAAGGAAGGCCAGGTTCCGGTAAAAACAATTGATGATAAGGTGCGCAGGATTTTGTGGGTAATGTACCATACCTCCATGAGTAGTAATCATCCTTTAGGATCAATTGCTACACCGGCGCATGCCAAAACCGCCTATGCTATCGCCTCAGAATCTATCGTTTTGCTAAAAAACGACAACCATTTGTTGCCTTTAAAAGCAGATAATGTTAAAAGCATTGCTGTCATCGGCGATAATGCCACCCGCACATTTGCTTTAGGCGGGTATGGTGCCGGTGTAAAAGCTAAACATGAAATAACTGCCTTGGAAGGCATACGATCAAGGTTCGGCAAAACAGCCAGTATCGGCTTTGCCCAGGGCTATAAAGCAAACTACCTGGCAAGTAATAGTGATGAACAAAATCGTGGCTATGACCAACCCGATCAAAAGCTGATTGATGAGGCGGTAGCGCTTGCTAAAGCCAGCGATGTCGCCATATTATGTATCGGCTCCAATCGTGAATATGAAAGTGAAGCCCATGATCGTAAAAGCCTGGAACTGCCTTTTGGCGAACAGGCCTTAGTTAACGCGGTTACCGCAGCTAACCCCAATACTATTATCGTAATCATGGCGGGGGCCCCGTATAATCTGAATGAAATCAAAAAAACTAACCGTGCGGTTGTTTGGTCGTGGTTTAACGGATCAGAGGCCGGTAATGCACTGGCCGACGTGTTAAAGGGCGTTGTAAACCCATCAGGCAGATTGCCATTTACTTTTCCTGTATCGTTAAAAGATTCTCCTGCTTCCGCATTAAATACTTATCCGGGTAAAGACCTGACGGCTGATTATAAAGAGGGCATACTGGTTGGGTACCGCTGGTATGACACTAAGAAAATTCAGCCGGAATTTCCTTTTGGTTATGGACTTTCCTATACTGATTTTTCTGTCAATCATTTTTCGGCTGATAAAACAACTTATGGGAAAAATGAAACCATCCGTGCAAAATTCACTGTCAAAAACACAGGCAGCCGTTATGGTGCCGAAGTTGTGCAATTATATGTAAGCGATCCGGTTAGCTCGGTTTTGCGTCCTGAACAAGAACTTAAAGGTTTTAAAAAGATATTTTTAAAGCCCGGTGAAACGAAAATAGTTGAACTACAGGTGAAAATTGCTGACCTGGCATTTTATGACGAAACAAAAAAATCATGGAAAGTTGAAGCTGGTGAGTACGTCCTTCAGTTAGGTAATTCATCACGTAACATCATTCAGAAAGTAAAAATTTTCGTTAAATAAACTCATTTCAGAAGAGTTGTGAAGTCTATGGAAAATCAGTGAACTGGACTTCCGAATACCGATAAACTAAGAAATAATTTTCAATGGAAATGTCCCGTTGGTTTTGTAAATAAGTGTAAAAAACACAATAAATAATATTAAATTTCACGATGAAAAAGTTATTACCTATTTCAATTTTGTTCCTGTTCATTGCAACAATCTTGAAAGCGCAAAACCCTAAGCTTACGCTTGATCTAACTAAATCCGGCGCAAATGTAAGTCCTCAACTGTATGGGTTGATGACCGAAGAGATCAATCATTCGTACGATGGCGGTTTGTATGCCGAGCTGATCAAAAACAGGATATTTAAGGACAACCCAAATACGCCGGAAGCATGGAGCGTAATCAAGGAAGGTGGCGCGAAGGCTACAATGCAATTAGTTGCCGCAAACCCCAACTATATACCTGCAGACGAGCGGCGCCATGCAATTAATGGCGCGTTAACCACTTGTTTAAGATTATTGGTTGATACCGGCGGTGGCCGGGCCGGTATTGCAAATGAAGGTTATTGGGGCATACCTGTTTTGCCTAATACAACTTATAACGCCTCTTTTTATATTAAAGGTATGGAAAGCAAGCCATTGACCGAGCAATGGGCTCCCGCGCCTAAAACTGCAGTTCCGGTAATTGCTGATAACACTGCCGGGCCTATAACCGTAAGTATAGAAAGCAATGACGGTAAAACGGTATATGCTTCGGGGACTATTAATTTGATAAAAAGCGCCTTTTGGAAAAAATATGAACTTAAATTAACAACCGGCGCTGCTGTTAAACCAACATCTGCCGCCCGTTTTGTTATTTCGACGAACCGTACCGGGGTTTATTATTTTAACCTCGTCTCTTTATTTCCGCCAACCTATCATAACCGTCCCAATGGGAACCGGATAGACATAATGAAATTATTGGCTGATATGAAACCCCGCTTTTTACGTTTTCCAGGCGGTAATTTCCTTGAAGGCCCGAAATTGACCGATGCATTTCCGTGGAAGACTACTTTAGGACCGCTTGAGGGGCGCCCCGGCCATACCGGCTCATGGGGCTATCGCCCTACCGACGGAATGGGCTTACTTGAATTTTTAGAATGGTGCGAAGACTTGAAAATGGAACCGCTGCTCGCTGTTCATGCCGGCTATTCACTCGATGGCGACCATGTGGACGCAGGCCCGCTTTTAAAGCCATATGTAGATGATGCGCTTGATGAAATTGAATATGTTACGGGCGACGTAAACACTTACTGGGGTGCTAAGCGTGCGGCAGATGGGCACCCGGCACCTTTTAAACTCAGCTATGTGGAGATTGGTAACGAAGACGGGTTTGACGCGTCTGGCAGTTACGACGGACGTTTTGCCCAGTTTTATGATGGCATTAAAGCTAAGTATCCTAACCTTCACTGTATTGCAACCATCGGCGGTAAGGACTGGCTTGGGACCAGGGGTAAATTAACAATTCGCAAGCCCGAAATTGTAGATGAACATTATTACCGCACTGCCTGGGAAATGGAAGAGGATGCGGCACGTTATGATAAGTACGACCGCAAAGGATATAAAGTGTTTGTAGGTGAGTGGGCAACGCGTGAAGGCGAACCAACCACCAATATGAACGCCGCCCTGGGCGATGCCGCCTGGATGACGGGCATGGAACGAAATTCAGACTTGGTTATCCTCTCGTGCTACGCGCCATTATTTGTAAATATAAATAAAGCCACAGCAGCTGCGCCAAAGGCCTGGCAATGGGACTCGGACCTGATTGGTTATGATGCTTTAAAAAGCTTTGGTTCACCATCATATTATGTGCAGAAGATGTTTAATAGTTATATCGGCGATAAGGTAATCCCTGTATCCGGCGCCAATATTCCTACCCAAACAAGGCCTGCTACCAGGCAGGACAGTGCCGCCAATAAAATGCCCCAACCTATACCCGCCATGTTTTATGTAGCTACCCGGGACACTAAAACGGGAAAATTGTTTCTTAAAGTAATAAATGCAACAGGAAAGCCGCAGCAGGTTGATATTGATTTAAAGGGAGCTGGAAAGTTTTCTCCCGAGGGTATTATCGTGGTCATAAAAGGTGATAAACCCGAAGATACGAACACGATCAGCGATCCGGTAAGAATAGTTCCGGTTACCTCCAGGATAAAAGTGGCTGGCGCTAAATTTACCAGGACTTTCGATCCATATTCAGTAAGCGTGCTTCAAATAAATACATTAACCAAATAATTGAAACCAGGTAAGAAAACTAAATAATAAAACCAGGTAAGAATACCAGGACAAAAAAAACAAATGTCAATATGAGAAATGCGATATACAGGTTATGGACAACGGCCTTAATTATCACCCTTATAGTGCCGTGTTTATACGCGCAAAAAGCCGCTAATCCCATTATTTATGCAGATGTACCGGACATATCAATAGAACGTGTAGGCAATAGCTATTATATGAGCAGCACAACGATGCACATGAGTCCCGGTGTACCGATCATGAAGTCGAACGACCTGGTGACCTGGAAGACGGTGGGTTATGCGTATGATACTTTAGCAAATATTGATGCAACAAATCTCACAAATGGCAAAAATATGTATGGAGAAGGTTCGTGGGCAAGTTCTATTCGTTTCCATAATGGCACCTATTATGTAAGCACATTTTCTGCAAATACCGGCAAAATGCACATTTACAGCACTAAAAATATCGAAAAAGGCCCATGGAAAGCCAGGTCATTTGCCCCCGACCTGGGTGATCACTCCTTGTTTTTTGATGATGACGGAAAGGTTTATATGATTAGCGGGAGCGGAGATTTAAGGTTAGTTGAATTAAAGGACGATCTTTCCGGTATAAAACCCGGCGGAACGGACCAGGTTATCATTAAAAAAGCAAACGTGCCTTCGGGCGGCATCGGCCTCGGTCCGGAGGGCTCTCAGCTGTTTAAGATAAACAGCAAATATTATCTTTTCAATATTACATGGCCACCGGGCCACGTACGCACTGTTATCATACACCGGGCAGATAAAATCACCGGCCCGTACGAAGGACGAATTGGCCTCCAGGATCTGGGTGTGGCACAAGGCGGATTGGTTGAAGCGCCAAATGGAGCCTGGTATTCTTATTTGTTCCGTGATTATGGTTCGGTGGGCCGTATTCCCTATTTGGTACCTGTAAAGTGGGAGGATGGCTGGCCCGTTTTGGGTATCAATGGCAAAGTGACCGATACGCTCGACCTGCCGGCCGGTAAAGGTTTGATCCCGGGAATTGTTGCTTCAGACGAGTTTGCCCGTAAAAAAGGCGAACGTGCATTACCACTGGTTTGGCAATGGAACCATAACCCGGATAATAGTTTGTGGTCTGTTACCGCGCGGAAAGGGTATTTAAGGCTCAGCACCGGCAGGATCGACACCAATTTCCTGGCGGCACGAAATTCATTGACACAACGCACTATCGGCCCGGTATGCTCCGGGACAGTTTCGCTCGACATTTCTAAAATGAAAGATGGTGATTTTGCGGGTTTGGGTCTTCTGCAAAAAAATTACGGGTTGGCAGGTGTCAAAATAACCCGGGATAGCAAAGCTATCGTCATGATCAATGCAAGCACCGGAAAACCTGTAGAAGCACAAAAAATCCCCTTAAACCAAAAGGTAGTGTACTTTAAGGCGGAATGCAATTTTACTGACAGAAAAGACGTGGCGGACTTTTTTTATAGCCTGGACGGGAAAACGTGGATACTATTAGGCACACAATTAAAAATGGCCTATACCTTTCCCCATTTCATGGGCTATCGTTTTGCTTTGTTTAATTATGCTACAAAAAATATAGGGGGAGCGGCTGACTTTGACTTTTTTCATATAACAGATTCCATTTGATATCAATTTTTTTTTAATGGGAAGGTAGTTAACTATTGGGCGGGAAAGCCAGCTTGTTCGGCCAGTACATCATACACACAAAAAAAAATTTAGAACTATAATGAAAATCAGAAAGAAAGTATTGCAAGTAACAACTCTTTTTGCTGCAGCGGGGGCGCAGGCTCAAAACCCGAATATACAAACCATTTATACAGTCGATCCAGCGCATCCTATCAATTATAAATGAATACAGCAAGTAAAAGCATATTTATTCTTGTCTTCGCTATTATCGTCAGCTTAGTAAGCACAAGTACCCTTTTCGCTCAAACTGTTTGGTTAGATCAACTGGATCTCAGCGCAGCTACACAGGGCTGGGGAATACCTAAAAAAAACAGGTCGGTTGATGGCAACATTATGACCATTGCAGGCAAAACCTTTGAGCGTGGCTTCGGAACACACGCAGAAAGCTCTCTTTTTATTCAGCTCGATGGAAAGGCAAATTCGTTTACTGCGCAGGTTGGCATTGATGATGAGGTGAAACAACATCAGCCCGCCGTAGAGTTTATTGTATTCGGCGATGGAGCGAAGCTTTGGTCGAGCGGTGTAATGCATGCAGGCGATACTGCCCGGCTATGTAATGTGAAACTTTCGGGTGTGAAAAAACTTGAGCTGCGGGTAACAGAGATAGGGCACAACAATCATGCCGACTGGGCAGATGCAAAATTTGAGGCGGATGGTGTAGAAAGTTTCACTACTTATTATCCTGTTCCAAGTGATCCCTATATTCTTACCCCTCAGCCATCGGCAAAACCGAAGATTAATAGCGCAAGCGTTTTCGGTGTGCGCCCGGGCTCGCCGTTTCAGTTCAGGATACCTGCCACAGGAGACCGACCAATGACCTTTCTGGTTACCGGCTTGCCTCAGGGACTAAAGCTTGATCAAAAAACAGGACTTATCACTGGTAAGCTTGTAACAGCCGGCACATACGTTATTCAATTAAAGGCAAAGAATGCGAAAGGTATAGCCGAAAAAAGTTTACGCATTATCTGTGGGGATAAAATTGCACTTACCCCGCCAATGGGTTGGAATAGCTGGAATTGTTTCGCCGGAGAAGTTTCAGCTGAGAAAGTTAAGCGCGCTGGGGAAGTAATGGTGAAAACCGGACTTGTAAATTACGGGTGGAATTACGTAAATATTGACGACTACTGGCAAAATAACCGCGATTCGAAAGATCCTTCCCAGCAAGGTAAGTACCGGGACGAAGCTGGTAATATAGTCCCTAATAAAAGGTTTGGAGATATGAAATTTCTGACAGACTATGTGCATGGCTTAGGTTTAAAGATCGGCATTTATTCCAGTCCTGGTCCCTGGACCTGTGATGGCGGTGCCGGTAGCTATGGTTATGAGCGGCAAGACGCCGAAAGTTATGCCAAATGGGGTTTCGATTACCTGAAATACGATTGGTGCAGCTATGGAGGAGTGCTAAGTGGAATACCTGATAACGACCCAAACAAAGTAGTCTCCATATCTTACAACGGAGGTTATCAATTGTCTACCGCCATAAAACCATACAAACTAATGGGAGATTATATCCGTCAGCAACCCCGCGACATTGTTTTCAGCTTGTGTCAGTACGGAATGTCGGATGTTTGGAAATGGGGCGGTTCGGTAGGTGGAAACACTTGGCGTACAACGAATGATATAACGGACAACTGGTCTAACGTTAAAAGTATTGCATTAGCTCAGGATCAGTCTGCAGGCTGGGCTAAGCCCGGTAACTGGAACGATCCGGACATGCTGGTTGTAGGAACAGTAGGCTGGGGTAGCCCGCATCCCACCATGCTTAAACCAGATGAACAATATCTTCACTTCAGCCTTTGGTGCCTTTTCTCTGCGCCTCTGCTAATTGGTTGCGATATGGAAAAGCTGGATGCCTTTACCCTGAATTTATTGACAAACGATGAAGTAATTGCTGTTGATCAGGATGCTCTTGGCAAACAGGCTACCTGTGTGCAGACTATCGGAGATCTGCGCATTTATGTAAAAGAATTGGAGGATGGCAGTCGTGTAGCAGGCTTTTGCAATTTCGGTCTGGAGAAAGTGGATATCTCTTACAAGGATCTGAAAAAGCTTGGTATTTCAGGAAAGCAAAAGGTGCGTGATCTTTGGCGTCAGAAAGATATTACAACGATCCATGCGAACAAAGAGGCTCTTTCGGTGAAGGTTCCGATGCATGGAGTAGTTCTGTACAAATTTACGCCGGTTAAATAGCAGGATAAGATCTCTTAACCTGAGCTCGATTGATAACTAGTTAAGCCTTAAAGAAGATGCGGTTTTTATAAAGTTAGGAGTCCGTTACTTCAAAAAAGTATAAATCAATATGAAACAAAATAATACAAACAAAATTACATGGCATGTTGGCGCAATAGTTACAGTCCTGCTGTTTTTAGCAGGGAACATTGCCTGCTATGGTCAGGGTATTGATAAAACTGAGCGAAAGCAATTATTCGATAATAACTGGAAATTTTTTCATGGAGATACTATATCTGCAAAATCAAAAGATTTTAACGATAAGAGTTGGCGAAGCCTTGATTTACCACACGATTGGAGTATCGAAGGGAAAATAAGTCCTAAAAATCCGATGGGCGGCTCCGGTGGATACTTTCCTGCAGGAGTAGGCTGGTACCGGAAAGCTTTCAAAGCCCCGGGCGAATGGAAAGGCAAAAAAGTGTCCATTTATTTTGAAGGGGTTTATATGAATTCTGAAGTTTTTATTAACGGGAAATCACTTGGGATTTACCCTTATGGCTATTCGTCATTTAGCTATGACCTTTCACCTTTTTTGGATTTTAATCATGAGAATGTGATAGCGGTAAGGGTAGATAATTCGCAGCAATTGAACAGCAGGTGGTACAGTGGTTCTGGTATCTATCGCCACGTTTGGATGAATGTTACCGATGCTGTGCATATAGCCGAGTGGGGAGTTTCGGTTACAACGCTCGATGTATCTTCAAAAAAGGCAACCGTTCAAATTAAAACATTAATTAAAAACGAAACCGGGTCGCCTCAACATCTGGTGCTTAGTACCTTGCTGAAAGGGCCAAACGCTAAAAACGCAGGCAATAAACAAGTAACTGTTGACGTGGCTGCTAACAGCGAAAAGGAAATTGCTCAAACAATTGCGGTATCAGTCCCCATGTTATGGACGCCGGAAACTCCCCGTTTATACGATGCTCAAATAAGCATCATCCGAAATAAGAATGTAGTTGACGAGACTAAAACGAGCTTTGGCATACGTTCCATCAAATTTACAGTTGAAAATGGATTTGAGCTTAATGGCAAAAATGTAAAGCTCAATGGCGGGTGTGTGCATCATGATAATGGCTGCCTGGGTGCCGCTGCTTTTGACCGTGCAGAGGAACGCAAGGTTGAACTGCTCAAAGAGGCGGGGTTCAATGCTGTAAGAACTTCTCACAATCCGCCCTCCGCGGCATTTTTAAATGCTTGTGACAGGTTAGGCTTATTGGTTGTTGATGAATCATTTGATTGTTGGAAAGTCGGGAAAAACAAATACGATTATGCCCGGTATTTTAACGAATGGTGGAAACGCGACCTGGATGCCATGGTTTTGCGAGATCGTAACCATCCCTCCATCATTATGTGGAGTATTGGCAATGAAATAGTGGAACGGGGCACCCCTGGCGCAGTAGAGACAGCCAAAATGCTTGCAGATGCTATAAAAAAGATAGACACCACACGGCCCGTTACATCCGCCGTTGTGGATAATGGTAAGAATTGGACAACGCTTGATTCCCTTTTTGCGGCGCATGACATTGCTGGGTATAATTACCACCTGGGGAGTTCGCCGTTGGACCATAAGCGGGTGCCTTCACGAATCATCTTTCAAACAGAGTCGTATCCTAAGGATGCTTTTGCCAATTGGAAGTTGGTGAAAGACAATAATTATGTCCTCGGTGATTTTGTTTGGACAGCTATGGATTATCTCGGAGAATCAGGGATAGGCCGTTGGTATTATTCGGGTGATATGCCTGGTGAACACTGGGAACATGATTTTTTCCCCTGGCATGGTGCTTATTGCGGAGATGTCGATCTGATCGGATGGAGAAAGCCGATTTCGCATTACCGTAACTTGTTATACAATAATACCGAAAAACTTTTCATGGCTGTCCGAGAACCTGAACCAGCCCCCTTGGAAATTAAAACAACGTGGTGGTCTGTTTGGCCAACCTGGGAAAGCTGGACCTGGCCGGATTATGTGGGAAAGGATATCAAAGTGGAAGTTTATTCAAAGTATCCTAAGGTGCGCCTTTATCTCAACAACAAACTTATTGGCGAAAAACCTACGGCAATAGCGCAGGAACATAAAGCCGAATTCACCGTAACCTATTCGCCGGGACAGCTTAAGGCAGTCGGTGTGGATAACGATAAAGAGGTTGAATCAACCGTTTTGCAAACATCGGGGGGAGCCGCAAAAATAAAATTGACTGCCGACCGTAAAAAGATATTGGCAAATGGGCAAGATTTGTCCTATGTCACCATTGAGATAACAGACAGTGCCGGCATAGTTCAACCGAATGCCATAAATCGCCTGCTTTTTAAAATTGAAGGGTCTGCCACTATTGCGGGAGTAGCTAATGCCGATTTGAAGGACACAGATCCATATGTAGCGGATACACGTAAGGCCTGGCACGGACGCGCGTTAGTGGTCATTAGAAGTACGCACAATGTTGGCGATATTAAGCTTACCGTAAGTTCGCCGACTTTACCTGAGGCTGTTTTAAATATCAAAACAGTTAAGGCCCGATTTGAGTAAAAAGAGATTTATTGAAGTAAGGGGACAGGATACGGAATAGGTTTGTGTGGAGCAAAAATTTGATGCATTTATACTAGCTTAATCCTTATAACTACTAATATATTTGATAACCAATATTAAACTATCAATTGAAATATGAAACGCAGAAACTTTGTTCAAAATTCCGTACTGGCAGGTGCATCAATATTAACAACCGGACTTTTAAAATCAAATTCAGCAAATGCCAAGACCACAAATGTTGATAACGGCAAACCTTTTAATTTAAATTATGGCATACATGATGGCATGTTTAAAAACCATGCGGGTGGCGATTTTATTGATCAAATCAAGTTTGCTTATGAGCAGGGATTTCGAAGTATCGAAGATAATTGGATGGGTGGGCGGCCAGTTGATGAGCAGAAAAAGATTGGAGATACACTGGCCAAATTGGGTATGTCCATGGGCGTTTTTGTACAACCTGGTTTAGGCAATGATTCTAACCTGTTAGCATCAGGCAAAGCAGAACATATCGACAAGTTTGTTGCCAGCTGTAAGGAAGCGGTTGAAGTAGCCAAACGTATAAATGGTAAACTGGTTACCGTCGTTCCCGGAGATTTTGTACGCAACCTGCCTATTGGCATACAAACAGGTAATGTAATTGAAGCTATCAAAAAAGGCACAGCCATTATTGAACCCCATGGCCTGATCATGGTGCTGGAACCCCTCAGCGACAACCCAGACCTTTTTTTACGTACACCCGATCAAGCTTATGCTATTTGCAAGGCAGTAGGCAGCCCATCTTGCAAAATCTTGTACGATATGTACCATATACAACGCAACCAGGGCAACATTATCCCTACACTTAATTGGGTTTATGATGAAATAGGTTATTACCAGGTTGGCGATAATCCTGGCCGCAACGAACCCGGTACCGGCGAAATTAATTACAAAAACATATTCAAGCTTATTTATGATAAAGGGTACAAGGGAGTGATAGGCATGGAACACGGCAATGCGGGTGCGGGTAAAGCAGGCGAGCTTGCTTTGATCAAAGCGTATCGCGAAGCTGATAGTTTCATTTAGGCAACAGGAGAAACAGAGTATTTTTATAATAGAAGTGGACAGCAATAAAAGAAAAAATAGAAATGAACAACAATAAAAGAAAACGTTTTTTACTAATAAGTGGATCAGTGGCGGTGATTCCTTTATTAGTAGTATTAGGGGCCTTTACCAATATTTCTGAAAAACACTCATCGTATAATTTGCCTAAGATTGATACGCCGCTCACTGAAGCACAAAAGCATTTGGCTAAAAATGGCTTGAAAGAGCTCGACGTGGCGCCTGGTCTGCGTGTTGAAACTATGGCAACCGAACCCATGTTGATTAACCCTACCAATATCGACGTGGATGAAAAAGGAAGGGTTTGGGTGACGGAGGCCTATAATTACCGGTTTGAGATTAATCACAACAAACCTAAAGAGGCGGGTGACCGCATAGTAATTTTGGAAGATAAGGATGGAGATGGAAGTTTGGAAACAAGCACGGTGTTTTATCAGGGCCCGGAGGTTAATGCACCTTTAGGCGTGTGTGTATTAGGTAGCCGGGTATTGATATCGCAAAGCCCATATGTTTGGGCTTTTTATGACGACAATAATGATGGTAAAGCCGACCGAAAAGAAATATTATTCCAGGGGATAGGCGGCATACAACATGATCATGGGATGCACAGCTTCGCATTTGGCCCGGATGGTAAACTCTATTTCAATTTTGGGAATGCTGGTAAAACCCTCAGAGATAAAAATAATGAGGTAGTACTGGATCAGGATGGTGATGAGATAGGACCTAAAAAATACAAAGAAGGAATGCTATTCCGTTGTGACCCGGACGGTACTCATGTGGAATGCCTGGGCCATAATTTCAGAAACGAATACGAATCGGCCGTAGATAGTTATGGAAATATATGGCAAAGTGATAATGATGATGATGGGAATAAAGGGGTACGAATCAATTACGTTATGGAATATGGAAATTATGGATACACGGATGAAGTAACCGGTGCGGGCTGGACTGCTAAACGCATTAACATGGAAGATTCGATCCCGCTTCGTCACTGGCATCAAAATGATCCGGGTGTTATCCCCAATCTTTTACAAACAGGTTCCGGCTCCCCTACCGGAATGATTTTTTATGAAGGGACGCTGTTACCGCAGCAGTTTCAAAATGGGATGATCCATGCCGAACCGGGACATAATGTTGTTCGCGCCTATCCTGTTCAAAAAGCCGGCGCGGGATATACTGCCGGTATCCTCAATATGCTTAATGGCGATAGGGACCAATGGTTTCGCCCGGCAGATGTCTGTACAGCTCCGGATGGTTCTTTAATTGTAGCCGACTGGTATGATCCTGGCGTTGGCGGACATCGGGTGGGGGATCTTCAGCGTGGTCGCATATACCGGGTTGTTCCGGAAAGCATGAAAGCGGCCTATAAAATACCTGAACAGGATTATACCACTCCGAAGGGTGCAGTCATTGCCTTGCAAAATCCAAATCTCGACGTTCGCCGGCATGCTTTCATAGCATTAACCGGCATGGAAGAATCAGCAATAGCGGAGTTGGAAAAGTTATGGTCAACATCACCCAATCCCCGTATGCGTGCCCGGGCCCTATGGGTGCTTTCAAAATCAACAAAGGCCGCAAAATATCTTTCCGAAGCCATCAACAATCCTGACCCTGATTTAAGGATTACCGGGTTGAGGGCGGCAAGAGAAGTAAATACCAATGTGCTCAAACTTGCGGGAGCTTTAGTAAATGATCCAAACGCACAGGTAAGGCGCGATTGTGCGATTTCGTTACGGCATCGGAATGAACCGGAAGCCGCGACGATATGGGCGGCACTTGCAGCGAAACATAATGGTAATGACAAATGGTATTTAGAGGCACTGGGTATCGGGGCCGACAAGCAATGGGACCAATTCTTTGCAGCCTACCTGAACATAGTACCGGATCCTTTATTAACAGCCGGAGGCAGAGATATAGTCTGGCGAGCCCGAACAAATACCGCGCTGCCATATCTGGTAAAGCTGGCTAAAGATGCAGGTGTTCCATTAAAATCCCGTTTGAGATATCTCAGAGCTTTTGACTTTTATCCAGAAGCTGAGAAATCCAAAGCTTTAGTCAAATTATTAGAAGAGAATAATGGTAAAGATTTGAAATTAAGTGCGATAATATTGAAGTCATTAAATCCGCAGGATATATCAGGTTCACCTGTATCTCAGCAACAGGTGAAACAGGTTTTAAATTCATACACCGGAACACAGGATTTTGTTGATATGATAAAACAATATAATATTACCACAGAAGCCAATAAATTGATGGATCTGGTAAAATCCAATGGTATTCAGAGTAACGGAGGATATCAGAGCGGAGGAATCGGGCCCGATGCGGCAAGGGTATTACTTAAAGCTAATGAAGACCTTCGCTTCCTGAATGTAATTAAAGGTAAAGATCAGCAAAAGGCATCCAATGTTTTAGCAGTACTTGGTGCAATAGGCAACGATGAATCAACAGCTATCCTGTCAAAGGTGATTTTATCAAACCAGTACAGCATATCCACTCGTCAAAAAGCGATTCAAACGCTGGGTAAAAGCCAAAATGGGGAAGACCGAGTTCTGGAAATGCTTCAGGGAAAAAAATTACCTCAGAGTTTAATTACACCAGCCGTTGCGGGCCTGAGCGGAACACTCAGAAAAAGCACATTGGACAAAGCAAAAGCATTTTTACCCAAAACCGATGTTGCCAAAACTGCTAAAACCAAGATGGCTTCTGCTAATCTGAATGCCATACTTGCTTTAAAAGGAAATTCCCTAAAAGGAAAGTCCGTTTTCCTCAGAACTTGTTCCGTATGTCATAGAGTTAATAAAGCTGGTTTTGAATTTGGACCTAATTTGTCAGAAATAGGCGCGAAATTACCAAAGGAAGGATTATTTGATGCTATTGTTAACCCCTCTGCAGGTATTAATTTTGGATATGAGACCTCACAGCTTGTTATGAAAGATGGATCGACCCTGATGGGGATTATTTCGAGCCGGACAGAGACAGATATCGAATTGAAATACCCTGGAGGCGCTGTTCAGAAAATAAAAACCAATGATGTTAAGCAAATAAAAAAAGTGTCAACCTCTATGATGCCGGCCGGCCTGGATCAAACAATATCAAAACAAGAATTCGCGGATATACTTACGTTCCTTGCCTCTTTAAAGAAAAAAGAATAATACAAAGAAAGCAGTATCCTGCCTTGCAATTTGCAGCTTATTTATTATTGAAGCCAAAACAAATTACATTATAACAGCCAGCAGCCTGTGCTTACTTGGCGCTCGGCAGATGATAAAGCGACGATCTTTCGTTCTCCCGTTGCTGACGCTATAGATTACGTTGCGGTCCTGTAGTGGACATTCCGTCATACTTGACCATGCTGTTCCGTGCGGATTAGATCAATGAGTTGTGTTGCTGAATAATAGTTTCAAAAATTTTAAATCAGCTATTTAACATGGTCAAAGTGTAACGGAACACCCTGAACTCTTTTTCCAGAACGCGGTGATCGATGGTTTCGGAACGTCCACCTTTATGCACATAAATATTTTTTGGATTATTCATAGTCTATAAAGAGTTCGAGAGGCTTCCTCTATGGGCCCTGGTCACTTCGGCAATTTTATTTCGCTACGTTCTTAGTCTTGAATGGTTGTTGTTTCACTGGTTGAAATAGTATTTACATTAATTCATGAGTTCTGACAACAGCCATGTTTTCTTTTCAGATACTCACTTACGTCTCGGACGTAGGATTCTGGACCTGACAAATTCCGGTACAAAACAAACCAGAAGATGTGGTCGCTTCCAACGATAACATTTTTGGAAAAAGAACATGGACACGAATAGAAATACGCCCGCTCCAATGGCTACCTGAAAAGGATAGGATAGTACCATGTTTTCGGGAATAATCATTGGCACCAGTGCAATAGCACAAGCCGGAACAAATATTTTACCAACGATCTCAAAGAGAAAAAAGAGACACACAAAAAGTAATAAGACAGTGTTTAATAGTGAGACACCCAGCATTATATGCAGATAATACTGAAACATTGCTCCTAAAATAGCGGAAATTATTATCAGTAAATAAACTTGCATCGGGCGATTACGAAACCCAGCCGAAGAAGTGCTAAATTCTATAAACATAGTCACCAGTGGCGGTACTACAAAATATGGCTGTCCCATGTATAACGGAAGTGCCGCTATCAGCAATAGATAAAAAAGCAATTTAGTCCAATGCTTAGGCCTATGCTCGTGATGTCCCTTCTTTTTCCTGTAAGTAACAACCTGATTCGATTTCTTTTTTACAAGAAGCCACTGTCCGAGAACGACTATAACAGCCATGATGAAAACAGAAAGGGGATAAACGAACGAATGTGTTCCCAACAATAACGGCAACAAAGCAGCCGAAGTTATCGGGACTAAAGTGGTACGGGATATTATAAGACAAAATGAAGTAAATGTAAATGAGATGGCAACATTGACCAGCATTGGCAACGGCGAATACTGAACCAGTAACGGGTCTGTAAAATAAACTGTGTCAGCCCCTGCCGGCCCATGGGCCGGCAGGGGCTGATTGCTACATCAAATCTAATATCATTCTTCCAGGAAACCAAATGGCCAGCTTCTGGGCGGTTGTCGCCCAATTAGAAAGCGGCATCGTCCATTTTTGTTTGATGTTGTTATGTGCCAGATAGATCAGTTTTAATAGCGCCATATCGGAAGTAAAACCACCCTTGGTTTTGGTTACTTTTCTGACCTGCCGGTGAAACCCTTCGATGGTATTGGTGGTATAGATCAGTTTCCGTATGGTGGTGTCATACTGAAAATACGTGGTCAGCTTCGACCAGTTATTGCGCCAGGATTCCAATACCTTTTCATATTTCTTACCCCACTTTTCTTCCAACTGATTTAAACGAAGTTCTGCCAGTTCGAGTGTTTCTGCCTGGTACACCGGCTTAAGATCTTTCATAAATACTTTCTGATCTTTAGATGCTACATACTTCAGGCTGTTACGGATCTGATGGACGATGCAGGTCTGGATTTCTGTTTGAGGAAATACCGTATTTATAGCCTGTGGGAATCCATTGAGGTTGTCAATGCAAGCAATCAGGATGTCTTTTACACCTCGGTTCTGAAGATCGGTCAACACACTTAACCAAAAATTAGCGCCTTCGCTTTGAGATACATACATTCCTAACAATTCTTTGTGCCAATGACGGTCAATGCCAAGAATATTGTAAACAGCATGCGATACCATGCGGTGTTCCTCTTTAACCTTGTAATGCATCGCATCCAGCCAAACAATGGTGTAAAGTTCATCCAGTGGCCTTGATTGCCATTCTTTTACTTCAGGAATGATCTTATCTGTTATCGCTGATAAGGTACTGTGACTGATATCTGTATCATACATATCCTTGATATGTTTTGATATATCGCGGAAGCTCATGCCCAGCCCATACATGCCTATAATCTTGGATTCAAGACTTTCTGCCAATATCGTTTCCCGTTTACGGATCAGTTCTGGCTCAAAACTGGAATTGCGGTCACGAGGGGTACTGACAGATATGGTGCCATCAGAGGTGCGGATATCCTTACTGGTCTTGCCGTTCCTACGATTGCCTGAACTGCGTTCAGCTTCGTCTAAATGGCTTTCCAATTCTGCTTCAAGAGCCGCATCAAGGAAACTTTTCAGTAAGGGCGCAAACGCGCCATCCTTACCATAAAGCGATTTGCCCGAGCGGAGTTGCTCAAGGGCTTTCTTTTTCATTTGCTCATATTCGAGCGATTCTTCTTCTTTCTTCATCTTAAACTGTGTTTTAAGTTAACGTTTAACTCTTGACACAGTTTATTTTACACTCTCCCAGTAACACTCCAAAAAGGGCACAGACGGTCAACAACAGCACGAACATCGGTTTACTAACTGTCCAAATCTCTTTATCAACCACCCATAAACCGAGAACCAATGCGGATATCTCCGGAAATAGGATCTCTGGTTCTTCAAGTCGTTCTGAAACACCCACCATTAACCCAATCATACTGAGCGCCAACATGTATCGAATTAATTTATGTTTGGTCATTCTCTTTAAACCTTATGCTATCTTAACCTTAATAAAAATAAATAAAAGCATTGCTCCGATCTATAAAGTTGTTGACCTCTAACATTATAAAAACCCTCAGATTACCACAGTTGAAAAATACGCTTACACAACCCGTAAAATAACAAATAGAGGTAATCAGATCAGGGCTGATGAATATGTTTTCGAAATCCTTCGTTCGGTAGTCCTGTTTGCTTTCCAAAGAATTTTGTGTGATCAAAGGTACTGCGGGTCTTCAAAATGTTATGGCAATATTCAATGCATTTTTTGTATTTTTTACTTATTCTCACGCCGAACTGCTGTATTAATAGAGATTCAAAGTGATCCTTTCAAAATACGATTTGGTGATATTTTAAAAAATAATCCTTAAATTTGAATATAACATTTACAGCCAGGGCTTATTATCGCTGGTGAGTTTTTGAAGTAAAAACAGGCAAAAATAGCCTTTAAAGCATATTGGACTGATAGAGTTCGATTCTCGTCGGGACCACAAAACTTCGGTACTACCGAACTTTACTCAATAAAACCCACTTATTTTTATAAGTGGGTTTTTGCTTTAAACTAGTTAAAGTAACAGCTTGATTATATTACGAATTGACTGAATAATTAAGTTGTATTTATACCCGGTATTTCATGTATCTGCATATACGGTAATTAAGCGCTAAACCTTAAAACGGGTAAGTATTACGAAGAATCGGGTAAGTCAGCTTTTACGATACTGCTCACCTTTGCTTAAACAAAAATCATAAAAATGAGCAAAACAATAATCATTACAGGAGCATCATCAGGCTTCGGCAGGGAAACAGCTAAAATATTTCAAAAACAAGGCTGGAACGTAGTTGCAACAATGCGTTCACCTGAAAACGAAAAGGAACTTAGTGAATTAGAAAACGTAGTGGTAACCCACTTAGATGTACAGGACACTGAATCCATTCAAAACTCTGTAAACAAAGCAATTCAACATTTTGGAAGCATTGATGTATTGCTAAACAATGCCGGCTACGGATTGATGGGTGTATTCGAATCCGCAACACCAGAACAAATTCAAAAGCAATACGCAGTTAATGTTTTTGGGCTGATGGATGTTACCCGTTCGGTTTTACCTCAAATGCGTCAGCAAGGCAGCGGCACTATCATTAATTTATCTTCATTTGGAGGTCAGGTTGGCCTGCCTTTCGGGAGTTTGTACAACAGCAGTAAATTTGCTGTGGAAGGTTTTTCAGAGTCGTTATCTCATGAACTTTCTGCGTTCGGCATATTCGTTAAAATCATTGAACCAGGCGGCGTAAATACTAATTTTCGTGCTGGCCTGGAAATGATCAAAAACGAAGTTCCCGAATACAATCCATTGATGGGCAACTTCTTTGGGCGCTATGCAGCGGCTACGGCGCATTTGCCGAAAGCAACTCCTGAAGATGTTGCGCAAAAGATTTTTGAGGCAGCAACAGACGATAAAGCACAATTACGTTACGTTATTGGCGAGGATGCCCAATTTTATATTGATACCAAATACCAAAACAGCGATTCTGATTTCATAAAAATAATGCGAGACCGTTTTGTAATTTAGTAGAGATTATGCAGGAAAAGTTTATTGATGTTCAAACCATCAGCGAAATTCACAATTTGTGGGGCTGTGATAAACCCCGTCATCCGCTGGTTACCGTAATCGATCTGACCAAACACCAATTTCGCGGAGACCGGAACGGGCTTATTTACCGGCTTGACTTTTATACCATTTTCTGCAAAAAATTTGATGGTGTGTTAGGCTATGGCCGGTCGTATTATGATTTTAGCGAAGGTTCGTTGATGTTCACTGCACCCGGCCAGGCAACCACACCCGTATCAACTCCAACCCCTGAAGAAGGATGGGCACTGTTCTTTCATCCCGACCTGATCCATCATTCCCCACTTGGTAAAAATATCGGGCAATATTCTTTTTTTAATTACGAAGCGAACGAAGCTTTGCATATTTCCGAAGAAGAAAAATTGGCCTTGCTTGACTGTGTGAGAAAGATAGAACAGGAATGTAGTCAGCATATTGATAAACATACGCAAACCTTGATCCAGAATAACATAGAAATGTTGCTGAATTACTGTAGTCGTTTCTACGATCGTCAATTTTACACCCGTGAGAAAGTGAATACCGATGTAGTACAGGCTTTCGAAAAATTATTGAAAGATCATTTTGCGCAGGACACGCTGATCAATAGCGGACTTCCGGGAGTGACAAGTTTTGCTGAACAATTGCATCTGTCTCCAAATTATCTTTCAGATCTTTTACAAAAATTCGGGAAAACCACACAGGAACATATTCATTTACAATTAATCCATAAGGCAAAAGATCTACTGTGTAGTACCGGCAAGTCAGTTAGCGAAATAGCATATACGCTTGGCTTTGAGAATCCACCACATTTTACCCGTTTATTCAAACAAAAGACAGGCTACTCGCCAAGTGAATATCGCAGGTTAAATTAAATAACCATAACAAATTACTCTTAGAGCCATTGCTTATGTATAAAATTATAATAGGAACATCAAAATTTACAGGCTCCGATATTCTGAGATTTAAAGAAAGAGGAGGTGTACGATGAAAGTACTTGTGTTTGGCGCAAATGGTAGGACGGGCAGATTAGTTGTAGACCGCGCCATTGCGAATGGCCATGAGGTGAGTGTTTTGGCACGTAATATCCGCTTATATCACCAAGCTGGCGTACGGGTAATATTGGGTGATGCGCTTAATGCAGAAGATGTGCTACGCGCCATGCAGCATCAAGATGCCGTTGTAGATTGTATTGGCGGAACAGCACCGTGGAAAAACCAGACGCTGGAACGAGATACGATGCAAAACATTGTGACCGCGATGAAGACATCAGGAACAAAAAGGCTGGTAGTGGTATCTGCGATGGGTGTGGCTGATAGTTCAAAACAGTCGCCATGGTGGTACCGATACCTGATGGTGCCAACGTTTTTACGAGGATCAACTGCGGACAAAACAGCTATGGAAGCTATTGTATATGAAAGTGAACTGGAATGGGTGATTGCCAGACCACCGGTTTTGACGGATGCATCATCGACAGGAAAAGTACATATATTGGGGGAAAGTGAAAAAGGTCACACGATTACAAGAGTCGACTTGGCGGTATGGCTAATTGAGCAATTGCAAAATAATACTTATGTAGGACAGGCAGTAGTAGTAGTAAACAGTTAACAGCGGTATTGTGCGGCCGAATACAGGTTTGTTAGTTTGAAACACTTCCCGTCACCATATTTAAAATTTGTGTCTATTACGCCGTTAGGTCAATTAATAGCTGTAAATCCTCTATAAGATTATTGGAAATTGGAGCCTTTGAGACCACTAAATGCCCCCATGTATGCTATGCATGGGAATAAAAATGAAAAGCCTTTAGATTTAAATCTGAAGGCTTTTTTGTTGAATTATTTATTTAGCTTAGATAAATAGTGGTTGTAACCTAAAATGAAACCTTATCTTTTATTTATATTGGTGATTTTTTTCTCGTGTCACAGGGGAAAACATGACGTTGAAAATGTCGTTCCGGGTGTGGATTTAAATATAAAGATAACCCAATTCAATCACGTGTTTTTATCAAGCAGCGCAGGGGCATATCTATTTAAAGACAACAAGCTCATTCATATTTTTTAAATAAGAATTAACGGCTAATAATATATTTTTTGTTATCCTCTAACTCCACCGCACAAAGCAAATCAGCCATAAAAGAGTTCGAGTTTTGTATCGTAGGGACCACAAAATGACCCATTATATGGGAAAAACATGGAGAATAATTGTTTTGAAAGCCTCTAGATGGAAATCTGGAGGCTTTTTTTTGTCGAGAGCGGTGCGGTGATAACACCATAGCCGTTAACTTAAGAAATTTTCAAAAATATTTTTTAGGATATTACTCGGACGGGGCTTCGCCTTTGGGCAAAACCACTTAGATTTTCCCATATTTGTATAGTTTTTATATTTATAAAAAGGCGGTATGTTTTCGAGGCATTTACCGCCTTTTCTTATATAAATATAGTAAGAAAAAAATTAAATAGGTTATTTTTTTTAGGGGAAAAGCGCCTTTTACTTTCAAACAAAACACATTTATTACT
>NZ_JBFTZJ010000021.1:0-27114 GCF_056406855.1 Mucilaginibacter sp. P1_A3
AAGGCAAAGGCAGCGGTCGCGGTACAAAGAAAAATACTGGAAATGATTTATACGATCTGGACAACAGAAAAGAAATATGATAAAGCATACTTACAAAAAACAAATGCAGCAGCAGTATAAAAAGAGTTAGGGCGAATAAAACACGAAGTTATACCGCCCTAAACAGGCTGACATAAAGCCGCCTTAAGTAAACAAAATTAAAAATTATTTGATAATTAACACAGAATCTCTCTTCGGCTTCGCCGGAAAGAGGGTTAAAAAGCTAATTTAAAGTTTCCAACTCCCTCTTTCCAACGAAGTTGAAGAGAGGGATGTCGAGCGTAGCGATGACAGGGTGAGTCTTAACCTCGGTTAGCTTTCAGAGTTTTGCGAAATTTTACCATTCGCAAAGACTGTAAAATAATAATTAGTGAAATTTACACCTCCTCAACCCGCCTGCTAACCGTATGTATTTCTGGGTTTTGGTAATCTTTTTCAATCAAGCCATCGCGCATACGTACTATGCGGTGGGCATGAAGGGCAATGTCCTCTTCGTGGGTTACTAATATAATGGTGTTACCTTTGGAGTGAATATCCTCTATCAACCCCATAATTTCGATGGAAGTTTTGGTGTCAAGGTTACCGGTAGGCTCATCGGCCAGGATGATAGAGGGGTTGTTAATCAGTGCGCGGGCTACAGCAACACGCTGGCGCTGACCGCCTGAAAGCTCATTAGGTTTGTGATCTATACGGTTACCTAAGCCAACGTTTTTTAGCGCGTTGGTAGCACGCTCTGTACGTTTCTCTTTGTTGATGCCTGCATAAATGAGGGGTAACGCAACATTATCAAGGGCGGTATTACGGGGTAATAAGTTAAATGTCTGGAAAACAAAGCCAATCTCGGAGTTACGTACTTCGGCCAGTTCATTATCCGTCATATGGCTTACATTTATGCCATTTAATATGTACTCACCTTTGGTTGGTGTATCTAAACAACCCAAAATATTCATCAGCGTAGATTTACCCGAACCAGAGGGGCCCATCAAAGCCACAAATTCACCTTTATTAATAGTTAACGAAACAGATTTAAGGGCGTGTATAACTTCGGTACCTATAACGTATTTACGTCCGATTTCGTTTATGGTAATTAAAGGCTTCTCGTTTAATGGCTCCATGAATGTTTTTTTATTTGGACAACAAGAGGGTAGGATTTGTTACAAAGGTGTAATTCAAAATTAAAAATTAAAATGTCCTTTATCCTTGTTCCAAAGTCCTTTATCTATTTCTCAATCACCTTTGCCACCAAAAAATAATCCTCGTCGTGTTTAGGGGCATTTTTTAAGGCTTCTTCGTGCGTAATTGTTTGTTTCACCACATCTTCCCGTAAAATATTTGCTCCGTCGGTCATATAAATAAGAGGCTCAACTCCAGTTGTATCAAGCTCGTTAAGTTTGGCCATAAAATCAAGAATTTTGCTCATATCCTTAATCATGTCCTTTTTTTCAGTTTCGCTGAGTTCTAAACGGGCCAGGTGGGCAACCTTTTCAACTGTTTCTTTATCTATGTTCATGCAGTTTGTAGTTTCATTTTAATAATAGCGTGAACTTCATCACGCAGCGCATCGGCATCATCCAATGTTAAATGGGCTGTTTCGATGGGTTTATGTACAAATATATTACAAATTCCTGGTCTGCTGCCAAGTTCTTTGCCTGTATCCCAAAGTACCTCCCAGGTATCTACCGAGCTAATTGGCAAAATAGGCACTTTCATTTCAATGGCCAGGCGAAAGGGGCCGTTCTTAAATGAATTTAATTCGGGCGGGTAATCTTTCGGAATAGTAGCTTCTGGGAAAATAACCACGCTTACTCCACTTTTTATCCGCTCGGCCGCTGCTTTAAACGCCCGGAAGGATGACATTTTGCTTTCCCGGTTAACAGTAATATCAATAGTACGAAAGAAGTAGCCAAGCACATAGTTGGTTAATAATTCTTCCTTACCCATAAAGCAGATATTATTTTTCATGATTGTACTTACTGCAGATACATCAAGATTTGAGGTGTGATTACCACAAATTACATATGTTTTTTTCCAGTCTACAGGTTCTTCAAAACTGGCGCTATAAAAAATACCGGATATGCTTGAGCTTAAAAATATAATGAGCCGCCTTACCTGGTTAATGTATTTATACCAGCTTTTTTGTTGCCTTAATAGGTATAATGCCGGGTAGCATAGTGTAAAAAAGAAAGCGATGCTATACCTGTAAAAATTGGTATGTATCCTTTTCAGTGTTAATTTCATGTTCACCAAATGTAAAAAAAATACTTGTTTTTGTACACGTTAAACATCGCTAACTAATTTGAGTGTTCCAGTTTATCCCGCATAATGACATAAACTTTATGGCGCAGGGTATCGGCATCGGCTATGGTTAGGTTTGATGTATCGATGGGTTTATGAATATAAAAATTGCAAATGCCCGGTCTGCTGCCATATTGGGTGCCTGTATCCCATAGTACTTCCCATGTGTTTAATGAGCTTACCGGTATTATGGGTATTTTATTTTCGATAGCGAGCCGGAAAGGACCATTCTTAAATTCGCCCAGTTGAGGTGGATAATTGTCTGCTATCATTCCCTCGGGAAATATCACCAGTGATATGCCATTCTGTAATTTTTCGGCAGCTTTTTTAAATGCCCTGAAGGATGACATTTTGCTTTCCCTGTTAACCGGGATATCGACAGTGCGAAAGAACAGACTGGTTACCAGGCCCTCTTCCAATTCCTGTTTACCCAAAAAAGAGCAGTCGTTTTTCACCAGGATACACATCGCCGATATATCCAGGTTTGATGTATGATTGGGACAAATGATATAGGTTTTGCTCCAATCAATAGGTTGCTCGTATTGGAATTTATAAAATATACCTACCATTGCCGAGCTGATGAACCCCCAGGCCCCGCGCAGTTTATTGAGGCTATGGTAACGCGACGGATTTTTAGAACAATAATAAAAAAAAGGCCAAAATAAAAAGTAGGATAAAGCTACACTAATCACATATAAAAAGCGGTGTACTTTTTTCAATATCATTTTCATCGTCATCAAAAATAGAAAAATTCCTTACTTTCGCCCATTATGGAAACTGTTGTTAGTGGCATCCGTTCAACCGGAAATTTACACTTAGGAAATTATTACGGTGCATTGCAGAACTTTATAAAAATGCAGGATGAATTTAACTGTTATTTTTTTATTGCCGATCTGCATTCGTTAACCACACACCCTACGCCTGCCGATTTGCATAGTAATGTAAAACAGGTTTTGGTGGAGTATCTTGCCGCCGGTATCGATCCGGAAAAAGCCACCATCTACGCACAATCAGATGTGCCCGAGGTTGCTGAACTATACCTTTACCTGAATATGAACGCCTATTTGGGCGAGCTGGAGCGCAGCACTTCATTTAAAGATAAAGTACGTGCCAATCCCGAAAACGTGAACGCCGGTTTGCTTACCTACCCGGTGTTAATGGCTGCGGATATCATCATCCATAAAGCTACCAAAGTACCCGTAGGGAAAGATCAGGAACAACACCTGGAAATGGCCCGTACCTTTGGTAACCGTTTTAACAGGCTGTATAATCATGATTATTTTCCCGAGCCTTATGCCTTTAATTATAGCAGTAACCTGGTGAAAATTCCGGGGCTTGATGGAAAAGGTAAAATGGGTAAATCAGAAGGGGAGGGCAATGCCATTTTTCTTGGTGATACCCCAGAAGCCATTAAAAAGAAAGTAATGCGGGCGGTTACTGATGCCGGCCCAACAACAGAAAATCAAACCAAGCCCCAGGAAATTCAAAACCTGTTCGACCTGATGAAAGTTGTTTCATCGGCAGATACATTGGCTCATTTTGATAATTTATACAATTCGATGAATATCCGTTACGGCGACTTGAAAAAACAACTGGCCGAGGATATGATCATTGCCACAGCACCAATCAGGGATAGGATTAACGCCATTGCCGGTGATGCCGAATACTTGCGTAAAGTAGCCCAGTTAGGAGCCGATAAGGCTCGTGAAAGCGCTTCTAAAACGATTAGAGAAGTAAGGGAAATCATAGGATTTAAGAAATTTTAAAAAACGTTTGAACCCGAATTAAAAGAATTAAAGAATTTTCGGAATTTATAACAGGAGCCCTTTCAGGGCTTTTTTTAACATTTAAAAGTTGAAATAATAAAGTTTCGGACCTTTAAAAATTCAAGTAATTCTGTAAATTCGACAAATTACGGTTCAGACAAAACAAATAAAATAAGCATGCACATAGCTATTGTAGGAAATATAGGCGCTGGTAAAACCACCTTAACTGAAATGCTGGCCCATAATTATGGTTGGGAACCACTTTTTGAAGCCGTAGATAATAATCCTTACCTGGAAGATTTTTATAGCGATATGAAACGCTGGAGCTTTAACCTTCAGATCTATTTCCTGAATAGCCGTTACCGCCAGATCATCGATATTCAAAAAAGCGGGCGCAATATTTTGCAGGACCGTACCATTTATGAGGATGCCTATATTTTTGCAGAAAACCTGCATGATATGGGGTTAATGACCACCCGTGATTACGAAAACTACGAATCCATATTTGATAATATAACCGAGTTTATTAAACCGCCCGATTTGCTGGTTTACCTCAAAGCATCAGTACCCACGCTGGTAAGTAACATTCAGCGCCGGGGACGGGAGTATGAAAGCGGTATTCGTTTAGATTACTTATCTAAACTGAACGAGAAGTACGAAAAATGGATAAAAAACTATAAGCTGGGTAAACTACTCATCCTTGATAAGGATAACCTTGACTTTGCTAATAATACCGAAGATATGGCTACTATTGTGCAATTGATTGAGCGCGAGATTAATGGTTTGTTTTAACATGGATTCGGGGTATGGGTTGTGTGTTATGGATAATATAATAAAGTGTAAACTAATTATCTTTGATCTGTCAATTACAACTTAAATAGCTGCCACTAAAAATGAAAATATTAGGTATCATTCCTGCCCGTTATGCATCTTCCCGTTTCCCGGGTAAGCCATTGGTTGATATCGCCGGTAAAAGCATGATTCGGCGGGTATATGAGCAGGTTAAAAGATGTAATGATGTGGCCGAAGCTATCGTGGCTACAGATGATGACCGGATATTTGATCATGTGGAGGCCTTTGGCGGTGTGGCTGTAATGACGGCTGATGATCACCAGAGCGGGACCGACCGTTGCGCCGAAGTAGCCCGCCTGCATCCCGAATATGATGTGATCATTAATATCCAGGGTGATGAACCTTATATCAACCCCGAGCAAATTGCCAAGCTGGCTGCTTGTTTTGCAGATGCCGGTACACAGATAGCCACGCTGATAAAAAAGATTGTTACAAACGAAGAACTCTTTAACTACAACTCGCCCAAAGTAATCATCAATAAATTATCCGAAGCAATATATTTTTCACGGGCCACGTTACCTCATATCCGTGCCTGTGAGCCTCACAACTGGCTAAAATGCCACACTTATTTTAAACATATTGGCATTTACGGCTATCGCGCAGATGTGCTACAGCAGATCACTAAACTCCCTGTATCTGGCCTGGAGAAAGCCGAAAGCCTGGAACAGCTGCGCTGGATTGAGAACGGATACCGTATTAAAGTGGCCGAAACCGAACTGGAAACACATTCGGTAGATGTGCCTGCTGATTTGGAAAAACTCCCGCTGCATTTATAAAATTAACATCCCCATAAACTTTTGGTCGTTAATTTCTGCTTAATTCTGGCTAAATAAGCCGGGGCTTGAAATAGTTTTTTCATATGCCGAGTTATGCTAATTTGCAAAAAACATAAAATTTAAACCTTATTAAATAAATTTCGTAATAAAGTTAATAGATAATTTTTGATAATTGTTGATTTATTAAAACTGGTAAAGTGCTCTGTTTAAACTATTACAATAAAAATACCTATCAATAATTAAAGAATTTTACACTAACAACAAACGTATAATTTATTTGCTTTGTGGTAAATTAATTGCTTTTTAATTTATTACATTCACCTAGCCTTAAATAATAAACTGTTATAGTTATGCGCATAAGTCAGCTTCATTTTACAAGCAATGGCTGGACCAGCTATTTTGCAGCTCCCGGTTTTAATGCCGAAAAGAGCCAGTTGGTATTTGTTTTTGGTGCTCCCCAGTTAATTATAGTACCAGAAATTCATAATTATCTCAAAATAAATTACCCAATAGCCAGCATTGTTTTCTCATCAACCTCAGGCGAGATCATGGGCAGCGAAGTGTATGACGATAGTATAGTTGCAACAGCCATTGAATTTGAAAAATCTGCTATAGTTGCAACCGCTACACATGTAAGTAAACATGCCAATAGCTATGAAACAGGCAAATACCTTATGTTGCAGCTTGATAAAGAGCATCTGAATTGTGTTTTCATTATATCTGATGGCACTTACATTAATGGTAGTGAATTGGTTGCCGGTTTTAATGATGACAATCCGGGTAAGGTGCCTGTTACCGGTGGGCTTGCCGGCGATGCAGCCAGGTTTGCCAGTACCTATACAGGGTTAAACGAGGTGCCTGCGCAGGGCAATGTTATAGCTGTTGGTTTTTACGGCGATAGTTTGTTGGTTAACCACGGCTCAAATGGTGGTTGGGAAGAATTTGGCCCGCAGCGCACGATTACCAAATCTGATAAAAATGTGTTGTTTGAGATTGATCATAAAAATGCCCTTGATTTATATAAGGAATATTTAGGCGAGTATGCTAAAGAACTTCCCGGTTCGGCATTGTTATTTCCCTTATCGTTAAGTATTAATGGTTCGGATAAAAAGCTGGTACGTACCATTTTGAGTGTTAACGATGATGAAAAATCAATGACTTTTGCCGGTAACTTACCCGAAGGCAGCAAGGTGCGCCTTATGAAAGCCAATTTTACAAAATTAATCAACGCATCATCGGCCGCTGCAACAGATGCTATTGATAGTTCGACCGAAACCGAACTTGCTATCATGGTAAGCTGCGTGGGGCGCAAACTGGTGCTCAATGAACGTACAGAAGAAGAACTGGCAGTAGCTAAACATATATTTGGAGATAATACCATTATTGCCGGCTTTTACTCCTATGGGGAGCTTTCACCTTTGAACAAAGGATCAAACTGCGAGCTACATAACCAAACCATGACCATTACTACCTTTACAGAGAAATAGTTATGGATTATCACCAACTGCTAAATAAACAAATCAAAAAACTGCTTCCTGCACAATACCTGGAGGATGATGCTGTTGTACAGTTTTTGAATGCCATAAATACGAGTTTTAACAACTTTGATAAATCAATAAAACTGGCCGATCACGCCTTCAATATCAGCGAACGCGAATACCTTTCGGTAACCGATAACCTGAAGGAGCAAAACGAGATCAAACAGCGATCTATTTCGCAATTAAAAGAGGCTATTAAAGCGCTCAACCCGGATGTTGAACTGAAACTTTCCGATTCTGACGATGATCTTATTCATATTATAAGCTTTTTGCAGGAGCGGATAACAAAAGCCAAGGAACTGGAGGTTGCCCTCATAACTTCCAAAGAATTTGCTGAGAAGGCTGCCATGGCCAAAGCGCAATTTTTATCTATCATGAGCCATGAGATACGCACACCGATGAACGCGGTGATTGGCTTTACTCATTTGCTTATTCACCAGGACCCGAAACCCGAGCAAAGGGAATTTTTAGGTTTCCTTAAATTTTCGGCAGAAAATCTGCTGGTACTCATTAATGATATCCTGGATTTTAGTAAAATAGAGGCAGGTAAGGTGGAGTTTGAACAAGTTGATTTCAGCATTACCGATCTTACAAAAAATATCAGGCTGGCCTTGCTTCAAAAGGCCAGCGAAAAAAATATCCCGATAAAATTGATGATGGATCAGGACCTGCCCAATGCAATTATTGGCGACCCGGTACGTTTGGGGCAGATATTAACTAACCTCATAAGTAATGCTGTTAAATTTACACACCAGGGAAAGGTAACTGTTACCGCAACTTTGGCTTGCCGCGACGAGGATAATTCAACCATTGATTTTGAAATAACCGATACCGGGATAGGTATTATGCCCGATAAGATTGAGCATATTTTTGAAAGTTTTAGCCAGGCAAGTACTGATACTACCCGCAAATATGGAGGTACCGGGCTGGGGCTTACTATCACAAAGCGCCTTTTGCAATTGTTGGGCAGCGAAATTACAGTTATCAGCGAATTTGGTAAGGGATCTGTTTTTAAGTTTAGTCTTGTGTTTAAAAATAGTAAAAAACAATTGAGCAGCACTTCGGATAGCGACGAGTTTTACAGTTTAAAGAGCCTTAAGGGCACCAAATTGCTTATTGCCGAAGACAACCAGATAAACGTAATACTGGCTAAACATTTTATGAAACAATGGGACGTTGAATGTGATGTTGCCGAAAATGGCGAAATAGCTTTAATGCTGGTGCAAACCCATGATTACGATATGGTTTTGATGGATCTTCAAATGCCAGAGATGGATGGCTACCAAACTACAACGGCCATACGCGAACTTCCCGGCGAAAAATACAGGGATTTGCCAATTATAGCGCTCACAGCATCAGCCATGCTTGATATTCAGGATATGGCATTTACTGTTGGGATGAATGATTATGTGAGTAAACCCTTTAACCCAAACGAGCTTCACCGTAAAATTGCAAAGTACAGCCGACAAAAGGAAAATGTGTAGGTTTTTGTCATTTTTGTTTGTTGATTATTTATAAGTGTTTCATTTAAAGCATGTTGAAATCCTGAAAATAGGAGAGGTGCTTTTTACGGCCCATTTTTTCTCAACATGTAAAGCAAAGCCTGAAAATTTTCTTACTTTTGTATCCCGTACACAAACATTTGGTTTCGGCATAAAACCGCAGCCATTTTTCAAAAAAATCATGACTAAATATATTTTTGTTACGGGTGGCGTTACCTCGTCGTTAGGAAAAGGTATTATCTCCGCTTCATTAGCCAAACTACTTCAATCGCGCGGTTATCGTGTCACTATCCAAAAATTTGATCCCTATATCAATATCGATCCGGGAACACTTAACCCATATGAGCATGGTGAATGCTATGTGACCGAGGATGGTGCCGAAACAGATCTGGACCTTGGTCATTACGAACGTTTTTTAAATACCCCAACATCCAAAGCAAATAACATTACTACCGGTCGCATTTACCAAAATGTGATCAATAAAGAGCGTGAGGGAGCATTTTTAGGTAAAACCGTACAGGTAGTTCCTCACATTACTGACGAAATTAAACGCAACTTCCGCATATTGGGCGAGAGTGGCGAATATGATATTGTGATCACCGAATTAGGTGGTACCGTAGGTGACATTGAATCATTACCTTATATTGAAGCTGTACGTCAGTTTAGGTGGGAAACAGGTTCTGGTAACTCATTAGTAATTCATCTTACATTGGTTCCTTTCCTTGCAGCTGCAGGTGAATTGAAAACCAAACCGACACAGCACTCGGTAAAAATGCTTTTGGAATATGGTATCCAGCCAGATATTTTGGTTTGCCGTACAGAGCACCACCTTAATGCCGATATCCGCAAAAAAATTGCCCTGTTCTGTAATGTGAATATTAATGCGGTTATTGAATCAATTGATGCATCAACTATTTATGATGTGCCATTATTGATGCTGAAAGAGCAGCTGGACAAAACAGTGCTTACCAAACTAAAATTATCGCACAAAAACGAACCAAACCTTGATAGCTGGAAAGATTTCCTGGGCCGCTTAAAAAACCCAACTGCCGATGTCCGCATTGCGCTGGTAGGTAAATATGTAGAGCTGCCTGATGCTTATAAATCTATTACAGAAGCCTTTATACATGCAGGTGCCAAAATGGAGTGTAAAGTAAGGGTTGAATATATTCCATCAGAAACATTAACACCAGAGAATGCTATTGAAAGGCTGAAAGGCATGCATGGCGTGCTGGTTGCTCCGGGCTTTGGCGAACGTGGTTTTGAGGGTAAAATTCAGGCTATCCGGTACGTACGCGAAAACAATATCCCTTTCTTCGGTATTTGTTTAGGTATGCAATGTGCCGTTGTTGAATTTGGCCGTAACGTTTTAGGGCTTGATAAGGCAAGCAGTACAGAAATGAACCCTGAAACGGAGTTTCCGGTTATAGGGATGATGGAAGATCAAAAAAACATCACAAACAAAGGTGGCACTATGCGTTTAGGCGCTTATCCATGTGATATTAAAAAGGGAACTAAAGCAGCGGTTATATATGGTAAAAATCATATATCAGAAAGGCATCGCCATCGTTATGAGTTTAATAATGAGTATCTTAAACAGTACGAAACAGCTGGCATGATACCATCAGGTATTAATCCGGAAAACGGCCTGGTTGAAATTGTAGAACTTAAAAACCACCCGTTTTTTGTAGGCTCGCAATTTCATCCCGAATTAAAATCAACAGTTGCAAATCCACACCCACTTTTTATTAACTTTGTCGCCGCTTCACTGGCTTATGCCCGTAAGAAATAAGTAATTGTACGATACAATATAATGGATAAAAATACTTTCACAGGATTATTCCTGATTATGGCTATCATAGCCGGCTCTGTTTATTTTTTAAAGCCGAGTGAAGCCCAATTGAAAAAAGATGCCCTTTTTCAACATCAGGATTCTTTAAAAAAGGGGTTATTGGGTAAAACAAATACCCCCGTAACCGCAAAATTTGATACAGCAAAAGCAGCTGTTAAAACGGTTGCGGATTCTGCCACGTTAAAAAGCCCTTTCGGAGCAGCATCAGTGGGCAGCGAGAAACTAATCACTATTGAAAACCAGGAGTTATTAGTTAAGCTAAGTACAAAAGGTGGTAAAGTAGCTTCGGTTGAATTAAAGAACTATAAAACCTTTGATAAAAAGCCTCTTGTACTTTTCAGTGGGGATAAAGATCATTTTGGTTTGAACTTTAATGTTGGGGATAAAAAAATAAATACCGACGAATACTATTTTAACCCAAGCGCTGCTGATTTAAAAGTTGCCGAAAAAGATTCTGCATCAATTACCCTGCGTTTAAGTTATAGCCCAACACAGTATATTGATTATATATACAGTTTAAAAGGTACTGGCTTTAAATTAGGCCTGACTATTAAACCTACCGGACTTGATGGCGTTATAGCCAATAGCAGCAGCCTTAACCTTAACTGGGCAGCCAGCCTGCACAAACAGGAAAAGGATATGAAGCAGGAGCGCCAGTATTCGACAGTGTATTACTACAATACCGAAAATACTGTTGATTGGCTTAATGAAAATAAAGACGATTCAAAAGAAGTAAGTGATAAGAAGATGACCTGGGTTGCTTTTAAGCAACACTTTTTCTCCAATGCATTAATTGCTAAAAACGGTATCAGTAAATCGAGCTTTGGCGTAGTAACTGACGTTGCCGATACTACTGACGTTAAGCAGATGAAAGCCGATTTGACGCTGGTACGTTCATCAGACGGCAGTGTTCCGTTAGTATTTTATTTTGGCCCTAACCGTTATAAAACTTTAGAACAGCAAGGCTCCGATCTTAACAAATTGGTTAACCTGGGTTGGGGTCCGTTAAAATACATCAACCAGTTTGCGGTATTGCCGGTGTTTAACTTTCTTAAACAGTTTAACTGGAACTACGGACTGATCATTTTAGTTTTAACCATTGTGCTTAAGTTGGTATTATCGCCGCTTACCTACAAATCATACCTTTCAATGGCCAAAATGCGTGTGCTGAAGCCCGAAATGGATGAGATAAAAACTAAAGTGGGCGAAGATAACCCTACGCTTTTACAGCAGGAATACCTCAAGCTTTATAAAAAAGCGGGTGTTAATCCCCTGGGTGGTTGTTTACCATTGCTGATACAAATGCCTATTGTAATCGCATTCTTTAAGTTTTTCCCAAGTTTGTTTGAGCTGCGCGGCGAAAGCTTTTTATGGATGCATGACCTGTCAACTTATGATTCGGTAATTAAATTTGCTCCTATAGCGCTTGTAGGTGGTGTTGATCACATCAGCTTAATGTGTTTGCTGATGACGATATCAACGTTGATTTACACCTACTTCAATAACCAGATTTCTGGAGCAACCGGACAAATGAAATATATCGGGTACATTACACCACTTATATTCCTTTTCACCCTTAACAGCTATCCATCAGGCTTAAATTATTATTACTTTTTGGCCAACATGCTTACCTTTTTACAACAATACCTGATTAAATTTATGGTTGACGATAAAAAGATTCATGCCCAGATACAGGAAAATAAAAAGAAACCAGAGGACACCAAAAAGAAGAAATCAGGTTTCCAGGCTCGTATGGAAGAAATGATGAGGAATCAACAACAGGCTAAGAAGTCGTAATTTTGTGATAAAGGACTTTTAGACAAAGGACTTTCGGACAAAGGATTTTTAAATATTAGACCAAAAATCCCGGGATAATCTCCCGGGATTTTTTGCGTTTAACCCCACGCGTATTTTTATGGCGGGCCTGTTTAGGAAGATCGCTTTATACCTCGTATAGACTAACGCTGTTATTGCGCTCTTGTAACAATCTTTAAACAATCTCAAATGATAAAAAAGCATTACTTTGCGCTTTAAAACATTAGTTGACACTCATGAATAAATATTTACTCACCATTCCGGCGTTCGCTATGGCTGTGGCCGCGCATGCCCAGCAGGGTGGCGCTTTAAGCACTAAGGATTACGAAAATGCCGAAAGCTTTCTGTACTATAATACAGAACAGCTTGTTGACAGGGCCTACGTTCGCCCTAACTGGTTGCCGGGCGATAAGTTCTGGTATAGGGTTTTAACCGCCCAGGGCAGCGAATTTATTTTGGTTGATCCGGTTAAAAAAACGCGTGATGTAGCCTTTGACCATCAAAAACTGGCTGAAGTACTATCAGCCGTTTCGGGCGATAAATACGATGGAAACATGCTGCCTTTTCAAACCATCAGTTTTTCGGCAGATGGTAAAACGCTTTTGTTTTTTGCCGCAGGCAAACACTGGCAGTACGACTTGAAAACAGATGTTTGTACGCAGGCGATGGATACAGGTAAAGCAGCAGCTCCGGCTGGCCGCAGGGGAAAGACGGAGGAAGTGCTATCACCCGATGGAAACCGTGCCGCCTTTATCAAGGACTATAATCTTTGGGTACGCGATGTTAAAACCGGTAACCAAACCCAGCTGACCACCGACGGAATTAAGGATTTTGGATACGCCACAGATAATGCCGGCTGGCAATCATCAGATGCTGCTATACTGCGTTGGTCGCCGGATTCCAGGAAGATAGCCACCTTTAAGCAGGATCAACGTAAGGTGAGCGATATGTATTTGGTTACCACCAATGTGGGTAAGCCAACTTTAAAGCAATGGAAATACCCTTTGCCGGGTGATGAAATTGCCATGATCACGAGGGTGATTGTAGAGGTGGATAATCCTAAAGTGATTAGACTGCAGGTAGCGCCAGATGCGCACCGGGCTACTCTGAGTGATGATATCAGCAGCAGCGGAACATTTGATGATGTGGACTGGAACGCGGATGCCTCCAAACTTGCATTTGTATCTACCTCACGCGATCACAAGAATGAGAAATTCAGGATCAGCGATGCAGCTACCGGTGCTGTTAAAGAGGTTTTTGAAGAAACCGTTAAAACACAATACGAATCGGGCCAGGGTACTATCAACTGGAAATACCTTGCCAAAACAAACGAGATCATCTGGTACTCCGAACGCGATAACTGGGGCCACCTTTACCTGTACGATGCCGTTACCGGTAAGGTTAAAAACCAAATTACCAAAGGCGAATGGGTAGTAACCAAATTGTTAAAGGTAGATGAAAAGAACCGCGTAGTTTACTTTATTGCCGACGGCCGCGAAAAAGAGAACCCTTATTTTAGCCAGCTATGCAAGGTGGGTTTTGATGGTAAACACTTTGCCGCATTAACTCCCGAGGACGGCAACCATAACGTAACCTTATCGCCGGGTGGTAGTTATTTTGTTGATAGCTACTCTAAACCCGATGTTGCCCCGGTTACTGTATTACGTGACCTGAATGGTAAACTGATCTCTACTTTGGAAAAAGCAGATGTATCAAGGCTTACTGCTACCGGGTGGCACGCGCCTACCCCGGTTACTCTGAAAGCACATGATGGCAAAACCGATGTTTACGGATTGGTGTTTACACCAACAAAAATGGACGCCGGTAAAAAATACCCGGTTATTGATTATATATATCCTGGTCCGCAGGGTGGCAGTGTAGGCAGCTGGTCGTTTGTTTCATCAAGAGGTGATAACCAGTCATTGGCCGAATTAGGTTTTATTGTGGTGGAGATTGAAGGCACCAGTAACCCGCATCGTTCAAAAAGTTTCCATGATATGAGCTACGGTAACATGTCTGAAAATACCTTGCCAGATCAGATAGCCGGCATCAGGCAGTTATCGCAGAAATATCCTATTGATACCAATAAAGTAGGTATCTGGGGGCACTCTGGCGGTGGCTTTGCTACGGCGGCGGCGATGTTCCGTTATCCTGACTTTTTTAAGGTGGGCATTTCTGAATCGGGTAACCACGATAACCGCAACTACGAGGATGATTGGGGCGAACGCTATGACGGTTTGGTAGCCAACTCTGATTATGCTGCTCACGCTAATCAAAACTATGCTAAAAACTTAAAGGGTAAACTAATGCTTGCCCATGGGTTGATGGATAACAATGTGCCGCCGTACAATACCCTGCTGGTGGTTGAAGCCTTAGAGAAAGCTAATAAGGATTATGACCTGGTAGTTTTCCCTAACAGTCCGCATGGCTATGGTGCGTACTCGCCCTATATGATGCGCCGCCGCTGGGATTATTTTGTGAAAAATCTGCTGGGTGTTGAGCCCCCGCATGAATATGTATTGAAAACAAAAACAGATCCGAGGAATAAAATGTAATAAGTTACAGCTATAAATTAAAACGCCTGATTTCTGTTAAGATCTCAGGCGTTTTTGTTAAACATAGGTGTAGTATCTTACCAGAATTTGGGTATCTGGCCGTAAATAGTAAAAAGTTTTTATATTGAAGAGGCGGGCTAAACCTTGCCTTTTTTGTTTTATATTGCTTTTAAAATTATATCAAATTAATGGGAACCTGGAATACTGCAATCAACGGCAATGATACATTTCTTGATGTTTACTCAAATTTCTATGACCTGTATAATCAAGGTCAATATCCAGATTATGTTTCAAAGCAGGTTATTGAAATGTTTAATGGGGAATTTGAAGACTCAGATACTCAAAATAATGCTTTGTTTGCGCTTGCATTAGCACAATGGGAAACAAAAACTCAGAACGGTCAAATTTTAAGTAGGGTAAAACAGATTATTCTTAAAGATCAGGAC
Source organism: Mucilaginibacter sp. P1_A3 (assembly GCF_056406855.1). Classification (NCBI taxonomy): domain Bacteria; kingdom Pseudomonadati; phylum Bacteroidota; class Sphingobacteriia; order Sphingobacteriales; family Sphingobacteriaceae; genus Mucilaginibacter; species Mucilaginibacter sp. P1_A3. Next base: position 15,437 of record NZ_JBFTZJ010000021.1, read on the forward strand.
CTGGAAGTTTGGGAAAGGTTAGGTGCAGATGCTGGATTGCTTAGTAAGAGAAAAGTCGTACTTGATAGCTTTTTAAAAAAGATCACTCAGATTAAAGATAAACCAAAAAGAAGAGTTAGGAAGAAGTTTGATTTTAAATGCATTTGCCTTGTTAATATTATTGCGCCAGACGGCTTAAAAACATTTGAAATCAATGAAGAATATACTAATGGAAAATATATTCAAACAAGCTCAATTATGCAATGGAGAACAGGGGGAGGCTCTGTTCTGTATTATAGCGCTCAGGGAAAAGTTATTTCTGCACAATGGATAGATAGTCAAACCTTAGAGGTCGTACATGATAGAGGAATAGATTTTACCATGAAACGTGATACTGCTTATTATTGCGGCGATGCGGTAAATGTAATATACATGCCTAAATAAAACAAAAGCAGATCCAAGGAATAAAATGTAATAAGCATTTACAGCCATAAATTAAAACGCCTGATTTCTGTAAAGATCTCAGGCGTTTTTGTTAAACATAGGTGTAGAGTAGGGGTATTATTTATACTTCACATTAGGGAAATCCTTTTGCGCTTGTTTAAACTCTTTTTCCCATTCGTCGGGCCATCCAAAGGCGATGGTTGCCTGTGCTTTAAGGTTCACCCCGGCTGCACCGCTCCAAAAGTGGATAAACTCGCCATAGTTAAGGTCGCGGCTGTATTCTTTGCCGTTTTTGGGGAAGTTGGCAGCCAGTAGTTCAAAATACCGGTTTAAAACTGCCTTGCCGCCGTGCTGACTATAAATAGGGTAGAACCAGTTTTTAAACCACTGCGTACCAGGGCGGGGAAAATTATCCTTAGCGGTTTGCATCTGCTGGTATATAGCCTCTGCCTCATCATTACTACCAAGTGCTTTCAGTACATCATAAATATAAATTTCCATCCATTTACTATCGCCCCAAAGCGGAAAAGAAGGAGAGTTTTTGATGCCCTTTGATGCCCCTTCAACAATGTGCCCAACTTCATGTACCGGAATCCGGATGTTGTTGCCGTTAGGTTCCATCCAGGCATTAAGATCGCCCAGGCCAACATCTATCACGTTACGGTTATCATGGCTGTCATCAAAATAAGAAGCCGGGTGGCCACCGCCATATTTACCCGAATGAAAAATGACAAATAATCGCTCATCGCTGCCAAACTTGCCGTATGTTTTTTTGGTATACTTCCACACATCAGCCATTATTTTAAAAGGCCAGGTAATGCTGCGGTTTACATCGTCATCATAATATACGGCTACATTATCATCATAAAATACCCGTGTTAATAATTGTTTATGTTCAAACCAGTGTTCCTGCCACTTGAGGGGCGGGATGCCGGCCGTATCTGCCAGATTTTGTTGTGGGTGAATTTGTTTCAAAGGGTCATTTTTCCCGTATGCCAGGGAAATACCCCCTAAAAACAAACCTACGAGCGCATACTTGATTTTTGTCATATAATGAAAAGGTGATTTGGTAAAACGTTTTATCTATTTTATTCAAATATAACCAAGTAATCAGAAAAATAAACAGGAAAATAACATTGTCTTAAATATATTTATTGATTTTGATGGGTAGTTTTGTTTCCGTTGTTTTTATTTAACATCCATTATCGGGTAACAGTTATAATTTTATAGTTTTATAAAATTATTCCCTGCATAGAATAATTCAACACTTAAAATATTCAATCACTATTTAAAAAATGAAAAAAGTAATTCTTGTAACAGGGGCATCATCCGGATTAGGTTTGGCCACAGCCACAGCTTTGGCAGCCGAAGGGCATACGGTTTATGGTACAACACGTGATATTAAACGCATATCCGGCGTAACATTTAATCCGCTGCAAATGGATGTTACCGATGATGCATCTGTAAACGCGGCTATCAATAAAATCATTAAGGCCGAAGGCAAGATAGATGTATTGGTTAATAATGCAGGTAATGGTATCACCGGGCCGCTGTACTCGATGCCTGTTGATGCTGCAAAAAAACAATTTGAGGTTAACTTTTTTGGTGTAGTACGGGTAAGCAGCGCCGTTTTACCGGGCATGATAGAAAAAAAACAAGGATTGGTGATTAACATCGGCTCATTGGCCGGCCTGTTTGGTTTGCCATACCAGGGGTTATACAGCGCATCAAAATTTGCTATTGAAGGATACTCTGAAAGTTTACGCATGGAGTTACAAAATACCGGTGTTAAGGTATCGGTAGTAAACCCTGGCGATTTTAAAACCGATTTTACAGGCAACCGCGAAAAGCTTCCGTTCACCCTGAAAAACGATCAGCTTAAAAAAGAATTTGATGCTGCTGTAGCTGCCATGGAAAAGGACGAAAGCATAGGTGCAAGTCCGGATAAACTGGCCGCGCAGATCTGCAAAATAGTAGCCAAATCAAAACCCGCTCATAGTTACCTGGTAGGGGCTATAGGCCAAACCATTGTGCCTACTCTTAAGGCCATTTTACCCGGCCCCATATTCGTGAAACTAATGAACGATCATTACGGGATTAAGTAATTTTAGGAGTGAGTAGTTGATTGGTTGGATTAGGTGAGTGGTTTTTTTAACTGTTCTAACTAATCAACTATTCACTCAATCAACCTAATCAACCCCTCACTTAATCAACCACTCACCTTTACAATGAAAGAAAAAAACGATAAAAAAACTATCTGGGCCTGGGCTATGTTTGATTGGGCCAACCAGTCATACAATATGGTGATCACATCTACCATATTCCCGGCTTACTATGTGGGTATTACCCAGGATAAAAATCCGGGTGGGATGGTGTCCTTCTTTGGGCATAAATATGTAAACACGGTTTTGTCTAATTATATTCTCGGGCTCTCATACCTCATTATTGTAGTGCTCCTGCCTATATTAACGTCGATTGCAGATTATAAAGGCCATAAAAAATTGTACATGCAGCTTTTCACCTGGCTGGGTACACTTGCCTGTTTTGGTTTGTTCTTTTTCAAGATGGAAACCTTTGAGTTTGGTATGATCTGTTTCGGCTTGGCTTCTGTTGGCTATTGTGGTGGCTTTGTGTTTTATAACTCCTATCTGCCCCAGATAGCGACCGTTGATAGGCAGGATGCCGTAAGTGCCAAGGGTTTTATATATGGCTTTGCAGGTAGTATTGTAGTGCAAATACTTTGTTTTGTATTTGTATTGGGGCACAAATGGTTAGGTATAACCGAAGATTTTTCGGCCCGGTTATCGTTTCTAATCGTGGCCTTATGGTGGATAGGTTTCTCGCTGATTCCGTTTTACCTGCTGCCAAAAGGTGTACCAAACGCAGGTTCACATGAGTACAATGTATTTACCGGTGGATTTAAAGAGCTGGCTAAGGTTTTTAAACGGGTAAAACAACTTCCTTTGTTGAAACGGTTTTTACCTGCATTTTTCTTTTACTCCGTAGGAGTGCAAACCATTATGCTGGTGGCGGCCAATTTTGCTGCCAAAGAGCTTAAAATGCCCGATGAAGACTTGATCACTATTATTTTGATCATACAGGTAGTGGCCATCATCGGCGCCGCTATTACAGCAAAAGCATCCGAAAAATATGGTAACATAAAAACCTTATCGGTCATAGTGGCTGTTTGGTGTGTAATATGCGCCGGAGTTTACTTTATTGCCAATGCCCACCAATTTTATGTGGCAGCAGTATTTGTAGGGATTGTTATGGGCGCGGTTCAGTCCTTATCCAGGTCAACCTATTCCAAATATATTCCACAAAATATCCCGGATACCGCATCATACTTCAGTTTTTATGATGTTACCGAGAAACTATCCATTGTGGTAGGCTTATTCACCTTTGGTTTTGTGGAGGCCGTAACTCACGAAATGCGCGATTCTGCATTGGTGCTGGATGGCTTTTTTGTGATCGGCTTTTTGCTGTTATTGTCGTTGCTGGTTTTTGAAAAGAAAGCAAAGGTTGTGGAGGCTGTTGTAGCGTAATTGTTTAATCCCGGTTCAGACTAAATCATAGCCCTTTTACCTGAATTTAATAATTAGAGATTGAAAAGACACTGCATCAGTCAAAACTAAGTACATTTGCGGTTTGTTAAGTAAAAGTAATGGCTAAAGTTTCTATCAACCTGGCAACAGGTTCTATACAAAAGGAAGATATTATTGTAGGTATTGATTTGGGTACCACCAATTCGTTGGTAGCGTTCATCAATCCTGATAAAAATCCGCAGGTAATAAACGATTTAGGCCGGGGTGTCCTGGTGCCTTCAGTGGTGCATTTTGGCCCAACGGGTGATGTGCTTGTAGGTAACGAGGCAAAGGATTATCTAATTACCGATCCGCAGAATACCGTTTTTTCTGTAAAGCGCTTGTTAGGTCGTAGTTATCACGATATCGAAAATTACAAAGACTTTTTCTCGTACAAAGTTATTGATGATGATACCGAAAGTCTGGTTAAGATAAAAGTAGGCGATAAATTTTATACACCGATAGAGTTATCGGCCCTGATACTTAAAGAGTTGAAGGCCCGTGCCGAGCACGCCATTAAAACCCCGGTGAACCGTGCGGTGATAACCGTTCCTGCCTACTTTAACGATTCGCAACGCCAGGCAACCCGCGATGCCGGTAAATTGGCCGGATTGGATGTTTTACGCATCGTGAACGAACCAACAGCTGCAAGTTTAGCTTACGGCATAGGCCTTGATCCCGAAGAAACCAAAACCATAGCCGTTTATGATTTGGGTGGCGGCACCTTTGATGTATCTATTCTGCAGATCCAGAATGGTATATTTGAGGTATTGGCAACCAATGGAGATACCTTTTTAGGCGGTGATGACTTCGACAGGATTATAGTTGATTACTGGATAGAAAAAAATAACCTTAACAAAGCCGAAATAATTGCCAATAATGAACTGGCACAGCAACTGCGTCTTAAAGCCGAAGAAGCCAAGAAAGCATTTGCTCACCAAAGCCTGTTTAACGAAAAGATAGGAGAAATATGGTGTACGCTTGATAGGAATACTTTTGAGCAATTAATTATGCCTAAAGTGCAGCAAACCATTACCAGTTGCCAAAACGCGTTAAAGGATGCCAAGCTTACCATACAGGAGATTGATGAAGTAGTGATGGTTGGCGGATCAACCCGCACGGCATTGGTTAAAAAGATGGTAGCGGAGTTTTTCGGTCGCCCGGTGCATGATGATCTTAACCCCGATGAGGTAGTTGCCTTGGGCGCTGCTATTCAGGCTGATATTTTGGCCGGTAACCGCAAAGATATTTTATTGCTTGATGTTACCCCGCTTTCTTTGGGTATCGAAACCATGGGCGGCTTGATGGATGTAATTATCCCACGTAACAGTAAAGTGCCAACTAAAGGCGGCAGGCAGTATACTACCTCCATTGATGGCCAGGTAAATATGAAAATAGCTGTTTACCAGGGTGAACGCGACCTGATTAAAGAGAACCGTAAATTAGCTGAGTTTAACCTCAAAGGTATCCCCAGCATGCCGGCCGGCTTCCCTAAGGTTGATATTAACTTTTTGCTGAATGCCGACGGTATATTAACCATACAGGCTATTGAACTACGTTCTGGCGTAAAGCAAGAAGTGGAAGTAAAACCTACCTATGGTATTACCGATGAGCAGGTAGAACAAATGCTGATGGATAGCATAACCCACGCTAAAGACGATGTAAGTCAGCGCATGCTGATAGAAGCCCGTACCGAAGGCGAGCAAATGATTTACACCGTGGAGCGGTTTTTGCAAAAGAACGGCAGCCATGTATCGGCAGATGAAACCGAACAGACCAATAAGCACCTGGCATCATTAAAAGACGCTATTGCTACAGGCGATAAGGATTTGATACTGAAAAACATAGATGAAATAAATGAATACACCCGCCCGTTTGCCGAACGACTGATGGATCAGGCGATAAGTACGGCAATGCGTGGTAAGAGTATTGAATAATATACAGTACTTAATTTTATAGATGAGAAGGATTACAGCGGTATTTACATTTTTGGCAGTTACGGCTGTTTTTTTATCAGGTTCATTAAATAAAGCTTACGCCAATAATGCTACTGGCCCAGGCAAAAAAGATACTACGCTGAAAAGTGTAGCGATGATTGATACCATGCGGTATGATTCATTGATGAAGAATTTGGCCAATGGTGATAAAACCGGTAAATGGCCGGTTAAAAAATCCCCGGTACCTCTTCCTGGCGCTATTTTGCCTTTTAACCGCATTGTTGCCTTTTATGGTAATATGTATTCTAAAAACATGGGTATACTGGGCGAGTTTGAACCCAAGGTGATGATGGCCAAATTAAAAGCCGAATGTAAAAACTGGGAACAAGCAGATACGCTTACCCCTGTAATCCCCGCCCTGCACTACATTTGTGTAACCGCCCAGGCCGATGCCGGCAGGAATGGATTGCACAACCTAAGGATGCCTTTTAGCCAGATAGATAAAGTGATTGACATGGCGAAGAGCATGAATGCTTTGGTTTTTTTGGACATCCAGGTAGGGTTTAGCACAGTACAAACAGAGCTACCATTATTGGAAAAATATTTGAAAATGCCCAATGTCCACTTCGGTATCGACCCTGAATTTTCTATGAAAGAGGGGAGCGTGCCGGGTAAACGCATTGGCACTTTTGATGCCGACGATATCAATTATGTATCCGGCTACCTGAGTTCGCTGGTAAAAAAATATAATCTGCCTCCTAAAATGTTTGTGGTTCACCGCTTTACCAAACGCATGGTTACCAATTACCAGGATATTAAACTACGCAACGATGTGCAGTTTATAATGGATATGGATGGCTGGGGTGGCCCCGAGTTGAAAAAAGGCACCTATAAATACTTCGTTGCCGGCGAACCGGTGCAGTTTACAGGATTTAAGTTGTTTTATAAAAACGATATAAAGAATGTTCCGCATAGGATGCTTACACCCAAAGAGGTATTGGCTTTAAAGCCGAGTCCGAGTTATATACAATATCAGTAGAGGGAGTCTCCTAAGTGCTAACTAAAGGAGATGATTTGAAAAGCTATATAGGTAACAAAATATTTAGGCTTTAATTAGTCATTCTGCTAGTTTAAAAATTCCGTAAATTCTCATTTAGCCAAATGCTATAGGGATAAAGAAGAAGCCTTGCGCCAAATTCGTTTTGCGCGTATAAAGGGTTGGCCAGCCCCATACAGCCAATTAATAAACACCTGCTTGCTAACGGGAACCCCGATTTTGTCTTAAAGCTTATGTAAGGTATATTCTTTATATGCTTTTCAAGTCATATATTAGCATACCTGAATAATCACGATGAAACCTGTTTTTAAATATATTTTAGTCCTTTTAATTGTTTTGGCCGGGAAAATATCGTTGGCCCAGAATATGGCAGAAATAAAAACAATGGTAAATGAGCAGAGCATGCAGATGAGCATGAACATGATGAACAGGATGAGCATGATGATGCTCAATAGGGGTGATTTTAACTTCAAACATAAGTTTTTTGCAACCATGGCAGATGGTAGCCGGAAGGAGATAGATTCACGGATTTTAACCGACGAAGCTACCCATAAAACTTACTTGCTTTATGTAGATAAAAATCTGCCAAGAAGTGATTCGAACAGAAATCAAAAAATATATCCTGATCAAACTCTTGGCATTGAACGTATTGGCTTTGCTTTAGTTGCTGATCCCAGATTTGCTTTTAAAAGTAATACTGTGGAAAAAATTTGGAAAGGTATTGCTAAAGACTCTTGTTGGATGTTCAAGGTCATATCGGGCGATATTAATGTTTATTCATGTTTAAGTGAGGAATACTATAATCAGAGTCTGGTTGTTGGAATCCAACTACATGATGATGGCCCCATCGTTAAATATAATGAAGAAAATTTAAAAGAGATTGTAGGTGATGATATTGATGCTTTAAAAGATATTCAACAAAAAAAATATTTTAAAGCGATAAGGAAATACAATCATAACAGACAGAAAGAAGCCGAAAAATCCGCAAAAAAGTAAATCCCCGTTTCCGGGGATTTTTACATTTTTTACAATTTGTCAATAGCGTCCTGTTCCTTTAATGCCGCGATATTGTTCTTATCGCTAAAGGTGTCTGTTTGGGTGGCAAAATCTTGCAGGATGCTTGCAATAGTGTCCAGGTTATCGGCTACACGTTGATGCATGTCGGGCAGATCTCTCTCCAGTCTCTTATCGCCTAACTCTATATTGTCAACTTCAATTTTGGCAAGCTTGGTGATAATGGCCTGCTGGCTATTCTTCAAATCCTCTAATTCATGGACAATTTTTTCCATCAGTCCGAATTTCTTTAACTTATCCATAGTGTTGTGTTTTTTAATTCTAATTATATATAGTTAACTCCAAATAATAAAAATTGTTTACCATTTGGATAATTCATCTATAACTAATAATTTAGTTTAAAATAACTAATCAATTAGTTGATATGAGAAATATATTAATCCTTTCTTTTTTGATCTGCTTGTTTAAAACGGTTGTTGCCCAGCAATTGCCGGCTACAAATGATGCTTTACTGCTGGATTATTACCAAAACCAGCGCTTTGCCGAAGCTGCCGATTTGCTCAAAAAAACTTATCCCGAGCCTGTGACCGATATAAAGGTTTTGAGCAAGCTGGCCTATACATCGCAAATGGCAGGTAAGTTGCCCGATGCGGAAGGCTATTATCAACGCATGTATAACATTGATTCCACAAACAATGCGGTGTTGTATAGCCTGGGCGCTATAAACCTGCGCAGAGGAAATAATGTAAAGGCCGAAATGTATTATAAAATTTTGAGTCAGAAGGATACCACCAATTTTTTAGTATTTAAACAATTGGGTAAGATAGCCATGGATAAAAGCGACTTTATAGCGATGGTGAATTACCTTGAAAAAGCAAACAGAATAAACCCCGCCGAAGCCGACGTGGCATCAGACCTGAGCGATATGTATGTAAGTTTAAAAAAGATAGATCTGGCCGATAAGGTGCTGAACGCGGCAATAACCCAGGATCCTGATAATATTGTATTGCTGCAAAGCTTGCTTAAACTAACCTCTGCCGAAAATAAGTATGCCGAAGAAAAGGCCACGTGTTTAAAGCTGATCGCGTTAGGTGCTCAATCAGGCTATGTGCTAACCAAACTGGAATCTGCCTATTATAATTTAAAAGAATATGCCTGCAGTGCAGAAACTTTTGCAAACATACCGCAGGTAAACCAATCAGAAACCAGTTGTTATATTGCTGCATTGGCCTACAAAGCTTTGAAAGATCAATCATCGGCCATTGAAGCAGGTATCTCGCCCAACATCAGTGATTATTATGCAGAAATGGCCGATAGTTATGATATAAAGTTGCGATACAAAGCAGCTATCTCTGCTTACCAAAAAGCCTTGCAGTTTGAGGAGAAACCTATCATTTACTACCTCATGGCAACCATGTATGATGGATCGCTTAAAAACAAAAAACTCGCGATAAAATATTACAGAAAGTTCGCGGGCAGCAAAATTACGGCTAAGCAGCAAAAATATGTGGCTTACGCGCAGGCAAGGGTTAATGAGCTTTCGCGTTAGCGGTTCATTAAGCGGGCTACGTATTTGCCGATAATATCAAATTCCAGATTAACGGTAGATCCTTCGCGCACGTTATGTAGGTTGGTATGCTCAAAGGTATAAGGTATAATGGCTACCGAAAAACTGTTGGCTTTAGAGTTTACTACGGTTAGGCTGATGCCATTTACGCAGATAGACCCTTTTTCGACAGTAACATTGCCGCTGGCTGCATCATATTCAAAGGTATATTCCCAGCTGCCATCGTGCTCTTTAAATGCAGTGCATACAGCGGTTTGGTCTACGTGGCCTTGTACAATATGGCCATCAAGCCGGGCGTTCATTTGCATGCAGCGTTCCAGGTTTACGGGTTCGCCGGTTTTTAGGTGTGCCAGGTTTGTTTTGCGCAGGGTTTCGTCAATAGCTGTAACCACATGAAAGCCATCGCCCAGGGCTATCACTGTGAGGCAAACCCCATTGTGCGCAACCGACTGATCAATCTTCAATTCATGTGCAATTGCCGATTCAACCGTGATATGTAAATTCCCCTGATCCTGTTTCAGATCGGTTACTTTCCCTAAAGTTTCTATGATGCCTGTAAACATAAACCCCTCCGGTCCCCTAAAGGGGGGACTTTGATTAGCTTCAAAGCTAAAAATATTGTGGGTTTAATATGTCAGCCAAAAATGAATTTATTTGAAATTACTGGCCAGGTCTGTGCGTTTATTGCGAAGATCATTACCATTCTCGATAACCGATTTAAGATTAGTGAGATAAAACGTCCAGCCCACCTGGCATTGTACATATAAGTTTTTGGATGGATCGCTTTCTTCCGGAATATTTTCCTGCGTTAGTTCCACAACGGTTAATCCGTATTTATTCTGGATATCTACCGTAACTATGCTTCCTCCCGAAAAGGTGAATTTAAGCAAATCACTGCCGTTATTCTCCAGCACCTGTCCATTCTCAACCGTGGTATCATCATAGCCATGCCAGTACCAGGAATAGGTATCTTCTTTTTTTATAAATTCTTCGGGATCGCGCAGGCGGCCGGCAATAGCGTAAAAGTCTGCCTTACGCAAAAACCATTTCTCAAGACCTGCAGGAGTTGCCCAGGCCTCGTAAATACTGCGTACATCTGTATCAAAATCCGCAGTAACTTTAAATTTACTCCATCTTTCGTCTGCCATGATTTGAATTATTTTAGTGATTGGGTTTCGATATAAAAATAACAATATTACTTTACGCTTGTATATAAAAAGCTAAAAGCTTAGTGCAAAAAGCTGAAAGCCTGTTATAAGTTTATTTATTGTATTTATAAAATTAACATTATGCCCAAACAGAGTGCCGGAGTACTCCTATACCAAAGGGTGAACAATATAATGCAGGTTTTCCTGGTGCATCCGGGTGGCCCCTTTTGGAAAAACAAAGATGATGGCGCGTGGTCTATCCCCAAGGGCGAGTATGAAGATGAGGAAGACCCACTGGATGCCGCGAAACGTGAATTTTATGAAGAAACAGGCAAGTATATTGATGGCCGGTTTATAAAACTCAATCCAATTAAACAAAAAAGCGGCAAAATAGTACAGGCCTGGGCTGTTGAGGGCGATATTGACCATCATAACATCAAAAGCAATTTTTTTGAAATGGAATGGCCGCCAAAATCCGGTAAGATTCAGCAATTTCCGGAAGTGGATAGGGGAGAGTGGTTTAGTATTGAGCAGGCATTGATTAAGATCAATCCCGGGCAGGTGGGTTTGCTGGAGGAGCTGGTGGAGCAAGTTAAAATATAATTTAATCTCAAGCTCCTCTCAATACGTTATCATCTGTTTCCTTTTATACAAACGTCAGCTTTGAAAGCAGGCAACCGACTCACCCGGCTACGCTCCGCTGGCCGACCCTCCTATGTTTGTTATCAAATGATAAATTAGATTAGCAGAATAAAAAGTGAAAGGAAATGAGAGCAGACGGCGACCCCAACAACCATAAGGTATGTTCAGAGAGAGAGACTGCCTCATTTCCTTTTACCCTTTAGAGTTTGAACAGAATGTAAGGAATATTGCTTAGCGATATATCCAGGATATCCAACCAGGAGAGCAAACGAAGAAGGGTTATTCACTTTTGATATATAATCAAAT
>NZ_JBFTZJ010000022.1:0-24480 GCF_056406855.1 Mucilaginibacter sp. P1_A3
GCTTAGCGGGCAACAGATCCAGTTCCAACAGATCCAGTTCATTACCTGACTGCTTAAAACGGTTATAATACTTTAAAAAACTTCTCGGATCGGTATCATGAGCTGAATAGAAATCTTTGGCAAACCTAAAAACAGTATGTTCACCACGCTTTACCTGTTCATATTCACCGATTAAAAAACGGTATTTGCTCAGGTAATTTCGCTTTAAGGTAAGATCGTTGTTTATGTTCCGCATAACGTTTAGCTTTATTAGTTAAAGCTAATTCTGTTACCGAATTATCTGACCTTTACAATTGCGAGGTACGAAGCAATCCCCGCCTTACAGAGTAGCTTTGCAAATCGGATCTGTAGAGTTCGGGATTGCTTCGTACCTCGCAATGACGACCTGTTTTTTATTTTTAGACAGACCCTTAGTAAAGATGCTTGGATCTGCACATCTATAATCTGCACATTTGAAATCTAAATATATTTGCTAATATTTTTAGGATTTTGTATGTTCGTGTCATAAAGGGATTGCAGCTAAACTGCATATCTTCACATCTAAACTATGTCCTTACTTCATAAAACCGCTTTATCATTTGTTAAAAATTTGGGTCCGGTGGCGGCTAAATCGTTAATGGCTTATTTGGGGAGTGCGGAGGAAATTTTCAGATCTTCGCCTGCCAAAATGATAGCGATACCGGGCATTGGGGAAAAGAGGATTGCTCAGTGGAATTTTGAAGAAGCCTTAAGGCAAGCCGAAAAAGAGTTGACTTTTGTAGATAAACAAGGGATTGAGGTGATATTTTATACTGATGCCCGATATCCCAAACGTTTAAAAAATTGTGCCGATTCGCCCATACTGCTATATGCTAAAGGGAAAATGGAACTAAACCAACCTCAGGTGATAAGCATAGTGGGTACCCGTAGCGCTACAGATTATGGTCGCCAATTATGTCGCCAGCTTATAGAGGAACTGCAACAATACAACGTTTTAATAGTAAGTGGCCTTGCTTTGGGCATTGATGTAACCGCTCATAAAGAATGTTTACGACTAAATGTGCCTACGGTAGGGGTGTTGGGGCATGGGCTGGATAGATTATACCCCAGCCAAAACCGGGCAACAGCTGATAAAATGTTAGAAAACGGGGGTTTACTTACCGAATATCCGTCTGGAACAGTGCCAGATAGGGAGAATTTTCCGCAACGTAATCGTATTGTAGCCGGCATGGCTGACGCTACTGTAGTAATTGAGGCCAGTTTAAAAGGGGGCGCATTGATAACTGCCGAAATTGCCAATTCTTATAACAGGGATGTATTTGCATTCCCCGGCAGGCTGGATGACGTTTATTCTGAAGGTTGTAACTTCCTCATCCGCAACAACAAAGCTGCTTTGCTCACCTGCGTGGCCGATCTGGCTTTCAGTCTTGGCTGGGAAAAGGCTGATAATGCCAAACCTGTTGAACAGTTTATGTTGCCATTAGATTTATCAACGGATGAACGCTTTATTTTTGATATTTTACAAGAAAACAAAACGCCTTTAGCTATAGACGAGCTTACTATAAAAGCCAATATGCCTATGAGTATGCTTGCCATGAACTTGCTTAATATGGAGATGCAGGGCTACATCAGGTCGTTACCTGGGAAGACTTATAAGGTGAGTTAATTGCGGGTTGTGTTGCGTGTTTCGTGTTACGAGGTTCGTGTTGGGTGTTGGATTGCGAAAATGTGGAAAATATGTTTGCCCAAAAAATCTTAACTTGATCTCTACAGCCCGCCACAGATCATCCTTTGGGTGAATCAAAAAAGCTTAAATGTCCGTCTTCTTCGCTGATGGATTGCCAGTCTTCGTTATCCAAAGTGATGAGTGCAACCGCACATGTAGGCATATCGCGAATTTGGCCGGTGAGGTAGTATAAAGCCTGGCTAATGCCTGGGTTATGGCCCACAATTCCGATAAAATCGTATTTATTTGGCAGGTCATTAATCACTTTTATCCATCCTTGTTCGCCGGCTTCATATATTTTTTTGTCGGTATCTACTTTGGGTAGTTGCAGATGTTTGGCGAAAATTTTAGCGGTTGTAAGCGTACGCAATGCCGGACTGCTGATAATGATTTGAGGAATAATAGATTGCCCTTTTATAACTGAAGCCATTAATTCAGCATCATCTTTGCCTGATTGTTTTAGTGGGCGTTCAAAATCTACGTAACTGCTTTCGTGGGTTGCTTTTGCGTGGCGAATTAAGAGTAATTTTTTCATAACCGAGATAAAAGAGATACTTTATATTCTTTTTAAAATTAAGTTTATAATGATGTTTTTGTTTCTTTATCTCAACAAAAAGTTAGAAAATAAATCCCGCCGAAGCGCCAAAAACATGAGTTTTAAATTTGTTGCCCAAGGCATCGGGTGCAATATTCGATAGCCCGAGGTCGTAGTTTAAATTAAAAAGCAAGCCGCCTTTTAATTTTATTCCCGCAATTGCGCCAGCTCCATATTCGTCAGACCGGATATCGCCATCATCGCCAAACGTAATTTTATTATTTGATGTAACCATGGTATGCATGCCATTATTGTTGTTATCGGCTGATGATTTCTTTTTTCCATACACGCCCATACCCACAAAGGGACCGGCGCCAATATAAAAATCACCTACGATAACAGGAACGTGATAAACCATATTCACAGGCACCTGTATATAATATAAATTATATTTGGTGTTTACCTCGCTTGTGGATCCATTAGGAAACGTACCGGTGGGGCCATAAAATGTGCCTCCTTTACCGGTAAAGTTAATAGCGGGTTGCAGCGAAAAGTGCCCGAGTTTTACATCTGCAAAAACGCCGACATTAAACGATGTTACTGACCCCGAATGAGCATAAACATTTGAACCTGAGATCATATTTGAAGGGGTGCCGGATGTACTCATTGTTGCAAAATTTATTCCCCCTTTTACACCTAAACCCGGTAATTGTGCAAAAGATACTATTGGAGAGATAGTTAAAAGCAACAGGAGCAATAGTTTTGTCATTGAACTAAGGTTAGGGAATTGGTAAAACAAATGTAAGCAATTTTAATAGCCAGAAATCCCTACCTGTTTGCAAATTCAATAATTCCACCTTCTGGCATATCATTCATGCATTTAAAATGCCCGAGCGGGCATTTCTCTAACCCGAATTTTGAGCATGGCCGGCAATCAAGCTCAATACCTGCAACCAGCACATCTTTAACCATATAAGGTTGTACACCCAATAATTCAGGTACCGTGCCTCCCCAAATTGAAACAATGGGTTTATTAAAAGCTTCGGCAATGTGGGTAAGGCCTGTATCAAAACCTATAATACTTTCGGCCTTTGAAACCAGGAAAACAGATTCATCAAGCGAGGTTTTACCGCAGGCATTGTAAACAGATGTGCCAACTGCGTCCGCAATTACATCGCCATTAGCTTTAACATCACCACCGCCTAACAATATAATAGGGAGTTTTAGTTTACTGCATATGCTGATAATCTTTTCATTTGGCATCCGTTTGGTAAAATGTGTTGCCCCAATGATAAAGGCGATATACCGGTTTTGGTGTGATGCAGGGAGCAGCTTATCAAGCTGATGTTCGGCTTTAATGTAGTAATCAATAGGCTTTCCATCGTTTACAATACCTAAAGATTTTGTGGCTTCAAGGTACCGGTCAACTAAATGAGTAGGGGCAATCAGTTTTAATTTGAATTTTAAACTAAGCCACTTTTTTATGGGTTGCTTTTTATAAGTGCTTGATTTTATGCCTGTACGTAGTTTAATAAGCGTGGTGCGCAGGTTGTTATGCAAATCAACTATATGATCATATTGCTCTGCCTTTATCTCGTTAATAGTATCAGTGAGTGAAGGTTTTAGCAGCAGCAGCTTATCTACATAAGGGTTGTTATCATAGATATATTTAAAGGCAGGCTTGGTTAAAAAGTGAACTTCGGCATTTGGGATCTGTTTTTTGAGACAGCGAACAACGGGGGTAGTATAAATAATATCGCCCATCGAGCTAAAACGGATCACCAGTATCTTCATGTTGTTGTGCTATCAGGTAATTTGGTTCCTGATTTTATTAATTATAGATGTTGAGGAATAGCCCTCCACAAAATTAATGGTTTTTACCTCGCCTCCATTAGCTATTACTTCTTTTGCACCTACTATGTTTTCAACGGAGTAATCCGCACCTTTCACCAAATAGTCGGGTAGTAAAGTGCTGATCACATTCAGTGGGGTATCCTCCTCAAATACAACAATAGCATCCACAAAAAATAGGGCAGCTAATATAGCCGCACGGCTATTCTGGTCATTAACCGGCCTGTTTTCGCCCTTGATGCGCCTTACCGAGCTATCGGCATTTAAGCCGATAACCAGCTTGTCGCCAAGTTCGGCCGCTTTTGCCAGGTAAGTGATATGACCAATATGCAAAAGATCGAAAACACCATTGGTAAAAACTACTTTCTTACCCTCAATTGTCCAGTTTTTCATCTTCGCCTTCAATGAAGGCAAATCGCTGATTTTATCGGTGATTGTTTTTTCGAGGTCGATTCTCATTGAAATTTTTTGTAGCGATGCCTATTTGCGTCTCTCGTTTTGGTATGTTTTATAAGCGGTTTTTAATCAAAAAGATCATCAACTGCCTGGCACATAATATGACCTATGAGTATATGCATTTCCTGGATGCGGGCTGTTGCATTCGATGGAACTACAATATTAAGATCGCACAAGCCATTCATTTTACCGCCATCCCTGCCCGAAAGGCCTAATGTTTTACAGCCCAGTTTGGTTGCGGTTTCAAATGCGTTCAAAATGCCCTGGCTATTGCCACTTGTCGAGATCCCGATAAACAGATCGCCCGGCCGGGCAAATGCCTCCACCTGGCGCGAAAACACTCTATCGTAATGGTAATCATTTGCAATAGCTGTAAGTGCCGAGGTATCAACCGTTAAAGCAATACCGGGAAGAGCTTGTCTTTCTTTCACAAATCTGCCTGTTAATTCGGCTGCAAGGTGCTGGGCATCTGCCGCGCTGCCCCCATTACCCGCAAACAAAACTTTATTGCCGCTTTTTAAGGTAGTGGTCATCATTTCGCATGCCGTTTCAATATCGCCGGTAAGCTGGTCAATTACCAGCTGTATAGTATTTTGATGATCTTTAAGTTCGTCTAAAACCATTTTATAGTTCTAAGTTTCTTGTTATAAGTAGTGATTACGTTTTGCTGCCCGGCTTTTCCTTCACCCTAAAGCTAAACCTTTTATCACTAACCTATTTGCATGTCTTTTATTATCTCGTCAACAGTAGTGGTAGCGCTACCAACTTGCCTTATAACTATGGCTGCAGCATGGTTGGCCAGGTCGCAGGCCTCTTCAATGCTTAGCCCGCAAGCTATAAAATAAGCCATCGTTGCCAGTACTGTATCGCCGGCACCTGTTACATCAAATACTTCGGTGGCTTTTACAGGTAATAGCTTGTGGGTTAACTCGCTTAGTATCACCATGCCTTCTTCGGATAAGGTAACTACTATATACTCCGTACCGGTTTGCTCAAATATAACCTTCGCGGCTTGTTGTAAACTTTCCAGCGAATTAATCTTTTCGGTTTTAGCAGCCTCGGCCAGTTCTTTACGGTTTGGTTTAATGATGAAAGCGCCTTTATACTTTTCGTAGTTTAACCCCTTAGGGTCAATTACTACTTTTTTACCGTGTTTATTAGCTTCGATGATAACCTTTTGGGTTAACGACGGCGAAAACAAACCTTTATTATAATCGGATAATACCACCATATCCGCCTGCGCAATGTAGGCGGCTAATTTATCAATCAGTTCATCTTCAATAGCTAAAGAAACAGGATCGGTTACCTCCCTATCCACTCTTACCAACTGGTGACTGCCTGCCAAAACCCTGGTTTTAACAGTGGTTGGGCGACTGCTATCTTTAATTATGGTATGCGTTTCTACACCTTCTTCTGTTAATATATCTATTACCTGTAATGCAGAAGCATCATCGCCAATAACGCCGGCAACGGTAACCTTTGCACCCAATGACACCAGATTTTGTACCACATTACCAGCACCTCCCAGGGTATAAGTTTCCTTTTTAACGTTTACAATAGGCACCGGCGCCTCGGGCGAAAGGCGGGTGGCGCCACCTATTATATAGTGGTCTATCATCAAATCTCCTATTACCAGTATGGTAGGTTTGGTATTTAATGATTGTATGGCGCGTATTTTATCTATCATTCTTTTTAGTTCGATGTGGGCTATAATTTTTAATCCCTTATTTTATTTTACTGCCGACCTTTTCTTTTCAAATACCTTTGTTATTTCTGGCAGTGATAACGCATTTAGGCACATTTCCTTATTTAAGCCACCTTTACGGGCGGCCAAAACACCATAATGCATATCGAGATGTCCTTCCAAACGATGTGCGTCTGGATTTATTGACAGCCAAACGCCCTTATCCAAAGCGTACTGGTGCCAGCGCCAGTCAAGATCAAGTCTTAATGGGTTGGCGTTAATCTCGATGATTACATTGTTTGCCGCACAGGCGTCAATAACTTTTTTATAATTGATAGGGTAACCGCCACGGCTCAACAATAGCCTGCCGGTAGGGTGGCCCAATATAGTAGTGTATGGATTTTCGATAGCAGTGATCAGCCTTGACGTAGCCTTAGCTTCATCCATTTTAAGTATTGAATGTACAGACGCAACAATGAAATCAAATTTTTTCAATATCTCATCAGGATAATCCAGTGAACCATCATATAATATATCCGATTCTATACCTTTAAAAATATGAAAGCCATCAAGCTTTTTATTGAGGCTGTCAATTTCCTCCTGTTGTTGCAGTACCCGTTCAATACTTAAACCCTTGGCATAAAAGGCACTCTTGCTATGATCACACATGCCCAGGTATTCCAGTTTCAGGTTATCGCGGCAGTAAAGGGCCATTTCTTCAACGGTGTTTACACCATCGCTCCAGGTACTGTGGTTATGTAAACTGCCTTTCAAATCATGTGTGATGATAAGGGTTGGCAATTCATTCTTTTCGGCTTTTTCAATAAACGTGGTACCCTCACGCAGTTCGGGCTGCATCCAGGTTAAACCGGCTTGGGTATAAATAAGTTCCTCAGTTTCCGGTTCTTCTATTGGTTCTGTAATACGGGCGAGTACAGCCTGCACATGTTCATCATTGCCTGTATTTATAAATAATTCCTTATAGTATTCGCCGTTTGATGTGCAGATAATATCAACCAACAGACCATTGCCCAATTCTCCTGAAATGTGGTTTTCATTTTGAGCTACATTTTTCAGGATGTTTGATTGCAGAAAAGTATTGTAGGCAATCTCCGGGTCAATGCTGCCTATCACAACTACTATCTCGGTAATGATGTCATTCGATCTGCGAAATTCACCTGCGAAATGTTTCAAGGCGCTTGGGAATACCGCTTTTATTTCATCCATCAGTTCATTGGCTTCTTTCTCAACCTGGGCAAACAGGAATTTACCATTGCTGGCCATCCTGAACTCGATAGCTTTGCGGATCTCTTCCTGCGTTTTTAACCCGAAGCCTTTGGCCTCTATCAGTCGGTTTTCGTTACAGGCATAAAAAAGCTCACCGGTGTTTTCAATCCCTAATTCCTTCCATATAATGGCCACCTTTTTTGGGCCAATACCCTTGATGCCCATCATTTCTACCACTCCATCTGGGGTGTTGGCCAGCAGTTCGTCCATCTCGGCGATAGTGCCTGTATCAAAAAGTTCAATGATTTTAGCGGCGATACTTTTGCCAATGCCATCCACTTTTTCCAGTTCCTGCAGTGTTTTGCCGGCGATAGGGAAGGGGAGTTTATCAACCTTAAAAGCTGCATTAGCTATTGACTTAATTTTAAAGGGATTAACCTCATGCAGTTCCATGAGTTGCGATAGTAAGCGAAGCGTGCGGGCTATGGGTTTGTTTTCCATTATAAAATTGAAGCTGTAAAAATACAAAAAGCCATTGTAAAGACAGTGCAGTAGAAGGGTTTGTTTTGTGGTGTGTTGATTAAATTAACGAATGTTTCTAAATCTAATTGAGAGAAATCAGGGGGAGCGATTTTTGATTAAAATACGCATAGTTGTTAAGTTGAAAAATTGGCGCGTTTTTATACCTAACTTTAGATTAATATCCTTCAGGGAAAATACACTCATCAAGGTAGGTTAAACTTAACATTATGCCCGATTACATCCAGCTCCTTTACAGCATAGAGGTTCATGCTGTAGAAGATATTCAACGGTATTTTCGCGATGGCGGCAGCCCGAATGAGGTTCATGACGGTATTCCTCTTTTTACCACCATGGTGGAGATGTATTACCGCAGCCCCGAATTTAAAGATTGCGTCAGGGCTTTTATTGATGCGGGCTTGGTATATCCTGATCAGTCTTTGTTGGCTGTATTGGCCCATGATGCCGAAAAGTTAAACGCCTACATCAGCGATGATCCTGCAATTGTTTCCAAAACATATACCTTATATAATAATACTTATACCCCGTTAACCGGTGGAACGCTCATGCATTTTTGTGCAGAATATAACAGCCTGGACTGTGCTCAAATCCTTTTACAGCATGGAGCGGATGTAAACGCAAAAGCTGCTGTTGACGAATATGGATTTGGAGGGCATACACCTATATTTCACACTGTAAATCAAAATGGTAATAGTTCCATCGATATGCTTCATTTCCTGTTGCAAAATGGAGCCGAGCTGTTAATCACCGTTAAAGGCCTTATCTGGGGTAAGGGTTACGAATGGGAAACGTTTATCCCGGCTGTTAACCCAATAAGTTATGCCATGATGGGTTCATTACCCCAAATGCACCGGAAAGAGAAAACGGTAATGGAGGTTGTATCCTTATTAATAAAACACGCTTTTGGAATTGATTATGTGTCTAAGAATGTGCCGAACGCTTATTTGAAAGGGTGATTTATGATTGCTGAGATGTATTAGTGATATAGGTATCCTTAAAATATAAAAGCCATCTATCCTTGCCTACCGCACAACTCAAATAAAAAAGTGATGAATTTAAAGCATGTTTTTGGCTCTGTGCCTTTGCAGAGTCGGGATTATTTTTGAGGAAATCAATATTATTCTTTTAAATAAATCAGTGGCGTAGCCACGGCTAATATTGTAACAACTGATTTTAATCAGTTGAAATAAAAACAGCATACAAAAAGAACCATAGGTTCGGCCCATATGCTCAGCTGGTTAATTGTTACTTAGCATATATAATCAATGTGGGGATTCTTTTAAAAGCAAGATGCGCCGTGCCTATGGCACTCATTTTTATTTGGTTTAACATCAACGGATTAAAATCCGTTGCTACAAAATGTTCGAGCCAATGGCTCTATAAAGAAAATGATAATTAGCCTAAAATAAAAAAGCCATCCATCAGGACGGCTCTTTTATCAAAATATAAATAAAACTTACTTGATCACAATATCATAAGGCAATCTTGCCTGCGGAATCCGCATCATTTGGGTGATGCCTTTTATTTGTTCGTAAACCCGGTAGCTGTCGCCCAGTTCCGATTTCATCATTTTGGTTTTCATTTGGCTGGTTACGTCGCCATCCAGTTGCTTAAAGAAACTTTTTTGTTCGGGATAGCTAACCAGGTTATAATTTGTAAGCTTGGCTTTTTTTGCTGCTGACGCAACAGCATCGTTGATATTGCCTAAGCGGTCAACCAAACCTAATTTTACGGCTTGGGAACCTGTGTATACACGGCCCTGGCCAATGCTATTAATGTAGGCCTGTGTTTTACCACGCCCGGCGGCTACAGCTTTGGTGAAATCATCGTAACCATGGTTAACGTTGTTTTGCAAAATGGCTCTTTCTTCTGTACTTAGCGGGCGGCTGATATCGCCCAGATCGGCATATTTGCCGGTTTTTACTCCATCAAAAGTAACACCTAACTTATCATTAAACAGCTTTTGCATGTTGGGCAATATGGCAAAAATGCCTATTGATCCTGTTATCGTATTCGGTTCGGCAATAATGGAATCTGCAGCACAGCTAATATAATATCCACCCGATGCAGCATAATCGCCCATAGAAACAATGATGGGTTTTACCTTTTTGGTCATTGCAACCTCGCGCCAGATTACATCAGATGCAAGCGAACTACCTCCCGGTGAGTTTACACGGAGTACAACGGCCTTTACCTTATTATCTAACCGTACTTTGCGGATTGCCTTCGAAATTCTTTCAGATCCTATGCTGTTATCGTCGCCTTCGCCACCGTTAATCTCGCCGTTGGCGTAAACAATAGCAATGCGGTTATTTGATGAGCCGTCATCATCACCTTTATCGTCAGCTTTGCTTTTGGTGTATTCGTCAAGATCAACGCTTGCAAGGTTGCTTTTTAAACCGGTACCTGTACGGCGTTTCAACTCATCCAAAATTTCATCCTTGTATTTCAAGCCGTCAATAAGCTTTAATTTTAAAGCATCCTCGGGAAATTGTACACGGCCACTATTGGCATAGTTAAACAACGAGTCTTTATTAATACCCCGGCTTTTGCTGATGCCTGTTAAAAAATGATCATACAGGGAGCCTAAGTAAGAGGTAACCTGCAAGCGATTAGGATCGCTCATTTTGGTAAGGATTAAAGGTTCAACTGCACTTTTGTACGTTCCAACCTTAATGATCTGTGCTTCGATGCCCAGTTTATCAAGTGCGCCTTTTAAAAATGTTATCTGTTGACTAAAGCCGGTAAATTCAAACATACCCCGCGGATTCATGTATACCTTATCGGCAACAGATGCCAGGTAATAAAATCCTTGTGTATAAATTTCGGAGTAGGCTACCACAAACTTACCCGATTTTTTAAAGTTGATCAGCGCATTGCGAATCTCTTCGGTAGTAGCCTGGCCGGATGTCATATAGCTTTCGTCAAGAAAAATGCCTTTGATGTTAGAATCATTTTTGGCTTTTTTGATATTGGCTAAAATATCGTTTAAGCCGATCGACTTCTCGCTGTTCAATCCTAAAAAGCTTAGTCCGGCTAAAGGGTTATTGGGTGTACGTTCTGTAATAGGAGTAGTAAATGCCATGTGCAATACTGAATTTGATTCAACATCTACAGTTTTTTCACCACTTGCGGCTACCACCAAACCTACAACTACAAAAGCCAGAATCACTGTCACTAAAAATACCCCGAACATGGTGGCCAGAACGAATTTGAAGAATTGTTTCATTAATGCTATAAATCTTTTTAACTATGCAAACTTAGTAATTCAATACCGTATAATCTTAAGAGCCTGATCTATAATATTTGTTACAACATGATTGACGTTTTTTTACTTTTAGGCAGCAACCTTGGCGATAGAAAACTATTTCTGCAGCAGGCAATTGCGCATATTGAGGAAGGTATTGCGCCCATTGTGCAGGCATCGGGAGTTTATGAAACACAATCATGGGGTAAAACAGATGCGCCCGATTATTTAAACCAGGTGCTGCTTTTAAAAACAGATATGCCTGCGCAAATGGTGTTGGAGAAAATTTTAAGTATTGAACTTTTGCTGGGCCGGAGGCGGGAGGAAAAATGGGGCTCACGAACTATAGATATAGATATTTTATTTTATGGCGATGCTGTTATTGATGAACCGGATTTAAAAGTTCCGCATCCCGAGATGCATAAACGGCGCTTCACTTTGGAGCCATTTGCACAGATTGCTCCAGATTTTATACATCCGTTAATAAAAAAAAATATTTTGCAACTAAAAAGCGAACTTAAAGACGACTTGATCGTAAAAAAAGTATAATTTTGATTATTCATACATCTTTTATATGTCAGATATTTCACCCGAGCAAGATTTTGATCTTTCCTTTCTATATGAAATTGCCGATGGCAGTGATGAATTTATTGTTGAATCAATAGGTATGTTCCTGGAGCAGACCCCACTGTTACTTGGTAATATCAGCACCGCACTTGATTCTGGCGATTGGGCAGAAGCGGGTAAGGTATCGCACAAGCTAAAGCCCAACCTTGGTTTCTTTGGTATGCCTATAAGCCAGGCCACCATACAGGAAGTTGAGATAGCCTGTAAATCAGGAGGACAAAACCCGGGCGAGATATTAGCTAAATTTAACCAGGTAAAGGCAACGGTTAATGCCAACCTGATTACGCTTAAGCAAATTAAGGAAGAAAAAGAAGCAAGCCTTTAATTAGGCAAAAGGATAAAGGCGAATGGTAAAGGGTTTTTACCGGGTGCCGAGAAGACAAAGGGCGCTTGATAATTTTATCAAGCGCCCTTTTAATATTATAAGAGTTATTAAGCTATATGGTTTTCAAAACCTTTTGCCTTTGACCTTTCTGCCTTAAGCTACCTCTACTACTTTAAAAGTATAGCTTTCCATAATCAGGTTAGCAAGCAGGTTTTTACAAGCTTCATCAACTTTGCTATGGGCGATTTCAGCGTTGTCGGCTTCAATTTCAAGCGTGATGTGTTTGCCTATACGTACATTTTGTATTTCGGCTAAACCAAGATTTTTCATGCTTCCGGTTACTGCTTTTCCTTGAGGATCAAGTATTTCTTTTTTGGGCATTACGTCAATTTCAGCCTGGAACTTTGTCATTTGTGATTTTTGTTTGAATTAAAGATAAAGTGATGTAAATAAATATAACCACCGGAACTGCGACAAATTTAAAAAATAGAATCAGTATTGCCGAAAACAAGAGCAGTAAATAACGGAAAATGTTTTTATTGAAATCGCGGTTTTTGAATTTGAGCGACATGAGCGGCAATTCAGAAACCAACAGGGTACACATGATTATAATAAGACCTGTTAAAATGTATGGGTTTAAGATGTAGCGGGCCAAAACCTCATACTGCTCAATAATTAAAGGTAACGAAGCAATAAATATAGCATTGGCCGGTGTTGGCAAGCCAATAAAACTATCCGATTGGCGGGTGTCATTATTAAATTTTGCCAGTCTTAACGCCGAGAAAACAGTTATAGAAAAGGCGAGGTAGCACAAATAAGTGCTTACATGATTAATTTGCGGAGCTTTTAAAAACAACTCATATAGTATAGCCGAAGGTAAAAAACCAAAGCTGACCATATCAGCCAGCGAATCAAGATCCTTGCCTATAAACGAGTAGGAGTTAAGCACACGGGATGCAAAGCCATCAAAAAAATCAAAAATTGCTGCTAAAAAAATTGCATAGGATGCAATTAGCAAATTACCCTGAAAGGCAAACACTATCCCTATACAACCGCTAAATAAGTTTGCACAGGTTATTGTATTAGGAAGATGTTTTCTAACTCGTCTCTTCATTTGTGTTACGAAGTTATCAGGATTTTATTAAGTAATAATGAAGTTACAAATAATATTTACATTAAATATAACTTCATTATCGCAAAAATATTACGAATTCATAGAAATCAGGAATTCTTCGTTGGTTTTTGTACCCCTGATCTGAGCTTGTAGAAACTCCATTGACTCCTGTGAGTTCATGTCTGCCAGGTGGTTACGTAAAATCCAGATGCGTTGTAGCGTATCGCGATCAAGCAACAGGTCATCACGACGGGTACTTGATGCAGTGATATCGATAGCAGGGAAGATACGTTTGTTTGATAATTTACGATCAAGCTGTAATTCCATGTTACCGGTTCCTTTAAACTCTTCAAAGATAACTTCGTCCATTTTTGAACCGGTTTCTGTTAAAGCTGTAGCAATAATGGTTAATGAACCACCATCTTCAATATTACGGGCTGCACCAAAAAAACGTTTTGGTTTGTGCAATGCGTTGGCATCAACACCACCCGATAATATCTTACCTGAAGCAGGTGCTACCGTGTTATAGGCACGGGCAAGGCGGGTTATTGAATCCAAAAGGATCACCACGTCATGACCACACTCTACCATACGTTTAGCTTTTTCTAAAACAATATTGGCAATTTTTACGTGGCGCTCAGCTGGCTCATCAAAGGTTGATGATACTACTTCTGCACGCACGCTGCGGGCCATATCGGTTACCTCTTCGGGGCGTTCGTCTATCAGTAATATAATAAGGTATACTTCGGGGTGGTTGCGGGCAATAGCATTGGCCACATCCTTTAATAACATGGTTTTACCTGTTTTAGGCTGTGCCACAATTAACCCACGCTGACCTTTACCAATAGGCGAGAACAAATCCATGATACGGGTTGAATAATTACCGGCATCGGTAAACAGGCTCAGTTTCTCGGATGGGAAAAGCGGTGTTAAGTGATCGAAAGGAACGCGGTCACGAACTTCGGCAGGGATACGGCCGTTAATGGCTTCAACACGTACCAAAGGAAAATATTTTTCGCCTTCTTTAGGCGGACGGATGCTACCGCGAACAGTATCACCGGTTTTTAAGCCGAATAATTTTATTTGTGATTGTGATACATAAATATCATCCGGTGAAGTAAGGTAATTATAGTCTGATGATCTTAAGAAACCGTAACCATCTGGCATAATTTCCAATACGCCTTCGTTTACAATAACATTATCAAAATCAAGGTTGATAGGTGGCTCCTGTGCTTTTTGCTGATTAGGGTTGCCATTGGCGCGCCTGTCAAATTTTTGCGGCGGACGAACATCTGCTGATGGCGTCTCCACTTTAGGAGCTGTTTCACCGGGTTGGTTATCAGCGGCTTCGCTGGCAACCGGCTCGGGTGCTGGTATATCATTCTGAGCGTCTTCGTTATTCTGTTGGTCTTCTTCTTCCTGATCAAACAGGTTGGTATCATCCAAAGGAACTTCAACGCGGGGCTGAGTTTTAGGTTTTAATACACGGGTACGTTTACGTGCTTTTTCACTGGCTGCCTCGGCTGCCGGTTCTGCAGTAATAGGTGCATAATTTTGTTCAACAATGTTTTGTTGTGCCCTTGCGGCCTCAATTAACTGTTGTTGTTCAACAATACGGGTAATTAGGGAAGCCTTGCGTAGTTCGTCGGCCTCAGTAATACCTAAATTTTTTGCAATATCGCGCAACTCAGAAACGAGTTTGTCGTTCAATTCGATTTTATCAGACATGATATGAATTATAGTTCAAAAGGGATTTTTAATATTGTAATTAGTTTTCAAACGGTAATAAGGTTTTCAATGTGCATTTAAATTTTTGTATACACAGCGGCCTTATTGTAAATAATTGATCTTGAAACATTGATTAAATAAACATCTAAACCCAGTCAAAGTATTAATGAATAAATATCGTGGGGTTTTAAATTGTTTCTTTAGTGCAAGAAAAATTCAAAGGAAAACGATGCAATTGTAAACAATTATTTTTTAATTTCAAATTAATTAAATAAATATCTGATCCATTACAATGTTTAAGCTAAATTTTTAGTTTTTTTGACAATCAGAATATTTAAACACCCCGTCAGATGGTATCCCGCGAGCAGCTAATTGATCAGATAAAGCAAAAGAAATCCTTTTTATGTGTAGGTCTTGATACAGATATTGATAAAATTCCAGAGTTTTTAAAAGAGTATCCGGATCCTATACTGGAATTCAACAAACGTATTATTGATGCTACTAAGGATCTGTGCGTATCCTACAAACCTAACGCGGCGTTTTACGAGGCACGTGGTATTAAAGGCTTGCAAAGCCTTATTGATACCTGGAAATACCTGCCTGCCGATACCTTAAATATAATAGATGCCAAAAGGGGCGATATCGGTAATACTTCCGATAAATACGCCAAAGCTTTTTTTGATGAAAATGCATCCGGGATGAGCTTTGATGCCATTACTATTACACCTTATATGGGTAATGATAGCGTAACTCCTTACCTGGCCTATGAGGGTAAATGGATCATTATATTAGCGCTTACGTCATCAGTGGGCAGTAAAGATTTTCAATACCTGCAAACCGGCGATGGTTATTTGTACGAAACCGTGATTCAAAAAGCCAATACCTGGGCGGGTGCCGATAGGATCATGTACGTGGTAGGAGCTACAAAAAGCACCGAGTTTACCAATATTCGCAAGTATGCCCCGGATAATTTCCTGCTGGTACCCGGGGTAGGCGCACAAGGGGGAAGCCTTGAGGAAGTGTGTAAATATGGTATCACCAAAGATTGCGGCCTTATAGTTAACGCGTCGCGCTCCATTATTTACGCCAGTAACGGTAAAGATTTTGCCGAAGCCGCGCGTGCCGAAGCCCAAAGTATGCAGCAACAAATGCAGGCGGAGTTGGAGAAGGCGGGAGTAATATAATTTGATGAGCAGTTAATTAAATTAAGTATTGAAATTGATTGCCATAAGTTAACTTTCTGGTAAAAAGGCGGGTACCGGTAACTCCATGTTATCCGAGGGTTTATTTACACCTTTATTGAAATTTATTTTTGAAAGTACGGTTTCCAGAGCCGGGAGGGTGTTGTTGAGGCTTTTTGTTTTGATCAGGAAATTCCATACAGGTTCAAACTTTTTCCATCCTCCCGAATAAAATAAATGTTTTAATTTATGCAGATTGGATTCATGCTGCATACTGGCCTTGAATATATTAGTCCACTTGTAAAATTCTTTGTAGGCCCACCAGTAGCCGTCTTCCAGTTCCTGAGCGCTTAGGTTGATGGTTTGGTAAACAACTTTGCGCGTACCATAAAGGTCCCAGTTTTTGGTGAGTATTCTTCCCTGGCGTTCCATACTTTTAAAAAGCTCGGTACCTGGGTATGGCGTTAAAACATGATAGGTTGATGTAGTAATGGAGTGTTTCACGCCCCAGTCAACTGTTCTTTTAAAAACATCTTTGTCATCATCGTCCAGGCCAAAAACAAAACTTCCGTTTATCATTATTCCCAAATCATGCAGCCTGTTTACAGCCTTTACATAGTCTTTTTCAAGGTTTTGCTTTTTGTTACTTTGTTTTAGATTTTGGGGCGAAAACGTTTCGAATCCTACAAATAAACTTCGCAGGCCTGCTTCTGCAGCTTTTTCTATCAGGTTGCCTCTTAGTATAGAATCAACAGTTGCTGCTCCCTGGAAAACACGGTTCATACCTTTCATCCCATCAAAAAGAGCACCCGAGAATTTAGCATTACCTAACAGATGGTCATCCAAAAAATACAGGTGCCTGCCGGGGAGTCTGTCAATTTCTGCCAGGGCATCATCTACTTCCTGTGTGTAGAAAGTACGGCCTCCCTCAAAAAATGCATCCTTATAACAAAAGCTGCAATGATGGGGGCAGCCCCTTGTTACCACAATGGAATTAGGCACAAGGTAAAGGTGTCTCTTGATGAGGTCGCGGCGGATGGGCGGAACCTTTTCGAGCGTGCGGATAGTGGAATTGTAAACTTTTTGAGGGCGATGGTTCTTAAAATCCAATAAAAACTGCGGAAAAGTGTCTTCTCCAGGCCCTGTAAAAATACTATCAGCATGCGGGGCGGCCTCCATAGGTAAGGATGTAACGTGCAAGCCCCCTAAAATTACATAGGCACCCTTGGCCCGGTAATGATCGGCAATTTTATAGGCGCGGTAGGCATTGGTTATATACACCTGGATAACTACCAGGTCGGGGTTATCATCCAGGTTGAGTTTTTCAACGTGCTGATCCTGCAGGTCTATTTCATCATCGGGCGAAAGATAAGCCGCAAGGGTTGCCAAACCCAGGGGAGGGAACAATGAATATTTTATTGGCCGCCAAAATGGGCTCTCTGCTTCTGTTAAGGCCGGTAATATCAATTTAACTTTCATTGTTTATTTTTTTTAAAAGTACTTTGAATAACAAAGTAAATAATTAAATTTTATCTTTCCAAATAATTAAGTGAATGGTTAATCAGACGGAAAATAGTTTGTGAGAATTGAACTATGTGAATCCGGTTTATCTTTTGTAATATTTCCGGCATCGGGGTTTAATTCCTGCAGATTCTGCTACTAATTGTTAAATTACAGACTTTATTTATTGTATTCATCTATGAAAAGAACCATACTTTCCATTATTGCATTTACTGTTTCTTTTTATGCATTGGCCCAAGAGGTAAAGACCCGGTTAAAGCCTGCAGATATCAGCCGCATACCTACGGTAAGTGATCCGCAGCTTTCGCCGGATGGTAAATGGGTGGCCTATACCGTATCTGAAGTTGATACAGCAAAAGATAAACGTGTAGCGCACCTGTGGATGCAAAGCTGGGATGGTAAAGAATCTATTGAACTAACACACGGAGGCGAAGCTGCTTCATCGCCAAAGTGGTCGCCGGATGGAAAATATTTATCGTTTCTTTCATCGCGCGACTCAAAGAATGGATCGCAGATTTGGCTAATCGACCGCAGGGGTGGGGAGGGTGTTAAACTCACAGATATTAAAGGCGACCTGGGCGATTATGAATGGTCGCCAGATAGTAAAAAATTGGTAATTGTAATTGGCGATCCTGCAAATAAGGGTAAGGAAGAACCCAAAACACCCAAGCCGATAGTGCTTGATCGTTTCCATTTTAAGCAGGATGTGGAAGGTTACCTGCAGCATCTGCACCAGCATTTATACCTGCTTGATATGGTCACCAAAAAACTGGATACACTTACAAAGGGTGATAAGGACGAGGAATCACCGGTATGGTCGCCTGACAGCAAAACAATTGCCTTTGTAAGTAATCGCAGTACCGATCCGGATAGAAATGAGAACAGCGATATTTTTACAATAGATGCGCGGCCTAATGCCAGTATATTGCAGGTAACTACCTGGAAAGGACCCGACAGAAATCCTCAATGGAGCCCGGATGGTAAGCTGATCTCCTACCTGCGCTCAACCAGCGATGCTGATTATATGATGTATGATCAGAATGTGTTGTGCACTATGGATATTGTGGGTTCAAACAAAAAGGTATTGACCCAGCAACTCGACCGCCCGGTTGCTAACCAGGTTTGGGCTAAGGATAGTAAAAGCATTTCATTTTTAGTTGTGGACGACCGGGAGCGTTATGTAGCCAGCGTAAACGTAAACAATGGAAAAATATCGACCGTAAATAAAGGTGAATATGGCATTACCGATATTGGTACAAATGCCATTGGTAACTGGGTAGTACAAAAAAGCGACCCCTATACGCCAGCCGAATTATTTGCTTTGGAAGGCGGTAAATTACGCCGGCTTACATTTCATCAGCAGGCATGGTTAAATACGGTTAATCTTGCTCATGTAGAAGGCTTTGAGTCAACAAGTGTTGATGGTACAGAAGTTTCTGGTATTATATTAACTCCCGATAGCAATGCGAAAAAGCTACCGCTGATATTATTTATTCATGGCGGCCCTGTTGGCCAGGACGAATTTACTTTTGATGCCACGAGGCAGGTATTAGCTGGTGCAGGATACGCGGTGGCTGCTGTAAATTACCGCGGCAGTAATGGTCGTGGGCTGGATTATTGTAAAGCTATTTATGCAGATTGGGGTAATAAGGAAGTTAAAGATCTGCTGGGCGCGGTTGATAAATTGGAGAAGCTGGGCATAGCTGATCCCGATCATTTGGGCATAGGCGGTTGGAGCTACGGCGGTATCCTTACCAATTACACCATTGCATCAGATACCCGTTTCAAGGCTGCTGCCAGTGGCGCAGGTAGCGCATTACAGTTGTCGGTTTATGGCAGCGATCAATATGTACTGCAATATGAAAGTGAATTGGGCGTGCCATGGAAAAACGCAGATAAATGGATCCAGTTATCGTACCCGTTCTTTCATGCCGATAAAATAAAAACACCGGTACTTTATATGTCCGGGTTGAAGGATTTCAACGTGCCAACCATCGGCAGCGAACAAATGTATCAGGCCCTAAAATCGCAGGGGATACCAACGGAATTAATACTTTATCCAAACTCCTTTCACGGTATCAGCAAGCCGAGCTACCAGGTTGATAGGTTGCAAAGGTATGTGGTATGGTTTGATAAATATTTGAAGAAGTAGTAATCAGCCTGGAAAAGGGAATTCACAATAACTCAATTGATTTAGTTCGTCATGAATAAATTTATATATATCGTTTTTGCTGTATTGGTTTTTACAAACCTTTCAGCCCAAACCACTAAACGCCCCTTGAAACCATCCGATATCAATAACATCCCCACACTATCTGATCCGCAGTTATCGCCGGATGGCAAATGGCTGGCTTATAGTTTGTCAGAGGTGGATACAGCCAAGGATAGTCGGATATCGCACCTGTGGATGCAGAGTTTTGATGGCAAGCAATCCATCCAGGTTACCTATGGCGACGAAGCGGCTTCTTCGCCTAAATGGACGCCGGACGGTAAATTCCTTTCCTTCTTATCTGAGCGGGATTCCAAAAACGGGGGCCAGGTTTGGCTGATGGACCGAAGGGGAGGCGAAGGACATAAACTAACAGATATAAAAAAAGGAGACTTGGAAGATTATGCGTGGTCGCCTGATAGTAAGAAACTGGTGCTGGTAATTAAAGATCCCGAAAATGCTGGTAAGGAGCCCAAAACCATTCCTCCTATAAAGATAGATCGATACCGCTTTAAACAGGATATTAATGGCTACCTGCAGCATTTGCACACGCATTTGTACCTGTATAGTATTGATACAAAGAAATTGGATACATTAACAACGGGCGATAGGGATGATGAGTCGCCGGTATGGAGTCCGGATGGTAAAGCAATTGCGTTTGTGAGTAACCATACTGCGGATCCCGACAGGAACGAAAACCTGGATATTTTTACGGTGGAGGCTAAGGACGATGGTGAGATAAAACAGCTTACCACATTTACCGGACATGATATTGCCCCGCTCTGGAGCCCGGATGGTAAACACATCGCTTATTTGCGATCAACCAGTGATGCAAATTATTACATTTACCAGCACGATGTTTTATGTATCATGGATGCCGACGGTAAAAACAACAAAATACTTACCGAAGCACTTGACCGCCCGGTAAGTAACCACGCCTGGAGCCGCGACAGCAAGAACATCGTTTACCTGGTAAGCAATGATCGTATTCGCTATGTTGCTCAATATAACCTGCTCCTCCGCAAATCAACAACGGTTTATAAAGGTGCCGAGTGCAGTTTTGAAAGTTTGATAGGGCATTCGCCCGGTGTGTGGATAGCCAAAATGACCACTCCTTATATGCCGCATGAACTGGTAGCTATTGAGAATGGCAAGATTCGTCGGCTTACTTTTCACCAGGATAAGTGGTTAAATACCATTAAGCTTGCGCACGTAAAAGGTTTTCAGTCTTTTAGTAGTGATGGTACGCTGGTATCGGGCATATTATATACACCGGATAGCATGGTAAACAAAAAGTTGCCTTTTATCCTGTACATACACGGCGGCCCTACAGATCAGGACGAATTTGAGTTTGATATGATCAGGCAAACGTTGGCCTCGGCAGGTTATGCGGTTGCAGCGGTTAATTATCGCGGCAGTACCGGGCGAGGGCTTGAGTATACCAAAGCCATTTATGCCGATTGGGGTAATAAAGAAGTACAGGATCTGTTGGGAGCGGTTGACGAACTGGTGAAAACAGGCATTGCCGATAAAGATCATCTGGGCATAGGTGGCTGGAGCTACGGCGGTATCCTTACCGATTATACCATAGCAACGGATAGCCGTTTTAAAGCAGCATCAAGCGGGGCGGGCAGCGCGTTGCAACTGGCCATTTATGGCAGCGATCAATGGGTAATACAATATGATAATGAGTTGGGTTTCCCATGGAAAAACCCCGAGAAGTATATCAAGCTATCGTACCCGTTTTTTCATGTAGATAAGATAAAAACGCCTACACAGTTTATGTCGGGCTTAAAAGATTTTAACGTACCCACAGGCGGCGGCGAGCAAATGTACCAGGCGCTGAAATCGCAGGGGGTGCCTACGCAGATGGTACTTTACCCGGGGCAGTTTCATGGTATAACAGTGCCAAGTTACCAGGTTGATAGGCTGCAGCGTTATATAGAGTGGTATGATAAGTATCTGAAGTAGCCGGCTTATGGGGTTCCAGCGGAATGCCCCTGAAATAAGAAAGCCACGCAGTATATAAACCAGCGTGGCTTTCCTATTTGAAGAGATAACTATATTGTTATTTTTCCTTCGATGGAATCATCGAGTGTTTGGCCGATGGCCGCGCCTGCTATCATTTTTACAAAGGCAATGGCATTGCCATGTTTATTATCCCAATAATAACCTTGGGTTGGCTCAACCTTAATTACAGAGATGCGCGGGTCACTTTCACCTTCGGTAAACCAAACTTTCAATAAGGGTTCCCAAAGCTCCTTTATCTTTTGTTTATCCTGGCTTACTTCTGCAATTCCATAAATATTCAGGAAATCTGAGTGTGCCGATCCCTGGAAAAGCAGGTGTACCATAGGGTCTTTCGCTATCTCGCCGTCCTTATGGCTATCATTAGCACTCAGGAACCAGAGGTTACCCTCTTCATCTACTGTTTGTACCGACATTGGCCGAATTGATACCGGCAGGCCCGTTTTTATATTGGTTAAAAAGAAGCAACTTTTGGCGCTGCCGACTAATTCTTTGATTTTGGCAATGGCTTCCCGTCCGCCGAGATCCTTATAATTATCTTCCGGCTGTTGTTGATTAATGCTATTCATTATTTAAAGTTTTTGTTGGTAAATGTTATAGCTTATAACCAATCAAAATCTTTATTGTGTTAATAAAATTAACTTTGGGGATAATTCAGAGAAAGTATTAAGTAGTTAGTATTAAGTATCAAGACGCTTGGGAGGTTAGTATGATTATTGTGAGCGTCTAATATAAAAACTCTTCAGGGCAGGAAGTTCTCTCTGCGCTTATGCAAACACCACCATCCTATCGGGGTACCGAGTAGCATAGCTGGATACAATATTCTTAATATAATCATTCCCAGGATAGGGGGTGAGGTGGTTTTTCAATTGCTGTATATTATCCGCATCAAAATAATGGGATATATAACCCATGCCGTAAAACTGGCCTTTCTCTACCAAAATGCAGCTATGCTCATCACCTGTACGGCCTTCATCGCGGATGGCGTAAGTGGGTAACGCGCGTTTTAGTTCATCAATGGCGTTGTTTACTTTAAGGTTATAATCATCAACGCTTTCAACTCCCTCGCAGGCGCATTCGCTTCCTGCAGCACCTGTACAAGGGTTATTGTTGGTTTGGATAAAGCAAAGTTTAGGGCATAATCCAAAGGTTTCTATAAGCTTGTTAAGCAGGTTGTAGCCATCCAACAATGAATTGCAGGTATAGATCACATCGCTGAATTTTCGGCGCTTGTCAACAGCTAAACGGATATAACCTCGCTGATCTTCAAAAGCATATAAACAATAAGCGTTTTCAAAGCGCTTTAATGACCGGTTGTATTTTGGCCACAGGCGTTTTATCTCAATGGCCTCCAGCACAAAAGCAATCAGCTCGGTGCCGCAAACCTGGTGGCTTACCTGGTAAATGTTGCGCAAAAACTCCTGTCGCTGTAAACCCGGGTTATTGCCGGTGAAATGGCTACTTACGCGTTTCTTTAGGTTTTTGGCTTTACCTACGTAAATAACTTTACCCTTTTGATCGTGAAAGTAATATACGCCCGGCGAAAACGGTAATGCTTCCACATCTTTTTTAGGCAAGTTTGCGGGTAATACCTGTTCCTTGGAGTTTTGTTTAAGGGCCTGTTTAATTTGCCCGTCGGTATCACTTTTCAATAGCAGTGTAAACAATTCCGAAGTGGCCTCGGCGTCTCCGGCTGCACGGTGGCGGCTTTCATTATCAATACCCAGGTGTTTGCATAATCGCCCTAAACTATAGGAGGGAAGTCCCGGCAGTATTTTTCGCCCGAGGCGTACCGTACATAGTTTATTACACTGCAAATCATACCCGGCAGCAGCTAAATGATAGCGTACAAAAGAATAATCGAAATTAACATTGTGAGCAACAAATATTTTGCCGTGGATAAGATGGTATACATCGGCAGCCACATCTTCAAAAGGTGGAGCATTTTGCACCATCTCATTGGTGATACCTGTTAAAGCGCTGATATAGATAGGGATTTCCCGGTGAGGGTTTACAAGGGTCTCAAACCGCTTGATAACCTTTTTGCCATCATGTATGCATATAGCAATTTCTGTGATGCCATTAGCGCTGGCATGCCCCCCGGTAGTCTCAATATCAACAATTGCATACATATTTCAAATGTAATACAAGTTTGCTAACTATTTTAGTGTTATTTAAATTTTTTAGGAGGAAAAAAGCTAGCTATGACGTGTTTGTTTCATACCAGGCAATCGGCTCTGTATGGTGGCAACGACTCACCCCGCCGGTCCGCCCTTCGCGGACGGCGACCCTCCTATGTTTGTTATCAAATGATAAATTAGATTAGCAGAATAAAAAGTGAAAGGAAATGAGAGCAGACGGCGACCCCAACAACCATAAGGTATGTTCAGAGAGAGAGACTACCTCATTTCCTTTTACCCTTTAGAGTTTGAACAGAATGTAAGGAATATTGCGTAGCGATATATCCAGGATATCCAACCAGGAGAGCAAACGAAGAAGGGT
>NZ_JBFTZJ010000023.1:0-24146 GCF_056406855.1 Mucilaginibacter sp. P1_A3
CAGCAAACAAATAATGAATTGCAGCAAACAAATAATGAATTGGCAAAAAAGCTTTATGCTTTTAGCCTTGAGCTTTTAGCTCAAAAGAAATTCAGGTGCCTATATCGGCGGTGTCTACCTCTTCCCATTCCGAACAGAGAAGTCAAGCCCGCCAGAGCCGATGGTACTGCGTTAAAACGTGGGAGAGTAGGTCGGTGCCCAATCTTAAAAGCCCCCAAAAGGCTGAATCGTGAAACCCTTCATCTATCGGATGAGGGGTTTTTGCGTTTACAATAAATCCCACTATCCAGGACAGGTGTTCGCTTTTCGCAAAGTGCCCACATTAACCT
Source organism: Mucilaginibacter sp. P1_A3 (assembly GCF_056406855.1). Classification (NCBI taxonomy): domain Bacteria; kingdom Pseudomonadati; phylum Bacteroidota; class Sphingobacteriia; order Sphingobacteriales; family Sphingobacteriaceae; genus Mucilaginibacter; species Mucilaginibacter sp. P1_A3. The sequence continues at coordinate 330 of NZ_JBFTZJ010000023.1, forward strand.
GTACTTTCAGAAAGTCGACATGCTGACATCCAATATCTTAACTGTTCGCTATATTCCTAGCTAAAAACAGACCCTGCTGTAAACCAGTAGCTTATCTTTTTCACTAACTCCAGCCCGAACACCCCCGAACACCCGCATGCTGTTTACCCGAACACCCGGGGAAAACAATAGTGTACCGTACGTGTTTATTATCCACAGTAGTTACAGAAAAGTAATTGGTTTATAATTTATTAAAAAAACCATGCTATATTTAACTACTAACGTTATTCAATAAGTTAAAAGCCGGTAGATTTAAAATTAAAATTTAGCACATGTTTATTTACACAGGGAAAAATATAGAAACCGGGGAACAGATCACCAAAGAATTTGATACCGATCATGAAGCAAGAAACTTTATCGACGATAATTTGATACAATACCCACAATACAAGGTATACGAAGATGAAGAGGATTATATTATTTACTCAAATCAAATTGATGATGACGCCGAGGCCTCAGCCCGGGAAAATATGTATCCGGTAGGGGATGATAGTGATTATTGATCCTGCTATACCCAGTCTTCGAAGTAAGTAAACAGCATTACGATATATAAATTTCTAATCAATCAATTTGTAACCAAAACCGCGGACATTCAGGATCTGTACGGTTGTATCACTCAATAAATACTTGCGGAGCCTGGTGATATAAACGTCCATGCTACGGGCGTTAAATGGAGTATCATCCCCCCATATTTTGAGCAATGCTGTTTTGCGATCCAATAACTGATTTTTATTGTCGATCAGCAATTGAAGGAGGTCGGCTTCCCGTTGCGAGAGGCTTACCGCTTTCCCGTTATCCACCAGTTCCAGCCGATGATGGTCGAAATGAAAATTACCTACCTTATTGTTTGCCGCGACAGACAAAGATGAATTATTAGCTGGTTCCTGTAAACTCGTCCTGCGATTCAGGCTTTTCAGTCTTAATATTAATTCCTCCATGCTGAAGGGTTTTTTCATGTAATCATCTGCGCCTGTTTCAAATCCTTTGATCACATCCGCAGTTTGTGTTTTTGCAGTCAGGAAAATAATAGGAATCAGCTTATTCACTTTACGGATATCTTCGACCAGTGAAAACCCATCCTTACGTGGCATCATCACATCAATTACGCATATATCGGGCTTGTTGTTATTAAAAAAGCTCCAGCCTTCCACACCATTTGCGGCAATGGTGAGTTCAAAACCCCTGGCATCTAAAGTCTCTTTAACTATAGATGCTAAAACTGCCTCATCTTCTACCAACAGCACTTTTATCTTATTCATATTTGAGGAAATTGAATGGTAAGTGTAGTGCCCGAATTTAACTTACTTTTAACTGAAATAACACCGTTTAAACTCGTTACTAATTGCTTAACATAACTTAATCCAAGTCCGTAACCTTTAACTTCGTGTAAATTGCCTGAAGGCACCCTGTAAAACTTATCAAAGATAAACGGCAGATACTGATGGTCAACACCCGAGCCGTTATCGCTGACGATTAATTGCCAGCCTTTTTCAAAAGGGTTAATTGTTATGGTAACTTTTACATCTTCACCTCCATATTTAATGGCGTTATCCACTAAATTAGTAATGATGGTGTCTATGATATAGCCATCTGTAAAAACCTTTTGTAAGCCCGAAGGATTTAGAAATTCGATTGAATAACTGGCATCCAGGGTAAACCTTTCTATAACCGAATTAATTAACTCATTAATATCAGTCAAACTTGGTTTGGCCAGTTTATCGCCATTTTCATACCTGGTTATATCCAGGATCCGGTCTACATTATGATCCAGCTTCTCTAAGATCTCCGTATTGATTTTTAAGTAGCGTTCTGCCTTTTCCGGTTCTGCGATACCTCCATACCTGTATAACGCTTCGTGCGTTGATTTTAAAATGGAGATGGGGGTGCGGAGTTCGTGCGTGATATTGCTTATAAAATCATTTTTAATATGATCCAGCTGCATTTGCCGCCGTATGATGATCCACATATAGCAAAGGCTACCCGCAGAAAGGATGATCAAAAGAAGGGAGATAATGGCGGGGACAATATTCTGAGCGAGAAGAACCTGGCCTGTGTTACTAAAAACGGCTTCTATGATGGGACTGTTTTTAGCATAGTTAATATAAGCAGTTATTTTACCAGGAGGAAGATGCTGTCGGTTTTTTAACAACAAAAGGTTAAAATGCAAATCGATATTGTTCCTTTTTAATTCGTCCTTAAATATGGCCTTCAAAGTATCTAGCCTCACGGTGTTCATTAAAGTAGCCGACATGAACTGGGTTTCGGCCAGCATTACCTTTAGGTGGTATAAATTGGCCGGGTTTACCGCAACCTGTTCTATTTTTGCAGTGTATGGCGGGTGTTTAACATCTCCATAAAATACTTTTAGGTGCAGAGATGTATCCTTCTCCACTACTTCTAATACCGATAAAAAAGGCGACGGCGATTTTAACGAAAGCGGAAGCTCGCTGCGTTGCACATGGTAGTTATCGATGCTTTTTTGAAGTGCATCTGACAGTTGTTTGTTGAGATTTAGCTCCCCGGTTTTGTACGTGTTATATACCCAATAGCATTGGAACAGGATAATGCCACCGGCTGTAAGCGCGGCGATAAGAAATAAAAAGGTAAGTCTCTTTTTCATCCGGTGGCATTATATAACGCTGCTCAAAGATAAGTTATTTGGTAATGGCTATAAATTTGCATTGATGGCCGATGACAGGTCGCGTTTAATATCCGGACTGATATTGGTAGCGAAGGTGACTATACCTTTTTTATTGATCACCAAACTGGTTGGCCACCCGCTCACTTTATATTGCTGATCAATGGCTTTGGAGCCAGGAAGTATAGTGTAGCTAAATTCATGTATTTTGAGGAATGCCTGCACCTTTTTAACATCATCAAAAGTTAGCGCCAGAAAAACCACTTTATCAGGGGTGTACATTTTAGTGATTTCGTTGAGTTGCGGCATTTCCTCTAAACAGGGCGGGCAGGCTGTGTACCAGAAATTGAGCACAACCACTTTTCCTCTCAACAACTTTAATGACCATTGCCGCCCGTGCAGATCCGTTAAGTTAAAATCTGCAGCGGGTTTATTTACCATCGCTTTTACAACCAGTTCATCTTTGGCGTTTTTTTCATTTATTTCCTTCATATTATCATCCGTTAACCTCACCAGGTGCAATATGCCTTGCGCCCTATCGCTTTCCTGGTGCCCAATGAATAATGCGCCATTCCAGGCGTTCCTTACACTGTCAATCTTGTCCTTGGTGATAAAGGTGCCGTCCGGCATCATATAAGTAGTAGCAGGGATTTCCGGCTGATCTACAGATGGCCTGGCTGGGGAGGTTTTTTGAGCCGGAATGTTGCCGGCACGGGTTTGAGCTTTAGCACCAATGGTGCAGATGCTTAAAGCAGCGATAAACCAATAAGTTTTCATTTGGAATTGAGTAAATTTTGAGGTTTGCGAATTCATATTTATTGTTGAATTTTTATTTGATACAAGAGCTGGCTTTGATACAGATTAGTAAGGCCCCGGGAATGGAAAAATGTATTTTTTAATTAGGATGCCGATTTGTAATAGTTTCATGATGCAAAGCTATTGGGTAATCAACCTCATCTTTGTTAAAGGATAACTAAAGAGTGTTAACTAATGTTAACTGAAAAAATGCTGGGCAATGATTTTGTCCTGCTGATTGAAGACTCATTTAATTCAAATTCGTTCGAAAAACTGGGTTGTGTATAACAGCAGCTTCGGTGTTTTTGTAACTCTTACTTCGTCAACTCACACAAAATTGAGTGGTGTTTATTCGCTCTTGTTAAAGTTGTCTCGGTGAGTGCTCGAAAGATTTTTAGGATTCATGTCATTGCGAGGCACGAAGCAATCGCATACTATACAGGGCGTAAATGCAAAGTTCGCGATTGCCGCGCTGCGCTCGCAATGACATGCTTAATGACATGCTTGTTGTTGGGTTGTAAAACCTATGCATTATTCCCATTTTTTTGGTTCATCTAGCAGATTCCCGTAATGTATCAGCGATAAATTAACACCAATAAAAAAACCTGCCATTGCGGACAGGTCTTTCATTCAGTTATAGTACAGTTAATAGTTAGCTTATTGAATAGCGATGATCTTGTACAGGATCCAGCTGTCGGTTTCGAAAACCCGTTTGTAGTTGATGCCGCTGTTAACCACCCGGATTAGGGGGATATACTTGTTATTAAGCTGCGTGTAGCCCGTGAACGGGTTTTTAGGGGTGGCAACAAGTATATAGTCGTCGTAATGGTAAGGGGTTTCTATGGCGCTTAAAAAAACGTTTTGGTAAGGCAGCGTTAGCCTTTTAATGTCGTCGGTAAATGCGGCAATGGGGTACGCTATGGCATCGTCCATCAATACATGCGAATTTTTGGGCAGACTGTTAATATAGGCGGACACCTCCATTATTTCACTTTGATCGGTATTTGGTTTGCGGTTTATAAGCGTGGTGATGAAGCTCTTCTCATCATGGATAAATGATTTGGACAGAAAAATATACCCGGTATACAATTGCATTAAAACAACGATGAACACGATGGGCTTAAACAGTTTTTGATTTTTGACGGTTTTGGCTTTAAATATGAGGCACAATAAAGCAAGAATCAAAAAGATGAGGTAATACTCATAGGTAAGGAAAAGCTTATCATACTTAATATGCAAAAACTCAACAAAAGCGAATGGCGTTAAAATAGTTAATGCCTGGTAGGTGCTTTCTCTGAAAAGGTAAATGGCTACCAAAATAAGCGGGCAAAAATATATAACCCTTACAGAAACTAATATAGAAAGATCTGGCAGCTGGTAGTTGGTGGCCGCGGTGCTCATATCGTAATTAAGCTTATCTACCAGTACATTCCAGGTGGCGTAAGGGCTTTCGATAAAATAATCCAGATCACTTGCATGGGTTAAATTAAGCAGTTTGTAGGATATAACCGAAGCTATGGGCAGTATAAAAAGGATGATGTAAATAGCAAATGTTTTGCCTACAAGCTTACGCCGTAACGATGGGCTGTTGAAACTCAGGAACAGCCTGAAGATGGATTCCTTTTCGCCCAGGTTTAAGCTTTGCAGGGTAATGGCTAATACCAGCGGTATAAAAAACAGGCAAATCCATATAAACTTATAATCGCAAAAAATAAGGGTAACTAATGACATACTGGCCAGCGAAACGTGAAACGTGGTGTTTGACCGGTAAAACTTGAGCAGGTTAAAAAAGAACAGGAAAAAGAAGATTAGCACCAGGTAAATGGCCTTGCCGGATGTGGCTACGTAAAGCATCCCGGGATGAAAAAAGAACAATATGGCCACCATGCATACATAAAAATCATCGTTTTTTATGCGGGTGTTCATGGCTGATGTAATGATGTAAAACAACGCTGCCGTACCCAATGCCGATGCAATTACCGGCGCCAGGAAAGTACTGATGAAGCTAAAAATGATGGCGCAATAAAAAGGCAGCAGCGGTGCTGTAAGGCCCATTACTTTGATGCGGTTACCAAGTCCTTCAAAAATGATCTTGGTTTTCTCGATGTAAAAAATACTTTCCTGGTTATAGTAACCCCAATGGTTCATATAAACACCCACCACCATATAGTATGCGGCAAGCATTACAGTTACTATAAACAGAAATTGACTTTTTGATATGATCATTTAACAACGTTTGTGGGGTTATTAACTTTACTTAAACCATGGTTTGTTTTTTCCCAGTAAAACGGATTGGTTATTAACTGGTATAAACCCATATAGGCCGCTGCCGAGTGCATTAACCAGTAAACGGGATTGGCAATGGCAAACAATATCAACTCAAAATACCTGCGTTTAAATACAGCCATCATGTTTACGTATATCATGAGTATGTTGCCAACCATGAGGTTAAATATGGCCATAAACAAAACCCAATCAGGAAACAGGCTGCGGATGGTTGAAAAATCAAATACCAGGTAACAAATAAAAATGGCCAGCAACAGCGGGTAAACCAAAAATGTAGCCGATGTGGCGCCAATAAAAAAGTTGAAGCCCATGAAACCTTTCCAGCCAATTTTTTTAACAAGCCCAACCGGGTTGCGCATGTGCACCAAATAGGTTTGCATATAGCCCTTGATCCACCGCGACCGCTGACGAATCCAGTTAATAGGGTCGTTATTGGCTTCTTCGTAAGTAGTGGAGTTGATGATGGCAACTTTATACCCTTTCGCGTATGCACGTACGCCCAGGTCGGCATCTTCGGTTACGTTAAAGGGGTCCCAGGCGCCCAGCTCAATCAAGGCATCCATTTTAAAATGGTTACTGGTACCACCCAAAGGGATGGGGATATCAAGGGTATCCAATCCGGGTAACATATAATCAAACCAATAGGAGTACTCTAAAGTAAACATACGGGTAAGAAAATTCTCGTTGCGGTTAAAGTAGTTGAGTGCGCTTTGGATACAGATGTAATGCTCAGGTAATTTGGCAAACAGGGCTATTACTTTTTTAAGCTGATCTGTATCGGGAATATCCTCGGCATCATAAATGGTTAAATACTTGCCCCTTGAAAAATGCAGACCATAATTACATGCCTTGGGTTTGGTTTTGGGCATATGAAAAGGCACCACAATCACTTCAAAAACAGCCGGGAAATCGAGGTTTTGAACAGCTTGCAGCGTTTTATCGTCATCCTCTTCAATCAGGAGTTTAACATCAAGCTGCTCGCGCGGATAATCTAAACTTTGCAGGTTCCAGATTAATTTCTTGATCAGTTTATCCTCTTTATAAACTGGTAACAGTACGGTGTAAGGGGGCAACTCGGCGTCAACAATATGATGCACTTCCTCTTTGGTAACCGCCTGGTGCAGCTCGAAACGTGAACCCACCAATGCCAGGAACAGCTTAAATATAATAGCCACCAGGAAAAACATGCTGATGATAACGTTTATAATGATGGATGTATTTTTAAAGCTTAATACCATCCCTATGGCTATGATGGCCAGCAAGCTAAAAATAAAGACAAGCTGCGGTGTTGTAAAGGTGATGGATGCCGAACTTTTCGGGTCGCGGCGTAAAAGTTCATACACCGATGCTTTAACATATTTTTGGCCCAGTAACTTATGGCTTAACCAGGTAATATCCAGGTCATAGGCTACAATTACTTCGGGCTCCATATCAAAGGTGAACCGGATAAAATCCAGGAACAGCTGGTTTGTAGGATCGGTCATGAGGGTTACCACCCGGTTGTTTTCAACACGCAGGGGAAGTGCCACATGATCATTGGCGAATTTGAGCTCAACTTTTTTCAGCACTTCGGGATCAAAAGCCTCTTCCCTTATTGGTGCAAAATGATAGCCGGCATTACTTAATGAGCGGTCGTAGTTTTTGCGGGAGATATAACCAAAGTTAAGGGCGATCTTCACATATGACATCCCCGATTTTTCTGAAAACTTTTTAATTTTTTCCTGATCGCCTGGCGTTATAAACCCGTCATTAACCAAAAGTTCAGGAATTGAAATACTCATTATATATAATATAAGTTACGTTTGGTTAGTATCAAGTAGTTAGTATCAAGTAGCTGGTATTGGTTTAAAAATCTTAATACTCGATACTAACTACTTGATACTTTGAAAAATTAATCGTTAAACAGATCCTGTGATTTTTGAACTTTCGACCTAACGTACAGGAATGATAACAATATTAATATCAGTATGCCCAGCAGAATGTACAGGTTGTAGCTGTCCCAGAAACGGGTAAGGCCACTTTTGGTATCAATATACTGCAGGTTATCGCTTGATTTATTGATGTTAAACAGGTATTTGTTGGAGTTAACATCAGAGATACATACGTTGCTTGATAGTGTTGAAAGCTGTTCGGTAATTGATTTTGATGCAGACAGGAAGGCTTCGGCAATATGGGTACCTGTTGCGGTGAGCACCAGTGTAGCGTTATTGCTGCGCCCGTAAAATATCTGCGCGAGGCCTTTCGATACCGTATCTGATAGCGAGTACACCGGCGAATTGTTATCCGTATAATACAAGATGAAGTTTTTATCAAACCTGATTGGCGCATCAGAGAATTCCTTCATCAGCTTATCTTCTTTTGACAACAGCGCGATGATATTATATTTTTTAAGATCAGGTGATGGGATAGAATCTGAGTAAGTAAACTCCGGGAAGTTATTGGCGTTAATGTTGTTATTTAATTCATAAATGATTTCGCCCAGGGCGCCGGCAGCATATTTTGCATAATTCCTGCTAACAACTATGCGGGTGGTACCGGTATTAAATGCTTCCGGGTACTGATAAAAGCTCAAATCGCTGGTAACGAAAGGGTTTTTTGATTCCAGGTATGATTTATCTACGTCAACTTCGGCAAAAAAGTTGGTAAAGCTATCCTTACAATGTCCGCTTACCGGGTAAAATCTAAACTCGGCCTCCAGTGTATTATATTTATGGTGCTGGTAACGGTTAATGGTAATGGCGGTATTTAATTTACCGGTTGCATCCAGCTTTTCGCTGCTGATCAGTAAACCATTAAGATAGATGTTAAAATAACCGCGGTCGGTTGCGTTTAACGCACTGTAATTTGCGATAAACCTTATTTCAACTTCTTTAGGGGTAAAGCTAAAATCGCTGTTTTTAAAGGTGTATGCACTTTTTAATGAACCAATTCCGGATAAAAAATCACTCACACCACCTACCTGTTTTAATGAAAGCTTTGAACGGTTTTCATCAATAGTTTTGGCAAAGGTGTTTTGGGCGTTTTGAATTAACAGGTAATCGCCATAAGTTGAATTTAAAATGTTCATATTACCCAAAGCGGTAATCGCTTTCTCGTATCCGGCATCATCGCCGCCGGTTACAAATAATATTTCTTTAACAACGTTTTCCTGTGTCGCGGTTTTAACCGGCATGAGCATGCCATTGGTTTCAACCATACGGATATTAGTATCGGTAACCAGGCTTATGGATTTGTGCAGGTAAAACAACCCCTGGTTGTTTTGTGGGGTAATTTTAACCAGGTCGCGCATTTCTGGTTTTAATGATGCAAAATTACCCACCTTAATATAGTTTCTGACGCTGTCGGGCAGGTGAGTTTCATCATACACCATGATGTCTCTTGTTTGGGTCTTTTTAAGCCTTGCATAAGCCCATGCCACTGCTTTTAAATCATGCAGGGTAGGGTTTGCAGGGTAAACTATGGCTTTTTTTGAGTCGAAACAGTTGCTGATGTTTACGTTATCAAAAAAGTTTTTGCTGCTGCGGATAAGTGACAGGTATGAATAATTTTTAATTTTTAACCACATAGCCGGGTTATCCAAATCACGGCAAACATCGTCTGTTATGGTAAGCAGCGTTTTGATCTGTATTTTCAGGAATTTATCGTTGGATAAATCGGCCCTTGTTAGGTTAAGCGTTATTTTTTGGATAGAATCTTTTGTCATCCTGCCGCTGTAGGCCGGTTTGTTGTTTACAACAACATTGATGTAGGAGCGGTCTTTCAATAAAGCCTGCGAAGGCTCAAAAAATAAAACCACTTTACTGCCATTCATTTCGGTAAGCGGGGTGATCTTAAAATAAAATGAATTGGCGCCACTCATGCCATATATCATATCGTCCTCATGGCCCAGCGTTTTAAAGGTTACAATATTTTGTGCTTTTGATGCCGTGCTAAATAGAAATAAAAAGGCAAAAAGGGCTAAAAATTTATTCATCTGGTTGTAAATAATTAATTTATAACGTAAAATTCTACTCTGAAATAATTACCGTTTTCGTCACTACGGTATGATAGTTCGCCACCCATTTCCTGGGTCATAAGCTTGGCAATTGAAAGGCCAAGCCCTAAGCGGCTTTCGGTAATGCCCGATGTATCATTAAGGGTTTTTAATTTGTTAAACATCATATCCAACTCATCCTGTCCTATGGTTATGCCTTCGTCAATTATTTCGAAAACAAAACGCTGGCGCTGAAGGCTGGTTACAACCTTTATAGTATTATTGGTTTGTGAAAACTTTATGGCGTTTGATAAAAGGTTTTGAAACACCTGCCCTGCAAATACCTTATCTAACTTTACGTTAAGCGGCAGCTTTAAAATATTATCGACAAGGTGGATGTTTTTCATCTGGGCGGTTTCAATCAGCCCTTTAAAAACATGCATTACCTCTATATTGATATCAAAAAACTCCAGGTTAAATTTCATCTCCGGCGATTCGATCTCCTTAACATCCATGAGCTTATTAAGCATATACTGCATTTTTTCGGCAGAATCTGCTATAAAACCCACAAACTCTTTCTGATCATTACTTAACCGGTAGTCTTCCTCCTTGATCATGTTATTACTCATCACAATGGACCCAATGAGGTTTTTAAGATCATGGCCTGCAATGTTGATGAAGCTGTTCTTTTGCCCATCAAGCTTGCGCAACTGCTCATACTGCATATCAATAAGGTTGTTTTTCTCATTGATAGAGGCGTTTTGTTGCTTTAATTGTTCATTGGATTTTTCAATCAATATTTGCGATCTAACCTCCCGCTGCATCACCTTGAAACGGGTATTTGGTATAAGGCATGATATCACTGAAATGATGAAAAATAACTGACCGCCATTGTTAATCACAATATCCAGGTTAAACTCATGCTGCAAGTTGAAAAATATGGCAAGCAATAATATAGCTAATAAAAACTGAATGATGGAGTTAACAGGTTCCCAAAACACCTGCAGGTTAAAGAATAATATCAGCGTGGCAAAAAGGGAGTAATAGATATTTAAACTTTGTACCGTTACTATGTTACAAAGCACTGCCGATGTAACAGATAACAACAGCATGGCAACGTGAAGTAATATCCGGTAATCGTACTTTTTATACTGGATATAACTATGCAGGCCATATATTATTAAACAGGTAATAATACGTACAATAAAAAATTGTATCCAGATATCCTGTGTATATATAAAATCAACTATGCTAAAGAGGGGGTAAAGAAATATAATCGTCCAAACGATGTTGTTGGTCTGGTACCATGCTTTTTTTGAGGTCTCTTTTATTAATTCTTCTTTGGTGATCTGAACAAACATTATTCGCTATCTTGAAATTATAAATTAAAATTAAGGCCTATGCGGGTTAATGGGTTTAAGGGCAATGTGATGAAAAACAAATTTATATGTTTTACGCAATTCATAAACTTTTTGTTAATATTATTGTCCATAACAACAAATTGCGTTGTTGCAAAAAGTAGTCCAAAAAAGGAAGGGTTGCGTGCACTGGCTTTTAAAAGGTCATACTCCTTAAATAATGGGATTAGTTTTTCGTGGCTGGAGCAAACCTGGAGCAAAAAACCACTTGAACAGGGGGCTATAAAAGACGCTGATTTTTTGCTGTTAAAAAGGCTTGGTTTTAAAAGTATAAGGCTACCCATAGCTTTTACATTCTTTGAATCAGCAAGGGTACCTGCTGAGGAAATACTGGGATACATTGATAAAGTAGTTAAGCAATGTCATAGATACGGATTTAAATTGATATTGGATTATCATGACGGAAAATTAACAGACGCCAGCTACCGCGCGGAGACTCTTAAAATTATTGATTTATGGGTAAAACTGGCTAAAAGGTATCAATATACCAACGCCAACGACGTTTTTTTTGAGTTGTATAATGAACCGCCCCACATGGATCCCAATGTGTGGAAAGATGCGATTTATAACATAGTAACCGCCATACGTAAGATTGATAAAACACACACTTTTATTATAGGTGCATCAAACTACAATAGTATATATGAGCTGAGCCGGTTTGTAAGGCTTGCAGATGAGAATATCATCTATACCTTCCACTTTTATGAACCTTTCTTTTTTACCCACCAGGGAGCTGAGTGGGTAGGGAACCAGGTGGCAACAACCGGGGTATCATTTCCTTATAATGCGGAAAATTTTCCAGTCCTCAACCCTAAAGCGAAGGGTACAAGCGGCGAAATTAATTATGAGCTGTATAAACGCGATGGCAACGAGCAATCGGTAAACGATAAACTACGGATAGCGAAAACCTGGGCTAATAAATATGATGTGCCGGTTATTTGCGGCGAGTATGGCGCTTATAATAAATACGCCGATGTTGATAGCCGATGCCGGTATATTAAAGCAGTAAGACTGGCCTTAAAAAAATTGGACATACCGGGGATGCTTTGGGATTATAATGGCACGTTTTCTATATTTGCCGGCAAGCCCTTAATGGGTAATTTACCTGCCTGTATGCAGGATGCTATTGGTTATAAAGCATCAAAATGATATAACATTATTGGGCTTTAAATGTTACCTTTGAACACTAATAATTTGTTATGGAATTTTTTGTAGAAAAGCGCAGGGAAGTAATGAGCCATATTGAAAAATTCATGCTCGAAAAGATGTATGATTTTTTAAAGCCTGTAGATACTATTTGGCAACCATCAGATTTTTTGCCTGATTCTTCAAGAGATACTTTTTTTAATGAAATTAAGGAATTACAGGAAAGCGCCCAGGGACTTAGCTACGACCTTATTGCGGTTTTAGTGGGCGATACAATTACTGAAGAAGCATTACCAACTTATGAATCATGGCTTACCATGGTTGATGGTGTATCAAAAGACGAAGCTGGTGGCTGGATGAAATGGACCCGTCACTGGACAGCCGAAGAAAACCGCCACGGTGATTTGCTGAACAAATACCTTTACCTTTCTGGTCGTGTAAATATGCGTATGATGGAGGTTTCAACCCAGTATTTAATTGCCGATGGCTTTGATATTGGTACCGGAACCGATCCTTACCGTAACTTTATATATACCTCTTTCCAGGAGCTGGCAACAAACGTATCGCACAGGCGTGTGGCTTCACAGGCTAAAAAAGATGGCGATACCCTGTTATCAAAAATGTGTGGTGTAATTGCCGGTGATGAGGCCCGCCATGCAAAAGCTTACAAATACTTTATCGAGAAGATTTTTGAAGTTGACCCCAATGAGGCCATGATTGCCTTTGAGGATATGATGCGTAAAAAAATTGTGATGCCGGCCCATTTCTTGCGCGAAGTTGGTTTAAAAATTGGCCAAACCTTTGGTCACTTTACCGATGCGGCCCAACGCTTAGGCATCTACACAGCCATTGATTATGTGGATATACTAAAAGAACTGATAGAGGACTGGCATATTGAAAGTACTCCCGACCTGAACGAAGCCGGCGAAAAGGCTCGTGATTATATCATGAACCTACCCAACCGCCTGGTACGTGTAGCCGACCGTATGAAAAACCCAATGCTTGAATATAAGTTTAGCTGGATAAACGGATAAGGGTTTATAAAAATATTAAAGAGAGACGCATGAAAATGCGTCTCTCTTTGTTTGAGGGAATATTATGGGGCCTCGGTTTATTAATTATCGCCTTCCCTTACACAACGCCCGACTCTATAATCATCTACAACCAAACAACCTTTTGTTCGCTGTTATGAGGCATCCCAATAATGTCCCGGTATAATTCAGGCTTGCGGGCGTTAATGTAGCGATAACCACCTGCCTTAACCAACGCGTCGGGCGTAAGTTCGGCAATAACCAGTTCATTAGCTAATGATCGGCATTCGGCCATAATGTCGCCGTACGGGTCAACAATCATCGAGCAACCATTCTTCAACTGCTCGCTATCCATCCCAATAAGGTTACTAAATATGGCGTAAATGGCATTGTCATAAGCGCGCGCAGGCAGCCATTTCATCAGCCATTGCCGTCCCTTTAATCCATCAAACTCTTTGCGCAACAATGCGCTGTTGGCTTCTTTATCTTTCCATAATTCAGGGTCAACAAAGCCGGCGCCCGGCCTGGTTGATGGGGTACACATAGTAACATGTGGCATAAAAATAACCTGGGCGCCCAGCAGTGTTGTTGCCCGTACATTTTCAATGATGTTATTGTCGTAACAAATAAGTATGCCGCATTTCCAGCCGTAAAGGTCAAATACGGTGTAACTGTTGCCTGCGGTGATGTGCGGGTTAATAAAAGGGTGCAGTTTGCGGTGTTTAGCAATAAGCCCGGTTTTATCTACACATACATAGGCTTTAAAAATGGTACCTGTATCGTCTTTTTCAAAAAGGCCGGCTAAAATGGCAATGTCAAACAGCGTGGCATATTCAGTTAACTGAGCAATGCTTGATCCATCTGGAATGGGTTCTGCCAAATCCAGCATTTGTTGTTTTGTAAAGTTCATGGCAAACGAGTACCCCGTTATGCAACATTCGTGAAACGCAATTGCTTTTGCCCCCTGCGCAGCGGCCTGGGCAGTTAGTTGTTTAATTATTTCCAGATTATAAGCCTTGTCGCCGCTTTTGCTTTCAAACTGTGCCGTAGCAACTTTAAAATTTTCCATTTTTTATAGGTGACAATTAATTTTTATCACGTCAAAATTAGGAGCATTCTCAACTTCGGCATTGTAAAAAACCGACAAAATGCTATCAATTTACAGGCATAAAGTTAATGGCCAGCAGGTGGTTATTCGCCTTGTATTGTAATGGCGTTACGCCGGTATTTTTCTTAAAATAATTATTGAGGTGTGCCTGGTCGTAATACCCGCAAGCGTAGCTAAGTTCGGTAATGGTTTTTCCGGAAGGATGTTTTTGCAGCTGTTTTAAAAAGTGTTGAAATTTAATAATATCGGCAAACCTCTTTGGTGAGGTACCAATATGATCGCTGAATTTGCGCTCTAATTGCCTTTCTGTTACCGGGATGCTTTTTAATAAGCTTTCAATGGTAAGGATACCCTTGTTTTTGTAAATGGTACTTAATGCCATTTGCATAACGGCATCAGGGTTTTTGATAGATGTTAACCGGGATATCAAAAATTTTTCAATTATAGCAATGGCGTTGGTGATATGGGGTACATTCAAAATTTGTTCCTCAAGATACTCCGCTTCCCGACCGAAGATATCAGCCAGACTAATAATGTTATTGTTTAGTTCGCAGGCTGCAATGTGCAAAAGGGTAAATAAGGCATAGGGTTGTAATACTACAACCAGCATCCCCAGTTTGCCATGGGATGTGATGCTGTTGTTATTGGTTATTTGTCCATATACAAAACACCGGGGCTGTAAGTGTAAAAGGTTGTTTTCGCTGTGCCGGTATAAAGGGTCTTTAAAGTGAAAAACTATTCCGGGGTTACCGTCCGAAAATAACCGGTAGTTCAGGTTTACAGCCTCTCCGCCATCTATAATTAAATAGTGTTTAACGATGGATGATAGCGAAGGTGTTGGCGATAATTGCATTCCCGGGTTTTACTACTCCTTGCTAATATAATGTTTTTATTATTCCCGCAATAAAACAATGTGGACGAAAGGGCTTCCCTGCATGCCATTTAGATATGAAAAATCATTACTCTCCCTCCACCTTAAATCCCGGCTTACTATACCCTTCAGCCACATACTCATCCGGAATCTGGATATGGTTACCATCTCTCAATGAGGTATAATGCGGCGACATGATCTCGACACCGGCTTCGTTAAACTTATCCTGTATGTTTTGATGTAGGCGGGAATAAATTGCGGCCATTTGGTTTGATAAAGCAGTGTAAGCGTTTAGCTGGTAACTCACATTAAAATCATTCAGCCCGGTTTGCAGCACAAAGGGTTTTTTATCGGCCATGATACCTTCTGTAGCTTCGGCAGCGCTGATGAGCAGGTTATGTACGGTTTGCCAGGGCACATCATACCCAATAGTAACGGTAGTGTTTAATACCAGTCCCATGGTTTTTGCTACAGTTGAGTAATTAACGGTATGCCCGCTTAGTATGGTTGCGTTAGGTATGGTGATATCTTCGTTCTTGATGGTGCGTAAGCGGGTTACCAATAAGTTTTTCTCTATCACATCGCCCATAACTTCGCCTACTTTTATCCGGTCGCCAATTTTGTAGGGGCGCATATAGGTAAGCACAATGCCCGCTACCATATTTGAAATGGCCGATGAAGATCCCAGCGAAAACAAGATACCCAAAAACACGGTAACCCCCTGGAAAATCTTGGAGTCGGACCCGGGCAGATAAGGGAAGATCACCACAAACATAAACGCGAATAACAGTACCCTGATAATGTTATAGGTAGGCAGGGCCCACTCGGCATAAAAACCATTAATGGTAAAGTTTCCCTGTGCTATTTCATTGGCTATAAATTTTACCAGTTTAACTATATAACGGGTTACAATATAAATAACCGTTATGGTAAGTAGGTTGGGGATATAATGAACAATAGCCAGCAGAATGCTTTTAAATGGCGTTACCACATAACCCAGCAACTGTACCGCAATAGGTTTTGATGATGGAAAGATAAAAAACAGCACCGGCAGCGCCAGGTAAACCAATATAATGATCATGATAACCCGCACTATTCTTAGTAAGCCGGTAACTAATGGTAAAAGGCGATGTGCATAAACAACCGGCGCGCCCTGTGCCGCCAGCTTATCTATACGGGTTTCCCAGGCCTTAAGTAATTTGAGCTTTACCCATCTCGAACCCTTAAAAAGTGCCCATATCAACACTATTAGCAATACGATAACTGCAATAGCTTCCAGTATATTGGTAACAACTGTTTGTGTATTATTGCTTGTAAAATAATTGCCCAGCTTTGTTTTAAGGATATTTAGATAGCTGGCAGCAAGCTGCGGGCGGTTTAATTCGGTGTAGGTGGCATCCTTATTATTTACAGCCAGCACAATTTGTGAGTTGTAGTTGATTACCGAGAGCGTTGAATCATTTTTTAAAGTAAGCGAATCGGGGTTAAAATCTATCCGGTTTACCAGTGCCTCAATGCGTTTGGTTACAATGGCGGCTCTTTCTGCCGGTTCAAATAGGCCTTGCCCAGCATAAAATTTAAAAAGGGTGTCGCGGTTTATAATTACCGGTTCGCCCGAGGGAATAGTCTGTATTGTTTTGCCTTTGGTGGCAGTTTGCGCGGTAACTGTTACGGATGCTATTAAAAAGATTATCAGCAGGTAATAAATATTGCGCATAAGTGGTTTTTATGCTAAAGCTAAAAAATATATTCCATTTTTTTAGCCCTCCTGCACCAGGTTGGTGCCCCGGCTGCCAGCTACATCCTTAAATAATCTATTCAGAATTGATTCAATGGTCAGCGAGTTTACATCATCTACATAATGCTCATTTCGGGTTATCCACAGTTCAGAACCGTGTATGCCCAGGCTAAACAAAACACCTTCATATAAATCCGGCTGACTTATTTCCAGAACTTCATCTTTCCCGCTTATGGTAAAGGAAATATCGCTATGCCTGCACTCCTGGAAAAGCGGGTTAAGCTTGTGATGCAAAATGTTAAATAATTCATGGATATGAATGGGCGAATGGAGGGTTATAATTTTCATGGCAATACATTTGTATTCCTTAATATTACAAAGCACTTTTGTTATTGTTTCAAATAGGTATGCCATGCTGCGCTCCTCTTCCGCAATGACATATGTTGTACTTACTTATTAAAATCATCATCTATGAACTACAAATTACTCGGCCGCTCGGGCCTTAAAGTTTCTGAACTATGTCTTGGTACCATGGGTTTCGGTACCGAGGCCGGCTGGGGTGCCGATGCGGCAACCAGCTTTGATATTATGGATGCCTACGCCAATGCAGGCGGCAATTTCCTGGATACCGCCAATATGTATAAACTGGGTACCAGCGAGAAGATCATTGGCGACTATATGAGTAACCACGACCGGGATTATTTTGTGCTGGCTACCAAGTATACCTTAAAGGATAACATAACTAATCCAAATGCATCCGGCAATAACCGTAAAAACATGATGCGCAGCGTGGAGGAAAGCCTTAAACGCCTTAAAACTGATTTTATTGATGTTTTGTACCTCCACATCTGGGATAACATTACACCCATTGATGAAGTACTGCGCGCCCTGGATGATTTGATAAAGCAAGGTAAGGTGACCTATGCTGCCATAAGCGATACTCCCGCCTGGGTAGTAGCCAAAGGCAACACCATGGCCGAACTGATGGGCTGGAGCCAATTCATAGCTTTACAGGTAGAGTACAGCCTGCTGGCCCGCACGGCCGAGCGGGAACTGATCCCGATGGCTAAACATTTTGGGATGACGGTTACACCATGGGCTCCTTTGGCCGGTGGAGCATTAACAGGTAAATACTTAAAAGGCGATAGGGGGCGTATAAAGCCAGAAAGTAAAAGACTGGATGCCCGCAGTGAAGCGATCACCAAAGTTGGAATGGATATTGCTAGAGAGTTGGGAGTATCCGAAAGCCATGTAGCCCTAAACTGGACCCGCCAGCAATATTTTTCATGTATCCCGATTGTGGGTGCTACCAAAGTGAATCAATTGCTGGACAACCTGAAAGCTGTTGATGTTACCCTAAGCGCCGAACAAATGAAACGCCTGAGTGACGCCAGTGCTATTGAACTTGGTTTTCCGGGCGACTTTTTTAATGAAGATGCAGTTAAAAATAACTCCTTTGGT
Organism: Mucilaginibacter sp. P1_A3; assembly: GCF_056406855.1. NCBI lineage: Bacteria > Pseudomonadati > Bacteroidota > Sphingobacteriia > Sphingobacteriales > Sphingobacteriaceae > Mucilaginibacter > Mucilaginibacter sp. P1_A3. The sequence goes on from NZ_JBFTZJ010000023.1 coordinate 18,834, forward strand.
GGGTTTTATGATAGGGTAGAAAAAAGGTAAGCATAAAATTATGGTTAAAAAAATATTACCTGTTGTTACAAAAGCCGAACTTGAAAATGCTGGCGACGATGCCTGGGATTTCTTGTTCCTTTTTATTGACAAGTATTATGATTTAATGCAAACCGGAGATGTTTCGGAAATTGCCGGATTTTTTTATCTAAAACAACAAACGCTAATCTTATTTAACAATTTATATGGGCAGGTAGTTAACGGAGGCTTTTTGCAGTTGATATTTAATGGTCATAGTTATATTTTAAATAAAGCATTTAGTAATAACATCCGGCTTTGGGGGGCCGAGAAGCTTGCTGCAACCGTTGATAAAGCCATGCACTTTTTTTTGCTTAAAAAGGATGAATTACTTAAACTGAATACTAATGAAGATTTCTCAAATATGTATAAACAGTACCCTGAGTTTGAAAGTATCGACAACGAGTTTTATGAAATAATGGACGACGAAACGAAAATCATCAGAGGGTATGTTGAGAACAATATTGATGCATTCGCCCGGATAGTATAGATGTAGCCTTTAAACTGGATAATTATAATTTACCTCGTTATTTTATCATCCAGTTTTCTTCGTTCTTTGGTGCTCATGGCGGCGGTCTTCGTAATCATCCTTTTTGTGGAGCTTTTCCCGTTTACGGTTTCTGTAAAAATACCGGCCTACCCGGTTAAAAATGTGTTGGGTCTTCTGAATAAAGCGGGAATCCCAATGGTCAAACTTTCCGTTTAGGGCCATCGTACTAAATATAATGAAGCCCACAATCATTACAATAACAAAAATATGGAGGCCGTCGGTCAGGAATTCTATCATGATAGATATCAATAAATATAATGTATTCACAACGGCAATCTTTATGCCGTTTTAGCTGCGGCCGTGGATAAGCGGATTTTAATACTTTATCAGGATAACCTGCTCCCAGGTAAAACTACCCAAATACGAAGCAATAAATGAGCGGGCTTACTAAAATTGTTTTAAATAAGTGGGGCTAACGAGTTCGCCATACAGAATATAAGCAGGTTCATCAAGGCTAAACCAGGGATTTTCCTGGTATTGCAGCAACTGGATGCTTTGGGCGGGCATATAGCTTTGAGCCAGCAGGAATTTTTTATGATGAGCGGCATTCTCCACCACATTCATCACCATAAAGCAATGCCCCGGCGAGCCTCCTTTTATAAATACATCGCCGGTTTTAACGTTGTTGGGGTTTTGAACAGTTTTTAGTTCCTTTTGCAGGGAGAGCGTACCTGCATAACTGAAAACCAAAGTCATATAATTCAAAAAGTTAGGGTAGCTGTAATCCTTTTTTGCTTTTAGTACCCAGCGGTCTTTACTATACCGATACCCATCGGCATAATGCACAAAATCGCAACGGAAACCACTGGTAAAATTAAAGGAGATATCTTTGTATTTCTTTTGGCTATACAGGTATTCGCCACGCAGGCGCATTACAGCGTCGGCACATTGCTGCAGGTCGTATTTGCCCACACTTATATCCACAATGCCGGCGGTGTAGGCTTCTGTACGCGCCACTTTACCCTGGTAGGTTAAACATTGCGAGCCATAGGGCTTAAGGGGCAAAGCCTGTAACCATGCACCAAAACTACCGGGTGCTGCCGCGCTTTGCCGGTAACCTGCAGGCGTTTTAAAACGGGTTACCACGTTATCCGTTTTTACCGGGCCTGTTACCAACCCAAACAATATCAGCATTAAAAAAACTTTCATAACGTTTTGGCTTTTTTTAGTTGCTGATAGGGATTGAAAGGGACTGGTAAGTCATTCACCAGTTTAAAGGCTGAAAAATGCAAATGCGTAGGAGACCGTTTTTTATAAGCGTTGTAGCCGGTACGGCCGACTTCGGCAATTTTTTGACCTGCTTTAACTTCGTCGCCGGGCTTTACAAAAATGTTGTTGTTGTGGGCGTAATAGGTAATGTCACCGTAATTATCGTATATCCAAATATATTTTCCGCCACGTAAGCTGCTGTTGGTTTGCCAGGTATCGCTGCAAGCTATCACAATGCCATAATCAACAGCTACTACATCAACAGTTTTGCCGGTTTTATCGTCTATGCAATCCTGGTTTTTATCGTTAATAAATATGTCGTGCGCCGGGTGTGCCGCATGTTTGTTTCCATCCAGGTAATTATAACCCTTATCGGAATAGCCGCTTCCATTGCCTCCTATGGCATGATAGTTATAACCGCGGAGCGGAAATGCCCAGTTATCCAACGCCTCTGGTACATGCCTGTTTTGAGTAAGTTGCCGGATTAGTAATTTAAATTGTTTAGCAGCATCTGGCCTTTTAATTGATCCGTTTAGTACAGCAGTATTAAGTTGGTTGATGTGATTACAAATGGCTTTATCGTCTTGAGCATGCGCCGCACGCACACCAATTAACATCGCAACAAGCAGTACAATTTTTCGCATAAGGTTTATCCTGAAGAATAAATATAACTAAATATACTTCAGAATATTATCCCTCAATTTTAATATCGTATTTAGCCAGCAGGCCAGGCAAACCGTGGATAGAGAACATGGCCTTCTTGATCATGTTATCATCCGGATCGATAGTGTAATTGTAGGAGCTGCGCAGATCGGCAGCTTTCAATATGGTGCGGCTAAAAAATGCCCGGTTAAGGTTGCAGTTGATGAATTTGGCTTCGGTGAGGTCGGCTTCGGTGAGGTCTGTTTCGGTCATGGAGCAATCTTTAAAAAGAGCCTTTTTGTTCTTCTTTTTATAAAAGATGGCATTATCAAGAATGCAGCCTTCAAAATGTACTTCAAACAAAAAATCGCGGGCCTTGCCAAAGTTCAATCCAACGAGTTTGCAGTGCTTAAATTGGATGTTCTGAAAACCGGTATCGCCTGCATCGGCAAGGGCCAGGTTGCAGCCATCAAACACGCAATCAATAAAAATTACACCATTGAGGTTGGCATGGGAGAGATCGCAGGAAATGAATTTACAGTTTTCATAGGTGCGGTTGCGGCCTGTGAGCTGTGTGGCCGGGGTTTTGGTAAAAGTTTCGTCCTCGATGTGTTGCATTTTGCAAATCTATAAGATCGGGGCATTTTATGGGCCGATCAAAAAAAGATTTTATAAACTAAAACTAACAGCATTGTCCTTGGTAAAAAATAACAACAGATTTTATAAACCTTGATCGTACCTGGGCTTTTGATGGTTTAATTTATAACATAAAGTGGTTTGCCTCAGCTTAATTTTTATGATTATATTTATAAAAGAAAATGCGCTCCATAATATTAAAGCGCTTAAAAACATTATTAAAATGCGGTTAAACAGTAAAATTGGACTAATTTGGATTGTTACCATCTGTATAGCTACGCTTTCTTTTAGTATAAAAGCTATGGCCCAACAAAAAAATCAAATGGTTAGATTGGCGAAAATTCAAGTTGATCCATTGCAGCTGGAACAATATAACACTGCGTTAAAAGAACAAATGGCAACGGCTGTACGTGTTGAGCCTGGTGTGATAACGTATTACGCTGTCGCTGACAAAAGCAATCCCTCGCATATCACCATCCTTGAAATATATGCCGACACCGCCGCATACAAAATACATATAGAAACCCCGCATTTTAAGAAATACAAAGAGGCAGTTCAATACATGGTTAAATCTTTAGAACTTATTGATGTAAATCTAATTAGTTCTGCAAAAAAGCCGGGCATGTAATTGTATGCTCGTACCTTCTTATATCTCATGACCCATTACCAAGGGGGCGTGGTCATCGTTGCCATCGGGCGGGTGCTTGTTTATTTAAGTATAGGGTAATTATTATGGCATCCGTTTGAAACGATTGCTGATAAATCCCTTTATATCGAAATAAATATCATTCCTGCGTAAATAAAAACAGCATGGGTCCAACCAAACGTAACTTTATTGCGTTAATTACATCGTAATAAAGATTAGTACTATAATTGTTTTATGAGTTTAGATGGATCAAACAAAAAGGCTGGAAAATATATCAACGTTATCCCTACGGATGAAGCCGGTTTTGGCAAGCTGATTCCTATTTTGAGGGAGTACATGGGCAACAAGGCCGAAAACTCACCCAAGAATCAAATAGGGCCTTTTAAAACCGATGTGGACGTTTATAATACACGGCCTGCAAGCGGCCTGCGCATTACGTGGGTAGGCCATTCCAGTATATTAATTGAAATTGATGGTAAACGGATCCTGACGGATCCTGTTTGGGGTGATAGGGCATCTTTCTCCAAATTCTTCGGGCCTAAGCGCTTTTTTAAACCGCCCATCGCGTTAAATGATCTACCGCACTTGGATGCGGTTATTCTGTCGCATGATCATTATGATCACCTGGATAAGGAAACTATAAAATTCTTTGCCGGCAGAACCATACCATTCTATTGCTCTGTAGGCGTAAGTACATACCTTGAACAATGGGGGATTGTTAAAAACTTTATAACTGAGATGGATTGGGGCGATAGCGTAATGATAGATAATGATATTGTGGTAACCTCGGTTCCGGCAAGGCATTTTTCGGGCAGAGGGGTAGTTAACCGTAATGAAACCTTATGGGCGAGTTTTGTAATAAAGGGGCCAAGGCATAATATCTACTTTGGTGCCGATTCTGGCTGGTCGCCAAGTTTTGCGGAGATCGGCGACGCATTTGGTCCGTTTGATTTGACTATGCTTGAAGTTGGCGCCTACGGAAAGTTCTGGCCGGATATTCACATGGGGCCAGATCATGCTTCAAACGCCCATATAGCTTTAAAAGGAAAGCTGATGATGCCGATACATTATGGCACTTTTAACCTGGCGCCCCATGCCTGGTATGAGCCAGCCGAACGATTGGAAAAGTTAGCTAAAGATAAAAACATCAAGCTTTTTGTACCTGAACCTGGCAAACCTACCGAGGTTAAGGGAGAGTACAATTCTGAGTGGTGGAAGAGGTTTATGTAGGCTCGAGCCAAAACCTTCAAATTGATGAGTCGACTCACCCGACATCGCTGCGCATGTCACCCTCTCTCCGCTTCGCGCATAGAGGGGATTTAAAATTCGGTACAAAAAAAATTTTGACCCTCTTTCCACCGCAGGTGAAGAGAGATTCTGTGTTAATTATCAAATAATTTTTAATTTTGTTTACTTAAGGCGGCTTTATGTCAGCCTGTTTAGGGCGGTATAACTTCGTGTTTTATTCGCCCTAACTCTTTTTATACTGCTGCTGCATTTGTTTTTTGTAAGTATGCTTTATCATATTTCTTTTCTGTTGTCCAGATCGTATAAATCATTTCCAGTATTTTTC
>NZ_JBFTZJ010000024.1:0-16136 GCF_056406855.1 Mucilaginibacter sp. P1_A3
AAGGCAGCGGTCGCGGTACAAAGAAAAATACTGGAAATGATTTATACGATCTGGACAACAGAAAAGAAATATGATAAAGCATACTTACAAAAAACAAATGCAGCAGCAGTATAAAAAGAGTTAGGGCGAATAAAACACGAAGTTATACCGCCCTAAACAGGCTGACATAAAGCCGCCTTAAGTAAACAAAATTAAAAATTATTTGATAATTAACACAGAATCTCTCTTCGGCTTCGCCGGAAAGAGGGTCAAAAAAGTTAATTCTAAGTTCCAACTCCCTCTTTCCAACGAAGTTGAAGAGAGGGGTGTCGGGCGTAGCCTCGACGGGGTGAGTCTTAACCTTGGTTAGTTTCCGTCATTTCACCTTCAGAGTTTCGCGGAATTTTATCACTCAGCATGACAAAATATTTTTTTTCAAACACATCGTGGGTAGGTTGCATACAATAATTTCACCCCAATAAAATTTAAAACCTAAGTTCCCGTTATTTAGCTTAACCTGTCATAATTAGCTAAATGAACAACACCTTAAAAATAGCCTGGTATTTTTATAAACCGACACTTGTATGGTGTTTGCTGGCCACATTCGCGTGTATCTATTATGTACTTTCCCGCCAGTTAAATATCCCGCTTGCTTTCCTGTGCAAGCTATTCAGCTATGCTTCTATCCTGGGTATTCAGTATCTCAACTTTAACTCAACCAAAACCTACTTCTATTTCCGCAATGCAGGTTATAGTGTCCGTCGCTTATACTTTTATGTGTTCAGTTTCGATCTTATTACCTTCAGCATCCTTTTATCACTATCAACAATCCGCTAAAAAATTGGAGCCTCTCATTTTAAAAACCGACAGCGTGCTCCTGGAATTTGACGGGCGAAAGATTCTGCAGGATGTTTACCTGGAATGCAAACAGGGCGAAGTATTGGGCATCCTTGGCCGCAACGGCTGCGGTAAATCATCATTATTACGCATCATGTTTGGTACGCTTACCCCTGCTTATAAACATGTAAGCATCAACGGCGAATACATTAAAAAAGGATACCATAATAGGCGCATTGCCTACTTACCCCAGCATAACTACCTGCCTAAAGGCATCAAAATTAAAAGCCTGGCCAAAAGCATTATCGACAACCGGTTTTGGGATGATTTTTCGGCCCATCCCGTTTATCATAACCATTGCGAGAAAACCATTGGCGAGCTTTCAGGCGGTGAGGTAAGGCAGCTGGAAACACTGATGGTTATATACAGCAAAGCCGATTTTATTTTACTGGATGAGCCTTTTACCCATATATCGCCCATGCAGGCAGAAATGTTTAAGGCTATCATAAAAAAATGCGCCAAGGTGAAGGGTATCATTTTAACAGATCACCAGTATTACAACATTTTAGATGTAAGCGACAGGATAATACTGATAACCAATGGCTACACCCGCCCAATTGAGCATCGGGATGAGCTGATTACTTACGGATACCTTAGCCACATTAATTAAATATTGCCAGCTGTAACATATAGTCATTCCGCCGTGTCTACTATACAAACAGCCCTGTGATGCCCCGTAGTTACTTATATTTGATGATATGTTTATTAGCTGTTTGCTGGCACCAAGGCCAATGCAGCAATAACATACCTATAAACGGTATCACCTTTAAAAACGCCATTCGCGACCCTGACCCAGACCCTTCCGGAGATTTCAATACGCTGATAGTCCCCATAAAACGGGCCGGCAACCTCATCATTGTAGAAGCGCAGATTGATAGCTTAGTTGGCAATTTTGTACTGGATACCGGTGCGCCATATCTCGTTTTAAACGCCACTTACTTTAGGTATATGCCGCAAATATCCGAACAAGAATCGGCAGGTTTAAATGGTACGGGAGCCGCCACATTTACTACTAATGTGTATAATTTCAATATTCTCGATCTGCATTATTCCAGGCTTACCGCTGATGTTACCGACCTATCGGCCATAGAAAACAGCCGCAACATTAAAATATTGGGCTTGCTGGGTACAAGGTTATTTAACAAATTTGCCATTACGGTAGACCTCTTCAGGAATACGCTGTACATTCATAAACTCAAAGAAGACGGCAATATTCCGCAGGGCGAAAAGGCTTTTCATGATCCCTGGATGGTTACCCCCTTTAAGTATTTAAACGATGTTATATTTATTAAGGGCATTGCCAATGATAGCCCGTTATGGTTCGCCTTTGATACCGGTGCAGAAACCAACCTGATGGATTATGACCGCGTGCGTAAACTGTTGCCTGGTATGCAGGTGCTTAACCGTACCAAAACCACAGGGATTGGCGGTTCATCATTCGAGGTGATATATGCTCGTTTTGATACCCTGAAAATTGGAGACCGCCGATTTATGAAAAACCGGGTGCTATTAACCAGCCTGGATAAAATGGGCAAGGCTTACGGGCATGCCGTTGACGGAATATTGGGGTATGATTTTTTTATCCGCGGTATATTCAGCATCAACTTTGTGAAAAAAGAATTTGAAATGTACATTTACACTAACCAGTAGTATGAAAAAGTACAGATCAATCGTCCTATTTTTATTGTTGCTCAGTTGTTTCGTTTCTGAAACAAAGGCGCAAAAACGCAGTTCGCTGGTTTTAGGTAAAGATCATTTAATCCTGCTGCTTGATATGCGCTCGTCAAAACAGGAGCTGGATAGCCTGTTTAAAGCAGCCGGTGTAAAAGACGCCACCGCAACTGCTTTTTATAACGGCGATTACTCGGCTTTTAAAAAGGATGGCTGGAATATAAATAAACGCTCAAAAAATTCAATTCAGTTTGATAGGTCACTCACCGACTTGAACATTAATGCGCAAAACAAGCCTTTTCTTATAACCACCAATATCTCCAATGAAAATGAAGGGCGTCCCGGTTACCCTGCCGATGAAACATTTGGAATCAATAAATTCTCACAACTTAATGTTTACGAGCTTCCATCGGGCTTAACCCGTTTTTACTTGCCTGGTTTTTTGAAGTCGAAACATGTTTTATTATCGGGTAATTTCAATAATTGGAGCACCTTAAAGGGCGTTATGATTAAAACGGACAGCGGCTGGATAGCCGATGTAAAGCTCGCCGCAGGTGTGTATGAGTACAAATACATTATAGACGGCAAGTGGCAGCGCGACAGAAGCAATCTGCAGCAGCACCCGGATGGTTTTAGTGATGTAAACTCGGTTTATTACCGTTACAACCACACTTTCAGGCTGAGCGGCTTTGCAGGTGCGCATAAAATTACCCTTGCAGGTAGCTTTAATAACTGGGATGCCAATACCATCATCCTGCAAAAAAAGGGCAACAGCTGGGAAACCAAATTTTACCTGCACGATGGAATGCACACCTACCGGTTTTTAGTAGATGGGCAGTGGTTTACGGATCCAGCCAATCCGGTAACTGTAAAAGATGTTGATGGTCATACCAATTCGGTAATCAACCTGGGCGAGACTGTTAATTTTACCCTCGACGGATATGCAAACGCGCGTAAAGTATACATAGCCGGCACCTTTAATAACTGGAAACCAGGCGAAATAGCGCTCAAAAAAACAGCAACCGGGTGGGCTTTGCCTTTAATTATTCCGGCCGGTAATTATGGCTATAAATTTATAGTGGATGACAATTGGATCACCGATCCGCTGAATAAGCGTACCGTTGTGGAGGATGGCGTTGTTAATTCTTTTATCGCGGTTAAACCCAACTATACTTTTAAGCTTAAGGGCTACCCCAATGCAAAGGTGGTTCATCTTGCCGGTAATTTTAACAACTGGGATCCGGACGGTTTTACGCTGGCCCATAACGGCGACGAATGGACCATCGGCCTTTACCTTAAACCGGGCAAATACCGTTATAAATTCCTTGTAGACGGCCAATGGGTGCTAGACCCCGGAAATAAATTATACGAGAAAAACGAATATGATACCGGAAATTCCGTTTTATGGATTGAGTAGGAAGAAAGAGTGAGGAGATTGGAATCAAGAGTTAAGACTGGAAATTGAAAGGGAAATGAAATTTAAAAAAAGCCTTTGTCGTTATGAGTTTGAAAATTTCGGGTGACTCTGAAGGGGAAATGACATTTTAAAAAGTTTGTCATCCTGAGGTACGAAGGATCTATTCACAGACTGTACAGGGCGAAAAGCACGGCGAATAACAGATCCTTCACTATTGTTAAGGATGACAAATAGTTTTTTTTTATAATCTTAATTCTTACCTCTTGATTCTTGACTCTACTTAGTATATTAGCTAAACTATACCATTTTTTATATGACTATTCCCATATACCAGGCCGATGCGTTTACCGATACCTTGTTTGGCGGCAACCCGGCAGCCACCTGCCCGCTTACGGAGTGGTTACCCGACGCCACCATGCAAAAAATAGCTATAGAGAACAACCTGGCCGAAACCGCCTTTTTTGTAAAAACAGATGCTGGTTACAAACTACGCTGGTTTACTCCCGAGTATGAGATCGACCTGTGCGGACATGCTACACTGGCGTCGGCACATATCATATTTACCGAATTGGGCTACACCGGCGATTCTATATTATTTGAAACTGTAAAAGCAGGAACGCTTATTGTGAAACGCGATGGTGATAAATACACGATGGATTTCCCCTCAAGGCCGCCCATACCCATTGAACCACCAAACGGACTGGCCGAATCACTGGGCGAAAAGGAGCCACTGGCCTTTTTAAGATCAAGGGATTATTTTATCGTTTACAAAACTGAGCAGGACATCAAAGACCTTACGCCCGACTTTTTTGCAATGTCGAAAATGGATACCGTGGGTATTATAGCGACTGCCCCTGGTGATAACTCTGATTTTGTTTCCCGTTTCTTCGCGCCCGGCGCAGGCATCCCCGAAGACCCGGTTACTGGATCGGCACATTGCAACCTGATACCCTATTGGGCAAAAAGACTGGGTAAAAACAAGCTCCACGCCTACCAGATCTCGGCCCGCCGCGGCGAACTTTGGTGCGAGCTAAAAGGCGACCGTGTGCTGATGAGCGGTAAAGCGGTTACCTATTTAAAAGGAGAGATAAGGTTTTAGTTAATTCCCGCGAGGTAACTCGCGGGCAAAACGGTTTTAAACCTTAGGCTTAACTCATTCTAGAGCATACAAACTATTTAAACCTGAAAAACTTGCTTACCCCATTTGAATTACTCATGGTTAAAGAATCCGTGCCCTTAAATTCTATTTTAAAAGCCTCCTTGAAATCATCGTAAGTAACTATTACCGAGTCGCCTTTAATTTTGTAGGCGTAATAGGCATGCTGATCGGGATAGTAGAATTTGTTCTTATCAACCGTAAAAGTTGCATTCTCCAAACTGTCTACAGCCCAATAACCCTGCAGGCGCCCCGCCATAGAAGTATCAGTAACAGCTTTCATACCATTATCTTTAGCCTTTTTACCTGCCGTAACAGATTGCTTCACATCAGCCGTTTTCGTATCGGCGTTTACAACGCCAATAGTATTATTGGATGTGCACGAAATAGCAGTGAGGGCATAAATAATGGAATAAAGATATTTGGTCATCGTGAATAGGTTTAGCCTTCAAAGCTAATATTTTTCTGAAATTAAAAATCCTTAAAACTAATATTCTTTCGTTCTTATTCAACCGTGGTAAGATTGGCATAGTATCATAGTAAGGCCAAACCTATCGCCGTTAAATTTTCACCTTATCTTCTTCTTATCCCGCTAAAAAAAGTTTCAAAAACCATTTTTTAATGATTACTTTGAAGGTTAAATTTTTTGCAAGGATACAACAAAATAAATGCAGCTTACCCGCTTAGAAATCAAGGGCTTTAAGAGTTTTGGAGATAAGATCACCATTAATTTTAATGAGGGTGTAACTGCAATTGTGGGGCCCAATGGCTGCGGCAAATCAAACGTGGTTGATGCCATACGCTGGGTACTTGGCGAACAAAGCACCCGCATGCTTCGATCAGAGAAGATGGACAATGTGATCTTCAACGGCACAAAGAGTCGCAAATCGGCCAACCTTGCCGAAGTTTCCCTTACTTTTGACAATACCAAAAACGTACTGCCTACAGATTATTCGCAGGTTACCCTTACCCGGAAGCTTTACCGCACCGGCGAAAGTGAGTACCGACTGAATGATGTACAGTGCCGCCTAAAAGATATTACAGACTTGTTCCTGGATACCGGTATCGGCTCCGACTCCTACTCCATCATCGAGCTGCGGATGATTGATGAGATCATTACCAATAAGGAAGGCTCGCGTCGCAATTTGTTTGAGGAAGCATCTGGTATCTCTAAATACAAGCTCCGCAAGAAACAAACATTCAGCAAGCTAAAAGATACAGAGGCCGACCTGGAACGCGTGGAAGACCTGCTTTTCGAGATAGAGAAAAATCTAAAAACGCTGGAGAACCAGGCAAAAAAAACCGAGCGTTATTACCGCATCAAAGAACAATACAAATCGCTCAGCATTATGCTGGCATCTTTCAGAATTGTATCGTTCAGCGAATCGTTAAAGAAAATTGAGAACCAGGAGCAACAGCAAAAAGCCGAAAAAGGTGGCATTGTTGCCCAGATAGATACCCTGGAAGCCGCCCTGCAACAACAGAAGCTGGACAGTATCACCAAAGAAAAAAATCTCTCGGTACAGCAAAAAACCACTAATGAGTTTGTATCCAAGATCCGTGCTTATGAAAGTGAGAAAAAGATCAAGAACGAGCAGCTGAAGTTTCAACAGGATAAAGAATCAAGATTAACCGAGGAGCTGGACAAAGATAAAAACCAGCTTAACCACGTATTTTATAACATCAAACGCCTATCCGAAGAAAAAGCTTTGGAGGATGAAAACCTGCAAACCATCCAAAGCCGTTTGCTGGATCTGAAGGAAGCTGTTGATGAGTTAAGGGCACAACAGGCCGAAGCCCGCAATGAGCTAACGGAGATCACCGGCATTAACACTCGGCTGCAAAACCAGGCCTACAAAGCCGAAAAGGATATTGATATACTGCAAATTCAGCAACAGGCTTTGGAGCAGGAGAGCGAGCGCAACATGGAAGATACCACTAATAAAGAAGTGGAACTTTCGCACTTTAACCAGGTAGTTGCCGAGCTGCAAAACCGTAAGGAAACATTGGATTATGACTACCAGTCGGCTTTGGATTTTGAGAATAAATTAAAAGAGCAGATAGCAGAAACTGATTCGGCATTGAGTTTGGTAAAGGATACCATCATCAAAGAAAGCCGCAAGCTTGATGCCAAGCAAAACGAATACAACCTTACCAAAAGTATGGTTGATAACCTGGAAGGTTTCCCGGAATCTATCCGCTTTTTAAAGAAAAACGCCGATTGGGCCAAAAATGCCCCCCTGTTTAGCGATGTACTTTTTTGTAAGGAAGAGTACCGGGTAGCCATAGAAAACTACCTGGAGCCACTCATGAACTATTACGTGATTGATAATTATGATGAAGCTATAAAGGCCATACAACTGTTAAGTAATGCCGCCAGGGGTCGCGCGCACTTCTTTATACTGGAAAATTATGAGGAAATAGTACCTGTTAACCCGATTTTTGAAAATGCAGGCGCAGTTTCGGCCCTACAGGTTATTGAGGTTGATAAAAGATACGCCCGCCTTTGTAACCATTTATTAAAAGATGTTTACCTGGTTGATGATGATAAGGACCTGCAAATTAACAATGCCGCCTTACCCGATGGCGTTGTTATAATAGGCAAGAGCGGTAAGTTCAATAAATCAAAACATACCATGGCCGGTGGGTCTGTAGGCTTGTTTGAGGGTAAGCGGATTGGACGGGCCAAGAATCTGGAGAACCTGGCGAAAGAGATTAAGGGTATCGAAAACCTGGTTAACACGCAAAAAGCCAAAACAGATGAATTGCAAAGTAAACTTTCGGGCTTACGTTCATCAACCAAAAGCGCCGAGATCAATGAGCAGCAGATGATCATTAACCGGTTAAATACCGAACTCATCACCGTTAAAACCCGGCAGGAACAATATCAAACTTTTATTGAAAACAGCCTTAACCGCAAGGATGATATAGCCCGCAAAATTGCAGGTATTAAAGATGAAATGATGGCCCTGCATCCGCAGCTTGCCGAGTTAAAAGCGCAAAAGCAGATCCAAAGCGAAATGCTGGTTGATAAACAGGCCGCTTTTAACGAGCTGAATGAATATGTATCGGTACAATCAAACGCTTATAACCAGGAAAATATCCGTTTCCATCAGCAGCAAAATAAGGTATCGGGCTTAGTAAAAGACCTCGAATACCGCGATAACCAGCAGGAAAGCCTGGAGGTGCGCATCAAACAAAACAGCAGCGAACTGGAGAAAGTAAAAGCAGCTATACAGGACAACCTGAAACAATCAGACAACTCAGACGATGACCTGCTGGAAATGTACGAGCAAAAGGAAAACCTTGAAAAGGCCACCCAGCAAGCCGAGCAGGAGTATTACCAATGGCGTGGAATTATCACCGAAAACGAAAATGAAGTTACGGCGCTAAGGCGCAAAAAAGATAATCATGAGGTTATTGAAAACGAACTAAGGGAGGAACGCAATAACCTTAAACTGGAACTGAACGCCCTAAAGGAGCGTTTATCTGTTGAGTTTAATATTGACATTGAAGATTTACCGGAAACTGAAACTCCGGCCGAAAGTGAACATGACCTGCGCGAAAAGGCCGATAAGCTAAAAAAACAGCTGGATGATTTTGGAGCTATCAACCCTATGGCGGTTGAGGCTTACAACGAGATGAATGAGCGCTATACCTTTATCCAGGCACAAAAGAAGGATCTGAGCGAGGCTAAGGCATCCCTGTTGGCCACCATCCAGGAGATTGATGACACCGCCAAAGAAAAATTCATGCATGCCTTTATTATGGTACGTGAGAATTTTATTAAGGTGTTTCGCTCCCTGTTTAATGATGAAGATTCCTGCGACTTGATCCTTACCGACCCTAATCATCCTTTAGAATCGGACATTGATATCATTGCCAAGCCAAAAGGTAAACGCCCGCTCTCCATCAACCAATTATCGGGAGGCGAAAAAACCCTTACAGCTACTGCTATCCTCTTTTCGCTTTACCTGCTTAAACCGGCTCCGTTCTGTATTTTTGATGAGGTAGATGCCCCGCTTGATGATACCAATATTGATAAATTCAACAATATTATCCGCACCTTTTCAAAGGATTCACAATTCATCATTGTATCACATAACAAGCGCACCATTGCCAGTACCGATGTAATTTATGGTGTAACCATGGTTGAGCAGGGTATTTCGCGCGTGGTTCCTGTTGACCTGCGCGAGCTTGCAGATTAGGGGAGAATTGCGTTTTTAAATAGTCTTGTCATTCTGAGTTTTAAAATTTGGTAAAACTCAGAAGGTGAAATGACGTTAAAAAGGTTTGTCATCCTGAGGAACGAAGGATCTATTCGCAGACTGTACAGGGCGGAGAAGCATGGCGGATAATAGATCCTTCACTGCGCTCAGGATGACAAAAAGCTTTTTTTGAAACGCGTCATCGACCGGAACGAAGCAATGACGCGTTTTTTTCAACAGCCTATATTTTATTTATGGCGAAGTTCCTTTTTACCTACCATGCCTTTAAACTTCCGTTCATCCAGTTTAAGGGTCATATTGGTAACCTGTTGCTCAGACATCGATTTGCTTTTTGACAAACTCTGAACTTTTGGCCCGCTTACGTCATAAACTCCTGTACTGATATAATTCAAGGCATGTTGCAGCAATACTTCGGTACTATCGCCAAAGTCCTTAGTAACATCATCATAATCAAGTTTACCCGGATAATCTGTTGAACCAGGTGTCATACCTGAATAATAGCCTCCTTGATTAGCTGAATTCTTGGTTTCAAACTGGGGTACATACAATTGGTATTTATTGATGTCGATAGCAAAAAAGCCTACAGGTTTGCCATAGCTTGTACGGCCTATAAACTTCACGTCCATTTCGGGGCGCAGGTTGTTAATAGTTAACTCACTTGCCGAGGCTGTGGAGCCTGTTATAATAAAAAACACACGGCTAATGTTGAGCGAGCCATTTTTGGTAAAAAGAATCCGGTTATCAGGATTAGTAGGTAAAAAATCTCCTTTTTTAATATTGTATATCGCACTCAGCAAAGGATGATTATCAGCCTGCAGTTTATCGTTATAATAATAAGTATACATCTGTGAGCCGTTTTTTGCCGTTGGTACAATCAGGTTATCCAGGTATTCGGCAGTTGATACATAACCGCCGCCATTATACCGCAAATCCACAACCAGCTCGGTAACATTAGCCGCTGTAAAGGCATTAAATGCTTTTAACAATTGAGGGCCAGCGTTTTCTGGCGAAGTAAAGGTATTGAAAACCACATAACCCACTTTTTTATCACCCTGGGTAAAAACCTTATAAGTTAAAACCGGGTTAATGGTGTAAGTAGCTACAGCCAAAGAAACATCAACCGTTGTGCCATCTGGTTTTTTAAGCGTCATAGTAATAGGATTGGCACCATAAACAGCATTCACTACAAAGTTTACGTTGGTTCCGTTGTCATAATCCAATGTTGTGCGGCCATTAAGTTTTACTACCTGGTAACCCCTTTTAATACCGGCCTTATCGGCAGGCGAACCTGCGTAAACATATTTTATACGCAGATCTGTTGTTTCCTGGTATAGTACCGATAAACCGAAATCGCCGTTTGTACCACCTAATTCGGTAGATACCGATCCATCATCTATAAAGGAATACTTAGCCGAACCCGGGTCTGGCGCATAATATTCATACGGCTGGGTAGTTAATGGATTGATCTTAAACTGTGATATTTGGTCAACTTCGTTTGTCAGCGCGGTTATATCATCTGATCCGGTGATGCTACGGGGCTGAAAAGTTTTATAGTCAGGTATGGCATCATACCACAAATAAGTTTCTTTAGCATACAGGTATACCGAATCCTTGATCAGGTCGAGCGTCGATCCGGTTTTTGTTGGTCCGGTAAGTACTCCCCCATCCGTATTTCCAGCCGGCTTATCTTTTTTACAGGCCGAAAGTAAACCGGTTGCCAGAACTAATGTGAAGTAAAATATTTTTTTCATGTACTATGAATTATAAAAGTGTTAACGTAATAAAAATAAGTATGTTACAACAAGCGTTATAAAAATTCCTCAACGCCCAGGTAATCTACACCAACAGTCTCCGCGCATAAACTATCGGCTTCAGAATTCCCTATCATCAGGATGTCTCTACGTTGCAGGTTATGATCCTGCATTAATAAGTGTATCGCATCGGGTTCTGGCTTCGGCGCCGTTTCTTCGGCAAAATAACAGGTTAGGTAAGGCTCCAGTTTATGCCATTCTACCTGTTTAATTTTATTTACCTGTAGTGGCACATTGCCATTTGTAACGATGAAAAGTTTTTTACGATCAACCACAATTTCCTGTAGGAAGGTAAGCATATTCTGGTACAAAAGCAATTTAAGGGGGAGCTTGGCAGTCACCATAAGGTTGTCAAAATTCTCCCTGTATCTGGCAGCAACAGGAAACTCAAGGGCAACTTTATCAAAAACAGCCTCCGCTCCTTCCTGTACATACGTATCAGTCATCAGTTTGGTTGTTTTGCCGGCATCAACCAGCTCAACATATTCCAGCATGTTGGCAAAAAGGTAATAAACCTGGTATATATAATCTTTAGCTGGAAATAAAACATCATCAAGCTCCAGAATGAACGCGGTTTTGCGTTTATCAATATCTTTATATTTCATTGTCCCCGGCAAGGATTGTTATGTTATACTCATTAAATAATATGGCTGACTGTTGCAGCAACTCCATCTCTCTTTCGCGAAAAAGGTAAACAAGCTCAACACCCAGATCAAGGCATAAAGTTAACATTTCATGCGTATAACTGGATGACTGAGGATCGGGCAAGCGGATAAGCCGCCCCGGTTTCAGCATAAAATCCGGCAGATCAAGATGATCACCCATGATCACGTTATCGCCGTTCAGTTTGTTTTTTAGCCTGTAGGCCGGTGCAGAATTAGCAGCTGTTATTAATATCTTCAATTTATAAATAAACTTATTGTATAATTAAACCATCCTTCATCATCACAGTACGGTCTGATAGGTTGGCAAGATCTTCATTATGTGTAACTATTACAAAGGTTTGGTTAAATTCTTTACGCAGCTTAATGAAAAGTTCATGCAACTCCAGCGCGTTCACCGAGTCGAGGTTACCGGATGGTTCATCGGCAAAAATCAGCGCGGGCTTATTGATTAGCGCACGCGCTACGGCAACCCTTTGCTGCTCGCCGCCCGATAGCTCATTGGGCTTATGGCTCATTCTATCCTTTAATCCAAGTAAATCAAGCAGTTCGGCCGATCTCTTTTCGGCGTCAGATTTTGATACGCCCGCAATGAAGGCAGGGATGCATACATTTTCAAGAGCGGTAAACTCGGCCAGTAAATGGTGAAACTGAAAAATAAAGCCAATTTTACGATTCCGGAAATCGCTCAGGTTTTTATTACTAAGCTTGCTGAGCTCTATATCGTTGATATACAGCTGACCGGAATCCGGCCTATCCAGCGTACCCAAAATATTGAGCAGCGAACTTTTACCCGCACCGGATGCACCAACAATAGTTACAATTTCACCACGCTTAACTTCAAGATCAACGCCCTTTAATATTTGAAGCTGCCCGTATGATTTATAGATGGATTTGGCTTTAAGCATGGCGTAAAGTTAATATTTTTTGGTGAGTGGATGGTTGTGGGTGGTGAGTAGTTGATTGGGTTGATTAACTGAGTAGTTGATTGAAAAGATGACTTGATAAACATCGTACGATTGAGGCATTCAGCCTAATCAACTCAATACACCCTATCAACCACTCACCTAATCAACTACTCACCACTCCCAAATGTAAAACCATTGTTATTAAATAAACATAGGGCAAATAAAGTGTACAAAGGCCCCAAACCTTTGAACAAAAATTGTAGATTTACCGCAAATTCTTCAAAAAACATGAATATTCACGAATATCAGGGCAAAGCCATATTAAAGAGCTTTGGCGTTAGAGTTCAGGAAGGCATTGTTGCCGATACTGTTGAGCAGGCTGCAGAGGCTGCCCAAAAATTGAAAGAAGACCTGGGCTCAAGCTGGGTAGTAATAAAGGCACAGATCCACGCCGGTGGTCGTGGTAAGGGTGGCGGCGTAAAGCTGGCTAAAAACATTGACCAGGTTAAAGAAATTGCAGGCAACATTATTGGCATGCAATTAGTTACCCCACAAACAGGCCCCGAAGGTAAAAAAGTAAAGAAAGTTTTGGTAGCCCAGGATGTTTATTACCCAGGCGAAAGCGAAACTAAAGAGTTTTACATGAGCGTGTTGCTTGATCGTGCTAAAGGCCGCAACATTATCATGTACAGTACCGAAGGCGGTATGGATATTGAGGAAGTTGCACACTCAACTCCCGAACTGATATTTAAAGAAGAAATTGATCCTAAAGTTGGTTTACAAGGTTTCCAAACCCGTAAAATAGCTTTCAACTTAGGCTTATCAGGCGAAGCTTTTAAAGATATGACCAAATTCATAGCTGCCTTGTACAAAGCTTACGAAGCTACAGATTCTTCACAATTTGAAATTAACCCGGTATTAAAAACATCTGATAACAAGATTTTAGCTGTTGATGCCAAGGTTAATATTGACGATAACGCGTTATACCGTCACCCGGATTACGCAGCTATGCGCGATACTGACGAGGAAGATCCTACAGAAGTTGAAGCAAGCAAATCAAACCTTAACTATGTAAAGCTTGACGGTAACGTAGGCTGTATGGTTAACGGCGCTGGTTTAGCTATGGCAACTATGGATATTATTAAAATTGCTGGTGGCGAACCTGCTAACTTCCTTGACGTTGGTGGTACTGCCAATGCCGAAACTGTTAAAGCAGGCTTTAACATCATCCTGAGCGACCCTAATGTAAAGGCTATCCTGATCAACATCTTTGGTGGTATCGTTCGTTGCGACCGTGTTGCACAAGGTGTAATTGACGCCTATAACGAAATCGGTAATATCCCGGTTCCAATCATCGTTCGCTTACAAGGCACCAACGCTGTTGAAGCAAAAGAACTGATTGATAACTCAGGTTTAAAAGTATACTCAGCTATTTTGTTAAAAGAAGCTGCTGAAAGAGTAAAAGAAGTGTTGGCTTTGTAATTGCCAATATAAATATATTGAGAAAGGGGCCCTGTGCCCCTTTCTTGTTTTGGGGACATATATTACTGCGTTTAATATATACGGCATTATGAATGCAAAAGAAAAGCAAACAGCTTTTATTAAAACTTATTTAAAGCCTGCATTAAAACAATACGGCTATTTAACAAGCGGTAACACTTGGTGGAAAGATCGTGACGATTTCTATATCATTATAAATCTTCAAAACTTTTCATGGAATACGAAAGAGCAAGCAAGTTTTTGTTTTAATATAGGCATAGCTTTAAAAGCAACTATTAAAGATCATTCAAAGCCATCATACAATGATTTGAATATCTTAATTCGGGAGAACGGCTATCTGCCGGATGACCGCCATACACATAACTATAAAGACAAAACAGGCTATATTATTCAAGCAGGTACTGAATTAGCAAAATTTACAGATGAATTTCAATTGGATTTTGAACAGCATATTTTGCCAGCCTTAGAAAATCTTAATACGCTCGAAGATTGCATCAATCACTATACTCCAATTCCATTTTGGGGAGAAAGGCTAAAACGCCAAATTGAAGAATTAGGTTAACATACTCCAATTATGGGAACGAAAAGATAATTTCCCTTATTGCAAAAATTAAATCCTTAATTTTATTCATCTACAAAGCCCATTCATAAAAAACATATCCAAAGGCGCAACCTATCGATATAAGTAGCCATCGACTTTTTCGACTTATTAACATGAAAGAAGCCAAAATTCAAACTCTGCATCCCGATAACGATAAACAGAACAAAATTATTTCGGTCGAAAAATATGAAATAATAAAGGCCGCCATCATACAAATTTTGCAACACCAAAGCCTTACCCACACCCAGCTGATGCAGACCCTTCACGATGAAGTGCATACCACCTTCTCCGGCAATGCCCATTGGTATGGCGAAACCGTAAAGTTAGACCTTGAAGCCCGGGAAATAATTAAGCGGGATAACGCGAAGCCGCCGATTTATAGTATTATCGGATAGAGACTTTCTTAACCTCTGTGACTGGTTTTTTATGCCGGAAAATCTCTTGCTTAATCCTAAAGAAGGCGTAAATCAACAGGGCTAAACCCAAAATCCAAAACAAGGCATAAAAATTTCTTAACTTCTCCATCTAAAGCAAATATCGGCTAATAAATTATTAAAAGTAATTCTTACTAACACAAGACCAGCGCTAAAAAAGGCGGCAACGTGTATATTGCATAAGATCTCTCTTTTGCGCTTTCGCACAGTCCTCCCCGGCTCTATCGAGATGACAATTTGTAAAAAACAGAAATATGGTAAACGAAGTGTTCTTGTTTTCCCCCAAAGTGTCAGCAGATCAGCTTCGGGCGAAAACGGGCAGAACGATGGTGGGCTGTGCGGCTGCAGGGCATAGGAAGTTTTTGCATGCGTGGGGCGGTGTGGGTAAGGGCAAAATAATTCCAGCCCAGGTTCTGTCCGTTTTGCAGGGCAAAGGCCCAGTGCGGCAAAGAAGCCTTTCTGCTTATAGCCTTTTTGGTTACTTTTGTGGCGACAAAAGTAACTAGGCCCTCCCGCGGCCATGAGCGGGACGATGGTATCGGTTACAACTACATAATTTGAAATACGAAAGCCCTGTCCACCCTGTATAGTTCGCGATTGCCGCGTCGTTCTTCCTCGCAATTGTAAGGGTTTAGTAATTCGGTAACAGAATCAGGTATTTTTATTTGTTGTTTAGGGTGACCATATCGATAGGTTTTTTACCATTGATGCCCTGATGTGGTCGTTCCCAGTTATAATAAACAAGATATTTGAGGAGTTCATCTTCCAGCTCTTCAAAGCTGTCGAAATCGGTATCTTCAATAAGGTCTTCTTTAAGGGTCCTCCAAAAGCGTTCCACCTTGCCGTTGGTTTGCGGCCGATAAGGCTGCAT
>NZ_JBFTZJ010000025.1:0-14516 GCF_056406855.1 Mucilaginibacter sp. P1_A3
GAATTGGACATGATATTGGTGCTAACACCGCCTGGAAATACTACAGTCACTCTTACATTCGTACCCGACAATTCGGAATGAAGTCCTTCTGTCAGCAATTTTACAGCTGCCTTGGATGCGCCGTAAATGGTTTGGCCCGGGACCGGTAAAAACCCACCCATGCTGGATATGTCGACAATATGCGATTCAGGCCTGGTAAGCAGGTGTGGCAGAAAAGTCTTGATCAAATAAAGCGTACCGTAAAAGTTGATATCCATTACCCGTTCAATCACCTCGTAGCTCAGGTCATTTACCTTTATAAATGGCTGAATGATACCAGCGTTGTTAATAATGCCGTCCACCGCACCGAACTTGCTGATCACTTTCTCTAATAAGCCTTCCACCCCCGCTCTATTGGTAATATCGGTCACAAACAGGCTTAAATTTACATTCCTGGCACCCGCCAATGCTGCAGTTTCCTGCAAAGTCTTTTCGTTGATGTCTATCGCAGCTACTTTTGCACCTTTTGCCAGCAGGTTCAGTACAAGTTCGCGGCCCATACCGCTGCCGCCTCCGGTAACTATAGCTGGCAGGCAGCATTCTTTAGCGAGTTTCAAACAATATCAAATCCAGCTTTCAAAAAGTCAAAGCGATGAAAACTTGTGTAGATAATTAAATCCCGGCGAAAAGGCAGAAAAACGCTGGAGTAATAATTTATGTGCAGTTTTACTATTTATTTATAAACCAGAATCACCAGTTCAAGTACCTTTACATAACTCAAAACGATCTTTGACCGCACCGCATTGAGCTGTTTTTTACAGATCCGGAAAATGTTTCGGTGATTGGTGCTATCCTTGTCCATCAGGTCGTAACACTCTGTAACTTCTTTTACGACGCTTTTCTTGATTTGTTCATCGAGCCAGGTCTTGACCTTTGCATTCAACGCTGCTTTATTAAACATCCTGCTACTTTATTTTATAATAGCACTAATATACGGCTATTTGAATTCAGCACCCCGGATTTAAAATCGGTTCGCCATTAAAGTGATTAATTTTAAAGCCGCTTCGCCAGTTAAATTCCAGAAACTATCTGGTGCTTGTTTGTTGTTATCTTTCAATTGATGATATCTAAGATTCGGATGTATACATTTGATCGTAGTATTCCTTAGCCAACCGCCCCGATTCAAAACCAGGGTTAATATCCGCGGCCGCGCGTTTGATGATGTTTAACCAATCACCGGGTTTATTATAATACATAGGTATTACCGCTTTCTCCAGTACATCCATCAGGCTTTCATTTTCCAGGTTATCCTTCTCCACTACAGATAGGTTATCCGGCGCTTTAGGGATCAGGAAACAGTTTTCCTGGTCACGAGCAAATTCCGGCACCCATCCATCGGGCAGTGAAAGGTTGATACTCCCGTTCATGGCAGCTGCCATGCCACTTGTTCCGGAAGCTTCGTGATACATCCTTGGGTTATTTAGCCATACATCCGATCCTTTTTTTAGCAGTGCCGATAAACCCAACTCATAACCTGTTAAAACAGCGCAGTTTTTAAAAGGTAGAGCACGACTGATGATCTGGTTAAACAAAGCAATCCCCTCGCCGTCTTCAGGGTAGGGTTTCCCCGCCCAGATAATCTGCACCGGCAAATTTGTATTTTCAACCAGGCTAATAAACCGGCCCCAGTCCTGCATTATCAGATCAGCCCGCTTATAGCCGGCAAAGCGGCGGGCCCAAACAATGGTGAGCACATTTTCGTCAAATAGTTTACCACATTGATCGGCCACCATTTTAAACAATTCGTGTTTTATGGCTTTTTTCCGGTTAACAATACCTTCGTTATCGCCGGCTGCAATGACCTCGTCCATGACCGGATCAACCCAATACATTTTGTTCTGGGCATTGGTGATCGAGGTAATCTGGCATGCACCAGGACTATTACCCCACATTCGCCGGGCAACATCGCCGTGCAATTTGGACACGCCATTAGCCTTGCGCGAAAATTGAAGCGCTGCCAGTGTATAATTAAAATAATCCCCTTCTAAACCAAGCAATGATTTCACTTCATGCTCCTGCAGATGATAGAAGAACGACATCTCTTTCAGCAAGCTGTAACTATGCGCTTCATTACCTGCCATTTCTGGCGTATGGGTAGTAAATACTACCTTTTTCTTTACTTCGGCAAGGCTTTTATATTTGGCATACAGGTAAAAATTTAGCGATACCGAATGGCCCTCGTTCATGTGGTAAACATCGGGTTCGATGCCTAAAATATCCAGCAGCATCGCACCACCAATCCCCAAAACAATGGTCTGCGCTATACGGGTAGACTCGTTGGGATCGTACAAACTATGCGTGATCGACCTGGAGAGTTCATCATTCTCCGGAACATCTGTACTCAGCAAAAATAATGGTGCCGAACCAAAGGTTTCCGGCTTAAGCAACCATGCTTTGACATGTACAGGTGCATTATGAACCTGCACAGTAAATACAATTCCGGTATCCTGCAAAAAAGAATGTTGCTTTTCAATAAATTCCGGTTTCATAAAACCATTGCCATCCCGTACCTGGTCATAGTACCCATATTTCCAAAGCATCCCGATGCCTACTAAATTTTGCTTCAGTTCATAAGCGCTCCTCAGCTGCGATCCGGATAAAAAACCCAGACCGCCGCTATAAATCTTTAAGGCCTGATCAATAGCAAACTCCATGGAAAAATAAACAACCGGGATATTATATTTAGCGTCTGGCTCATAGCCGAATAAATCTTTTGTATCAAACATATTAGTTGTGTATGCGGTAAGGGTGCCATGTAAATTGGATATTACTGATAGAGGCCGCCTCTACCTGTTGAATATTATTATATACCAGGTTGATATGCAGATCCTCGTAATGATCCATCCGGTACTGCAAAAGTTTTGGCAGGCTTGCCTCTCCCCCGGTTATCAGGTGTTCAATATAATTTAAGGCTCCCGCTTTCGCCTTTTCCATAGCCTGGCCTATATCTGCATATTGGTCGTAACCCTCCCAACCGGGTAGCAGTGAATAATTAATAATCCCGGTGATAACCGCCGGCCGGAGCCGAAAATCATTTGTAGAAAAGGCCTGCAGTGCCGTATCGTTTTTATTTACCCTGTAGTAACGGTAGTAATGATGTTGTTTTGGCTGCGGGTAGCCGTCGTAGGTTATGCTTTCCATTTCCAGTTCAGTATTTCGGGCATATCCTTACCGTTAGTATTGATATAATGTTTGTGCGCAATCAATTTATCCAGCAATAATTGTTTCAGGTAAACGCCCTTGCTGCCAGTTTGCGCCAGGCGATCGATCACGTCGATAACCAGGTGAAACCTGTCCATCTCATTCAAAACCGTCATATCAAAAGATGTGGTGATGGTTCCCTCCTCTTTATAGCCACGCACATGCATATGCACATTATTAGCACGGTTATAAGTAAGGCGGTGCACCAGCCATGGGTAACCGTGGAATGCAAATATTACAGGTTTGTTGGTTGTAAATAGCGCATCGTAATCTTTATCTGTTAATCCGTGAGTATGCTCGGTACTCTTTTGCAGCTTAAACAGGTCAACTACGTTAACAACCCTGATCTTTAGCTCGGGCAAATGCTCGCGCAAAATAGATACTGCTGCCAGCGTTTCTAAAGTTGGCACATCACCACTACAGGCCATTACTACATCCGGTTCGGCCTCCTGATCATTACTGGCAAAATTCCAGATACCTATGCCGCGGGTACAATGCGCTACGGCCTGCTCCATATTGAGCCATTGCGGTGCCGGGTGTTTGCCTGCCACAATCACGTTCACATAATGGTAGCTGCGCAGGCAATGGTCCATAACCGATAACAAACAATTGGCATCGGGCGGTAAGTACACCCTTACAATAGTGGCTTTTTTGTTCACCACATGATCCAGAAAACCTGGGTCCTGATGGGTAAATCCGTTGTGATCCTGGCGCCAAACGGTTGAAGTTAATAAGATATTCAATGAAGCTATCCGCCTGCGCCAGGGCAGTTCCAAACTGGCCTTAAGCCATTTGGCATGCTGGTTAAACATCGAATCTACAATATGAATAAATGCTTCATAGCAGTTAAACAGCCCATGCCTGCCAGTTAGCAGATAGCCCTCCAGCCAGCCCTCGCACTGGTGCTCGCTTAGCATCTCCACCACACGGCCGTCCGCAGCGAGGAATTCGTCATGTAATGCTACAGGTGCATCCCATTGACGATTTGTAGCTTCAAATACGACATCCAACCTGTTGGAGACTGTTTCATCCGGCCCAAAGATCCTGAAGTTGCGATGCTGTTGGTTCTCTTTGATCACATCCCGCAGGAAACGACCACTTACATAAGTATCCCCTTCCCCATCCGCACCGGGGATTTCCACCACGGTAGCGTAATCCCTGAAATCGGGCAGGCGCAGGTCGCGCAGCAAATTGCCACCGTTGGTGTGTGGGTTAGCGCCCATTCTTCGGTCCCCTTTTGGTGCCAGTTCGGCCAGTTCGGGAATCAGTTTACCTTGCTCATCAAATAATTCTTCGGGGTGATAGCTTTTCATCCAATCCTCCAGCATTTGCAAATGTTCGGGCGGTGCTGAGGCTGAAACTGCCAGCGGGATCTGGTGCGCCCTGAAGTTGCCTTCAATTTTATACCCGTGCACTTCCTTAGGGCCGGTCCAGCCCTTGGGTGACCGGAGGATGATCATCGGCCAGCGCGGGCGGTCACCATTGGGATGCTCAGCATCATATTTTACCTGTTTAATACGATCAACCGCGTAGTCAAGCGCAGCAGCCATATCCCGATGCATTTGCCCGGGATCATCGCCCTCCACAAATATCGGGTTCCAGCCATAGCCACGGAATAATTGTTCCAGCTCTTCATGCGTAATGCGGGCCAAAACCGTTGGATTAGAGATCTTGTAACCGTTTAAATGCAGGATAGGCAACACGGTACCATCTGTTAACGGATTCAGAAATTTATTGGAATGCCAGGCGGTGGCCAGCGGACCCGTTTCGGCTTCACCATCACCAACTACGCAGGCTACTATCAAATCGGGATTATCAAACACAGCACCGAATGAATGACTAAGGGAATAACCCAGTTCACCACCTTCGTGAATTGACCCCGGTGTTTGGGGTGATGCGTGGCTGGGAATTCCGCCCGGGTAAGAAAACTGGGTGAACAATTTGCGTAAACCATCCTCATCCTCGGTGATATTGGGATAAACTTCGGTATAGGATCCTTCCAGGTAAGTTCCCGCTACCACAGCTGGGCCACCATGCCCTGGTCCCGAAACGTAGATCATATCAAGATCATACTTATTGATAATACGGTTCAGGTGGGTGTATATGAAATTCTGTCCCGGTGTGGTGCCCCAATGCCCCAGCAGCATGTTTTTTACATGCTCCAGCTTCAGAGGCTCTTTCAGCAGGGGGTTATGCCGCAGGTACAATTGCCCTACACTCAGGTAATTTGCAGCGCGCCAGTAGGCATGCATTTTCCGGAGTTCTTCGTTGGATAACTCCTCTGCTTCTATAGTTGACAATTCAGTTTTCATGGGTTTGATATTTTAAGAACGGTTTGTGTATGTTGTGCTATTATGGCTTCTTCATTGGTTTTCATTACCAGCACCTTTACGCGACTTGAAGCTGATGAAATATTTTCCTTGTTATCGTAATTTGATTTCTTTTCTACCTGGATTCCCAAAAAATCCAGCTCCAGACAGATACGTTCTCGGATAGTTGCAGAATTTTCTCCAATTCCTCCTGTAAAAACTAACAGATCCAGCCCGCCCATGGCGGCGGTCAAAGAGCCGATAAACTTTCGGGCCTGGTAACAAAATACGGTAATGGCAGCCCTGGCTTTGGGATCTTTAGCTTCCAGTTGCAGCAATTGCTGCACATCACTTTTTCCAGCAATTGCCTTTAATCCCGAATCGTTGCTGAGTAATTTATCGAGTTGTGTTGCTGTAAGTTTCCCCTGTTTCAGCAAAAACAAAAATACACCCGGGTCCAGATCGCCCGAACGGGTACTCATTACCAGGCCGCCGATCGGGCTTAGGCCCATAGTTGCTTCAATGCAAGTGCCGTTTTTTACAGCGGCCATACTGGCACCGTTGCCCAAGTGAGCAATTATAGTTTTCTGTGCTTTTACAAGTGCTCCGTCCGCTTTAAGCTGCTTCATAACGTACTCGTATGAAAGCCCGTGAAAACCGTAATGCAATAGCCCCTGCTCCCGGTATTTGGCTGGTAGTGGGTAATATTTAGCCTCATCGGGCATATTGCGATGGAAGGCTGTATCAAAACAGGCAACCTGCAACAATCCAGGAAAAGCGCGCCCAAATGTTTTAATTGTTCTGATCTCGTCTGGCAAATGGTTGGGTGCCAGGTAAACAAAAGCCTGTAAGTTCTTTATTAACTCATCTGTGATTAATTCTGGTTCACGGTGATCCGGCCCGCCCTGTACCAGGCGGTGGCCAATGGCCCGCAAGCTACTTTTATATTCACTTTTTTTTAGCCAGCTAATAACTGCCTTTACTGCTTCATCCAAATTTTTGAAACCAGCTGACTGTTGCAAAATGACCTTTCCTTCTTTGCAAATACTTAAACGGCTGCCGGTGCTGCCAATAGCATCAACATTGCCGTTACACTCCGACAATAGCGAACCGAATTGGAATAAACTGAATTTCAGACTGGAAGAACCACAATTGATGCTTAAGATATAGAAGTTTTGTTTTTCTGTCATATAAGATTAGTAGCTATAGCATCTGAACCGGTTGCAAACTTAGCGGCCATGCCCTTTGAAAAAAATGACCGCAAGTGCGATAGCAAATGATATCAATCATTAATTGCTTACATCTATTGGTGGGTAAAATGTGACGGAACATGTAACCGGCTTAAGCCGCTGTAAGAGAAGTGTAAAGAATATACCTTACCAAGGAGCGAGGATAGCTTTTGTTTCGTTCCCCAGACAATAAAAATCCAAGTTGCAAAAAATGACCTTCGTCACTTTTTTGCCTGAAAGTAATTACTTGTGGGGTAATCGGTAATAATCATTCAATGGTAAACGCATCTGGAAAACAAAAATATTTGACCGACCGGGCCTTTTCGCCCTTACCCGCCATCCGGTTCGCGTTGGCATCCCACTCCTTTCTTTCACATCGCCTGCCAGAAGACCAGTCTTCCCGTACGCCATTCACGATCAGACGGATATAGATATGGCTTTCTTTATTTTGGAGGTTTTTAGATGCTTTTTAAGTAATACCGGCAACTGAAAGTCTGGGTCTTAGCTGGCGTTATTTTTTCTTCTTCGGGCTTTTTTTCAACCCCGTTCAGCATTTGTTCAATATCTTCCTGCCCATAATAGTAAATACCCCCTATTTTATTGTAAGGCAAAGTGCCGTTCACCCGTAGGTTCCGGATCGTAGCGTTAGATACTTTCATCAGCTTTTTAACCTCCTCGTTTTTCAGCCATTTCTGCTGGAAGAAGCTTTGCGATCCGTTCAACGGTTGCAGCAGCTCAAATAATTCATTCTTGAAATCCTGCAGATCTTTCTTGGTTAGTAATTCATCGGGCGTCATCGGTAAATATTTTTACCCTTTAGAAACGCATAATTTAAGAAGGCATTTTAAAATTTTTCCTACCGGTTGGTAACCTGAGCTGTTTATTTCACTTTAATGATATCGCTCCACCGCGTCGTATAACCCTTGCTCAGCCATTCATGCTTCAGGCGCCACTCTTTTTCATAACCTTCACTGGCCATGCGTACCATGCCACGCCCGTAAGCGAGGTTGATCTTGTCCAGCACCGCCGAAACCGAATCTCTTTTTCCCTCGTCATGTTCTCTGAAAAAATTCAGTTGCAGTTCACCTTCCGGCACCAACCCGGTGGCGATCACACCGGCCTTCCGGTACTTGATGCCCGCTTTGAACAATGTTTTTGCAACGCGGGTAGTAATCCGCACCAGGTCATGCGTATTGTTGCTGGCGATGGTCAGTTTATGGGTATGCGAGGGAAAATGCTGCGGATGATCTTCCCGGTGCTCATTGGTATACAAGAACACCTGCAGGTAAAGACAGCGCAGTTTCCCGGCTCTTAATTTTTCCGCCAGTCTGGAAGCATACAGTGTAACCGCTTCACAGAGTACATCAGGCTGTTCGATATAGTTCCGGAAAGAGCGGCTGACCATGATACCTTTTTTGGACTCCGGCTCGTTGTCAAAGGGAATGGCAGGCCTGCCCCAAAGCTCATTCCACATGCGCTGGCCGACGATGGTCATGTGCTGTTTGAACCACATCTCCGGCATATCACGCAGCTGCCCCACCGTTTGAATGTCAAGGACCTTCAGCTTTTCCTGGTATTTCCGGCCGACGCCCCAAAGGTCTCGGACAGGAAAGTTTTTAACCGCGGCAGCAATAAGTTCCGGCGTATCCAATACCATCGTCCCGTTATTCTTTTTGGCCAGTTTGTTCGCCAGCTTGGCCAGCGTTTTGGTTGGCGCGATGCCGATGGAGACCGGGATACCCGTGTTGTGTACCACCGAGGCGCGGATCCTGGGCGCATACGCGTGCAGGTCTTTGACTCCGTCGATCAGCCCGAAAGCTTCATCAATACTATACACATCCAGCCTCGGAAACCATCTCGCCAGATTATGCATAACCCGCTCCGACAGGTCACCATACAATACATAATTACTGGAAAAAACCCGGATGTCGTACTTTTTGATCAGGTCCCGTACCAGGAACTCTGGCGCTGCCATCTGGATACCGCAAAGTTTAGCTTCTTCGCTCCGCGCGATCACGCAGCCATCATTATTACTCAGTACCACGACAGGCAGACCGTTCAGTTCCGGCCTGAACAAGCGTTCCGCCGACGCATAAAAATTATTACAATCACAAAGCGCAAACACGACGATACCTTCCCTTCCTCAAAGCTTCGGGCAGGGTATTCCGGCAAATAGAGATCACCACACCCCAAACCTGCAGCACCTCTCCATCCGTGGTCTGTATGATTTCCTGCCGATCACCACAAAGTACGGGCCTATTATCCCGGAGCGCATAGCGCCGGCAAAAAAAACCATCCGCCACAAAAGCGACTACAATTGCCCCCTCCACAGCTTCGAGTGAACGGTCAACAACCAGGATGTCGCCGGCTTTCAGGCCTTGTTCCTCCATCGCCGGACTATCCATCTGAAAGTAAAAGGTAGCGTGTGGATCTACCACCATCGCCTCACCAATATCCAACCGCCCCTCCAGGTAATCCGCCGCGGGCGACTGAAACCCCGATATCTTTTGCTCCGCCCTTTGCTGAAATGCCCTGATCATACCGTTCTCCCTTAATCGTTAACCATTTAACGCAACAAAGCTATGCTAATAATTTTAGCAAACTATAAAAAATAGAATTAAATTATTTACATCCGCGGGTTGTTGGAGATTGGCGTACACAATGGATTCAATTATGCGCCTTGCGCAATCCTGACTCTTACCAATAATACATTACTATTTTACATAAACACTTGGTTATTAGTCGTAAACTATTAATTTTGTTATTGTGATGTTATTAACTTGTTTGTCAAAACATTAAGACAGCATCAATATTTTGTAACATCTCGCATCGCACTGAGGTATGCCGGAAATGGTTGTACAATTTCAAGGTGCTTATAAAAATCGACTTATCACATGAAAAGCAAAAGATCTCTTACATTTTTCATCATTCTTATCGGCATATCAACAAGTACATTTGCCCAGCAGATTGATACGTTAAAAGAAAACAGTGCTATTCGACGGTTAGTAAAGAGCTACGAAGAAGCGTGGAATCGGCACGATCCGGTTGGTTTGGCAGCTAACTACCGCAATGACGCCACTTGGGTTAACTGGTTTGGAGCGTACTACAAGGGCAGGCAGGATATTGAAGATCATTACCGAAGTACCCATAACACTTACTTCAAACCCAGCCACTACTTTACCCGTGCTATCGAAGACATACAATACCTTTCACCGGATATCGCAGTGGCCCATGTACGTACAGGTTTAACCGACGATGCGCGTTACCCGGGGGAAACTTTTGAATTCAGGCGAATGATTGTTTTGACAAAAAAAGATGGATTGTGGTTAATACAGGCAGGTCAGAACGCAAAGTTGGAAAAGAGCGTTAAATAATTCAAAATCTACCTATAACAAAATGATGCAAAGAAATTCTTCCTTAAGTCGTGCCTCGCTTTGGGAGCATTGGCATTTGTTCCTTTTAACCTGACGGCAAAAAGCCTATCGGGATTAAGGGATAGCGCTGGCTTTATGGTTGATTCAACTAAAAGTCTGAAGTTCTGAAGGCCTTGACCAGATGATTCCGTGCTATTTGGAGCACCAATTTGTGTAAATCCAAAGTAGGGTGCATCTTTACTTTCAGTTGTTTAGCATGATCAAAATGTAGCAGAATTGCCAACCCTGTATTTTCGGAACAAGGTGATCAATAGCGCCAGAAAATCCACCTATTGCGGGATAACGCTCAGGCCTTATAAATAAATAACCCATTCCCTGTTTTACGGGGAATGGGCATTATGAATGGTATAGATAATTATTCTGCTACTAATTCCTCGCTGTAAAAAGGATAATCGATATATCCTTTTGAATTGCCGCCATAAAAAGTATCCCGGTCATATGGGTTTAACGGCAAGCCATTTTTAAAACGATAAGGCAAATCCGGATTGGCTATAAAATACCGGCCAAAAGCAACAAGATCGGCATAGCCTTTTTCGAGTATCTCATTACCCTTTTCGAAATCAAATCCACCAGCTGCAATGATGAGACCTTTGAATATTTTACGGAGATGCATTGAGGCAACAGGCCCCATGCCATCAACTTCCTCATAACTGCCTTTAATCCTTGGTTCGATCAGATGTAAATAAGCAATGCCAAATTGATTAAGCTGATCGGCTGCGTAACCAAAAAGCGCGATTGGATTGCTATCAGACATGGAATTGAACGTGCCGCTTGGCCCCAGCCTAACACCAACACGATCCGGCCCCCAAACAGATAACATCCCCTCTACCACTTTCGTCATAAACCTTACCCTGTTTTCCATTGGGCCACCATATTTGTCGGTGCGTTTATTAGAACCGTCTTGCAAAAATTGATCCACAAGGTAGCCGTTAGCACCATGAAGCTCCACCCCGTCAAACCCGGCATCCTTTGCCCTTTGGGCAGCTTTACGGTAATCTTCAATTAGGGTTTCAACTTCTTCTGTTTCATATGCCCGGTTCAAATCTGCAGGTACCCAGCCTTTTTGGGTAAACACCAAATCTTCATGCGGCACAACAGAAGGCCCACCAGGTAATGCGTAGTTGGGCTGAAGATCCCTATGCGATTCACGGCCTACGTGAAAAAGCTGCAAAAATATAATACCACCTTTGGCGTGCACTGCATCGGTTACTTTTTTCCAGCCTTCCGTCTGCTCATCGGTATAAATACCTGGTGCGCCGTAATAACCGTGGCCTGTCTCGGATATTACTGTACCTTCCGTAACCATAAACCCGCCGGGTGTGGTACGCTGGGCGTAATATTCAACCATCAGGTCATTAGGTATAAAACCTGTTTCGGTACGCATGCGCGTTAACGGTGGTAAAACTACGCGGTGCGTCAGCTCATAAGCGCCCAGTTTAATTGGCGAAAACAATTTGGTGTTACTATTATCCTGTATTTTCATATGACTATTGTTATGTGTTGATTTGACAGATCATGTTATTTAAAATCAGCATCGAGGATGATCCTGTAACTGGCTTTCCCTGACTCTAAATGGGCAATAGCATCGTTTATCCTGCTCATGGGGAAATGCTCTGTAACTGGTTTTATTTTGTGATGGGCCGCAAAACGCAGCATTTTATCTAAAACACCCCTCGAACCTCCCGGGGATGCAGATATCGATTTTTGAACACCTAACAAAGCAAGCACCGATACCGGGATAGGCTCATAAACAATACCTACAAAATGCAGGCGCCCCTTTGGCCCCAGCATGGCAATAATTTTATCCCAATCAAGCGGTACGGCTACAGTTATTAGGATAAGGTCAAACTTTCCTTTCAGGTCGTTCCATTCACTGGTATCCCGGCTGGAAACGATATGATCAGCTCCCAACTTTTTTATTTCATCGTGCTTGGCCGCGTTAGATGAAAACGCAGTCACCTCAGCACCCCATGCGTGGCAAAATTGAATGGAAAGATGACCGAGGCCGCCAATACCGAATACCCCTATCCTGTCGGTTGGCTTAACTCCGTACTCCATTAGCGGCGAAAAAACAGTGATGCCCGCGCAAAACATCGGACCGGCGTCGGCGGGGTCCAAGCCATCTGGAATAGGTACAGCCCAAATCCAATGTGCTTTTACCCTGCTTGCAAAACCGCCGTGGTGCCCCCAAATGGTAGCCTTTACAGTTTCGCAAAGATTTTGATCGCCATCCAGGCAAGGACCGCAGTGGCCACAGCTGCCATTAGTCCAGCCAATACCTACCGTTTGACCGATACTTAGTCCTTTGGTTTTAGCCACATCCCCAAGCGCGACAATCATCCCGGTAATTTCATGCCCAGGCACCAACGGAAAGGGTATGGTACCCCATTCATTTTTAATGAACGAAATATCGGTATGGCACAAGCCACAATATTGTACTTCAACTTCTACTTCTTCAGAACCTAATGGTCCCATTTCATAGGTAAATGGCTTTAATTCGGCACGTGGTTCAAGAGCTGCCCATGCTTTAATTGTTGACATATGATTATTATTTGTTTAATTATTTGCAGTTACTAAATTAATGATCGCCATAAATCGCCTACCGATTTACAAAGGCCAACTGCTGCATCGCACTGGGCATTTTTATATCCCCATTGACCGTTGGGCGACAGCCGTACACCGACATGATTTGCTCCCCAAACAAATACCAATGCCCTACCAATTCCAACGGAAACTTCACTCTCTTCTCTATCGAGCCTCCGTAGGCATCGGTCCTTTTGTTTGTGCCATCCTGTAAAAAAGTATCGGCCAGGTAGCCATTGGCATTATGAAGTTCCAAGCCATCAAAACCGGCTATTAAAGCCCGTTCAGCAGCTTTTCTAAAGGTTTCAACCAATTCGGGACTCTCCGAAATATCGACCGCTCTATGCTGCGTTACGGGCACCCAACCTTTTGCTGTAAATGATATCCCTTCAAACGGCACAACTGATGGCGCGATTGGAGGCTTCCCATTTTTTAATGATTCATGTGACTGACGTCCATCGTGGGAAATCTGCATAAAGATCAATCCTCCTTTATGGTGTACTGCATCAATGACCTTTTTCCACCCCGGTATATGATGATCTTCGTAATTACCCGGCGCTCCAATATAGCCCCGGCTATCAAATGAAGGATGAGTAGATTCGGTAATGATAAAGCCTCCGTCGGACGCGCGTTGAGTGTAATATTTAATCACCATATCACTTACACCATCATCCGGGTTAGCCCGAAGACGGGTTAATGGAGGGTGCGCCACGCGATGCTTTAAATTTAAATGACCAATTTTTTCGGGGGAAAATAACTTCATTCGGTTTGCAGAGATTTCGGAGGGGTGATTTGTTTCCATTTTATTCATAACCTTATTAATTGTTAGCATTTGGTTTAATAGGCGACCATATTATTCTGGGCCTATTGGGATCATCTAAAAACAGGTTAGCCATATATTCTTCCCTCAGTATCTACCACTTTAGTGCCATTAATTAAATACCTACAAATCAAGCACTTAATAACATTAATTTTATTTAATGATATTTTATATCGTAAAATCCCCATTATCAGCGAAATCGGCTATATCTTATACTGCATTAACGGATATCGGCTGAAGTGCTGCTTTTATCTTTTCGGAGCCTGATAATTTTATATACCGCGCCATCCAGGTCACGGGCGATATTATTTCCCGTGAAATGATCGCTGAAACGCTGACTTCTCTTACCTCAGTGGTATATAGCTACAGGTCAGGGTCAAAATTATGGCTGCGGCTTTTCAGGCCGGAAACATACCGGCTGAGAATATATCTGGAAAGGCAACGGCAACGCTCATCCCATGAATCAGGCGGTGTAAAACTCAACGCCATGGAATTCCCTTTTAAAAACATAACTGTCGCGGAGTTCTTTAAGAAAAAGGTATCCGGTTGTAGATGTTCGGTTCTTTCAACCGCTGTACCTAATGATATCAGCATCCCCGACAAGACGCCGGAGACTGCCGGGCGGGCTATACGCTGTATCTTCTCCCGAAGAATTAAACTCAGCCGTAGAGTCGCCTCTACGGCTGGTCTTCAAAACCGTGCGTGAAAGTTTCCCTTCACACGGCTCCTCGTCCGTTAATCATTTATATGAAGCAAGTTATCTTTCCTCGTTTTGGTGATATGACAATGGGCGTGCAATAATTGCACATTAGCCCATATATCTTTTCCTCCCAAATGCAAAGGAATAATATGGTCGGTATCCATATCATCGCCTAACGTAAACTGCAATTTGCATATTGAA
>NZ_JBFTZJ010000026.1:0-13859 GCF_056406855.1 Mucilaginibacter sp. P1_A3
CGCTTTTCCAAAACCTTTTTCGCTTTTATTTTTTCAAGCGCTTTTTCAGTTTTCAATCCCCTTTTCCTTCTCTCTTTTCTCTCTCAGCGGCGGGGTGCAAAAGTAGCAAACTTTTTGACTTTCCGAAAATTTATCTGATCTTTTTTTGAAGCTATCTTCTTCTCGCTTTCCCTCTTCCTGCTTCAAAAACCCTCTTCTTAACCTTTCTAAGAACAATCCCCGCTTCCTCGTTTGCGGGCTGCAAAGGTAGGATTGTATTTGTAATTTCCAAATTAAAAAAAAATAAAATTTAATCCGGCAAAACAACCACTTTTATTACTGTATTCAGCAGCTGGCTGGAGTTACACTTCCCTCCCATTCAAATCACAAATTTCAGCAGCGAACAATCCCGCTAACTTTGTTCTTTAAACTACCTGCTTTCAAGCCAGCTTAAAAAAACACTTGTCTTTTCTTTTCCTATCAATAACTTATCGGGGCTGGGAATAACGAGTTTAACGAATAACTTCCTGTCAAAATAATGTTCCACTTCCTTAATAGCTTTAAAATTAATAAGGTATTGCCTGTTAAGCCTGAAAAATTGTTTGGAAGATAGCAGGGCCTGCACCTGATCAAGTGATTGAACAATTGAATACTCCTCCTCATGAAACGTCATGATGGTGGAAGAATCATTCCTGATATAGAAAAAGGCTATTTGATCTGTTTGTATAGTAATATACTTATTGTGTGTGAAAACTAAAAAGCTCTTTTTACCCTCATCCATCCCAATCTTCTTTAATAATCCATCCAAATCGGGCTGAGTATTTTGCTGAAAAAAGTTTTTAAAGTTTTCAACCTTTTCAAAAGCTACCTGTAATTCATCTTTAGAAAAAGGTTTCAGTAAATAATCAATGCCGTTGGCCTTGATCGCATCCATTGCATATTCACCATACGCGGTGCAAAATACTATCGGGCAATGAATTTTAACCGCCTTGAATATCTCAAAACATAAGCCATCAGAAAGCTGAATATCCATAAAGATCAGATCTGGCTCCTCATTTTGAGAGAGGTAATTAACCGAACTTTCAATACTTTGGAAATGCGCCGTAATTTTGGCATCAGGCCTCATTTTAGTAATCAGGTTTGCCAGGGACTTTGCTGCTTTAAGCTCGTCTTCAATAATGATTATTTTCATAAATGATTGGAAGTTTTATGGTGAATAAAGTTTCACTGGCGTGGATCTCTATTTTTTTATTTAAAAGATGCAGATAGCGCTGATTGATGTTTTCGAGCCCCATTCCCGTAGAAACTTCGGGCGTTTTTTTAAGCTGAAGCTGATTTTCAACAACAATGAAATCCTTTTCTGAATATAAGCGGATGTGCAGGGGACGATCCAACGATACAATATTGTGCTTAATACAATTTTCAATGAGGAGCTGCAGGGTAAAAGGAGGCACTAAAGATTGATAGAAATCCTTATCAATAGTAATGGAAAGATCAATACCATCCTCAAAACGCGCCTTTAACAAAAACAAATAGGCATCAAGTATCTCGAGTTCATCAGAAAGCCTGATCAGATCCATTTTTCGACTTTCGAGGGTGAACCTGTAGAAATCTGCAAGCTTTAAAATAAACTCCTCCGTATGCTCATCACTGCTCTCCACCATGTATTTCAGGGTATTTAAACTATTAAACAGGAAGTGTGGATTTACCTGTTGTTTAAGTAATTCATACTGTGCGCCCAGATTGTCTGATTTGGTACGCTCCAGCTCTATACCCACCTGCTGGTTCTGGTAACTCTGATATAACATATTCAAAAACATGTAAAACATGATATTGA
Source organism: Mucilaginibacter sp. P1_A3 (assembly GCF_056406855.1). Lineage (NCBI taxonomy): Bacteria > Pseudomonadati > Bacteroidota > Sphingobacteriia > Sphingobacteriales > Sphingobacteriaceae > Mucilaginibacter > Mucilaginibacter sp. P1_A3. The sequence goes on from NZ_JBFTZJ010000026.1 coordinate 1,817, forward strand.
CCAGGATTCCTCTTACTTCGAACATCAGCATTACCGGGCCAAAATTTAAGTGCGAAAGCAAAAATTGCTGGATGCAGGCTAAAATAAACATTACTCCTATTCCAAAAAATACGCCCTTAAGCAGCCGTATAATTGAAAATCCGTTGGCAACATCCCGCGAAGTGTAGGCTGGAAGGGTAATTATATTATAATACCATGTAACAACAGCAAATAAACATGTTACGGTTGAATCAACAAGTGCCTCGTAAAGATTGAAGTGACGTTCAGCAATTTTGGGAACTGAAGTAAGCACACCCAGGAAAAAAGAACTCAGCCATATTATTTTATTTGAAATCTTAAATGGTTTTTTTCTCATATCAATTAAAAGATCAAATATAGTTAAGTAGCGAATTGATTTAATAATGCCGATCAGTTCATGGCACTTCAGGATTGGAAATGTCTATTCAGGCAATTCAATTGTCTGGTTGAACTTGTAATTACTACCCCTTCGCATCTGTTTAACATAGCTTAGTATAAAACGATCATCAAAGTTATGAAATTATCAAAGCGGCCAAGGGTAGGAAACATAGGTTTATTTATCGCCCAAAATATCACTAACCATCAGGATAAAATTAATCAGATCATTGATTTAAAAACCCTGTATTTCCACAATCATCATGAACAATTCAAATAAAAAAAACGCCTATAAAATATCTCCGGCAATTATCTGGCTAAGTTCTCTTTTCATGGGCGCATTAGCCTCTTTACCTAAAATCGCCGCACAGCACTTTAGCATTGCGGAGGCGTTGGTGAATTCAGGCGCTACCTTTTTGTTTGCATTATTTGTATGGTATTACCACATATACACACTTCGGCGTTATAACCCGCACCATAAAATCAAAAGATTACCGATACTGCCACTCATGTTTAGCCTTTTGGTTGGCTTAGTGGTTATGTTTATGCTTGCTTACGGTCAGTATTTAATGTTTTCAAGTATAAATTTCAGATCAGAGGTGCTAATGGTTGAAGTAAGGGGCATACTCATTAACCTGGCGTTTTACACACTTCTTCATCTGTTGTATCAAGGTTACCAAAATCAACAGGTAGGCATAGAGCAGGAGCGCACCAAAGCGGACGCCCTGGGCGCACAGTACGAACTGCTTAAACAGCAGGTAAACCCGCATTTCTTGTTTAACAATATGAACACCCTGAAAGCAATGGTAGAAACCGGTGATGAGCATACGGTGGAGTTCATTTTAAAACTATCTGATTTTTACAGATTTACTTTGCAAAGCCGTAAGCACGACCTTATTCAAATATCTGACGAGATTGAAATATTGAACACGTATATGTTTTTATTGAAAACACGGTTTGAGGACGGTATAAATCTTGTAAATGTCATTGAACCCCAATACGCCACATCCCTGATTCCTCCATTTACGCTACAATTGTTAATTGAAAATTGCATCAAGCACAATGTCGTATCCCTTGATCGCCCTCTTAACATTAAACTGTATACTGAAAATGAAAAAATAATAGTCGAAAATCAGTTACAGCTTAAAATGACTCCGGAGATTTCTACTAAAACGGGGCTCGAAAACATTAACCAGCGTTATAACCATCTGTTAAACCTGAAAATTGATATTGAAATTAACGAGGAGTCCTTTAAAATTAAACTTCCCATAATACATGAACATTCAAAGCGATAGACAGGCCATTACCATATAATGGATAGTTTTCATTGGCTGTGCGACCTGACAATTATGTATGACCAGATCAGCGTGAAAAAAGTCTAACTCAGCTAAAACTATGCCCGACTGGGCTAATTTTAACTAACTGACCGCCTGGTTTTGAAATAGTTTTGTATAACAAATAAGAAAAACATGAAATCAATTAAAATTTTAGGACTAATAATTTGCTTTATGATAACCGCATTATCCTTTTCGGCCTTTATTGGCAAGAATAAATCAACTGCTAAAAAAGATACTTTAAAAGCCGATGGAAAAGGTTTTGCAGTATTAGAATTATTTACATCAGAGGGCTGTTCAAGTTGCCCACCTGCCGATGAGTTAATGGCAAAAATACAGGAGGAAGCCCATGGGAAAGACATCTACTTGCTGGCATACCATGTTGATTACTGGAACAGGTTGGGCTGGAAGGATATTTTCAGTAGCGCCGATTTTTCAAACCGACAGATACAATACGGACGCTGGCTGGGCGGAGTACAAATTTATACGCCCCAGGTTATTGTAAACGGGAAAGCCGAGTTTGTAGGATCGGATGAATCGGCACTTCGCAATGCAATTTCTGGCGAGTTGAATACCAAACCAAGTGCAACACTAACGCTCCAGGCTCAGGCGGATGGTGAAAAACTTAAAATACAATACCAGGCAAGCAAAGTGAAACAGGGCAGCAGCCTATTGATTGCGGTAGTACAAAAAAATGCACAAAGCAAGGTGGAGCGTGGCGAAAACGCTGGGCACACGCTATCGCACGTGCAGATTGTGCGTAAACTACAAAATGAACCTTTAAACGCCAGCGGGAATGGAAATGCCACAATAGCGTTGCCAAAAGGGTTCAACAATCAAAACTGGGAAGTGCTTGCGCTGATACAAGACCAAAGCAACGGTGAAATTTCAGGAGTTGCCAAAGCTGATCTGGCTAATAATCCAACCGTTGAAAAATAAGGAATAGTTATTAACCGCAAACAGAATCATGAATAAAATCAGCAAATATGGACAGAACAGGTTGATTATCGGTTTAATTTCATTGCTATCCATGTCATTTGTTACAAGCGCTCCTTTTGAAAGCAATCCCCAGGATTGTGAGCTGATAAGCGTTATACCAAAAAAGAAAAACACCGGATACTTAACAGATGAAGATAACATGTCTTTATCAGATTGAAAATTACCTGTATTTATTTCCTATCCATTTTAAACGTAATAAATGAACAGTCAACTGCAGGCATTCCTGCAATTGGGTTGGAAATTTTAAATTAACAATCACCATGAAAAAACAATTTTTAATAGCAATAGCGTTGTTTTTCTGTATCCGGGCCTATGCGCAGGTTGGAACGTCAGTGAAATGGTCTTACGCCCCCCAAACACTAAATTGCACGGAAGAGGCCGTGTCTTTAAAAGCCAGCATACGATCTGGCTTTCGCCTCAATTCCTTTCGCGTTGGTAATGTGGGGCCAGGTAAAGCTTCATTTGAGCCTGCAAAGTCAAGCCTTTATCCGGTAAAGGATATTACTGTAGCACCTGTTCCACTATCGAAATTCAAAAATACATTTAGCGTCAATGTTGCAAATCTTGAAAATGAATCATTTTATCGGCGATATGTAACACTAAAATTTCCAAAGGTGATTGACGAGGCAGGCAAACTCGGTTACGTTGCTTACGGCGACAAAAAATATCTGCCGTCAACAGTCAATGACTTTATTATTTCTTTGGGTAAGTAACAACTCTGTATAATGGATATTAAAAACGGGAGTAATAAATAACTTTGCTTTATAAACAAAAAGCACAGTGTTATATATAGGTATATGGCACTGTGCTTTGCCATGAAAGTAATAACCCAAAATATCGCCCTTACATTTTAAATAAACACAAATGGAATATTCAAAAAATTATATTGCAAAGGAAGAGCACATAGATGTGCAGGAAATTATGGATGGCCTATACTACCCATTTTATATGGAGTATTGCAGGCATGATTATATCAGGGAGGTACTTGGCTTCGATTTTGAAACTGAAGCAAAAAATGGGGTGTTTATGGTTTTATCTAACTACAGCATCAGCTTTTTAAGATCATTAAAAAAGGGCGATAACTTTACCGTTACCTGTACTTTATATGCCGATAAGGCCGGGCTGCCAAAGCTGCATTTTAAGCAGTCAATTATTTTAAACGGCAAGGTGATGACCAAAGCTACATTCACCGGCACCTGTGTCCCAGCCACCGGCGGCAGGCCATTTTTACCACCTGCCATTCTCGAAAAAACAAAAGATGCCCCGATATTGGAATTGTAAGCCTCGGTGACAGTCGCTTGAGCTATCAATCGAAACTACGATTTCTTTTCCTGTAATTTAAAAGTACTAATTAGTAGAGTCCGGGTTTTGTTCTGTACTCTACTAATAGGTAGTTCTTACAATCCTGTTCCAGGCGTTAATGGTAACAATAACCATAATGACCTGTGCCAATGAAACATCATCAAACACTTTGGCGGCATTACTATAAGTATCATCCGCAACCCCCTGAGATATATTGGTAATTTCTTCAGCAAGTGCAAGCGAGGCGCGTTCTCTTTCTGAGTAATCCATGGCTTCGCGCCAGGATGTTAGTCCGTTGATACGCTGTTCTGTGTCGCCCAGTTTAATTGACTCTTTCGTGTGCATATCCATACAATAGGTACAACCGTTGATCTGTGATACCCTATTCCTGATCAATTCGATCAGGATAGGATCAAGACCGCTTTGATTAACGTAGTCTTCCAAACCATCCATTGCCGCAAACGCTCCGGGCTGAAGGTTATTGATATTTATTCTTTTGTTCATAACAAGGAAACCTGTTTTAAATAAAAACAGGCACAAAAGTATCAATTAGTAGCAATCCCATGATACCCAAATTGGAATTGATCTCCTTGCGAAATATGTCAGGACCTATCCCAAATTGTTTCTTAAAAAATTTACTGAAGTATCACGGCGCATCTATATTTCCAGGCTGTTTAGGATATTATATCACTATCTGCATAAATTCATTTAATATGATGATTTTTAATGGCTTATTGATATTTTTGTTCTTATAATCTCCTGGTAACTACGTTCTTGAATACCAACCCTAAGGTGCGGAGATTTCTTTAAACTAAATGGTTAAACAGCTTTTACGAAAGCTGCAATACGATCATCAGCCAATATAAATTAACAGAAAAGATAAATTTTCTGAAAAGCGGCGTTCCATCATCAGAAGATGTTTGTGTATACAACATCCCAGTCGCTCTTAATCAATCCGTATACAACAGCTATAGCTAACAGGTATAATATGGAACTCTATTTAAATTGAAAAGTTTTCGGGTTTAAAAATGACTACTTCAAGGCCAACTTAGTCCAGTTAAACTATTTGGAGGTAGGATATAGCCTGATCTGAGGATACTTTTGAGGCAACAATTCAAAACACTAAAAATTTAAAGCAATGAAAAAGAACAAACGCACCTTTGCCAGTACAATTATTACCGGCATTACCGGAGTACTTGTACTATTAGCCACTACAGGCTTTTCCCAGACTGCTCCTGCCAGCAATGATTCTACCCAGATACGCCCTTTTCACGTTAACATTCCTGACGCGGCACTAACTGATCTTCGCCAGCGCGTGTTGGCAACAAGGTGGCCCGATAAGGAAACTGTAACTGATCGTACCCAGGGTGTAAAACTGGAACAGATCCAAAACCTGGTAAAATACTGGGGTACAGATTATGACTGGCGTAAAGCAGAAGCAAAGCTGAATGCCCTGCCACAGTTTATAACCCATATAGATGGACTTGATATACATTTTATACATGTACGCTCTAAAAATCCAAAAGCCCTACCCATTATCCTGACACATGGCTGGCCTGGTTCTATATTTGAACTCCTGAAAATTATTGGCCCGCTTACTGATCCGGAAGCTTACGGCGGCAAAGCATCAGATGCATTTGACGTAGTAATACCTTCTATGCCCGGCTATGGCTTTTCTGAAAAACCTAAAACTACCGGCTGGGGTCCTGACCGCATAGGCAAAGCATGGGATGTGTTAATGAAACGCCTTGGATATACTCATTATGTATCGCAAGGTGGCGACTGGGGTTCAGTTGTAGCTGATGCAATGGGCCGTCAAAAACCTGCAGGTTTATTAGGTATCCACGTAAACATGCCGGCAACCGTACCTGCTGATATAGCGAAAGCGCTTCAAAGCGGCGGTCCTGAACCAGCCGGACTTTCAGCTAAAGAAAAAGCCGCTTATAAATCAATGAATTATTTATATACCAAAGGTGGTGGCTATGCCGGCATCATGGTAACCCGCCCGCAAACAATAGGTTATAGTTTAACAGATTCGCCTGTTGGCCTTGCTTCTTTCTTCTTAGACAAGTTTAACGACTGGACTTATAGCGGAGGCGATGCCCAGAAAGTACTTACAAAAGACGAGATCCTTGACGATATCACGCTTTACTGGTTAACCAATACCGCGGCTTCGTCAGCACAGCTTTACTGGGAAAATGGCACCAATAACTTCAACGTTGTTGAGCAACGGACACATGAAATAACAATCCCTGTTGCTATAAGTGTATTTCCAGGTGAAATCTACCAGGCTCCAAAAACCTGGGCAGAAAAAGCCTACCCTCATCTGATCTATTTCCACGAGGCAAACAATGGTGGCCACTTTGCCCAATGGGAGCAACCACAAATATTTGCTGAAGAACTTCGTGCAGCATTTAAAACCCTGCGTTAATTTAGATAAAGACAGTTTGACGGCGCGCAATATGCACGCCGTCTTTTTAATATCTAATAGAATACAAACACATTAAACAATCTAATTAACAGTTGTTTACTGCGCATAATTACCTGTTAATATCCCACATCGCTAATTAATACATTTACAATAAAACCAAAGAAATGAAAATTACCTATTACGGCCATTCATGTTTCTCAGTAGTTGCAGGTGGTAAAAATATTTTGTTTGATCCCTATATCACGGGAAACGAGTTGGCCAAAAACATCGATATTAATGAGATTGAAGCCGATTATATTTTTGTATCCCATGGTCATTTCGATCATATACTTGATGCTGAAGCTATCGCAAAACGTACGGGTGCGCAAGTTGTTGGCAGTTTTGAATTATATAATTATTTTACTAAGCAAGGTTTAACAAATGTGCTTCCTATAAACCCGGGCGGTCAGGCTTCATTTGATTTTGGAATGGTTAAAGCTGCTATCGCGCAACACTCCAGTAGTTTTCAGGATGGCAGTTATGCAGGAGTGGCGAGTGGATTTGTTTTTAAAACCAATGATGGTAATTTTTATTACAGCGGCGATACCGCCCTTACTTTAGATATGACCTTAATTCCCAAATGGGCCAGTCTTGACTTTGCTGTATTCCCTATAGGTGATATGTTAACAATGGGCGTAAACGATGCCATTGAAGCCGCCCAGTTTGTAAACGTAAACCAGGTGATGGGTGCGCATTATGATACCTTCGGTTTTATCAAAATTGATAAATCTGATGCAATCCAGAAATTCGAACAATCGGGTTTGAAATTGCATTTACCTAAAATAGGCGACAGCATCAATATATAGTAAAGCAAAACTTTGATGGCCTATATATAATGGTATCATATCCTATAGATAAAAAAATTGTCCCGGATCTCATCCCGGGACAATTATATATTAATATCAGCTCAATCTCACGCTGATTCTGGTTACAAATGAAGTTTATATATTCAATTTACGGCAATCAGTAAATATCAATTTCCAATCAATATGTATCAATGATCGCTAAGTCTTATCAGACGAACATGATCAATCATTGCCTGGTTAACATCACCATTCATATTTTCGTTGGCATCCTTCAATTGTAATGAGATCTGGTGCATGCCTTTGCCAAGCTTTACTTTAACCACGTTGCTATATCCCCAGTTGCTCCACTCCTCTTTTCCTCTTTGTGGTAATACTACGGTACCAGCAAAATGCTTATCCACATCCAATGTGCGTATGGCGCATTTATTTTCTGTATTGATGGGTCCGTTACCATTGGCATACCTAAAATCAATGGCATAGATGCCATCTTGATCAACCTTAACCGCCACATTTAATTTAGTGTTTACCGTTTTGCTGATCTCCACAAAACCTTTACCAGTAAAACCCTGGTAAGCCAGTGGCGACTGGTCAACCGAGCCCTCAGCCTCGATAGTTTGAACTGAACCGGCAGGAACAACCTGTACAGGTTCACTTGCAAATGAACCCACACCCTTTGCATCAACAGCAATAACCTGGTACTCGGCATACTCATTGGCATTTACCACATATCCAGCAGTTTTAGTATTGGCGACAGGCTGCCCATTTTTAATGATACGATAGCTTGCGGCCCCTGCTGTTTTTGGCCAGATAAGCTTGCCTTTCGCATAAACCGCAACCGGGGTTTCAGGTGCGGTGTAACCCGGACTAAGATTGCTTTTACCTGTTAGTACATTATTGGCTAATACTATTTTGACGCTATGCTTTCCGGTCAGATCAGCTGGAATAACTGCACCGGTTACAGCTTTACCATCAAGAGTCATGCTTTTAATTTGGTTGCCATATCCCTCCATCGTAATATTCAACGTTGCCCCCCGGTATTTAAAATGATCCAATGAGCGTGTACCGGCCAGTGCCCGGGGTACAAATGGTTTTAGCTGCAAACTGTTCTCATTGTAATGAATCCCAAACAGTACTTTATAAACCAATGCAATATTGCCCGATAAGCTCCAGAGCATATTACTGCTATTTATTTGGGTACCGGCAAAGTCGCCATTGCTGGCCACAAAGTTTTCTTTGTTGGTAAGCCACAACGCCGCCGGGCGGTATATCGCGCTTATAGCCCTCAAAACCGATTCTTCATTACCCGCTTTGGCCGATGCCATTGCCCAGTAAGTTTCTACAAAGGGCCACACAGCGTTGTTATGATAAGGCAAGATATTAGGGATCTGTGGGTAAATACATGGAATACCAAACTCATTTACAGGAGTATTGTTCACCACCATTTGCTGTTTACCGGCGTCGGCCGCGTCAAATAGCACAGCCAGGGCCTCGCCCAATGCTTCAGATGTGGGTGACACCGTTTTATAATTGCGCCCATACAGGTATTGGCCATAGCATCCTTTGGAAGGCAACCACAGGTTGTTCAAACCTTTTTTAATGCCCGCCGCTTGTTGGGTATAGCTTTTAGCCGCAGCTTTATCATTCAGCAAACCGGCCATTGAGGCTAACACCTTGTTCACTTGGTAATGTACCACCGTAGTGCCCAGGCATTCCGACTCATAGATATCGGCTGGCTGCATCCATTTGGGGTAAGTCTCTTCGCGCCAGTCAAGAAATGAAGATTCGCCGCGCACCATACCTGTTTCCTTATCGTACACATTCAGCGCATCATCGGCAGCCGATTTTTTGATGATCCTGTAAGCTTTTTCCAGCCAATCCTTATCGCCGGTTACTTTGTAAACCTCCCAGGCAGCTACTGCCCAGATCATCCTGTCTGATGATACAGGATAAGCGCCTCCCGTTCCGGTATCCTGGATTATCCTGCCATTTTTCACCTTCTTCATCAGGCTGTAAACTGCAACCCGGGGTTGCAACACAGCCATCGAGAGGATAATACTGTAACTAATGTCTCTTGTCCAAACCCCTCCCCACTCCTTACCAGTGCGGAAGGTACTATCGGGTTCAACAGCGTTCTGCATTTCCTCCAAAGCAAGGTTATACAGCGCGTCAGTGATTCGGTATCCCGAATGATATTGCGGAAACGCACTCACATCTTTAGTCATTTTCCATGACGAGGCTGTGCTGTTTGCATCCTGGGGTTTGTTCAGCACCAGGGTGGTTTCATAGATACCGTCACCATCTGGGTCCTTCAGTTCCAGTTCAGGGCGGTTATGGATATTATTGAAATCCCATATCATGGGCGCCGTGTTGCCGGCCACATATACTCCTTTAAAATCAGCCTTGTATATCTTATCGCCATTAAAGCAGGTGTAATACCCCTTGCTTTTAAAGGCATCAAGTACGGCACGCATATCAACCTTGATCCTGAAACTGGTGGAGGGCTTCAGGTAGCTGCCTTGCGGGACGGCCTTATGATCGGCATAGCTTTCACCAAACTTAATGAGCGGCGTTTCATTAGCCTGGGCAATACAGCTGAAATGATGATCGTTACCCGATGGCAATTCATTGTCTTTACCATTAATGCTAAACTTGAAATCGACAACAGGGCTTTTGTACAGGTTGGCCGGGCTTTGATAGTCGGACTGCAACTCTGTAGCTGAAATAGCCTTCGCAGTGTATTTACCTTGTACCACCCTATCGGCGTATACGGTATATGCTTTTGATGTGTAAATGGGTTTACTGCTTTGCGCGTTCACGTAGCCAGCTGTGAGCAGTAAACTAAAAATTACAGGAATTGAATATTTCATTAAAAGGTATTTAACGTTTATACTATTGGTTTAAACAACATGTGCTAAGTGTTCCATACGGAACGGTGATACACCCTGAATGGGATGAACACATTACATATTGACAATCAATACATTAAATATTTTTACAATCACAGAATGGAACAATATAACTACTGATAATCAATACATTAACTCTTACTGAAACAAAGCCAGAAGTGCAAATGTTTTGATTTTTATGCCCGGGACCTCCGGTTAGGTGTCCCGGGCAATTTCAGTAGTACTTACTGGTACTCTACCACGATCATATCCCAATATTTAAGTAAGGGCAATGTAAATGTAGCCGAATTTCCGGATTGTGTAAAAGTTACCGCCCAGGATACGCCGCCATCAATATCAGGCGATGCTACCCAGATACTTTTAATGCCTTTTGTTACTGTAAAATTGAAACGGCCATTGGCTACCGGGCTTGGCGCCCCTTGTGTTCCGTTACGGTCGCGCCAATCAAAGCTTGCCGCGTTGGTAAAATTAATAAGATGAATAACCTTTTTAGTTCCCAGGTCTTTACCTATTACCGAAACCTGCCCGGTTTGAGGCGGAAAGTTGTTCAGTTTAGTTTTACCATCACCCGCTGTAATTAATAGCTTCCGGCCTTCTTTGTATAATTTATTTAGTTAGTAGCCATGCAAATCCCGCGGATTGCCCACTAAACGGGCACATAATACCAGGTAAATTTTATCGTTAAAAGCCTCAAAATCAACCCTTGTTTCTTTTTTTAATAATTAAAAAATCTTTTTTTTCTCCAACCGAAAACTTTTCTCTTATTAATAGGTTATAAGCTTAATTATTTTAACAATTAGGGTTGTTACCCTAAGACAATTAATCGATAAACTATGAAATATTCTACATTAAAGAAAACAGTCGCATTGTCATTTGCTTCTTTGATGGTTGTAGGGATAGCTAATGCTCAAACCGATACCACCAAAACAACAACTACTACAACAACTGCAACTACAACTTCGACTGAAACATCTACTGCCAAGGTATTTGGCGGTATTGGTCAGTACAACACCTTTAGTATCGGCGTTAACGTTGGTATTACAGACGGACTTGTTCCATTTACTATTAACACTACAAACAAGTTCAAAGTTGATTTGGGTTATGGTGTTACCTTAAGGCAACAACTATCGCACACCTTTAGCTTACAATTAGACTACTTAGGTGGTAAAGTTCACGGTATCGACAAAGAAGGAACACAGAAATTTGGTATCACCGAGTATAAAACTTCTTTCAATTCAGGAGCTATCAGTGGTGTATTCAACATTGCAAGTGTTAGCTTTTTACACCGCAAAAACAGTGTTAACTTTTATACATCTGCCGGTTTAGGTTTAGATATGTATAAAATTAAAGAAAACACTCCTGTTGGCGGAAGTCCGGTAGCCTTACCATTCGGTGATAAAAACGTGAAAGAATTATTTGCTCCTGTAGGTGCAGGTGTTAAATTCAGATTATCTGATGCGTTAGCTTTAAACTTAGGTTACACTGTTAGCTTTGTACAGGGTTATAACTTCTCTGGTGCTCACACTTATCCTACTTTTAGCCACTACTCTTATACTTACGGTGGTTTAGAGTATACTTTTGGTCCTAAATCAAAACAAAACTTAGAGTGGGTAAACCCAGTTGCTCAAATGTATGATGAATTGTACGATGCAGCTTTACGCCAGGAAGTTGAAGCTTTAAAAGGCCGTGTTACCAACGTAGAAACTGCGGTTAACGACCTGAAAAAAGATTCAGACGGTGACGGTGTTGCTGATCAGTTTGACAAATGCCCAGGTACTGCTGCTGGTAGCGTTGTTGATGGTTCTGGTTGCGTTATCGTATTCCCTAAACCAG
>NZ_JBFTZJ010000027.1:0-8851 GCF_056406855.1 Mucilaginibacter sp. P1_A3
TCAATAATATGTCATTGTTTAGCTGAGAGCTAAAGGCGTAAAGCCGAAAGCGGAGCAGCAAACAAATAATGAATTGGCAAAAAAGCTTTATGCTTTTAGCCTTGAGCTTTTAGCTCAAAAGAAATTCAGGTGCCTATATCGGCGGTGTCTACCTCTTCCCATTCCGAACAGAGAAGTCAAGCCCGCCAGAGCCGATGGTACTGCGTTAAAACGTGGGAGAGTAGGTCGGTGCCCAATCTTAAAAGCCCCAAAAGGCTGAATCGTGAAACCCTTCATCTATCGGATGAGGGGTTTTTGCGTTTAGGATAATCTATCCATACCGGCAGGCTCCTGGCTCCGCCTTGGTTTCAGTTCCTTTTTCGTTTGCCGTTCTTTTTGTTACATTTAAGGCACATACCTTAAACCATGACATCGCAACAGGAGCAACTTTGGCAAAACATTCAAAACTTTCAATTAGATGATCCAGAAGTTGATTTTACGTTTTCGGAAAGGCTGGCACGTGAAAATGGCTGGACTAAAGTTTATACCGCACGGGTCATCATCGAATATAAAAAGTTCATTTTCCTTTGCTGTAACAGTTCAGATGGAGTTACCCCATCTGATCCCGTAGACCAGGCCTGGCATCTGCATTTAACTTATACTCAATCATACTGGACCGGTCTGTGCAGAAACGTCCTCGGGCAGGAAATTCATCATAACCCAACCCGGGGAGGTAAGGCCGAGGCTGGTAAGTTTAATGGCTATTACACACGTACCCAACAGTTATATACACAATTCTTTGATACAGCTCCACCCGTTGATATATGGCAAAATAACATCACTCGTTTTACTGATATCAATTTCCAACGCGTAAATATGACTAGGTATTGGCTGCTGCCCAAACCCGGTAACGGGAGCCAGGTGGCAATATTACTTATGCTTATTATTGTTGTGGGCTTGTTTATTCAGGCTTCAGAAACTGCTATAGCTATCGGTATAATGGTAGCTGTTATTGTTATAGTAGTAATAGCTGTTTATCAAAATGAAAGTGGAGGGAGCAGTAACGGTGGTTGCAGCGACAATGGTTGCAGTGGTGATGACAATGTTCATCATGGTGGCCATTCCGGGCATGATGGTCATGGCGGTGATAGCGGGTGCAGTAGTGGCTGTTCTGGCTGCTCGGCATCTGGTTGTAGCGGTTGTGGCAGCCATTAGTGAATATGAAAATTGGAGGTAATTAAGAAATTATAAGATGATAGGTTAAGGGGTTTGTAAAGCAAGCAAAGACCTGATGCCTGCTCTATCCGGTGAATGTTTATTTTACGCCCAGGCTTGCCCTTACCTTTTTAACTTCTGATGCGGTAATCAGGCTGCTGTTGTTACCGAAATTACTGCGGATATAGGTAAGCACTTGTGCTATTTGGGTATCGGTTAAAAAATTATGCTTGGGCATTACGCTGTTGTATGGTTTATTTTTGACCTTAACAGGTCCTTCCAGGCCATTTAGTAAAACCTGTATGGCCAGGTCTTTTTCCATGTATTTGCCACCGGTAACCCATTCAGATCCATTTAGCGGCGGGAATAGGTTGCCATCGCCTTTCCCGTTTTTTTGGTGGCAGTTAGCACAGTAGTTAGCATATATTTGGGCTCCGCCTTTGAGCATACCCGTTGCAATATTATTACGCACAGGGTTGGGCATTTTAAAATTTGGTAATTTTTTACGCAGTTCCATTTTAGCAAGTTGAACATCGGTGAAGTTACTTTTATCGCCCTGGTAAAAAATGCGCCAAACCCTGCCTTTTTCGGTATCACTCACATAGAGCGAACCATCGGGGCCAACAGATAATCCCATGGGGCGGCAAACTGCGTCACTTACGCTTACAACGGTATTGTGTGCCGCAAAGCCATCTGCAAATATTTCCCATGAACCACTAGGGACACCATTTTTAAAGGGAACAAAGGCAACAAAGAACCCTGCCTGCGGATAGGGCGATCTATTGGTCGACCCATGGAAAGCTACAAATGCGCCATTCTTATACCTGGCCGGAAATTGGTTGCCGGTGTAAAAAAGCAGGTCGTTGGGTGCCCAATGCGCTTGGAAAGCTATCAATGGCTGCGCATACCTGGCGCCATTACCTGCTTTTTTTCCATCGCCTCCATATTCGGGGTTCAGTAGTTTTTTATGTTTAATAGGATCGTAATAATAATAGGGCCAGCCTACGTCGGTGCCTTTTTTAATTTTTAAAAATTCTTCCGCCGGCATAACCGCGCTTTGCCATGCACTAAAAATTTTAGGGAATAGCAGGCGAAAGTCATCTCTGCCATGGGCCACTACATACAGGCAGTTATCGGCGGTATTCCAGTCCATGGCCACCACGCTGCGCAAGCCGGTAGCGTAGCGTATACCATCTTTTTGCTGCTGGTTGGGCTTGGCCTCATCAAATTGCCAAATGCCTCCATATTCCTGCAAAAGCGGACAGCCCTTTATCCCCGGTGAGCCCGGTACACGATTTTGTTCCTGGCAGGCGTTTGATGGCGCGCCAAAGGCTACGTACATATGCCCGTCATTATCAAAGGCCAGGGGTTTGGCATCGTGCTCGTGCTCGCCATGCGCGTCATGTAATATTAACTCCAGCGGGCCATCGGGTACCAACGTTGCCGGGTTCAATTTGGTTCGGTAAACATTTACCTCCGAACTGAAATATAGATAACCTTTGTGAACGCGCATTGCCGTGCCATAAGGTCCCTTATCATCGTAATCGCCAAATTTTTGAATGATGTCAGCCTTGCCATCCTGATCGGTATCACGAACGGCCACATTGCCGCCAATGGAATCGGGGAAGCGAAGTTTTACATAAATATCGCCATTGGTATTTACGGCAAGATGGCGTGCCCGGCCCTCCAGGCTATCAATCACAATAAGGGCTTTAAAATTACCAGGGAGGTATAATCCCCCGTTGTTTGCATCAGCTAAGAGGATTTTATTTTTTTTTACGATAACCGTAAAACTGATCATGATTAACGCAATACCAATAACTGTAATATGCGTTATGGGCCGATGTGCCAAACTTTTTAAAAGCCTTTTCACGCGTAAAAAATTGTGCTTTATCATTTCGAGGATCAGAAAAAGATCAATATTATTTGAATGGGTTATTGTAAAATTTCAAGCATTGCCGGTATTATAAGGATTTTAGGTGCTAAATGTTTTTGAAGCGGGTTAAAACTTTGCCGCCGCACAGAGAAAGTTATCGGGAAGCTAATACTGCGTATCAATAATTTTATCATCCATATTTAATAAAAACCCTATCTTATCATCCTTTATAAACAGAACATATATGCCCGCATCTGAAAAAAAATTAGGTTTATGGACGAGCACCTCCCTGGTGGTGGGCAATATGATAGGTGCCGGTGTATTCTTGATGCCAGCGGCCATGGCCGGTTTTGGTAGTATAGGTTTGCTGGGTTGGGTATTTTCGGCCATTGGCTCATTCTTCCTTGCCAAAGTTTTCAGTAATATGAGCAAATTGCTGCCGCATGCTACCGGGGGGCCGTATGCATTTACCCGCAATGGTTTTGGCGATTTTGCAGGATTCCTGGTAGCCTGGGGATATTTCATATCTACCTCATGCGCCAATGCGGCTATCACCATATCATTGGTAAGCGCGCTTAGCACTTTTTTCCCGGTACTGGCCACCAGTAATATTGCGGCTGTTTCAACAGGTTTGTGCGCAATATGGTTACTCACCTATATCAATACGCTTGGTGTTGTTACCAGCGGCAAATTGCAATTGATAACAACCATTCTTAAGGTTTTGCCATTGCTACTGGTGGCTGTTGGCGGCTTGTTTTTTTTGCAACTTAAAAACTTTACGCCCTTTAACAGTAGCGGCAATACTACTTATGGTGCAATAAGTGCTACCGCTGCCCTGACCATGTTTTCATTTATAGGTATCGAATGTGCCACTATACCCGCGGGTAGTGTAATCAATCCGGAGAAAACGATACCTAAAGCAACCATGATAGGTTTATTCATAGCCACTTTGGTTTATATTTTGGGTAGCGTAAGTGTATTGGGTATAATCCCTGCAGCACAATTACAGCGTTCCGTTACTCCATATGCCGATGCGGCTGTTGTAATTTACGGTAGCAGTGCCCGCTATTGGGTAAGTGCGGGTGTGGCCATTGCCGCTTTTGGCGCACTTAACGGGTGGACGCTGATGCAAGGGCAAATGCCCTTTGCTACTGCAAAGGATAAACTATTCCCGACGATATTTGCCAGGCAGAACAAAAAAGGGGTGCCTTATGTAGGGATTCTTTTAAGCAGCGCGCTGGTATCTGTTTTCATGAGCATGAATTATACCAAAGGGCTTGTAGAGCAGTTTAGGTTTTTACTGCTGCTATCCTTATTATCTATGCTGATCCCTTACCTGCTATCAGCCGCCTCATACCTCATCATCAAGGCAAAAGCTAAACAAACTAACGGCTGGGCGGGTGCTGTACTGCTGGCCATTTTAGCGTTTGGTTATGCGTTATGGAATATTGCCGGCACTGGCAAGGAGGCCGTTTATTATGGGTTTTTATTGCTGATGATCAGCATCCCGTTTTATGTTTGGGTAGCATATAAAAAAAGCAAAGAAAGGGATTAAGGCCTGTTTAGTATTTTGTATTACTAATATTACGCTTTTATTATTTATTTGTAAATCAATAGTTTCAATAATATCCATCCATTGTAAATGTTAAATTTTGGCGCTAAAGTGTTAAATTTCATAGCACAAGTGTTAAACAGCTTTGATTACTAAAAACTTAGTTATACCTTGGTTCTCATAAACTACCTTATGAAAATCACAATTCCTGCACTAATAATATTTTGCTTAAGTACGTTTTCTGTTTTTGCGCAAAATAGTTATTCCATTAAAGGTTTGGTTGCCGATACAGCATCAAATTCAAAACTTACCAATGCAACAGTAGCTGTTTTAAATGCCAAAGATTCCATTCTGCAAAAATTTACCAGGGTAAGCGAAGGGCAGTTTGCCATAAGCAACCTTAAAAAGGGAAAATTTATCCTGCTGGTATCCTACTCTGGTTATGCCGATTTTGTGGAGCGCTTTACGTTGGATTCTGCACACACTACACATAATTTCGGCAATATTGGTATGATACTTAAAACACAGCTGCTTAAAGAGGTAATTATAAAAGCCCAGGTAGCTGCTGTTAAAATTAAGGGCGATACGACCGAATTTAATGCCAAGGCTTTCACTGTACAACCCAATGCTAAGGTAGAGGACTTGCTGAAAGAGCTTCCGGGCATACAGGTGGATAAAGACGGCAAAATTACCGCCCAGGGCCAAACCGTAAGTAAAGTATTGGTTGATGGGGAAGAGTTTTTTGGTGATGATCCTACCCTGGTTACCAAAAACCTGCGTGCCGATATGGTAGATAAAGTACAGCTTTATGATAAAAAAAGCGACCAGGCCGCTTTTACCGGTATCGATGATGGTGTAAAGAATAAAACCATCAACATTAAACTTAAAGAGGATAAAAAGAACGGCTATTTTGGTAAAATAGATGCTGATGGCGGTACCGATAAATATTACCAGGAGCAGATACTTTTCAACAGGTTTAAGGGCAAACAAAAGCTTTCGGTATACGGCACTTTGGGCAATACGGGTAAAGTAGGTTTAGGCTGGGATGATAATAGTAAATACGGCGGCAGTGGCGGTCTTGAATTTGGCGATGGGGGAGAGATTTATTTCAATGGCGGAGGAGGCGACGATCTTGACTCGTTTAGTGGCCGGTTTGATGGCGAGGGGATTCCCCTTGCGAGATCGGCGGGTGCGCATTACGATACCAAATGGGACGGCGATAAACAATCTATCAACGGCAATTTTAAAATAGGTTCGTTAAATGTTGATGGTACCAAAACTACGCTAACGCAAAACAATTACGGCAATACCTTTACCACTAATAACTCTGATCAGATTTTTCACAACCACATGTTTCGGCAAAAGCTGGATCTAACCTACCAGGTAAAGCTTGATACAGCACAAAATTTAAAACTGATGGTTGATGGAACAGATAAAAACACCATCACTAATAATACTTATGATTATGTGAGCAAGCGGGCCAATGGATCATTGCAAAACACCAACAACCGTACTATTGATAATAATGTGCATCAAAAAATATTTAATGCCAGCGCGTTTTATACCAAGAAGTTTAAAAAGGTTGGTCGTACGTTATCAGTAAACGTAACCGAGGGTTTTAATCAAAGTAATTCGGATGGGCATTTATATGCCCGAACAAAGTTTTTTGATACAACGGCTTTTGATAACACCGCGACTGCCACTAAAGATACCATCACTGATCAGCGTAAAACAACAAACGTTAAAACCAATATCTTAAACACAAACCTTACCTATACCGAGCCGCTTTCAAAAACCTTTTCGGCAATTGTAAATTATGGCATCAACGTGAGTAACAACAGTGCCGACAGGAGATCATACAACGCTTCGGGAATAAATACTGATGGGTCAAAACAGTATAATACGCTTGATACCACGGTAAGTAATAATTATAAGCTAAACCAGGTATCGAACCAGTTTGGCTTAAACTTCAATTACAAAAGCAAGAAAAGTACATTTAATTTCGGTTCGAGGGTTTCAGCCGTTAATTTTAAACAGATAAATGAGATTACAGGTACCGAGCGTGTTCGTAATTTTACCAACTGGTTTCCGCAAGCCACTTTCCAATATCGCTTTTCTCAGCAGGAGTCGGTAAGGCTGAGTTATAATGGCAATACTACTCAACCAACTATTGACCAGATACAACCCGTAAAAGTAAATACCGATAACCTGAACATTACGCTGGGTAATGCCAACCTGCGGCCATCATACACCAACCGCTTAAATTTTAGCTATAACTCCTATAAAGTACTGAGCGGACAATCTATATGGCTGTATGGATCTTATTCTAATACCTATAACCCAATAGTGAGCAATGTATCTACTGTTGATGGTGCAAGTACCTATCAATACACCAACCTTAAAAATAAGCAAACTGTAAATATGTATGGAAGTATTTACTTTGACAGAAAAATACCTAAGGTTGATATCAATGCTGGGCTTGGCATAAATGTCAATGGCAATACCTATTATAATTACTCTAAAATTGATTCGGGCGCCAATCTGTTAAATAAAACGCAATCATATACCTACTCGGCCGAATTCAGGTTATCAAAGTACAAACAGAAAAAGTATGATATCAATGCGTCCTTTGGGCCTACTTATACCATAAACTC
The DNA here is from genome assembly GCF_056406855.1 of Mucilaginibacter sp. P1_A3. Lineage (NCBI taxonomy): Bacteria > Pseudomonadati > Bacteroidota > Sphingobacteriia > Sphingobacteriales > Sphingobacteriaceae > Mucilaginibacter > Mucilaginibacter sp. P1_A3. Next base: position 7,277 of record NZ_JBFTZJ010000027.1, read on the forward strand.
ATCCTCATTGCAACCAAATATTAACAACAACGGCCGTGGCTTTCAGGCCAGCGGCGGATTTAATATTTACCTGCCGCTGCATTTTACCATCGGGTCTGATTGTAATTACCAGTTTAATGCAAAAACGCAGTCGTTTCCCGAGGATTTCAGAAAAACGATCTTAAATGCCACCATCGGTAAATCATTCATGAAAGACGAAAGCATTAAAATATACCTTGCCGGTAACGATCTGCTAAATCAAAATACAGGTTATAGCAGAACCGGGAGCGCTAACCAACTTTCGCAGGAAAGATACACAGCTATCAGAAGATTCTTTATGCTTTCGCTTGTTTGGGACTTTAACCACGTTGGCGGCGGCGCAGCACCTAAAAAATAACCAACCATGAAAAAACTCATTTTATTTGCAACCTGTTTATTTATGCTTGGCGGCAATACGCTGTTTGCCCAAAACAAGCACTTTACAACCAATGGCACCATCGAGTTTGAAAAAAGCGTGAACATGTATGCCGTTTTTCAAAAAATAATTGATAAGGATAATGAAGCGTGGCTGCAGCCGGCTTTTGATTCATACAAAAAAAATCAGCCGCAGTTCAGGAAATTGAAAAGTACCCTGGCCTTTGGCAATAACAAAACTTTGTTTACGCCTATTGAGCCCGAGAACGTAAGCAACACTTTTTTTCTGGATAACCCCATGGTTGGGCAGAACAACGTTGTACAAACAGATTTGAATACCAACACCAGTATTAACCAGAAAAAGGTTTTTGAATCGGTTTTCCTGGTAAAGGATAGTGTACGTAAAATAGACTGGAAAATAACCACCGAAACTCGCGAAATAGCCGGCTTTACATGTCGCAGGGCTAATGCGCTGGTATTGGATTCGATTTATGTTGTAGCTTTTTATACCGATGATATACCCGTATCCGGCGGACCAGAGTCATTTGCCGGTTTACCGGGGATGATATTAGGGCTTGCTATCCCTCACGAAAACGTAACCTGGTTTGCCACCAAAGTGAACGAGATAGTTGTTGACGATAAAGCTCTTACCGCACCCAAAAAAGGTAAACAGGTAAACCGGAAGGAACTATCTGCTACACTAACCGGGGTTATGAAAGACTGGGGTAACCAATCCAACTCCTATTTAAAGGCGTTTGTGTTGTAATATATTGCGCATGCCCGTAAAAAACGGTCGTCATCGCGAGTAACAACCAAGGTTAACTTGGAAAAAACAGTAATGACATCTTAAAAAAAGATCGTCATTGCGAGGAGGTACGACGAAGCAATCCCCAAATTACAGGGCGGATTTGCACAGCGACTCTACAAGTCGGGGATTGCTTCGTGCCTCGCAATTGTAAAGGTCAACTAATTCGGTAACAGAATTAGCTTTAAGGAATAAAGCTAAATGTTATGCGAAACATTAACAATGACCTTACATTAAAGCGGAACTACCTGAATAAGTATCGTTTTCTAATTACAGAATATGAGCAGGTAAAACGCGGAGAGCACTCCATTTTTAGGTTTGCCAAGGATTTCTATTCAGCACATGATACTGATCCCCGAAGTTTCTTAAAGTATTAC
>NZ_JBFTZJ010000028.1:0-6147 GCF_056406855.1 Mucilaginibacter sp. P1_A3
GATGAGCGCCTGGTAGTATATCTTCAGCACACTGGGCTTTTACCCGGTAGCCCCAGGTTCAGACCAATACTCCACGGGCAGCCCGGCGGTAAACGGCGCAACGATCAACCTGGACAATGGCAAAAAGTTCATTATCAACGTAAAAAACCAAAGTCCGAAGAATGTTTATGTGCAAAAGATGGTATTGAACGGCAAAACGCTGGATAGCCTGTTCATCAGCCATGCCCAGATCATGAACGGTGGCGAGATCACCTTTTACATGGGCGGAAAGCACAAATAGACAGATGTGCAGATGTGCAGATTTCAGATGTGCAGATGAATGTAATTTGATGATGAAATCCAAATGGCAGATGTGCAGATTTCAGATGTGCAGATGGATGTAATTTGATGCTTTGAAAATGAAACCCCGGTAACAAATGTGGAGATTTAAAATTTTGGATGTGCAGATGAATGTGTTTGAGAATTGATAATTTGGTGATTTGAAAATGAAAACAACTTTTATTTAGGGCATGGGTACAAAGCAAATAATAAGTGTATTAAGTCTGCTTGTGTTTTTTAGTTCGTGCGCCGAATCGTTTAAACAACTTCCACCCGAAAAATTCAATGATACAGTAGCCAGCCGGAAGGATATTAAAAACGTAGATGAGCTTGTTGTTGCATATTTTAATTACCGGAATAAATATAAGGAGCATGAGGTACAGCCAAGGCTCAGCATCATCTCCAAAAAGCTGGATTCTGGCAATTATGAGATCACCGCTATAGATACCGTTATGGATGACGATGCGCTGGCTGCGGAGAAAATTGTAATGATAGCAGCGCAACATGCACAAACCTGGAAAGCCTTAGATATAAAATATAACTGGAAGTGCCGAGATGGGCATGGCAACACTGACTGGGGTACGGGAGAATAATTACTCCCGCAGGTGAGCCCCCTCATCTTTTGGAGAGGGCGGGATGAAACTTTATGCCAGGCAATGTTGTTCGCGCATGGTTAGCTTGCCTATCATATCTTTAAGGATAGTTCTTGCGCGATGCAAAGTAGTTCGCGATAAAAGTTCGCTCATGCCTAATGAGTTGCCAATTTCCTGGTGCGAATAACCTTCAATAGCATACATGTTAAATACAGAACGATAAGTTTTAGGCAGCTTTTGGATCAGCTTCATGAGGTCCTTTGCTTCAAGGCCATTATCATTGTACGCTTTGCTTATCGGCATTTCGGTATCTGCGCTAAAATCTTCAACCAAAACAATTGGCTTTAATTTGCGATAGCGAGAAATAGCCGCATGTACCATAATACGGCGTACCCAGCCCTCAAGGCTGCCATCGCCGCGGTAATTATTCATGTTCCTGAATATTTTAATAAAGCCTTCCTGTAGTATATCCTGCGCTTCATCTTTATCGGTTGCATAGCGCATACAAACAGCCAGCATTCTTGGTGCTAATAATTTATAAAATTGCTCCTGGTATTTACGTTCGCTGCGTAAGCATCCTTCCCAAATTGTCTGTAAACGGTCGTCGGCGGTAGTCATGGTGTTATTTATTGATATGTGAAGCCTATGCCAATACCGGTGCCATTTTATAAATATTTGATTATTAGGTATTTGTAAAATAATAGATTTTTAAAACTGTTCGATAGCGGACGGTCATTGTGCATAGGCGGACAGAATGCTCAAGCCCCCTAACCCCCTGAAGGGGGAACAAAAGTTTGAATATATTCTAAAATTATTCGCGCACTTATAAAAAGTCTTCCCCTTTAGGGGGAGATTTAGAGGGGGCTTTTTCCTACCTTTGTCTTAATCCTGGATAAAAACCCGGCCATCAACATGACAAAAGAAATTGAAATAGTATGCCCTCCCGGGCAGCATGAAGACGAAGAGGTGATCAAACGCCTTGCTGCTGCAGCTTTAAATATGCAGCCTCAAAAATTATCGGCAGTTAAAATTTTAAAAAGATCCATCGATGCCCGCGGCCGTAAAGTGGTTTACCGCATGATGGTGCAGGTATTTATTGATCAGCTGTATCAACCCGAAAGCTATATCGTCAATTATCCAGACGTACAATTTGGTCGACCGGTTATTATTGTAGGCGCTGGTCCGGCAGGTATCTTTGCTGCTTTGCAGTGTATCGAATCTGGATTAAAGCCGGTTATTTTGGAGCGTGGCAAGGATGTTAAACAACGCCGCCGGGATTTGGCAAATATCAACAAGCAGGGTTTGGTAAATCCCGAATCCAACTATTGCTTTGGCGAGGGCGGTGCCGGAACTTACTCTGATGGTAAGTTATACACCCGATCTACCAAAAGGGGCGATGTGAACCAGGTACTTAAAATGTTTGTGGCCCATGGTGCTGATGCCGATATATTGATAGATGCCCGCCCGCATATAGGTACTAATAAATTACCCCAGATTATTACTGCCATGCGCGAAACAATTTTGAACGCTGGCGGCGAATTTTATTTCGATACAAAAGTTACCGCTTTGCTGGTAGAGTTTGGCAAGATAAAGGGTGTAAAGCTGGCATCGGGCGAAAAAATGACCGCCGATGCCGTGATCCTGGCGACGGGCCACTCGGCAAGGGATGTATTTGAAATGCTGCACCATCAAAATATTTTGATCGAAGCAAAACCTTTCGCTTTAGGTGTAAGGATTGAGCATCCGCAGGAAATAATTGATCGCGCACAGTATCATTGCGAATACCGCGGTCCTGATTTGCCGCCATCTTATTATAACCTGGTTGAGCAGGTGGAGGATCGGGGAGTATTTTCATTTTGCATGTGCCCGGGCGGTATCATCGCGCCTTGCGCCACTGAAGTAAACGAAATTGTGGTGAACGGCTGGAGCCCATCAAAACGTAATAATCCGTTTGCCAACTCGGGTACGGTAGTACAGATCAACATGGAAGATGTTGCTGGGGATGATAAGGATCCGTTTAAAATGCTGCGCTTTCAGCAACAGGTAGAGCATGCCGCATTTAATGCAGGTGGAGGAAACTTGGTTGCTCCCGGCCAGCGCATGGTTGATTTTGTAGAAGGGCGATTATCAAATGATCTGCCGGTAAACTCTTATCTTCCCGGTACCAAAAGTACCGAGCTTAAAGAGGTATTACCTGCATGGATAAATAAACGATTGCAAAAGGCTTTGCCGGCCTTTGGCAAAAAAATGAAGGGATATTATACCAATGAAGCTATCTTGGTGGGAGTAGAGTCACGTACGTCATCGCCAGTAAAAGTCCCAAGGGATAAAGAAACGTTGCAGCATCCGCAGGTAGCGGGATTATTTCCTTGCGGAGAAGGCGCGGGTTACGCGGGTGGCATTATTTCTGCTGCAATAGACGGCATCAACTGTGCATTGGCAACTTTAAAAATATTAGCATGACCATTTCTGAAGAATTAAGCAGCAAATTACAAACGATATTATCGGGCGATCCATGGTATGGCCCGTCGGTTTATAAAATTGTGGAAGGCATCAGTTTTGAGGCCGCTTATGAAAAGCCGCCTGGATCGGCACATAATATTGCGGAGATTGTTTTACACATGATAGCCTGGACAGAAGAGGTAATGGACAGGATGAATGGTTTACCGTCCGGCATCCCCACAAGTGGCGATTGGCCCCCGACCGGTGCCCCCGACGAACAAAAATGGCAAAACTATGTTGAAGATTTAAAGCTGGTGAACGTAAATTTGATTGGCATTATCCAAAAGTTCTCTCCGGAACAATGGGATGAGTTAACAACAGACGAACGGGACCGCGAGCTGGGCACAGGTGTTACTTATGAAGAATTGATCAACGGACTAATTCAGCATCATATATATCACTCTGGCCAGGTAGCATTATTAAACAGGATCATCAATGGCTGATAAAAAAACACTTATACTGGGGGCAACACCAAATACCAGCAGATATGCAAACCTCGCCGCCAATAGATTAGCAGGCCGCGGCCACACTATAGTTAATGTGGGCATAAAAACCGGCGAGATAGCTGGTGTACCGATAGAAAAAGCAGAGGCTATCCATAACGATATCGATACAGTTACCTTATATGTTGGTCCGCAAAACCAACCGCCGCTGTATGATTATATATTGAATACCAACCCCAGGCGTATAATTTTTAACCCCGGCACCGAAAATTCTGAACTGCGCCGCCTGGCCAATGAAAAAGGAATTGAAACGGAGGAAGCCTGTACGCTGGTATTATTGTCTACCGGGCAGTATTAGAGGCCCCCTAACCCCCTGAAGGGGGAAAAACACAGTTCCCACTATGCTATTCAAAAAGCTCCCCCTTTAGGGGGTTGGGGGGCTCGCCAATATCCTGATCTCTTTAGGGTAATAATTATTAATCCTATTTGGCAGTAATTTAGCCCATCCCAAAGCCTGCCCTTCAAAATTCATTAAACTCCAGCCTTTTTCGGTTGGTTGGAGGTCGATGTTATCACGTCGCAGATATTGGATAGCCTGATCATAGGTTAATTCGGTTTGCAAAACGGCATCCTTATTCATGATAGTACTTAAAGCAAGTTCATGATCGGGAATCAGATCCTTACCCATCAGCTTACCAACGCGTACGCCCGATTTTTTAAGATAAAGGTGTCGTTGTAAAATATTGAGGCTTTCCTTATGTACACGGTTAATGGCCAGCCAATCTTCGTTCACTTTAAAATAATAAAAATCATCGGGGCTATTGATGTATGTTTTTACCTGGTCAATTTCGGTACTGCTTACTTTTTGATGCATATTGTTTTTAAAGTTGCCCAGTTCGCCGGTATTGGTTTTCTTTTTAAGGCAACTGGCAAATAAGCCCTCACCTTTAACCTGTCCGGGGTAAAAACGATATCCCCATGCCTGTTTATTGGCCGATTGCGTTTCAACAATTCCCCACTCCTTATATATAGGTATGCGGATGCTTTCCAGATCAAATTCGTGGCAAAGCCAATCCAGTATATCTTCGTTTTCCTGGTGCGAGTAGGAGCAGGTACTATATATAAGGTATCCATCCTCTTTTAAGGCCGGCAATATATCGGCAAGAATCCGCTCCTGCCGCTGATGGCAAAGCTCCACATTGGCTTCAGACCATTCGTTCATCGCCTGGGGATCTTTTCTGAACATGCCCGAGCCCGAGCAGGGTGCATCAACCAGTATAATATCAAAAAAGCTTTTAAGTCTGCCAATATCTTTAGGGTCGTTATTACTCACGATAACGTTGGCCTGCCCCCAGCGGCTAAGATTGTCGGTTAATACAGGTACGCGGGTTTTGATAATTTCGTTGGCCACTAACAGATCATCGGCATTAATGGCCGAGTTAAGCAAGGTGCTTTTGCCTCCCGGGGCGGCGCAAAGGTCGAGCACTTTTACAGGTTCATCAATATTTGGCCTGATATTTTTAAATATATGATCAATAAACATAGACGATGCCTCCTGTACATAATAGCAACCGGCATGAAAAAGCGGGTCGAAAGTGAAGGATGGGCGGGTGTTTAAGTAAAAACCGTCGGCACACCATGGCACCTGCTCGTCTGTTTTTGATGCCGAAGGCTTAAAAGGATTTAACCTTATAGAGGTAGGCGCATCAGCAATTTGATGTGCTTTGATGAAATTTTCTTCGTTAAATCCATTTTCCGCGCTTAATGATTGCAGGAAATTATCAGGAAATTGATGGTCGTTCATATACTTTGTAAATATACAAATTCAATAAATGCTATTATAGCCCGGTATTAATAGGTTGGCGGGATTAGTTTGATGTTAGTTTACAGGTACTTGTATATTGTTTTAATTATTTGAAAGATTCTCTTGGTACGTAAGGGGTTTTCTGTGTACATTTGTGGCCGCTCAAGAAAAAGAGCGTTGTTTTTTGAAAAGTTAGCGAATAAAAATAGATTAAAATAAGTGAACGTTTCACTTGCCAGATCAAAAAATAATTCGCACTTTTGCACCCCGCCGCTGAGAGAGAAAAGAGAGAAGGAAAAGGGGATTGAAAACTGAAAAAGCGCTTGAAAAAATAAAAGCGAAAAAGGTTTTGGAAAAGCGGAAAAGGTTTCTACCTTTGCAGACCCAAACGGAAGGGTCCTTGAAAGAGGAAAAGAAGTAAAGAAAGCTAAAGCGATTTTAGCCAATAAAAATGAAAAGTTAAGAGGTGTTAAAACCTCCAAAACAT
>NZ_JBFTZJ010000029.1:0-6119 GCF_056406855.1 Mucilaginibacter sp. P1_A3
TACCTTTGCAGCCCGCAAACGAGGAAGCGGGGATTGTTCTTAGAAAGGTTAAGAAGAGGGTTTTTGAAGCAGGAAGAGGGAAAGCGAGAAGAAGATAGCTTCAAAAAAAGATCAGATAAATTTTCGGAAAGTCAAAAAGTTTGCTACTTTTGCACCCCGCCGCTGAGAGAGAAAAGAGAGAAGGAAAAGGGGATTGAAAACTGAAAAAGCGCTTGAAAAAATAAAAGCGAAAAAGGTTTTGGAAAAGCGGAAAAGGTTTCTACCTTTGCAGACCCAAACGGAAGGGTCCTTGAAAGAGGAAAAGAAGTAAAGAAAGCTAAAGCGATTTTAGCCAATAAAAATGAAAAGTTAAGAGGTGTTAAAACCTCCAAAACATATAGCGGATTCGGATGATGAAGCGAGAAAGTTCTTTTAAGAAATAGAAAATCATGTAGAGTAACACTAAAGCGAAAAGCGGAAGGCGTAAAGCCGAAAGCAGGAGCGGAGGAGTTATGATAACAAAAGAAGAGAGATACTGTATAAAGATATARTTATATACAGATTCTATTATTAATAATAGGGTCAGTGAACAAACAAAACATTTTACAATGGAGAGTTTGATCCTGGCTCAGGATGAACGCTAGCGGCAGGCCTAATACATGCAAGTCGGACGGGATAGGAGAGCTTGCTTTCCTTGAGAGTGGCGCACGGGTGCGTAACACGTATGTAACCTACCTTGTTCAGGGGGATAGCCTCTCGAAAGAGAGATTAAGACCGCATAACATCATGATGCAGCATTGCAATGTGATCAAATATTTATAGGAACAAGATGGGCATGCGGAACATTAGCTAGTTGGTAAGGTAAAGGCTTACCAAGGCTACGATGTTTAGGGGATCTGAGAGGATGACCCCCCACACTGGTACTGAGACACGGACCAGACTCCTACGGGAGGCAGCAGTAAGGAATATTGGTCAATGGGCGGAAGCCTGAACCAGCCATGCCGCGTGCAGGAAGACTGCCCTACGGGTTGTAAACTGCTTTTGTACCGGAATAAACCTTGATTCGTGAATCAAGCTGAATGTACGGTAAGAATAAGGATCGGCTAACTCCGTGCCAGCAGCCGCGGTAATACGGAGGATCCAAGCGTTATCCGGATTTATTGGGTTTAAAGGGTGCGTAGGTGGCTTTTTAAGTCAGGGGTGAAAGACGGTAGCTTAACTATCGCAGTGCCTTTGATACTGAAGAGCTTGAATGAACTAGAGGTAGGCGGAATGTGACAAGTAGCGGTGAAATGCATAGATATGTCACAGAACACCAATTGCGAAGGCAGCTTACTATGGTTTAATTGACACTGAGGCACGAAAGCGTGGGGATCAAACAGGATTAGATACCCTGGTAGTCCACGCCCTAAACGATGAATACTCGATGTTGGCGATATACGGTCAGCGTCTAAGCGAAAGCGTTAAGTATTCCACCTGGGGAGTACGCCCGCAAGGGTGAAACTCAAAGGAATTGACGGGGGCCCGCACAAGCGGAGGAGCATGTGGTTTAATTCGATGATACGCGAGGAACCTTACCCGGGCTTGAAAGTTAGTGAATAGAGCAGAGACGCTCTAGTCCTTCGGGACACGAAACTAGGTGCTGCATGGCTGTCGTCAGCTCGTGCCGTGAGGTGTTGGGTTAAGTCCCGCAACGAGCGCAACCCCTATGTTTAGTTGCCAGCACGTAAAGGTGGGGACTCTAAACAGACTGCCTATGCAAATAGAGAGGAAGGAGGGGACGACGTCAAGTCATCATGGCCCTTACGTCCGGGGCTACACACGTGCTACAATGGATGGTACAGAGGGCTGCTACCTGGCAACAGGATGCCAATCTCTCAAAGCCATTCACAGTTCGGATCGGGGTCTGCAACTCGACCCCGTGAAGTTGGATTCGCTAGTAATCGCGTATCAGCAATGACGCGGTGAATACGTTCCCGGGCCTTGTACACACCGCCCGTCAAGCCATGGAAGCTGGAAGTGCCTGAAGTGCGTAACCGTAAGGAGCGTCCTAGGGTAAAGTCGGTAACTGGGGCTAAGTCGTAACAAGGTAGCCGTACCGGAAGGTGTGGCTGGAATACCTCCTTTCTGGAGCAGTATCAAAATCGACTGAAGATATTGTAACAAGTTACCTACATGATTATTTCTTAAAATTGGTTGATTGGGTTTGATTGGTTGATTAAGTGAGTGGTTGATACCATACATTAAATCATTCCTTCAGTAATTCAGTCATTCAATAATTAAACACACAAAAGGAAAACCCAAAAGATGAAGCCATCGATGTGGAGCGAAGCCAAAAGGCGAGCGAAGGATACGGTAGGCAGTTCACAGTGGGCAGTAATGCAGTTAGCAGTTGGCAACAAGAGCTAACTATGAAGCAAACTGCAAACTAAGTACTGCAAACTGAAAAAAAGTCCTGTAGCTCAGTTTGGTTAGAGCACTACACTGATAATGTAGGGGTCAGCAGTTCAAATCTGCTCGGGACTACGAAAGGTGAGTATCAGGTAGCAAGTATATAGTAGCAAGATAAGAGAAAAGTCTTGATACATGATACTAACTACTAAATACGATAATCTTTAGGGGGATTAGCTCAGCTGGCTAGAGCACCTGCCTTGCACGCAGGGGGTCAACGGTTCGAATCCGTTATTCTCCACCATGCTAGGAAGAAGCAAGAAGCAAGAATCAAGAACCAGGACAGTAGTCTTAACTCTTGACTCTGATATCTTGACTCTTTTCTGCAAAACGTTCTTTGACATATTGGAAGAAGTAATTGAAAAAAAGAAGACAACAGTATAGAGGACAGTTGTAGACTGAAGTTCAAGGAAAAAGGTAAAAAGAGGAAGGGCTTCGGTCTTGATACTTGATACTAGCTACTTGATACTGAATTACAACAAGAATCAAAAGCATACATACCGGGCAAAAGGCGGTATAGTAGAAGAAAGTAAGAAAGGGTACACGGGGGATGCCTTGGCTCTCAGAGGCGATGAAAGACGTGATAAGCTGCGATAAGCTACGGGGATCAGCAAATATGAATTGATCCGTAGATTTCTGAATGGGGAAACCTGGCTAGTTGAAGACTAGTCGCAAATATGCGCAAACCTGCTGAACTGAAACATCTAAGTAAGCAGAGGAAGAGAAAATAATAATGATTTCCTGAGTAGTGGCGAGCGAAAGGGAAAAAGCCCAAACCAATTATGTTACGGCATAATTGGGGTTGTAGGACCACAATATGAATATCAAAATGAACCGGAACGGGGTGGGAAACCCGGCCATAGAGCATGAGAGCTGCGTACGGGTAAGTAATGATAGGATAGTGGAATCCTGAGTACCGCGAGGTCGGAGACGCCTTGTGGGAATCTGCCGGCACCATCCGGTAAGGCTAAATACTCCTGAGAGACCGATAGTGAACCAGTACCGTGAGGGAAAGGTGAAAAGAACCCCGAACAGGGGAGTGAAATAGAACCTGAAACCGTGTACTTACAAGCGGTCGGAGCGGACTTGTTCCGTGACGGCGTGCCTTTTGCATAATGAGCCTACGAGTTACTCTTTCCTGGCAAGGTTAAGTGTTTAAGACACGGATCCGAAGCGAAAGCGAGTCTGAATAGGGCGTATAGTCAGGGGAGGTAGACGCGAAACCTTGTGATCTACCCATGGGCAGGTTGAAGGTGCCGTAACAGGTACTGGAGGACCGAACCGATAAACGTTGAAAAGTTTCCGGATGACTTGTGGGTAGGGGTGAAAGGCTAATCAAACTGGGAAATAGCTCGTACTCCCCGAAATGTTTTTAGGAACAGCCTGGCGGTTGAGTTAATAAGAGGTAGAGCTACTAATTGGGTGCGGGGGAGTCAAATCCTACCAAATCCAGATAAACTCCGAATGCTTATTAATATACGCTGGAGTGAGGCTCTGGGTGCTAAGGTCCAGGGCCGAGAGGGAAAGAACCCAGACCATCAGCTAAGGTCCCCAAATTACTGCTAAGTTGAACTAACGAGGTCCGATTGCATAGACAGCTAGGATGTTGGCTTGGAAGCAGCCATTCATTTAAAGAGTGCGTAACAGCTCACTAGTCGAGCGATCGGGCATGGATAATAAACGGGCATCAAGCAGTATACCGAAGCTATGGATTTACAGCAATGTATCTGGTAGGGGAGCATTCTATATGCCGGCGAAGCAGGAGGGACAACCGACTGTGGAGGTTATAGAAAAGCAAATGTAGGCATAAGTAACGATAAGGCGGGAGAGAAACCCGCCCACCGAAAGACTAAGGTTTCCTGATCAACGCTAATCGGATCAGGGTTAGTCGGGGCCTAAGGTGAAGCCGAAGGGCGTAGCCGATGGACAACTGGTTAATATTCCAGTACTTTTTATAACTGCGATGCGGTGACGGAGTAGTGACACTGACGCGAACTGACGGAATAGTTCGTTAAAGGCCGTAGGTATATGGACTGTAGTTAAGTACGCAGACCATGCTGAAAGCTGATAGTATACCAAATCTTCGGAGGCGGTAATAGTTCAGGTAATCAGACTTCCAAGAAAACCCGCTAAGCTTCAGGTTATAAAAACCCGTACCGTAAACCGACACAGGTAGTCGAGGAGAGAATCCTAAGGTGCTCGAGTGAATCATGGCTAAGGAACTCGGCAAAATGGCCCTGTAACTTCGGGAGAAGGGGCGCTGGTAGCAATGCCAGCCGCAGTGAAAAGGCCCAGGCGACTGTTTAACAAAAACACATGGCTATGCAAAATCGAAAGATGACGTATATGGCCTGACACCTGCCCGGTGCCGGAAGGTTAAGAGGGGATGTTAGGAGCAATTCGAAGCATTGAATCGAAGCCCCGGTAAACGGCGGCCGTAACTATAACGGTCCTAAGGTAGCGAAATTCCTTGTCGGGTAAGTTCCGACCTGCACGAATGGTGTAACGATCTGGGCGCTGTCTCAGCCATGAGCTCGGTGAAATTGTGGTATCGGTGAAGACGCCGGTTACCCGCAACGGGACGGAAAGACCCCATGCACCTTCACTACAACTTAACATTGATATCGGATACAGGATGTGTAGGATAGGTGGGAGACTGTGATCTGGCTTCGCTAGGAGTCAGTTAGTCAACGTTGAAATACCACCCTTTTTGTATCTGGTGTCTAACTCTGCAATGTGGAGGACATTGTTTGGCGGGTAGTTTGACTGGGGTGGTCGCCTCCAAAAAGGTAACGGAGGCTTTCAAAGGTAAGCTCAGTACGCTTGGTAACCGTACGTGGAGTGCAATAGCATAAGCTTGCTTGACTGTGAGGCAGACAAGCCGAGCAGGGTCGAAAGACGGATATAGTGATCCGGTGGTTCTGCATGGAAGGGCCATCGCTCAAAGGATAAAAGGTACGCTGGGGATAACAGGCTGATCTCCCCCAAGAGCTCATATCGACGGGGAGGTTTGGCACCTCGATGTCGGCTCGTCACATCCTGGGGCTGGAGAAGGTCCCAAGGGTTGAGCTGTTCGCTCATTAAAGTGGCACGCGAGCTGGGTTCAGAACGTCGCGAGACAGTTCGGTCCCTATCTGTTGTGGGCGCAGGAAGTTTGAGTGGGGCTGACCTTAGTACGAGAGGACCGGGTTGGACTAACCTCTGGTGAATCTGTTATGGCGCCAGCTGTATTGCAGAGTAGCTACGTTGGGAATAGATAAGCGCTGAAAGCATCTAAGTGCGAAACTAGCCACAAGATGAGACTTCCATTGAGGGTCGTAGGAGACTACTACGTTGATAGGTCATAGGTATAAAGGTGGTGACATCATAGCCGAGTGATACTAATTGCCCGAAGCTTTCTCATAGCAGGTAATAATGGGATGGGTATTCGTATCCATCCCGAACAAAAACTAATACTGTTGTTTTCTTTGATCAAGAACTTCTTTCAATAATATGTCATTGTTTAGCTGAGAGCTAAAGGCGTAAAGCCGAAAGCGGAGCAGCAAACAAATAATGAATTGGCAAAAAAGCTTTATGCTTTTAGCCTTGAGCTTTTAGCTCAAAAGAAATTCAGGTGCCTATATCGGCGGTGTCTACCTCTTCCCATTCCGAACAGAGAAGTCAAGCCCGCCAGAGCCGATGGTACTGCG
>NZ_JBFTZJ010000030.1:0-4681 GCF_056406855.1 Mucilaginibacter sp. P1_A3
AAGGCTAAAGGCTAAAGGCTAAAGGCTAAAGGCTAAAGGCTAAAGGCTAAAGGCTAAAGGCTAAAGGCTAAAGGCTAAAGGCTAAAGGCTAAAGGCTAAAGGCTAAAGGCTAAAGGCTAAAGGCTAAAAAAATAGCGATGGTTTTACCATCGCTATTTTTTTAGTTAATTTCCAGAAAAGCTTTCCGCTTTAAGCCTTACGCTTTCTGCTTTTTACTCCGTAATATGATAAGTGTAGGCCAGCGTATGTTCCATTTTTGAGCGCACACGTTTTAGGCTTTGTTCAATATCTGCTCTTTCTTCATTTACCGTAACATCCATAAATGCTTTATGGTAGTAGGTTAAAGCATTTGTCCATTGCTTGTTTTTTTCATAGAATAAGCCAAGCAAATCGTAAATACCGGCGGTATCTACTCCGGGCGTATTAAGGGCTTTGACAGATACGGTGTTTACCAGTTTTTCCATATTTAAAAAAACAAGCAGATCAAGGTAATCTGTATAATTATCAGGAAAAGATGGTTCAAGCTCCATACAGGTTTTAAAGTGATAGCCTGCGGTTTGGTAATCTTTAATTTCGTAATAATATATCATGCCCAGCTGGTGGTGTGCACGTGCGTATAAAGGATCATTGCTGATGATCTCGTTCAGTAACTTAAGTCCTTTAGTAGTTTTTCCATAGGAGAGCTTATCCACGGCCTGCAAATACTTTTCCTCTATAGTATAATAAGTGTCCATAAATTTGTTATGTGATAAAATGCCTGCTTAACGCAAACTAATTGAATAAATAATGATGTAATAAATTCTGTCGGTGTAATTAAGTTATTTCGCTAAACCGGACTTGAGAAGAGTATTATTGATGCATAACCCTTCTGCTGTGCTCCCTTGGACCACATTGTTTTTTCGCAGAATGAATATTTTAACAGCATCATTTATTTTTTTACAAATTTACAATTAATGTTGGAGAATGCAAAATGTGAGGCTGATGATGACATTGCAGAGAACTTTGGCAAAAACCAAGCCCCCTATAAATTTAAATTTTTATAGAGCCGTAGGCTCGAAAGATCTTATAGCAACGGATTTAATCCGTTGGATTGTAAATGAATTAAAAAAGAGTGCCGTAGGCACGGCGCATTTTGTTTTTAATGGGCTACCTGCGTTTCTTGCATGCTAAATAACCTTTAGCATGCTTAACACATAGGCCGAACCTATGGTTCTTTTTATGCGCTGCTTCTTTTTCAACGGATTAAAATCCGTTGTTACAATATTAGCCGTGGCTATGCCACTCTGCGGCAACTTTTTTAAACAAAGGTAATATCCAGATCTTTAAGCCGCTATAGCCGCGTTAACCTTAGTACCTTCTATCAAAAAATTATTTTTCAGTTCTCTTTCTGATACAATTACGCTAAAATCATTGTACTTAACGCCGTGTTCCAGCGGGTAAAGGGTATAGCCTCTTTTCAGGGCGTCATACGTTCCAAGCTCGAAAATTTCGTCTTGCTGCTTTCCTTTTATTTTCGCGCCGCTTACTAACTGGTAAGCGTCGGATATAGTTTCAAAATTATTGTTTTTCATGGTATTGATTCCATTACAATTATTTTGCCAATTTTTAACCAAACCAATTGAAAAGGTCATTTTGCTTTAGGGCAGCCTTTTGTTTTTGATTTAAATCATTGATGATCAAGCCCTCACTCATTTGTATTATTCTTGTTCCATAATTATAGGCGTCTTTTAAATTATGGGTAATGAGTATTGCAGTCAGTTTAAAATCGGCTATCAGTTTATCAGCCGTCCGCATCACCACCTCTGCAGATCGTGGATCAAGCGCGGCAGTGGGTTCATCCAATAGTAAAACTTTGCAGCTATCCATCACACTCATCAAAAGCGTTAATGCCTGGCGCTGTCCGCCTGATAGTGTACCCATTGGTTGTTCAATCTTATTCTCCAGCCCCATACCCAGTGTAGCAATCTTGTCTTTTACCCCCTGCTTAAACCTATCATCTATGCCAATGGAAAGTCCTTTGGGTTTTGTGCGGATAGCTGCCAGCCGGAAATTATCAAGAATACTCAGATCAGATGCCGTGCCGCTCATTGGATTTTGAAAAACACGGGCTATCCACTGGCTGCGCTTATGATCGGCAAGCCTGGTCACATCGTTA
Organism: Mucilaginibacter sp. P1_A3; assembly: GCF_056406855.1. Lineage (NCBI taxonomy): Bacteria > Pseudomonadati > Bacteroidota > Sphingobacteriia > Sphingobacteriales > Sphingobacteriaceae > Mucilaginibacter > Mucilaginibacter sp. P1_A3. Next base: position 2,156 of record NZ_JBFTZJ010000030.1, read on the forward strand.
TCATCTATAATGATAGTCCCTTTATCCGGTTTCACGCTGCCTGCTACCAGGTTCAACAATGTAGTTTTACCTGAGCCGTTTGAGCCTACGATCACCAAAAATTCCTCATTTTTAATATTCAGGCTGATGCCATTTACCGCGTTTACCTGGTTAGCCTTACCCTTGTTAAAAACTTTATGAACATCATTAATAACTATCATGAGGCTTTGTTGAATGATAAACGGGGTAAACTAACGATGAGCAATACAAAAGCAGCGGTAACCAGTTTAAGCAGGTTAGGATCAACACCGATGGCTAATGTAAGGGCAAGTACCATTTGAAATATTACCGCGCCGGTAAGCACCAAAATTAAACTGAGCCACACCTTAGTAATGCGAAACCAGTTGATAAGCGTTTCGGCTATGATGACCGAGCCCAATCCAACAATCACTATTCCTATCCCCATGCTGATATCGGCAAAACCCTGAAACTGTACTATCAAATATCCACTCAATGCAGTAAGCGCGTTAGCCAGCGCAAGCCCGGTGATCTTCATCCTATCGGTATTTACGCCAAGGGCACGAATCATGGACTCGCTGTTGCCCGTAGCCCTCATGGCTATGCCGAAATCTGTTTTGAGCAGGTAGCCAATTAAAAAAGTAACCACCACTACAAAAATTGATATAATGATCAGTGTATTCTGATTAGGATCAGCTATCAGGTGCAGGTTGTTAAACAATGAGGGCAGGTTGCTTACCGGTAAATTTGATCGCCCTAAAACAATCAGGTTAACAGAGTAAAGCCCCGTCATGACCAGGATACCGGCCAGCAGGGCATTTATTTTAAGCTTGGTATGGATTAGTCCGGTTAACGCGCCTGCCAATGCACCCGCGATAATAACCACAGGTAAAATAACCCAGGTAGATTGATGGTGAGTGAGCATAATACCGGTAACCGCGCCACCCAGTGTATAACTTCCGTCGGTTGTAATATCAGGAATGTTAAATATTTTCATAGAGATATAAATACCCAGCGCAATGGCCGAATAACATAGTCCCTGTAATAAGGCGGTAAGGTAAAAATCCATATTTGAAAGCCGAAAGCCTAAGTATCTTAAAATCGATATCGTGTATATATTATTTGTGATTTATTTAACAGCCTCGAAATTTGATGGGATAGTAATATTGTACTTTTTGGCAGCGGCAGCGTTATAAACCCTCTTCCTAACTTTTACCATCTCCCACTTTAAACCATCCGTTTTATGCGTTTTTAAATATTGGGCCGCTTGCTCACCTGCCTGGTATCCCCATTGGTAAATATCCGCGCCAAAAGCGGCAACTGCACCACGCTGTACCAAACCGGCCTCGCTGGTAAATATGGGCACATTTTTTTCATTGCAGCTTTTCAATATCGTCTCGAACGAGGCGAATACGGTATTATCCGGGTTAGCAAAAAATGCATCTATATTTTTGCTCAACAGGCTTTGTGTAACCAGTTGTGCATCGGCAGATGTATTTACAGGAAGGGCAACAATGGTAACATTCTGATTGGCAGCCAAAGTCTTAATACGGTCAACGGCATCTGCCGATTGCGGCTCCGCCTGGTTATAAATCATCCCCACCACAAGTTTTGCACCTTTTGGTTTTACTAATTTAGGGATGATAGAAAACGAAGTATCAATATAGTTCAACTCTTCCAATGCGCCAAACAGGTTAACCGGGGCTTTACCACTGGCATCAAGTACCTTCATCCGCCCGGGCACGGGCGATACCATGGCAAAATCGGGAATGGTTTTAGTATTTTGCAAAGCAGTTACTGTGGCCAGTGTAGTACAGGTGGCCAACAGATCAACCTTTTCTGATATAAAATAATTTACAATTTGTGTCAGCGTAGGGATATTGCCCTGAGCGTTGCGGTATTCTATTTGTACCGTTTTCTTTTCTTCGCTAAATCCATTCTTTTTTAGGGCATCGATAAAACCTATACGGGCCTGGGATATGGTAGCATCTTCAAAAGCATCAACAAAACCAACAACAGGCACATCAACAGCCCTGGGCTTTGGCTTGCACGATACCATTAAAACCAATAAAAACGCAGCGGGTATATATTTGAAAAACTTCATTGTACTAAGTTATATATTTGAGGTGAAAGGTAAAAGTTTTCTTAAATCGTCATCGCCAGTAACAAAATTTTTCCAAATTATGAGCTGGAAATGACGTTACTGAATGGCAGCGAGTCGACTCACCCCGACATCGCTGCGCTTGTCACCCCTCTCTCCGCTTCGCGCATAGAGGGGGCTTGAAAATTTTCCCGACCCTCTTTCCACCGCAGGTGAAGAGAGATTCTGTGTTAATTATCAAATAATTTTTAATTTTGTTTACTTAAGGCGGCTTTATGTCAGCCTGTTTAGGGCGGTATAACTTCGTGTTTTATTCGCCCTAACTCTTTTTATACTGCTGCTGCATTTGTTTTTTGTAAGTATGCTTTATCATATTTCTTTTCTGTTGTCCAGATCGTATAAATCATTTCCAGTATTTTTCTTTGTAC
>NZ_JBFTZJ010000031.1:0-2346 GCF_056406855.1 Mucilaginibacter sp. P1_A3
ATTAAACTCAGCCGTAGAGTCGCCTCTACGGCTGGTCTTCAAAACCGTGCGTGAAAGTTTCCCTTCACACGGCTCCTCGTCCGTTAATCATTTATATGAAGCAAGTTATCTTTCCTCGTTTTGGTGATATGACAATGGGCGTGCAATAATTGCACATTAGCCCATATATCTTTTCCTCCCAAATGCAAAGGAATAATATGGTCGGTATCCATATCATCGCCTAACGTAAACTGCAATTTGCATATTGAACATCGACCTTTCTGTTTCCTCAAAAGCATGGCTTTTCTGTTCGATAACGTAGGGTATCGTCCAAGCCTTGCTCCCCAATAAGACCAGTCACCATCATATGGTGAGCGGTTCTCTTTAACTTTGACGTGCCTGATGATTGGAGTTTCACTATAGAGCCTAAGAGGCTTCCCTTTACGAGCAGCAAATGTCCAACGACCGGTTTCCAATCGCCAGTACTTGCGGTTTACCCAAGTTTGGGTCTTATTCGGGTGTCTTCGATTCGCCCATCGCCTCAAAGATTGAAACAACTTATGTGACATATTACTAAACACCCTCTTTGATACAACTGTTGAATGAAATTTACTCCATCCCCTTATGACAGGATTAAGTTGTTCTATCAGGCGTTCTTGTTCGATCGTACGATTACGACGCACAATGTTTTGTATGGCTTTATGTTGTTTCTTTTGAGACTTTTTAGATGGCCTAATGAAGGTTTTGAAGCCGAGAGGCTTTCCATAGTTGCTTTTTCCTGTATGCGTTTTGCCAACATTGTATTGGCTAATGTGCATACCTAAAAAGTCGAATCCCCGGTTGCCATGTTCATCCTGTAGTAAGGTGTGTGCAATTCTCGTCTTTTCCTCTTTTAGGTTTAAATCAATATCTGCAAGCCATGATTCTATAGCTGCCTTACAATGATTTATAACCGCGAGATCTTTATGAAAGACTAAGAAGTCATCAGCATATCTAATTAGTATTGGGCCGCCACGAACAGGGAATTTCTCTTTAACGATTTGTTCCATGCCGTGTAATGCAATGTTAGCCAACAATGGAGAAATTACACCGCCTTGCGGCGTGCCTTGTTCAGTCTGATTAAATACATCATCCTCTAACGCCCCGGCTTTTAACCAAGCCCTAATCAATCTTCTTAGGCTGGGAATGGTATTTAACTTTGTTAACAGTTTTTCATGACTGATTTTATCAAAGCATTTCTCGATATCGGCATCTAATACATACTTAGGCTTACTTTTGATTGATAAAAAGATTGCTTCAATAGCATCATGGACTGAGCGACCAGGCCTAAACCCATAACTATTGGGTTCAAACCTCGCTTCCCATTCGGGTTCAAGGGCTAATTTAACCAATGCCTGTGCAGCACGGTCTTTCATAACGGGTATGCCCAAAGGGCGTTTTTCATCGCTGTTTGGTTTCGGAATCCATATTCGGCGAGTTGGTTTAACCTTTGCTTCCAATAAGTCTTGGTTGCTAAGTTTCATTCGCTGCACCGGCGTTAGTTTTCTTACACCATCAACACCCGCTGTTTTCTTGCCTTGATTGTCCTGTGTTACTTTCCTAACCGCCAATAGCTTGGCGGCATTAGATTTCAATAACAGTTTTTGTAGTTTGCGCATAGATATTATATCTCCGCGCATGCTTGCCTGATAAATTCGTTTTTGCAGCTTGAAAACATTACGCTGAACCTTCGTCCAGTTAATTGTGTTCCATTCATACATCGGTCGTATTGCCGTGTTCATCGTCTTAAGTTGCTACTTACTAAATCTATCATTAACGTCGTGGGTACGTCTGCCTATCCTTTGGCTTTCCCAAAGGCATTTGCTTTTTACCCAATCTCGTCTTATTAAGGCATAAGGATGGCTTCCCTCTGATAATCAGAGCCTTAATAAGATTACCTTGTTCCGATTATCTGTATGGTCTTAATTGACTAAGGGTTAGCGTCCTATTCTTCACCGGATTACAATTGTTTGAACGATTGATGGACGACATAACCATCAATCCTGTAATCGTTCCCATTTTGGGCAAGCCTTACAACCGTAGTTGAATAACCTGAGTAGGCTTGTTGACAGTGACGATGATTCAAACATAGGTTCGTTGCCTACGCATACCTCTACACTTGCAAAGGATTGAATGTCAGATTCCATTCTTACTTGCTTTCTTCCCTGCTGCACCCATGCAGTTGCCACCTGCATAAATGAGGAAAGTGTTTTCATCTGTTCAAATAGATGGAATGGTGTTTCCATTCACCAGATAATCAGTTATTACAAAGAACATCTTGTAATGTCCGCTTACTTTACTCACGGACAACAAGTCACACATGCCGCT
>NZ_JBFTZJ010000032.1:0-1162 GCF_056406855.1 Mucilaginibacter sp. P1_A3
TAATCAAATTAWGTGATGACAAAGATTTTAAAACAGGTAGCCGGTATTGACGTGGCACAAGATGAACTGGTAGTCTCTTTAGGGCGGGTAGATCAATCCCTTTGTAAAGAAGTTTATGCTTATAAAACATTTGCCAACAAACCATCAGGTTTTACCGCGTTATTGGTGTGGATAAAGAAACATGCTGATCATCACGTCGCTGTTCGTTATGTAATGGAAGCAACCGGGGTTTATCACGAGAAAATAGCCTATTATCTTATTGATCAGGGTTTGGAAGTAAGTATTGTACTGCCCAATAAGATCAGCAGTTACATGAAGACATTGGATATAAAAACGATCACGGATAAAACAGCATCACAGGCTATATGCCAGTTTGGATTAGAAAGAAGGCTTGAAATATGGCAAAAGCCTAAAAAGATATTCAGAGATCTAAAACAGCTGACACGGGAACGGGACCAGATTGTAGCGGACCGTACGATGTCTAAAAATCGATTGCATGCAGAACAGGCAGAAGCATATCCTAATGAAAGAAGTATATACCGGGTAAATCAACGAATTAAGCTATTCAACGAGCAGGAAAGGGAGATCAAACGGGAAATAGCTGAATTGGTAAAGACAGACAAAGAACTTCATAAAAAGGTAAATCTCATTACTTCAATACCTGGTGTAGGAGGTTTAACAGCCGTAATAACAGTTGCTGAAACCAATGGCTTTGAATTGATCAGAAACAAAAAACAACTGGTAAGCTTTGGAGGCCTTGATGTGATCGTAAAAGATTCAGGTACATCGATCAAGGGAAAACCCAGGATCTCGAAAAAAGGGAATCGGCACCTAAGAAAAGCTATGCATATGCCTGCTTTAACTGCGATAAGGCACGACGAGCGCTTTAAAGCCATATTCGTCAGACTGGTATCAAAACATGGGATCAAAATGAAGGCAGCGGTCGCGGTACAAAGAAAAATACTGGAAATGATTTATACGATCTGGACAACAGAAAAGAAATATGATAAAGCATACTTACAAAAAACAAATGCAGCAGCAGTATAAAAAGAGTTAGGGCGAATAAAACACGAAGTTATACCGCCCTAAACAGGCTGACATAAAGCCGCCTTAAGTAAACAAAATTAAAAATTATTTGATAATTAACACAGAATCTCTCTTC
>NZ_JBFTZJ010000033.1:0-1015 GCF_056406855.1 Mucilaginibacter sp. P1_A3
TGTAAGGGTTTAGTAATTCGGTAACAGAATCAGGTATTTTTATTTGTTGTTTAGGGTGACCATATCGATAGGTTTTTTACCATTGATGCCCTGATGTGGTCGTTCCCAGTTATAATAAACAAGATATTTGAGGAGTTCATCTTCCAGCTCTTCAAAGCTGTCGAAATCGGTATCTTCAATAAGGTCTTCTTTAAGGGTCCTCCAAAAGCGTTCCACCTTGCCGTTGGTTTGCGGCCGATAAGGCTGCATGTACCGCCGTTTGATGCCTGTTTCCATTAACATTCGCTCAAAAGGATGGTTCCGCTTTTGCAAACTTGTTGAAGTACCAAACTCCGGGCCGTTATCGGCAATGATCTCCTCGAACTGGATGCCGAACTCCCGTTTGAGCGCCTGCATGCAATGCATGGCAGTGAACATGGTGGTCAGCGCGGTGATGTCTTCCATCACCTGTGCCCAGGCCAGGCGGGAATAATCATCCAGCACGCAAAGCAGATATAACCTCCTGTTTTGCCCTCTGATCACACTTTTACTTAGGTGATGACAGTCGATATGTCCTAACTGGCCCATGCGTTCTTTAATGATCTTTCGCTTTACTTCCCGGTCTGCCGACTTTAAACGGTTCCGGTTATGCCGCTTCAGGATATTATAGACACCTGAAGGCGATGGTGTAAAGTTATTAGCTTTTTGTTTAAGCTGATTAGTGATCTCAAACTTATTGCAACCCCGGTCCCGCAATTCCAATACCTGCTGTTCATCGTCGGGTAATGGCCGGCGACTACCATATTTGGGACCGCGCTTGCCCGGAAGCAGGTCAAGCTCATTACCCGATTGTTTAAATAAATTGTAATACTTTAAGAAACTTCGGGGATCAGTATCATGTGCTGAATAGAAATCCTTGGCAAACCTAAAAATGGAGTGCTCTCCGCGTTTTACCTGCTCATATTCTGTAATTAGAAAACGATACTTATTCAGGTAGTTCCGCTTTAATGTAAGGTCATTGTTAATGTTTCGCATA
>NZ_JBFTZJ010000034.1:0-772 GCF_056406855.1 Mucilaginibacter sp. P1_A3
TGTAAGGGTTTAGTAATTCGGTAACAGAATCAGGTATTTTTATTTGTTGTTTAGGGTGACCATATCGATAGGTTTTTTACCATTGATGCCCTGATGTGGTCGTTCCCAGTTATAATAAACAAGATATTTGAGGAGTTCATCTTCCAGCTCTTCAAAGCTGTCGAAATCGGTATCTTCAATAAGGTCTTCTTTAAGGGTCCTCCAAAAGCGTTCCACCTTGCCGTTGGTTTGCGGCCGATAAGGCTGCATATACCGCCGTTTGATGCCTGTTTCCATTAACATTCGCTCAAAAGGATGGTTCCGCTTTTGCAAACTTGTTGAAGTACCGAACTCCGGGCCGTTATCGGCAATGATCTCCTCGAACTGGATGCCGAACTCCCGTTTGAGCGCCTGCATGCAATGCATGGCAGTGAACATGGTAGTCAGCGCGGTGATGTCTTCCATCACCTGTGCCCAGGCCAAGCGGGAATAATCATCCAGCACGCAAAGCAGATATAACCTCCTGTTCTGGCCTCTGATCACGCTTTTACTCAGGTGATGACAGTCAATATGTCCTAATTGGCCCATACGTTCTTTGATGATCTTTCGCTTTATTTCCTTATCCGCCGCATGTAAACGGTTCTTTTGATACCGCTTTAGAATATTGTACACACCAGACGGCGATGGGTTAAAGTTATTTGATTTTTGTTTAAGCTGATAAGCTATTTCAAACTTATTGCAACCTCCCATACGCAGATCAAGCACTTTTTGCTCATCATCCGGGTCAGGTCGC
>NZ_JBFTZJ010000035.1:0-573 GCF_056406855.1 Mucilaginibacter sp. P1_A3
TAAGGGATTCGTCTCAATCTGGGCGTTGCCTGCGGCCGGGTCATCCGCTCATACGCCTGCGGCCGGGTCATCCGCTCATACGTCACAAGGCATTAGGCTCGGGCCGGTATCCGCTGCTACCCCTAACGCAATTACGGTGTATATATAATATATATGTACTGAAAAAGAGAGACCAGGATATAACGGAAGGGAGTTTACCATATATAAGGCATGAATAGCGCTATCGGGTGAATAATATCCCCCGTTTCCCCGCATAATTCCCGTTGAAGAGCCATTGCTAAAGTTTTTACGATTGATTGCTAAGGAGTTAAGCTTATAGGTTAATTAATTGTTAAAAACAGCTTGCGTAAGTGTAAAATCGGCGTACCTTTGCAGCCCGCAAACGAGGAAGCGGGGATTGTTCTTAGAAAGGTTAAGAAGAGGGTTTTTGAAGCAGGAAGAGGGAAAGCGAGAAGAAGATAGCTTCAAAAAAAGATCAGATAAATTTTCGGAAAGTCAAAAAGTTTGCTACTTTTGCACCCCGCCGCTGAGAGAGAAAAGAGAGAAGGAAAAGGGGATTGAAAACTGAAAAAG